>JBGVDD010000041.1:0-3483 GCA_045119215.1 Lachnospiraceae bacterium | reverse complement strand
CGATGTGAAATTGGAGCAGGAGATTGTAAGCTTCTATTTATAAAGTAGGGGGTGAAAGCTCATTCCAAAGGAGGATGTAAAAATTTTTGTGTCTATGGGAGTTGAACTTTTTTGATAAGAATTAAGATATGTAAGATTTTGCTGTCGTTTTGAGGCATTTATTGCTGTCGAACATTTCTTTCTATCTATAGTATAACCATATCAAAGAGTTCCATACATCTTCTGGGATTTTTTTGCATAACAAATACGGCATTGTATTATTTGACATTTTATGGGCTCTGCCCATACCCGGCCTCTGGAATAAGGTTGGGATTATCTGGCAATAATACAAATGCCGACGGAATAAGGTTGGAACGGCAGGCTTTCAGGGCACAGCCGTTCCTGCCTTTTCTTTTTAGAGATAACTGGTAAGGCGCTCTCCGTAAAGGACAATCAGCTGACTCAGTACCTGATCCCAATTACGATATCTCTGCGTCCATTTCTTTACTACGTTTTCACTGGCCAGATACAGCATTTTTTCCAATGCGGTATCACTCGGAAATACACTTTTCGTCTTCGTTACTTTTCGATATTGGCGGTTCAAGCCCTCTATGATGTTCGTCGTGTACATAATACGCCGGATATCATTTGAAAACTGGAAAAAGGAACTCACGTCTTCCCAGTTGTTTTCCCAGTTACTGATTGCATAAGGATATTTCTTTCCCCACTTTTCTTTTACTACCTCCAGTTCAGAAAGAGCAGCCGTTTCATTTGGGGCATTGTAAACTGCTTTAAAATCCGAGGAAAACTTTTTCAGATCATTATAATTCACGTATTTAAAAGAATTGCGCAGCATATGAATGACACACCTCTGAATTTCTGCCTGCGGATAAACCGCCTGGATTGCTTCTTTAAAGCCCGGCAGTCCGTCTACGCAGAAGAACAGAACCTCTTTTACTCCGCGGTTTTTCAAATCGTTGAGCATCCCAAGCCAGAACTTGCTGGTCTCATTGGCACCGACTGTAATACTCAGGATATCCTTGTATCCTTCCACTGTAACCCCAAGAACTACATAGGCCGCACGGCTTAAAATCCTTCCATCCTCCCGTACCTTATAATGAATGCAGTCCATGAAAACAAACGGATAGACAGGATTCAGCGGACGGGACTGCCATTCCTTGACCTGCGGGAGGATTTTGTCTGTGATTTTACTAACCATCTCTGCGGATAGTTCAATTCCATAGAGGTCCTGAAGCTGGTCATGAATATCTCTGGTACTCATGCCACGGGCGTATAAAGAGATTACTTTTTCTTCGATTCCAGAAATATCTCGCTGGTATTTTGGAATCAATTTGGGTTCAAACTCTCCATTCCGATCTCTGGGAACATCAATCTGGAATTCTCCATATTGACTTTTCAGATTTTTAGTAGAATGGCCATTTCTTTTGTTTTCAGACTGTAAATTACCTTTTTGATTTTTTTCATAACCGAGGGTCGCATCCAGTTCCGCTTCCATAAGTTCCTGCAGGATGTCTTTAAAACTGTCTTTGAGAAGGGCATAGACATCTGCAACGCTATTGATGTTGTTATCTGAGATAATCTGTCGTATTTGTTCTTTTGCTACTGGCATAAAAATACTCCTTTTCGATAAGAATTTTCATATCTGAATTCTTACCAAAAAGGAGCCATTTTTTACCAAAAACACAAACTAATTTACACTACCAGAAAATCCTAAAAAATATATTTGAAAATATTGAAACAGTCTACCAATTATGTTTTTTTTCGTTGTATAATAAATTTTCCGTATGAGGTCACTCCTCGTATAATAAGTTTATAGACCTCATTCAAAGAGGCTATAGACTTATTTTTTATGATGCAGGTATTGGATGAATTGTTGGACATCCTTTTACACCCACATAGTTAATAAGTTACTTTATAGTCATGGTCCCAGATGTTACAATAAGTTCTATAAGAACTGTAGCTATGGTTACTGCTTCGTCACTCCAGCAAAGCTTTTGCTATTGCCAAGAAAGCATGCAGCCCTAATGCTACGCTAAGACTTATTACACAAATGCTGCATTCCGGTATCTAGCCACCAGCAGGGTATTTCTTACCGGATAATGCTAATAACGCGAGGTTTAGGGCGGCGTAGTGATCTGGGATAAGCCATGATTACATTTTCTTTTATTCTTGCTATGAAAGGTGGTGACTATCCGTGAAAGAACATATCGATTACCTCTCAACGCTTTTTGTTGGGATTGACATTGCATCCCGTATTCATGTCATATCTGCACTTGATTTCAACCAGGATTTCTTTATCAAAATGAAACCTTTCGAAAACACTAAAGAAGGTGCAGGTATTGTTGAAAAAATGATTGCTGATGTCCTTGCTGATAATCATCAGTTCAAGTACGTTGTCATTGGCATGGAATCTACCGGCTTCTATGGAGTACATTTGGCTAACTATTTATCAACTAGTGAACTACTTGCTCCATTCTCTGTCCGTGTTTACTGTCTTAATCCTAAAGAAGTTAAGAACTACAAGAAGTCCTTTAACGATATAGGGAAAAATGATGGTATTGATTCCTTTGTGATAGCTGATTTTGCTCGTGTTGGGCGTATTGCTATCAAACCATGGCGTGGTTCTCAATACCTTGCCTTACAACGTCTTACAAGACATCGCATGCACATCACTGAATGCATTACCAGAGAGAAAACTTACATGTTAAATAACATCTATCTCAAGTTCAGTGAGTATGCTTTACTTAGAAATGGGGAACACCCATTTTCAAACAAATATGGTGCCACAGCAGAGGCTATCCTTACTGAATTCACAACGAATGAAGACATCGTTAACTCATCCATTGAGGAACTGATTGAATTCATTAATTCTAAAAGTAAGGGGCGTATTGCTGATCCAGAAGAAACAGCAAAAATAGTACAGGCTGCAGCTCGTAATTCATACAGACTTGATAAATGTCTTTATGAACCACTTACGATTTCAATAGCCTCCTCTTTTAACTGCATTAGCTCCTTTGAAAAGGAATTAAAAGCTATTGATAAAGCAATCCTTAAAACAGTTCAGGGATTAAATCCTGAAGAATATACAGTGCTTAATTCCATACCTGGAATAGGTAAGGTTTATTCGGCTGGCATTCTCGCAGAGATCGGTTCAATCAAAGCATTTCAGAATGCCAATCAGCTCGCCAAATACTGCGGTATCGTTTGGAATGATAACGACTCTGGCGACTTTGAATCCGAAGATTCACGAATGAGCAAAGCCGGAAACCGTTACTTACGCTATTACATAATAGAGGCTACCGGCAGTGTGATTAATCACTGTCCCGAGTATAAAGCCTTCTATCAAAAGAAATATGCTGAAACAAGAAATCATCAGCATAAACGAGCACTCGCGTTGACTTCCCGTAAATTTATACGTCTGCTCTTTGGTCTGCTGGACAAAGGCCAACTCTACTCTCCGGAAAAGAGTAGGTAATCCATATC
>JBGVDD010000040.1:0-37685 GCA_045119215.1 Lachnospiraceae bacterium | reverse complement strand
TGTAGTAAAGGCGTATGTCAGAGAGGACTACGAAACAGAAAAGTTTACGAAGGAAAGTGGAACAGTTGCGGACATTTTTTCGAAAGCAGAATGCGTGCTGGCATTTAATGCACCTGCCATGCAGTTTACAGTATATGCATGCATCTTAGGAATCAGCTGGATAGGAGCCAAAATGATTGTTGGAAGTGAGCTTACCACAGGTGAGTTGATGAGTTTACTGACCTATTGTATGAATATCCTTATGAGTTTGATGATGCTTTCCATGGTCTTTGTCATGGTCAGCATGAGTGTGGCCAGCGGAAAGCGTATTGCAGAGGTAATCAATGAAACCAGCGATTTACAAAATCCGAAAGCCCCTGTTTACGAAGTGGAAAACGGAAGCATTGAATTTCAAAATGTGGATTTCAGTTATCAGAACAAAGGCGGGGAAGCTGTATTAAAAAATATTAATCTTTCCATTCATTCCGGGGAAACCATTGGTATTATTGGTGGAACCGGAAGTGCGAAGACCAGTTTGGTTAATCTAATCAGCAGGCTATATGATGTACAAAAAGGTGCTGTGCTTGTTGGTGGAAGAGATGTAAGGGAATATGATATGGAGGCCCTTCGAAATCAAGTATCTGTGGTGTTACAGAAGAACACATTATTTAGCGGCACGATTTTAGAAAACCTCCGCTGGGGCAATAAGGAAGCCACACAGGAAGAATGTGAACACGCCTGTAGACTTGCCTGTGCGGACGAATTTATTGAAAAGATGCCCCAAAAGTACAACACATATATTGAGCAGGGTGGAAGTAACGTTTCCGGTGGACAGAGACAAAGACTTTGTATTGCCAGAGCACTTTTAAAGAAACCTAAGATTCTGATTTTGGATGATTCCACCAGTGCTGTAGATATGGCAACAGATGCAAAAATCCGCAAGGCATTTGCAGAGGAGATACCGGATACCACCAAATTGATTATTGCCCAGCGTGTTTCCAGTGTACAAAATTCTGACCGTATTCTTGTAATGAATGAAGGCGAGATTGCTGGCTTTGGCACTCACGAAGAATTGTTGAAACATAACGAAATTTACAGAGAAGTCTATGAGTCCCAGACAAAAGGTAGTGGTGACTTTGATGAAGGAAAGGGGGAAGCATAAATGAGAGAACAAAATAAAAATACAGGAAAAACATTTCAACGCCTAATGGCATATATTTTAAAGACCTATAAATTTCATCTGATTTTTGTAGCAGTCTGTATTTTTGTCAGCGTCCTTGCAAATGTGCAAGGAACAATGTTTATGCAGACCTTAATTGATGATTTTATTTTACCGCTTTTAAAAGCAGAAAACCCGGATTTTACGGATTTATTGAAAGAAATTACCAGAGTTGCATGCATTTATGCTGTTGGAATTCTTGCTACTTACACATATAACAGAATCATGGTCAATGTAACCCAGGGAACTTTGAAAAATCTTCGTAATTCCCTGTTTACCAAGATGGAAAGCCTTCCTATCAAATACTTTGATACCAATGCCCATGGTGATATTATGTCTATTTACACCAATGATATTGATACCTTACGGCAGATGATTAGTCAGAGTATGCCACAGATTTTTTCCAGTGCCATTACCATTGTCAGTGTAGTGGTATGTATGATTGCCTTAAATGTTCCATTGACTGTTCTTACCCTTGTAATGGTGGCAATTATGCTCACTGCTACCAGAAAAATTGCAGGACAGAGTGGAAAATATTTTATGGCACAGCAACAGGCCATTGGAGCAGTGAATGGTTATATTGAAGAAATGATGGAAGGGCAGAAAGTTGTAAAAGTGTTCTGCCATGAAGAAGAAAGCATTGACAAATTTAATGAGTTAAATAACAAATTATTCGAAAGCGCGGATAATGCCAATAAATTTGCAAATATTTTGGCACCTGTTACAGCGCAGCTTGGAAATATCAGCTATGTATTGTGTGCTATTGTGGGAGGAATTATGGCCATTAACGGTTTTGCAGGTCTGACCTTAGGGTCACTGGCTTCCTTCCTTACATTTAATAAAAGCTTTAATATGCCAATCAATCAGGTAAGTCAGCAGTTAAATGCCATTGTTATGGCTATGGCAGGTGCAGAGCGAATATTTAACCTTTTAGATGAAACACCGGAAGTGGATGATGGCTATGTTACCTTAGTGAATGCAAAGCGGGAAGGGGATAAATTAGTTCCATGCAAAGAGAGAACAGGAATCTGGGCATGGGAACATAAGCATCAGAACGGCGACCCTACTACTTATGTGGAACTGAAAGGCGATGTAGTATTTGACGATGTGGACTTTGGCTATAATGATGAAAAGATTGTGCTTCATAACGTGGATTTATATGCCACACCGGGGCAGAAAATTGCATTTGTGGGTTCTACAGGAGCAGGAAAAACTACAATTACCAATTTAATTAACCGTTTCTATGATATTCAGGATGGTAAGATTCGATATGATGGAATTAATATTAACAAGATAAAAAAAGCAGATTTAAGACATTCTCTGGGGATTGTTCTCCAGGACACTCATTTGTTTACCATGAGTGTGCGTGATAACATCCGCTACGGCAGACTGGATGCAACAGACGAAGAAGTAGTTGCAGCAGCAAAGTTAGCAAATGCAGATGGCTTTATCAGAAGACTTCCGGAAGGATATGACACCATACTAACCGGTGACGGGGCAAACTTAAGTCAGGGGCAGCGTCAGCTTCTAGCCATTGCCAGGGCAGCCATTGCAGACCCTCCTGTGTTGATTTTAGATGAAGCAACCAGCTCCATTGATACTAGAACGGAAAAACTGGTTCAGGATGGTATGGATAAATTGATGGCTGGAAGGACCACCTTTGTTATTGCTCATAGACTTTCCACCATACAAAACAGTGATTGTATCATGGTGTTAGAGCAGGGAAGAATTATAGAACGAGGCAATCATGAACAGCTGATGGAAGCAAAGGGAAAATACTATCAGTTGTCAGCGGGAAAATAAGATTCCAATTTCAAAGTTTTTATGTATCTGTTCAGAATAATTGAACAGATACGTTAAATCGGGCAATGCTTACGCATGCAAAATTGCCCGATTTTTGTAAAATGCACATTTTCTTACGGTCTCAGCAGTAAATGCTGAGACCTGTACTGAACAGTTACGATTTTATCTATAATAAGTTTGTAAGCAATAAAGTGGCTTGCAAACTTATTTTTTTTTAAATAAAAAATTATCTCTTGACATATTATCAAAATGATAGTATGATAACAACATCAAATAGATAATATCAAAAAGATAATTAGTAGGAGATGAGAGTATGATTAAGTATAATAATAAAATAATAGATATCAATCATTTTCCAGATGGAACTCTTTTGATAAAAGAAGAAGTTCAATTAGATAAGCCGGCAGAGATTATATGGCATTATGAAAACAATGAGGAATTGATTGCACTTTATTTTTTGACAAAACATTTAAGAAGTAAAGGAATCACAGATATTTCTTTAAAACTTCCATATATTCCAAATGCCAGACAGGACAGGGTAAAACAGGGTGAAGATATCTTTACATTAAAATATTTTAGTGAAATGATTAACGATTTATCTTTTTCCAGTGTCACGGTATTAGATCCTCACTCCTATGTTAGTGAGGCATTGATCAATCATATTCACGTTGAGTCTCCAAAGAAATACGTGGATAAGGTAGTAGAAAAATTGGGGAATCGTATATTGTTATTTTATCCTGATGAAGGTGCAATGAAACGCTATTCTACCATGTTTAGCCAACCGTATGTGTTTGGAATTAAAAAACGTGACTGGTCAACCGGTGAGATTTTGGGACTGTCAGTATCAGGTCAAACAGAATTAATTGAGAATAGTACCATATTGATTATAGATGATATCTGTAGTAAAGGGGGAACGTTTTATTACAGTGCAAAAGCATTAAAAGAGCTGGGGGCAAAGGATATTTATCTTTATGTGTCACATTGTGAAAACACAGTGTTAGAAGGGAATCTGATTCAGAGTGATTTGATAAAACGAATTTATACAACCAATAGTATTTTTACAAAGAGAAATGAAAAAGTGGAGGTGTTTGATTATGAATAGAGTAAATCCAATGTTATTAATTGACTTTTATAAAGCAGTACATGCAGAGATGCTGCCTAAAAACATTACAAAATCAGTATCCTATTTTACACCACGTATGAGTCGTGTGAATCGATGGGATATGGTAGTAATGTTTGGATTACAGGGATTTATTAAGACATATTTAATGGATTATTTCAATGAAGAGTTTTTTAATAAGCCCTTTGAACAGGTGATTGGAGAATATAAGAGAATTATGGATGCCACACTTGGAAGTAACGCATACAAAATAGAAAAGATTGAGAAGCTTCATAAACTTGGTTATCTTCCCCTTGAGATTGTAGCCTTGCCGGAGGGAGCAAAAGTACCTATGCATGTGCCTATGTTTGGCATAACGAATACACACCCGGACTTTGCATGGCTGCCACAATCTTTGGAAAGCCTGATTTCAGCAGAAAGCTGGCATCCAATGATTGCTGCAACGGTAGGTTGTACCTATCGTCAGATTGTAAATGAATATTATGCTAAAACCTGTGATGATACCATATCTCCTGCAAGAGCCCTGGGAGCTTTTGATTTTCGTGGGGAAGAATGTACTGATTCGGCAGTAAAGGCAGGGGCAGGATGGTGTTTATCTTTTTTGAATACTGCCACAGTTCCAACGATTCCATATTTAGAGCAGAATTATAATTGTGATTGTACGAAAGAACCGGTTGCTTTTGGAAGCCCTAGTACAGAGCATTCTGTTATGTGTAGTAATTATGCCATAGATGGTGATGAAGTAACATTGTTAAAGCGTTTGTTGAAAGAAATTTATCCGGACACAAGTTTTTCTGTAGTATTAGACTCTTATGATTATTGGAACATTATTGATAATGTACTACCGCAAATAAAAGAGGATATCCTGGCTCATAATGGATGTATGCTGATGCGTGGAGATTCTGGAGATTGTGTAGAGGTTGTGACAAAAACAGTGTTTAAGTTATGGGATGAATTTGGTGGTACCATTAATAGCAAGGGATACAAAGTGTTAGATCCTCATGTGAAAGCCATTTATGGAGATTCTATTACAGTGCAAAGGTGTGAGCAGATATACAAGATATTAGAGGAGGCAGGATTTGCCTGCTCCAATGTGGCACTAGGTGTAGGCTCTTTTTCCTTCCAGTGCATTGAGGAGGATGGAGTTTTAAAACCATTTACAAGAGATACCTTTAGTTCCTGTATCAAGGCAACCTATTGTGAAATTAATGAAAAGCCATTCCCGATTTTTAAGAATCCAAAAGAGGGAGGATTTAAAAAATCTCAGAAAGGCTGTTGTATTGTTGAGAAAACGAAAGATGGTTATCAGTTTACGGATGGACATACATGGAAAGAGGCTTGTGAAAGCAAAAATGAGTTGGTCACCGTATTTAAAGACGGAATGCTATTAAAAGAGCAGTCATTGAAGGAAATCCGTAATCGATTACATGAAGGAAAATTTTAAAGGAGACTCACGAATATGAAACCATACAAAATGAGTAAAGAAGAAAAGGAATATTTAGAAACCTATGATATAACTACCTTTGAACGGCCGTCGATTGCCACCGATGTGGTGGTGTTTTCAATTTTGAATGATGGAGAGAGAGACAATATAAGAAAACTGCAGAAGAAAAGGTTAAAGGTTTTATTGATTAAACGTGCTGCGTATCCCTATAAAGATTGCTGGGCAATGCCGGGAGGGTTTTGTATTCCAGGAGAAGATGTGATTGATACAGCAAAGCGAGAGTTGTTTGAGGAAACAAATGTAAAAGATGCGTATTTAAAATTAATAGGGGTGTATGGAGAGAAAAACCGGGATCCAAGGGGGTGGATTATTTCCAATACATTTATGGCTTTGATGGATGGTGAGAAGTGCCAGTTGAAAGCGGGAACAGATGCTTGGGAAGCAAAGTGGTTTAGTATAAATGTGGCATCTGAAATTGTTGGAAAAAAGGTAATGGATAATGAGACTTTTATTCAAACGGATTATGAAATGACTTTTGAAAATATGGAGGCTGGTATTTTCTTTACCACATCAGTCAAAGAATATAAAACATTTCGTAATAATCACCAGTCAGTGCGTTATGAAATAGTGGAAAATGGTAATCTTGCCTTTGATCATGGAAAAATTATCTTAGATGCATTGTTATGTCTTCGTAAGGAAGTAAGCGAAAATTTAAAGCTTGCCTTTGATTTGATGCCGGAAAGTTTTACCCTGACAAATCTACAAAATGCATACGAACTGATTCAAGGTAAAAAATTGATAACAGCAAATTTTCGAAGAAAGATTGCAGATTATGTAGTAGAAACCGATCAAATGATAGAAGGTGAGGGGTTTCGTCCTGCAAAATTGTTTAAACGGAAAGTGGATGAATTTTATTATTAAGGAGTCATTAGTATACTATCAATCATCTGCTGTTTCAAGGCAAAAAGATTGTAAAGAAGACCTTTTTCTTTTTATTGTGCTTTCATCATCAGTTTAGTATAATAGATGATAGGACAACAATATAGATGATATCGCAGAAACAGATAGAGGAGGAAAAGAATGGATTATAAACCGTTGCCGGTAGGCGTTGACAATTTTGAAAAGCTGATTACCAGAGGCTATTATTTTGTGGATAAAACATTATTTATCAAAGAACTGCTGGATAAAAAAGGGGATGTTAACTTATTTACCCGCCCTAGAAGATTTGGAAAAACCTTGAACATGAGCATGCTCCAGTATTTTTTTGAAGATTCCAGAAACGATGAAGGAACCAAGCTTGACAATACCCATCTGTTTCAGGGATTAAATATCATGGAGACAGGGGATTGGTATCTGTCCCATATGGGACAGTATCCGGTGATTAACCTGTCATTGAAAAGTGGGAAACAACCGGATTTTGACATGGCGTACCACATGTTGATACGTCAGATCGCAGATGAATATCTCAGACATAAATATATTTTGCAGGATGAGAGACTTTCAGAGCAGAAAGAACGTTATCTGGAAATTATGAGAGAACAGGCAGATAGAAACAGTTATAATGATTCCCTGAAATTTTTATCCCAGTGTTTGGAAAAATATTATGGAAAAAAAGTAATTATACTGATTGATGAATATGATGTGCCGTTAGAGAATGCATTTATGGAAGGGTTTTATGAGGAAATAGTTGCCTTTATCCGTTCCCTGTTTGAATCTGCCCTAAAGACCAACAGTAGTCTGGAATTTGCTGTGATTACCGGATGTCTTAGGATTTCCAAAGAGAGTATCTTTACCGGCATGAACAATCTGGATATCGTATCTATTCTGAGTAAAAACTATGATGAGTATTTTGGATTTACTGAAAAAGATGTTAAAAAAATATGCAAAGACTACAAATTAGAACACAAATATGAATTAATCAAGGAATGGTATAATGGTTACATCTTTGGAAATACCAATGTGTACAATCCATGGAGTATGATACGTTTTATAAAGGATTTGAAAGCGGATGAGAATGAATATCCTTCCTCCTACTGGGCGAACACCAGCTCCAACAGCATTGTACGCAAACTCATTGAGATAGCAGACGAAGATACTAAAAGAGAAATCGAAGCCCTGATTGAAGGGAAAACCATTGAAAAGCCCATCCATGAGGATATCACTTATGACGAAGTGTATAAGACTATGGATAATCTGTGGAATTTTATGTTTTTTACAGGATATTTCCGAAAAGTACGGGAATGGATGGATGGAGAGGATAAACTTTTTGTGGAATTAATGATTCCTAACAAGGAAGTAAAATATATCTTTCGCACCAAAATCCTTGGCTGGTTTGAGGAAAAAGTGAAAGCAAAAGACCGCAGTCACCTGTTCCAGGCACTGATTGACCGGGATGTGGAAACACTGGAAGAGGAGATTGTAGAACTTCTTATGGAAACCATCAGCTTTAACGATGCCTATGAAAGCTTTTACCATGGATTTTTAACTGGAATCCTGTCAGGAATGAAAGGATATACGGTCAAGTCCAACCGGGAGGGAGGAAGCGGCAGGAGTGATTTATTTATCCGTCCGGTGACCCGGAGAAAACCGGCCTATGTACTGGAATTTAAGGTGGCAAAAACATTTACGGACTTAGAAAAAATGGCAGAAGCGGCATTGCAGCAGATAGAGGACAGACAGTACGTGAGGGAATTAGAAGATGACGGCTATCAGACAGTTTACCGCTATGGCGTAGCATTCTTTGGCAAGGATTGTCTGGTGAAGCTTGGAGAATGAACCAAAAAAGAGGCTGAAGAATCAGCCTCTTTTTCTTATCTAAAGACTCTTTTCAAAGTCCGTCTCAGGTATTGGTCTGGAGTAAAAATATCCCTGTGCCACGTAAGCTCCAATTTCCTTCATTAAATTGACATCTTTCTCTGTTTCTACACCTTCACACACAATTTGAGCCTCTAAATCTTCCGTCATCTTTACAATACCACGCATAATTTTCACCTGACGCATATAATTATCCTGATTCAACAAGAATGAACGGTCCAGTTTGATCACCGAAGCAGGAATCTGTTCGATGACACCAAGAGAAGAGTAGCCGGCACCAAAATCATCGATGGATAACTGGATTCCATTTTCTTTTAAAATATCCAGTGTCTTTTTCACCATATGTTTCTGTAATTCTTCCATCACAAGGGTTTCTGTAATTTCTATCTCGATCAGTTCCTTTGGAATCTCATATCGTTGAAGGATCCCCATAAAATGTTCTGGAAAATCTGACTTGATAAAGTGTAACCTGGAAAAGTTACAGGAAATTGTAACCACGGGCAATCCTTGATCTAATCTTCTGCGAAGCATTTTACATACAGACTCAAAGACAAAAAAATCAACCTCTGTAATTCTTCCAATCTGTTCATAATAGGGTACGAAAAATCCTGGTGCTTTTACCGCCCCTCCATCTGTGGGATCCAAAAAACGCACCAATGCTTCAGCTCCCACGATTTTTCCATTACGAATGTCCACCTTAGGCTGGTAATAGGCTACAAAGTCTTTATTGATATCAACAGAGTCTAATAACTTCTCACGCTCATGTCGCTCTTTGATGATATTCTCCAATCCCTCATCATACGTTCTAATGTCCTCGTCTTTACTATTTCCTGTAAATTCCAGCGCCTGATTTGCACAATTCATTCCAAGACGCAAATCATTCTGAAGTTTTGGAATAAAGTAAACCCCCATTTTCACAGACATATGATTTTCCGTGGTACCAAAAATCCACTGTTCAATATGTTGCGCAATTTCCTGAAGACGACACAAAAACGATTCTTTATCAGAGTAGTTTAAAAGCATAACAAAACGGTCTCCCTGATCTCTTGCACAAATTTCCGTTTCATGGCTTGTATTTTTCAGCAGAATATCCGCAACACCTTCCAAAATGCGTTCCCCTGCATTCCAGCCATAAATAACATTATATCGTCGAAACTGTTCTAGATTAATATAGACTACTGCATACCGAAACTTTGATTCCGTCAAAAGCTTATGCTCACCCCGATAAATCAAGTAGTTTATATTCCAGATATCTATCTTGGTATCTTTATACATCAGCTGCTGAATCTTTCGGCTATTCTTAATCATTTGTACTGCCACACCTGTCACTGAAATGATGATAACAACCAAGATACAGATAATTACAAAACTGTGATTTCTTATAAAATCTACCACATTTATCAGTGGGTAGGTATTTTCTTTTAGCATGTATGTATTGATATTTTTTGAGTCAATAAAGGAAACTGTTTTCTCCAAAATACCCACCAGCAGCTTGTCACTTTTTCTGACAGCCATGGAAATGGGATATTCAGAGCTGAACACATTGGTAATTTGTAAAGTATCATATCGCAGCTGGGTCCGCATCAGATATTCTGCAAGATAACCATCACAAAGTACTGCATCCACTTCCTTTTCTTTTAATGCATTGATACATTGCTGCTGTGTGTCATAAGTAATCACTTTGGTTTTTGCTGTGTGTAGTGATGTGTCAATCTTATCTTTCAGAAAGGAAACAGTTGCCAGATTTTTTATTTTACTGATATCTTGATTTTTCGCTGTTACTAAAACCACGGGAACCTCCGCGTACTCACACACTTTGTCCAAATCATAAGAATCTAGTTCTGTTTTGGTATTGGTACAATAGGCTAAAATGTCAATTTCACCATTTTTCAGTGCTAAAAGTGCCTTCCTGCGACTTTCCATCCTGCGATAAGTCGGCTCTAATCCCACATCACAGATACTGTTTTCAAGTAACCTTTGAGTGAGACCACAAAATTTTCCATCCTTCTGGTAGGAGAATGGGTAAAAGCCGTCCAGATATCCTATTTTAATTTTCTTTTTTTCTTTAATATAGTCACTTTCCTCAGTGGTAAGTAATGTAGTCTTATCAAATTTGCTATAATAAAACTCATTCATTAGATTTGTTTCCAATTCAGGCTGATTCATTTTTAAATCAGTAACCGCCTGATTTAATTCATTCATTACCTCATCATTTCCCTGGTAAGTAATATAATAAAATGGTCTCGGCGCAAAACGCCCAATCAGACGTTGCCCCTGTCGTATTTCGGTAAATGTATGAACAAGTGCATCAATCTTTCCCTGAGATAATGCATTCTGTAAATCCGCAGTGGATTCATATTCCACAATAGATGGGTTTTCGATTCCATTATCCTGTAAATACTGTAAAAACTCATCTTTTCGAACATAATCCTTCACCATACCAAACCTGATATTTTTCATAGCTGTAAAATCTTCATAGGCAATTGAACTATCAGGATTTGTAGCAATGACTCCAAAAGTATATCCGCTAGAAAGCTCTGCGTATAGGTAAGTTTCTGCTCTCTGGGAAGAGTATTGTGCGGAGCCAACCAAATCTACCTGCTTAGAATCCAACAAGTATAGTGCTTCATTCCAACTGTCACATTTTACGTACTCTATTTCCCAGTCAGTATAAGCACATAATGCATTTAAATACTCTACATCCATACCACTTAAACTGCCATCTTCATTGGTAATATGGTATCCGTCCATAGGAAAAAAAGCAACTTTTACATTTCTTTTTTCACCGGCATAAGTTTTATTCCCTAAACAAAGAAACAACAGAAAAAGCATCCATAAAAGCATGCCACTTATCAATATCAATTTTCCCCTCATTAGTTTTGTACAACGAATCATAATCACATCCTACCTTTTCTTTTGAAAATACACAAAGCCCCAAGTATCTTCTATTGCCTCCACAGACATAACACTATTGTACTACTATTTTACATTATACACAATTAGTTTCTGTAGTTTTCTTTTCATATATGTGGTCTCACACTTGTTACTATCTTGAAAATTAGTTGAAAAAAGAAATAATTGCCCATATAATACAGATATTGAACGTTTCACGGGGTCGGACCCCATATTACAGAAAAGCAAAAGGAGAGAATGAATGAAAAAACTAGCAGTTACCTCTGAAAATGGACAGGTTTTTCAGCACTTTGGAAGAACAGAAGCTTTTAAGGTGTATGAAGTAGAAAACAATGAGATTATCAACAGTGAAATTTTAGAATCTAACGGTGCAGGTCATGGAGCTTTAGCAGACCTTTTAGCAGACCAGCATATTGATGTACTCATCTGTGGTGGTATTGGTGGAGGTGCCATGACTGCACTTGAAAATTACGGAATAGAAGTATGTGCAGGAACTCAAGGTGAAACTGATGCTGTAGTAGAAGCATATTTAAAAGGGGAATTGGAATCTGCCGGAGTCACCTGTAATCACCATGGAGAAGGAAACTCCTGCGGACATCATGAAGAGGGGCATTCCTGCGGTGAAAAAGGGGAATGCCACGGTGGATGTGCCTCCCATAGTACATTGAAAGGACCTAATGTAGGGAAAACCGTAAAAACTCACTATAGAGGAACTTTTAATGATGGTGTACAGTTTGATTCTTCCTATGATCGTGGTGAACCTTTAGAATTTGTCTGTGGAACCGGAATGATGATTCCAGGATTTGATGCAGCCGTTGCAGATATGGAAGTAGGCCAGACTGTAGATGTTCACCTAATGCCGGAGGAGGCGTATGGATATCCGGATCCACAGGCAATCTTTACCCTGGAAATCAGTCAGTTGCCAGGCTCAGAAGAACTGGGTATCGGTGAACAGGTCTATTTGACAAATTCCTATGGACAACCTTTTCCTGTAAAGGTAACTGCAAAGGATGATACAACCATTACCTTTGATGCAAACCATGAAATGGCTGGCAAAGAACTGAACTTTAAAATCGAATTGGTTGAGATAAAATAATAATCAGAACATTTGTTCGGAAAATCTGTGTTTTGCGAATAGTTAAATCCAATAAGTTTACATAGTTTTATTATGTAAACTTATTGGATTTTATCTCAAACATTTTCTTTCATAATCACCAGCCCACAAGCTTCACAATGAAATGCCTCAGCTGTACACCAGCTCATTTCCGGCCAACTAATCCTCAAACGCCTCAAATATTTCATTCTGTGCCACAAAATCGGCAAAAATTCTATTACATTTTTTACAATAGAATCCATGAGATGTATTATCCATTTGATTGGATTTTTTGCATATTTCCACAATACACACAATTCATTTTCTCTACCTCCTTTTCCGACAAATTGCCTACTTTGCTGCCCCATCCTGAACAATGGCATACCTCCACTTCATAATAGCTGTTGCAAGTATAATACCATAGCCAATGATACTGTAGATATCGGGAATTTCGTTTAATACCATCAATCCCAAAATGGCAGCAAATATAATCTGGGAATAGTCAAATACAGAGATTTCTTTTGCAGGTGCCTTCGTGTAGGCGTTTGTAACACATACCTGTCCTCCGGTGGCAGCCACTCCGGCTAACAACAAACAGACCCATTGGTAAAGACTCATGGAAACATAGTTTATTAACAGATTTGGCAACAGCAAGATGCTGGAATATAGGGAAAAGAAAGCCACGATAACCAGACCATTTACGCCCTGTTGTCCCAATTTTCTCACATAAGTATATGCAAGTCCTGCGCAGGCACCCCCAAACATACCAATAAGTCCTGGAATAAATTCCATTCCCAGGGTGGGTTTTATCACAAACAAGGCACCCACAAATGCCAGAACTACCATTCCCCATTCCTTCATTTTTGCAACTTCCTTTAAAACAATGGTAGAAAAAATAATTGCAAAAAATGGTGATAATTTATTTAACAGTGAGGCATCGGAAATTGCCATATGATCTACTGCGTAAAAATTACAGATAATTCCAAGGAGTCCGGCAGTAGAACGGATCAACAGATATTTTAAATTACCTTTTCCAATCTGAAATTTCACATGATTCTTCTGCAACATGATGATTGCTGCAAACACTGCCACAATATTTCTGAAAAAACATTTTTGAAATGTAGGCACCTCACCTGCAAGTCTTACAAATAAGTTCATCAATGCAAAGAAAAATGCTGCTCCGATAATATATATAATTCCTTGGGTTTTATGATTTAATTTCACATTCAATTCTTCTCTTCCTTTCCGTATCTGTTTAGTAGTCACCATTCATATTTCTTATTCGAGGTAAATTCCATCGATATTTAAATGCCAGTATACGCAACAGCATTGTCACACTAAAGCTTAACAGTGTTACAATGGAAAACTTCATCTTCCCATACAGAAGAACAAAGGTAACTGCACCACATACAGATGCGCATGCATAAAAGTGTTTGACCAGAACATAAGGTTTTTCATTTGCCATAATATCTCTGATGATACCTCCACCTACACCGGTAAGGACTCCCAATACCACCAGCAAAAAGCCGTTTTCTCTAAATCCCTGTTGGATTCCCGTATTGATTCCTGTAATAGTAAACACAGCCAGTCCTGCTGCATCAGACCATAGCATGACATTATCGTACAGTGCAGCAAACTTTTCACTGGACTCCCTGTTCTGATATATATATAGCACCAAAAAGATTACATTTGCAGTAAACAGCGCCACCATCACATAAATAGAATCCCGAAACATCATAGGGGGCAGATTCCCAATAATAATATCCCGAATTCCTCCGCCTCCCACTGCTGTAATTAACGCCATTACATTTACACCAAATAAATCCATATTTTTTTTGATTGCCAGGATGGCACCGGATGATGCAAACGCAATGGTGCCAATCAGTTCCATAATTAAAATTATAATTTCAATATCTATATCTTTCATAATTTCTTTCCTGTAATGCTTACTTTAGATTTTTTTCCCTGCTGTAATGATTGTTTTAATTTCATGCTTTTTCTGTCACGTTTTTTACTACGAACTCTATCATACTGTATTTTGCTAAGATTCTCAATCTTTTTTCTTTTATATAATTTATTTCTTCTACTAAAATGTATTATTTTTTATATACAATCCCACTTTTCATACATCAATCAATCCTTCCTCCATAAAACCAATAGTATTTTTATATAGTATTCACATAGACAATCATTTTAACAAAAAGAAATAGCATCCTGCCCTGAGAAGTTGGATGCTATTTCTTTAACATTCTAATTTTTACTGAGGGCAACCGGATGATGCATCCGATAACCTTTCTAAGTTGATTATAACCTGAGGGACTTGAAAAATCAAGTCTCTCTTTTTTTATCAATTGTTACTGTAACTATCAAGTTACTATTCGCCACGCGAAAAGAGCGAAACCGCTTAGCAGTCTCGCTCTTTTCACAAAAACTATATAATAATAATGAGGGGGAGTAGTAAATTTACTTGGGGGAATAAATTTACTATATAAAAAAGGTATAATATCGAGATTTCAAATTTCTTTTCCGTCCTGAAATTTGTCCTCTCTTGTACAGCAAAATAAATATAACATCTTTTTTACCTAATGTCAATAATTTTTTAAATAATTTTTATTATTTGTAATTATTTTGTAATATTCGAGCCAGGGAACCTGGTTCCCTGGCTCACAAAATCAATACACTATGATTCTTCCGTCAGGTGTGTCAATTTTGAAAACATCCCCTGCTGTTCTAACGGCATATGCGGGTACACTATCCTCACTTATCTGAAAATCTTCATCAATAAAATGTGCCTGTCCATCAATAATAACCATTGCTCTCCCATTCACAAATCCACAAGCATCATCGTAGGTTGCTTTTATATTTCCCTCAGAATCTATATAACCCCACTCTCCATTGGCAGAGTACAACCAGTATTTTTCATCGGATGGTTCTATATATTCCCCTTCTGCTATAATCGAACCCTCGGGGAACACTGTTTCTGTCATCAACTCCTCATTCAACCTCTCTTCTAGCTTGGAAAGGTCAATCAAATATGTTTTTGTTTTCTCTTCTTTGCTGATACTGACACTCATGAGGGTTTTGTAGCTAAGACACATATTTCCTTCCTTATTCATTCCGTTAATTTTCCAATTGTATTCTCCTGTAAAACCTGCATACTTACAAAGACTATTCATATCAATCTTATAGTTCTCTGTCCCATTGATATCATATATGTAACAAGCACTACCTAATTGCATTTCTCCAGAGTCATACAACACAGTTCCGTCCAACCTTATATATTCATATCGATATCCATTGGTTTCGCTGTCTATTTCTTCAATAAAATACTTTTCACCTTTTTATATACTCTGATTTTACAAGTAGCTTTTATCTTGCTATTTGTTTTGCTCACTGCTGTAATAGTGGCAGTTCCGGCTTTCTTTGCAGATACCTTTCCCTTGTCGCTTACCTCTGCCACCTTGCTGTTGCTACTTTTCCATTTCACCTCTTTGCCAATATTGCCATGGCTTACCTTGCCTACGCTAAGCTGATACTTTTGCCCTACGGTCAGAGATTTGGACTTTACATTCAGCGTGATAGTTTGTTTTTCTCCTGCCATGCTGCTCATGGTCATGGCTGGCAAATAGCTGATACACATAGCAAATATTAGGCAAATGGCTACTGCCTTTTTTCGTCTCTTCATAGTTTCCCTCCTTATCTTCACTTGTGACAGGGGACACTCCTTGTGACAAAAGGAACGTCCCCGAGTCTTATTTAATCTATATACTCCAGACTTTCCGGCAGACCTATACTGGTTAAACTACTGCAATTTTTAAAAGCAAACAAAGCAATTTCTTTCACGCCATCCGGCACTATTACTTCCGTATCATTTCCATTGTACTTTTCCAGTATACCATTGTTGATTTCAAAATCACCCTCACTACTGTTCACAGTCTCTGACATAATATTTGAGTCTGTTATCTCCCCTGCCTCCAGCACACTTGTCATATCCCCGCTTGCTGACAGAATCGCTGTTACAACAGTTACTGCTATCGCCTTTTTTATTCTCTTCATGGTCTTACCCTCCTTTTTCTCAAGACTGCCACTTCACATTTTTCAAACGCTAATCTGACAGTTCATTATGTAATTTTAATTTGTTTGCTTCCTTAACTTCCAAATATCTCCAATCACAAAATCATGACAGGAGATAAAATTTTCTGTATCTGTTCAGAAGAACTGAACAGATACAATTTTCTTATGAAATCAATTACAAGTAAATGGAATATTCTTTCCTACTGCAAACGTATGAGCTGTAGAACCCTGTGTTGTAATAATGGTAGGATATGGTGCATTTTGGTCTGCAATTTTATTAAATGCAGAATCATCGATACTTGTAACACTTGCCGGTATCACAATACTTGTCATACTATTACAATCTGCAAACGCAAATACTCCAATACTGGTAACACCATCCGGCACTTCAAAGCTTGGCAATGCACCGCAGGAGTTAAATGCATTATCTCCAATTTTTCGCAGTGTGCTTGGACAATTTACCTTGGTAAGACCATTACAAACTGCAAACATACCGGGATAGATTTCTTCAAATCCCTCCTCCAAAGTAACTTCCTTGATATTCTCTCCATCAAAAGCACTATATGCCATACTTCCACAGGACTTTACTGTGGCAGGAATAGAAATCTTGCTGATACCACTGTCATAAAATACTGCCTCCCCTAAGGATGTGATGTAAGGTGAAATGGTAAACTCTGTCATTGCTTTGCAACCCCAGAATGCACGGTTTTCAATGCCGGTAACGGTATCTGGAATCTGTATGGAAGTAAGATGTTCACAATTCATGAATGAACCCTCAAACACCTTCGTGGTTCCTTCTTCCAAAACAGCTGTCTCCAGACCACTTCCCTCAAAAGAAGGTCCTACAAGAGGGTCACCATACTTCACCAGAGACTTTGGAAGTACAATTGTCTTTAATGAGGTGGTATAGCCGAAGGCATACTCTCCTAATTTTTTTACCCCATTTGGAATTGTAATGCTCTCCAAATTTTCACAGTAAAAGAATGCACGTCCTCCAATCTCTTCCACAGTAGATGGTAGCACCACATATTTCAAAGTTTTACAATTGTTAAATGCATCTGCCGGTATGACTGTTGTTCCTTCCTCAAAATATACCGTCTCAATTCCTGTGTTTTCAAATGCAGGTCCCATAAGTCCATCCCCAATACTAGTGACTCCCTTTGGAATCGTGATTTCCTTTAAAGAGGTACAGCCCTCAAATGCACTGGTTCCAATACTGAGCAGACTTTCCGGCAAATGAATGGTTTCCAGAGAACTACATTTCGTAAAAGCATAAGCGCTAATCACTTTCATGGATTCCGGTAATACTACCTCTGTAAGTTTGCTGGCACCTGTAAATATGGAGGATGGAATTCCTGTGATTCCCTCTGCAAAAGTTACTTTCTTCAGACCGCTATTCTCAAAAGAAGGTCCCAGAGCTCCACCCACTTGTTTCAGTGTACTGGGAATAGTAATTTCTTCCAAACCCTCACAATTTCTAAAGCAGTATTGACCAAGGGTCTCCAAGCCCTCCGGCAGAGAAATGGATTTTAGGGACTTGCAGCCCCAAAAGGAACGGGCACCGATTTCTTTCACTGTATCCGGCAGGATGACTTCCTCCACATCACTATTCGTCAATATATCATCCGGAACTTTTGTGACTCCAATTTCAAATTCAACTGTTTTAAATTCGGTTCCGCTAAAAGCCCCCCAGCCACTGGCTTCCAGCGTATCTAGCCCTGCAGGGAATATAATCTTTTCAAGGTTACTGCAAAATGCAAAGGAATACGTTCCTAAATAGCTTATATTGGCAGGCAATCTCAGAGTTTTGATTTCTGCACTTTTAAAAGCGAAATTTCCTATCCTTGTAATACTGTCAGGTAATATTAACTCTTCTACCCCTGCGTTATCAAAGAAATATGAAGGAATTTTGGTGATTCCATCTTCAAACTCTACCGTCTTAATATGCGCCGCCCCAAATACTCCATTGATTGTAGTTTCTATATTATCCGTTGCCGGGACAGTTACCTTTTCAAGTTGTCTACAGAAACCAAAAGCACTGTCTCCTAAATAGCTCATATTGGCAGGCAATTTAAGTGATTTTAACCCTGTCCATGCAAAAGTATAACCTTCAATCCTTGTAATGCTGTCAGGTAATACGACCTCTTCCAGTGCTTCACTGTAATAAAACATATACGCTGGGATACTTTCCCAGCCATCTTCAAAGATAATCTTTCGAATTGGACATTCTCTTAAAGCTCCCGAATTCCAAGATGCCGTAATACTTTCAATTGTGTTAGGTAAAAACAGCTCTTTTACATTCTTACAGTCTTTAAAGACATTAGAACCAGTAATCGTAGTCAATGTTCTTGGCAAGATTAATTCTTCTATACTTGTAACACCTGCCAGCAATGTTCCATCAATACTGGTTCTTCCCTCTGCAAGAACAATTTTTTTGATTCCGTTTAATGCAATACATTCTTTCAACGATGGTGGTACCGTCAAAGTATCTGCCAAGGTAGAACCATAAAATGCATCTTTACCAATAGTTACAAGATTAGATGGCAGTTCATTTATGGTAAGAGCACAATCATAAAATGCCCGTTTCCCAATATTCTCTATGTTTTCCGGCAATTTGCTTGCTGTCATCTGACATCCTTCAAAGGCACAGTCTCCCACATTTTTTATTCCCTCCGGAAACTTATCAAGGATAACATTACATTGATAGAACGAATAAGCCCCATAAGAAGTTACCTGCTCTGGCAACTCTGTCATCGTCAATGAGGTCTGATTCTTAAATGCATTATCTCCTATGGCAGTAACTGATTCCGGAATACCTACCTTCACAAGCCCTGCTACATCCTGACATACATTGGCTGGCACTTCTGTCGTTCCATCTGCAAATTCTATTTCTTTCACATAAGCACTAATGTTCTGTATGGTAGCGGGAACCGTCATCTTTTGGTACTTTTTGTTCTTCCTGTCTTCCGTATTTTTATCATAATAAGTGAGGTATGGATTTTTTACATTAATTTCTCTGATACCTTCTGCCGCTTTGATGCGTACCAATTCATTACACTCCAAAAATCCTGAAGCAACTTTTGACACCGGAACCTCTCCCAGTGTTGAGGGAATGGATAATTCTTTGATTTTGTTCTTATCCTCTCCCACGTACTCTAGTACCACGGCTTCCCCATCGCATACATTGTAGGCAAAGCCATCTGCCAGCATCCATATAACAAGATCATATGTATATTCCTTTTCATCCTGATCTATTATGGTAATGCACAACTGTTTTTTCAATCCACTTCCGGTATAAGCCTCAGGTATGCCAACGGTTATGGTATCTTTTCCTGTCTTTTCCACGGTAAAGCTTTCTGCTTCACTGAAAGGATGTATATCAGAACTGTTTCCTAATCCATAGGTATATCCTGTGGAATACTCATACACCTTATAGGTTAAAATACTTTTTCCTTCTGTAGAAAATTCTTTGGTGTCTCCCGGATGCATAATGGTGATATTTGACATATCAGATGTATTTTCATTCTTTTCCACACGCACCTGTCCTGCTGCTGTCCACAGTTCTTCCTTGGATAAATCCAGATGTAATACTGGGCAGACTCCATACTTATTACCACCTTTCCAATCCAAAAGAAAACAGTTTCCTCTTTTTTCACATACTACAACATTATATGGACTCGCATAAGGAGAGTAATAGCATTCCCTACATTTATCGTTTATGTCCAGACTATAGGTAAATCCATAAAAAGTATCTACCAAATCCTCGGATGATAACAGGTAAACCTTATCCTGGCTTACACTCCACTCCTTTTGATTCATGGAGCTAGAGGATGAATTGTTTACCTCTATCTGTATATCAGATGTCATAATGGCATCCTGCTCTTCTTTGGTAAATGCCCTGTCAATAAAATTGTCTTCTGTGTAATCATAGCCTTGGCTGTTTGATGAACTTCCATAGCCATTTAACCAGCTACGCAACTGACTGTTCTCCCATACATCATTGGAATTTGATACATAATCCAGAATGGAATCCGACATCACAAAAGCATCGGTTCCTTTCACAGACAGCACACGCCATTTGATTGGTTCCATAGTTTCTCCGGTGTTATCTGACTGAGGATAATTTCCAAAATAAATGCAGTCATAAATTGTAGTATCTGCATCATCTCTTCTTGGTCCGGTAATATCTGAATAGATATCATTTTCCCCTAAGTCTCTTACTTCTCCCACGATTGGAAGGGTAGGAACCGGTGTAGCTGTGGGGATTGGATTATCTGTTGGTTCTGGTGCTTTGGTGACACTTGGCTCATTGGTAGGCTTCTGAGGTTCTTTGGTGAGAGCTGGCTCTTCCGTAGGCTTCTGGGGCTCTTCGGTAACACCCGGCTCACTGGTGGGCTCCTTTGCTGATTCTGTAATGGTTACAGATGGGGTTTCCGGAGCTTGTGTTATGGTAGGTGCTTTTGTCACTTCCGTTCCCGGTGTAACGGTTACTTCTCCGGTTGGTTCTCTGGAAATCTCCGGTTCTTTCGTTACTTCTACTGTAGGTTTTCCAGAAATCTCCGGCTCTTTCGTTACCTTTGCTGTTACCGTCGGAGCTTTCGTCACTTCTATTTCTAATAATGCGTATGTACATCCTTGATTTCCGAAGTTTCTTTTTCTTTTTGAATTTCTGTAACCGAAGCATCATTCTGCCCTGGTGCTCCCACACTACATCCAGTCATAACAATTCCTCCAATTACAAAGCTCCATAATAATTTTCCTAATGCTTTCATATAAATCTTCCTCTTTTCTTTTTTATGTATATCTATAAAGAGCTTTTTCATTAATAAAAGGTTGCATTAAATTGATTTTCCGCTTACTAATACTCCACCGGAATTTGATAACTCATGATTACGCTGCTATTATTTTCCTGTTTTGCTACTGTCCAACAAATGTTTCCCTGATACAAAATGGGTTGGGAATTTGCTTTAAATGTAACATCCGTGTATTTCTTTCTTTTGACGATTTTTCCAGCGTCGTCAATAATATCCATATGAAAGTCCTCATTTCCTTGACACAACACACTGTACAAAACAGCAAACCTTGTGTCTGAGATTTTTACCAGTCTGGTTTCTCCTACAATATTGTTTGTCTTTAATGGATGATACTTTGTAAGCCATTTAATAGAACTCTTCCCTGTCTTTTTATCAGCCACCACAACATATACGTTACTCTTATAATTACTTCCAAAACCACTGACTCCCTTAACTTTTGAATAGTGTGGCTGGGAAGTTCCACAGATGATATTATTTTTATTTCCCACTTCCATTCCGCCTACAGTGGCTCCGGTGGTATTATTCCCTGCATCCCCCTTAAATTTAAAGATTTCCCTATTTTTAATATACTCTTTGTCAAAACTAGAATAATATTCTTTGTCATTGGATTTTTCTTCAAAATCCTTTGCTATTGTGAGAGAAATTGCTCTAGGATAGGCATCTCCATGGTCTACCTGATACAAAACTCCGTCTTTGTATTTCACAATTTGCTGAAAAGAATGACTTACATAGACCTCATTTTTCTCCTGATATTTCATTGTTTTTGTATTTATTTTAAAGGCAATATTACTCTGATGATTTACATTGTCAATGGCGTACATCAATCTACCAGTACTTAAGCACAACGTATTGCCAGCCATTTCCATACTGCAACCACTTGCCCGAAACGGAGTACATATTCCTTTAAATTTATTTGTAGCATTTCCTTTTATACAGTATTGAAAGGTAAAATTTTTTCGCACAAAATTCGCTTATTTACTGCGGACTTGAAGCAGATAGAGTACAATAAAAGAAAAAACTTTGTCACAAAGGAGTTTGTATGAGTAGAGAACGAGATAGAATCGCAAAAAAGATGGAAAAGAATCCAGTTGTAGAGTGCAATAAGATTCAGAAAAAGTTTTATCCTGAATTATTCAAAAAATTTGAACAGGTAACAGATCCGAGAAACACAAGTTATATTGAGTACAGCACCAGGGAAATGCTTGGAACTGTCTATTACAAAGGAATTGCAGGCATTTCCAGCATGCAGGAGATGACAAGAGCATTTAATGACGAAAATGTGGTGAAGAATCTATATACTTTTATGGGGACTTCACCTAAAAAATACTTGCCTCATGGTGTTACTGAAAACGAATTTCTAGAGAGGTTAGAGCCGACAGAACTAGAAAATATTCAGTCAGACATTGTATACCGAATGATCAGAAGAAAGACATTTGATAATGCGAAGGTGCAAAAAAGATGGCTTGTTTTTGTAGATGGTTCCGAGTTGGATGAAGGTTATACAAAGAAAAATGATAACTACTTGAGCAGATGCTATAACAAGGGAAAAGAGAATGAGTTTACAAAGTACCATCGTAGTGTTTTGGAAGCAAAAATATACTTTGGAAATAATCTTGTATGCAGCATGGCTACAGAAACCATAGAAAATTCTGCAAAATATAACGAAAAAAAGCTGAGCGAAGAAGAAATCAAGCAGGATTGTGAAAGTAAAGCGTTCAAAAGACTTGCGGAAAAATTGAAAAAGAAGTTTCCACGTCTTCTAATCTGTATTGTAGCGGATGGGCTATATGTAAGTGATCCGGTAATTCAAATATGCAAAGACAATCATTGGGACTATATTATTCGTTATAAAGAAGGAAGTGCGCCAACCATTGAAAGAGAATATCAGGCTATTCCGGAAAAGATGACAGCAGGAGGCTGTGAATACGTAAATGGAATTATTTTCGGAAAACATGATGTAAATGTGCTAAAGTTTTCAGAGACAAAGATAAAAAAGGGAGAAGAAGTAAAAACAGATTTTGTATGGATAACCAGTATAAAGATTACCAAAACAAATGCAATGAAACTGGTAAACGCAGGTCGAAGCCGTTGGAAAATAGAAAATCAGGGATTTAACCGTCAGAAAAGATGGCAGGGAGATATTGAGCATGCCTGTAGTTGGAACGAAAAAGCTCAGAAGAACCATTATCTCTTGGAGCAGATATCAGACTTTATAAAACAGCTTTATGAGTATTTCTTTTTGAAGAAAAATGAGATAAAAAAAGCACAAAAAAATATATCTTCTGAATTGTTAGCCAGCTTTGGTCGGCAACTAACAGAAACAGAAGATATACAAAGTCAACTGAATAGATCAGCACTAGACTGAATTAATTGTAGCAAAGGAAGTGATGTTTGCCAAGGGAAAACGTAAAATTTCATAATTTTTTAGTCCAAAAATCATTATAGAGGGAAAGTGTAAAACTGAGATGTGGATAACTTTTTAAAATTTTATAATGATTTGGGATAACATGATTTTTATGAAAATGGCAGACAATAAATGAAATTACATTTCAATGCTGGCTTTCACTAGCTGAACTTGCCCCCTTTTGGGCTTTGTGATATACTGGGAGGATGAGACAGTGAATCGTATCCTAATGGATATGGGATAAATAACTTGTACAGGGAATGTTCCCGGAAAGGATGTTAATATGACAACAAACGAAAAAGCGTTATTACTTCATGAGCAATGGAATGGTAAGATTGAGACCACAGCAAAGTCGAAGGTGGCTTCCAGAGAGGATTTGGCTTTGGCTTATACCCCGGGGGTTGCGGAACCTTGTAAGGTAATTGCAGGGGATAAGGAAGCAGCCTATAAATATACTATCAAATCCAATACTGTAGCTGTAGTGTCTGATGGTAGTGCGGTTTTAGGATTGGGTAATATCGGTGCTGCCGCTGCCATGCCCGTTATGGAGGGTAAAGCAGTGTTATTCAAAGAATTTGGGGGCGTAAATGCTTTTCCTATCTGTTTGGATACCCAGGATACGGAGGAGATTATCAAAACCGTGGTAAATATTGCTCCGGCTTTTGGAGGTATTAACTTAGAAGATATCTCTGCTCCAAGATGTTTTGAAATCGAAGAGCGATTGAAAGAGCTTCTTGATATTCCTGTATTCCATGATGACCAGCACGGTACTGCCATTGTAGTTTTGGCAGGTATTATCAATGGTCTTAAGGTAACCGGAAAGAAAAAGGAAGACTGTAAAGTGGTAGTAAACGGTGCCGGCAGTGCCGGTGTTGCCATTACAAAGCTTTTGTTGCGCTACGGATTTGTAAATGTAATCATGTGCGATAAGGTTGGTATTATCAATGAAAATACCCCGGATTTAAACTGGATGCAGCAGGAAATGAGCAAGCAGACCAACCCTAATCAGGAAAGCGGAACTTTGGCGGATGCCCTTAAGGGAGCTGATATCTTTGTAGGTGTTTCTGCCCCAGGCATTGTCTCTTCTGAAATGGTTGCTTCCATGAATAAGGATTCCATCCTTTTTGCCATGGCAAATCCTGTTCCTGAAATCATGCCGGATGTGGCAAAAGCAGCCGGAGCCAGAGTGGTAGGAACGGGACGTTCTGATTTCCCTAATCAGGTAAACAATGTGGTTGCCTTCCCGGGAATCTTTAAGGGCGCCTTAGAAGGACGTGCTACCCAGATTACGGAAGAGATGAAATTAGCCGCTGCCTTAGCCATTGCAGGCCTGGTACCAGAGGAAGAATTAAATGAAAATAATATTATGCCGGAAGCTTTTGACCCTCGTGTGGCAGATGTAGTCAGCAAGGCTGTCATGGACCATATTGAAAAATAATGAATCATACTTATTTTTATTCCTTAAATGACTATCTTCGGAAAACTTATGGAAAAAAGATGTATAAGATTTCATTGAACGCCGGCATGAGCTGTCCCAACAGAGATGGAACGTTAAGCAGAGAAGGGTGTATTTTTTGTAGCGAAGGAGGCTCCGGTGATTTTGCCGAAAGCCCCCTTCTTTCTATTACTAAGCAGATTGAATTGGGAAAAGAAAAAGTAAAGCACAAAATCAAAAATAATGATTTTATCGCTTATTTTCAGGCATACACCAATACCTACGCCCCGGTAGAATATCTTGAGAAAATATTTATGGAAGCAATAAACCATCCGGATATCAGGATTTTGTCTATTGCCACACGACCGGATTGTTTATCAGAGGAAATACTTTCTCTTTTAGAAAGGTTAAACCGGATAAAACCGGTGTGGGTGGAACTGGGGCTCCAGACCATCCATGAATCCACAGCCCGTTACATCAACCGGGGGTATGAGCTATCCTGCTTTGAACAGGCTGTAGCAGGCTTATCCGGTATAGGAATCGATATCATTATCCACATGATTTTAGGGCTTCCTAAAGAAAGCAACGATGACATGCTCTCCACTGCCAGATATTTATCCACCCTTCCTATCCAGGGGTTGAAATTACAGTTGTTACATGTTCTAAAAAACACAAAACTGTCATTTGATTATTTACAAAATAAATTTCAAGTGTTAGACTTAAAGCAGTATGTGGATATTGTAATTTCTATCATAGAAATTCTTCCACCGGATATGGTGATTCACAGAATCACCGGGGATGGTCCCAAAAATATCTTAATTGCTCCTTTGTGGAGCAGCAACAAACGTATGGTATTAAACACCATACATCAGGAATTTCGCCAAAGAGATACCTGGCAGGGCAAATATTATGAAAATCCATGAGAATGAAATATTGATTAAGGGGGGATTTGAATGTCAGAACCATTCACTTTATACAAACTGATTATTCTCTATCTGTTAAGCAAGGTAAATTTTTCTTTGTCAAACAGCCAAATCACAGACTTTATTTTAGGCAAAGAATATACCGATTATCTGACACTTCAACAGGCATTATCAGAATTGATTGAAGTGAAACTGATTCACGTAGAGGCCTCTGCCAAGAATTCACTGTATCAGATTACTACTGAGGGAGAAGAAACCTTAGGATACTTTGAAAACAGAATTTCAGACCAGATTAAAGAAGACATTATTGAATACATTAAACAAAACGGTTATGAATTGTACAACGAACGTTCCGTTTTGGCAGATTTTGAAAAAAATTCTCAGAATGAATATAATGTGCGGTGCAGAGTCATGGAAAAAAAGTCTGCTCTTTTGGATATGACCCTAACGGTTCCTACCTTAGAAGATGCTGAAACCGTATGCAGAAACTGGGAAAAACAAAGCCAGCCTCTTTACAGCTATATTGTAAATGAATTATTGCGGTAATAAAAATAGGATGCGACCCCATCTCTTAGGAGATGGGGTCGCATCCTTATCTTATTTTTCCCATGTTTCATTCTTAAACACTATGTTTCGATAGGTTTCAAACACAACCCATTCATTAAAGAAGTCACTGTCAGGTTCTGCTCCTGATTCATTTAATTTCTTATAAAATTCCTCATATTCCTCATCAGATGCTACCAATACTTCAAAGCCCCGTCCATTGATAATTGGTAAGCCGGTATATTGGTAATCTTTCAGGGATAAGATTTCCTCGATAACCTTATTTCTTACTTTCACTGCTACCTGGTCTCTAAAAATTAGTATGTCAAAGTAATCCGGATAATGATAGCTGTCACCTGTTACCGGGATTTCATCCCCAACAGTATAAGTTTTTCCTGTTGGTTTGATTTTCTGAATGGTCATACTGTCTAAATTATAGTAAAATTCTTCAAAGATATCCCCATTTGCCTTATGATTTCCATATGCAAATGCACATTTTAAATCTTTGCTGTCATCCACTGTGGACTGTGATACCACACCGCAGGCAGAAGTCATATTGCTGACTCTGTCAATCAGGATAAACTCTCCAAGAGTCTTGTGGTTTTCAAATTCATCCAGCACAATTGGTTCCTGAAGTTTAATATCACATACTGCAATTTCATTTTTTTTCAATACGTTGGCAGGAAGATACTCCCCTGTATTCACATCTATTTTATACTGTATATTTTTCAAAACTCCCGGTATCTGTTTTGTTCCCAGCTTTACCAGGTAATCTTTACCTACTTCTAATCCTTCATCATCCATCCAAAGCAACGTAGCCGTAAAGGAATTGCTGATTGGAAGCTTGGTTTCTTTTGCCAACACACAGCCTCTGGACACATCCACTTCCTTATCTAACTGTATGGTGACAGGAAGACCCGTATCCGCACTTTCTGCCTCTTTATCACCTACAAGGATTTTCTTAACCTTAGCATGTTCATTGCTTGGAAGTGTGACTACTTCATCTCCCACTGATACCTGACCGGATTCTATCTGTCCCTGGAATCCACGGAAGGTATGGTCCGGACGGCATACTCTCTGTACCGGCATATAAAATCCTTTTTCCTTTTTATCATCTGAAATGTCAACATCCTCAAGATAAGTAAGCAATGCTTCTCCCGGATACCAAGGGGTGTTCTCTGATTTCTTGGTTACATTGTCTCCTTCTGTAGCTGATACCGGAATCAATTTTACATTTGCAAGATTTAATTCCTTGGCTAACTCATCCACCTGTGCCTTGATTTCATTAAAACGTTTTTCATCATATCCTACCAAATCCATTTTGTTGACTGCAAACACAAAATACCGGATTCCCATTAAGGCACAGATTCTTGCATGACGTCTCGTCTGCACCAGCACGCCCTGTTTTGCATCAATTAAGATAATGGCAAGGTCTGCAAAGGAAGCTCCTACCGCCATATTTCTTGTATACTCCTCATGGCCAGGTGTATCTGCTACGATAAAGCTTCTCTTGTCTGTGGTAAAGTATCTGTAGGCTACATCAATGGTAATTCCCTGTTCACGTTCTGCCATCAGTCCATCTAACAAGAGGGAATAATCGATAGCACCTCCACGGCTTCCCACCTTACTGTCAAGCTCTAAGGCTTTCTCCTGGTCTGCATATAAAAGTTTAGAATCGTATAATATATGTCCAATTAAAGTGGATTTTCCGTCATCCACACTTCCGCAAGTAATAAATTTTAATAATCCGTTCATTTAGAAATAACCCTCCCTTTTTCTTCGTTCCATGCTACCGGCTGCCTCATTGTCAATCACCCTGGTAGTTCTCTCAGAGGACACAGCACTTAAAGTTTCTTCAATAATGGCATCCAGTGTATCTGCCGTTGATCCACATCCACCTGTCAAAGGATAGCATCCTAATGTTCTGAAACGAACACTTTTCATCACTACCTCTTCACCCGGCAAGAGTTTCATTCTGTCATCATCTACCATAATAATATTTCCGTCTCGGTAGACTACCGGGCGTTCCTTTGCAAAATATAACGATGGAATTTCAATGTTTTCTCTCTTTATGTACTCCCAGATATCTGTTTCTGTCCAGTTGGATAATGGGAACACTCTCACTTCTTCATTTTTATTAATCTTTGAATTATACAGTTTCCACATTTCCGGTCTTTGATTTTTAGGGTCCCAGGCATGATTCTCGTTTCTAAATGAGAACACTCTTTCCTTTGCACGGGACTTTTCTTCATCTCTTCGTCCACCTCCAAAAGCTGCGGTAAACTTATATTTATCAAGAGCCTGCTTTAACGCCTGGGTTTTCATAATATCTGTATAAGCAGAACCATGGTCAAAAGGATTGATTCCCTGTTTTACTCCGTCCTCATTGATGTATTCTAACATTTCGATTCCAAGCTTTTTGGCCATATGGTCACGAAACTCAATCATTTCCTTAAATTTCCATGTGGTATTTACATGTAAAAACGGAAATGACGGCTTCTCCGGATAAAAAGCTTTCATAGCAAGGTGTAACATAACGGAACTATCCTTACCTATGGAATACAACATTACTGGTTTCTCACACTCGGCAGCCACTTCTCTTATGATATAGATTGCTTCTGCCTCCAATTTATCAAGATGCGACAATTCACTCATTCTATTTACCTCCAAAATTTAATATTTATTTGATTCCTTTTTGTTAATAACAATCTGTTCTTTTGAGCCATCCTGTTTTTCAATGTTCCAGAATAGCTTGTCCTCTTTTGCTTCTACTGTCATTTTGCTTCCCATGCCTCCCATATCCGCTCCCAGATAAAGAGCAATGGCACCAAAAGCACATTCTTTGATACAAGATGCACATCCCCAGCAATCTTTGGGATATTTCATACATGCCTTTCCCCGGCCATCCTGACAAATCAAAGAACCCGGACATACCTTCTGGCATTTTCCACATCCTACGCATTTATGTTTATCAATGACTATGCTCATAGTGCTCCTCCATTCCTACTAAATTTCTGTAAATCATCTCTACCTTTCCATCTACCATTCTGGAATTTACAAACTTTAACCAGTGGTCACTTTTTTCGGGATAATCTAAGTTTTCTGCAAAGCTATGCCACCTGGTTTCTTTTCTTGCTGCCAAATGGGCTATGACCGTAAGGCACACTAAAAGCCTTTCTTTTAGTTCATACACAAACATCAGCTCATGCATATCCTCTGCCCGGACTCTTTCTGCCAAGGTAATCAGATTTCGAATCTTTTCTTCTGCAAGTGCAAGCTGTTTTTCGTTAAATTGGTAATGGGTAGTAATTCCTCCGGCATAGTTATCCATCACCTTCTGCATGGCCTCTTCTAAGGCTTCCACCGTAAACATGGCAGATGTATTGCTTAGATATTTGTTATATTCTTTCACTTTTTCTTCTATTTTAATGCCACACTCCGGATTCTTTTCACCAGGCTTGTCTTGTTCTTTATCCAGACATTCCACCATATGAAGTGCTGCAATTTCTCCTTCTACCATAGCACCGGAAACATATTTTTGTGGGCATCCTCCTGCCACATCACCTGCGGCATACAGGCCCTTTATGGTAGTTTCTCTATGATTGTCAATCCAATATCCGCTGGCGGTATGTCCTCCTACGATATAAGGCTCTGTTCCTTCGATTTCCACATTTTGGTCTTTGGCCTCTTTTCCACTTTCTATCCATTTTAAGGTCTGGCTGGGTGCCATATTTAAATATGCTTTCTTTAGGGATTCATTCTGCTCCTTAGTAATATTTTCTGTTTGTAAATAACAAGGACCTCTCCCTTGAAGATTTTCCATCACTGTGCCATACACACGCTCCGAGGTGGTGAGTCCGTATTTTGTCTCATACACTTCCCCCTTGGCATTGATTTGTTTTGCCCCAACTCCCTGGGCAATAGTTCCTGTTGGTGCAATGGTATCCTTACATCTTAGTGCGATAAACCGCATCTCAAAGGTAGTCATTTCCGCTCCACTTTTCATGCCCATGGCATAACCTGCCCCAGTATTAAATGGGGGATACCACATCTTATGTCTGGAAAATCCCGGATTGTTGGGGCGATATAACCCGGCGGCTCCTCCTGTGGCACACAATACCTTCTTTGCCTGAATCTCATAAGCCACCGGCTCATCAATGGAAAAACCAATGGCACCTTTGATTACATTATCTTCTACGATGTAATCTGTAATGTTCACTCTGTTTAAAATGGTTGTATTGGATAACTGCTCTACCGCTTTTGCAAGAAGTGGTTTCATATTCTCTCCATTGATTTTAATATTTCTGTTTCCTCTTGCCACATATTCTCCATTTTCATCCTTTAGAATTACCAGGCCTAAATCTTCCATTTTTTTTGTGACACGATTTAGCCCCTGAGACATAGATAAGAGCAAATCTTCTCTCACGATACCGTCTGCATCTTTCTTTGCATAGTCTACATAGTCCTCCGGTTTTCTTCCCTTGGTAATGTAGGCATTAATGGCATTGACCCCTGCTGCAAGGCATCCACTCCGCTTAATGTTTGCCTTTTCTGCAATGACAATGGAATAGTCAGACTTTTCACCAATGGTTAATGCAGCATAACAGCCTGCAGTTCCGCCACCTATAATCAATATATCTGTTTTTAGTATTCTCTTCTCTTTTATTTCCATCAGTTTCCCTCCAAATACCTAACAGCTTTCTGTTAAATATAAAATACATCTTCTGTCTGCATTTCTTTATTCTCCAGAAGATAAGTCTTGCTTTCATCAAAAACGTACAGTCGATAAATTAAAACACTGACCTTTTCTCCTACATACACCATATCTTTTTCCAATGACCTTTCGCCTAGTACAGTAATACCGTTAATGTCCACCGACACATCCAGCCTGTTTCCTCGAAAGACCACATCTGTAACCACGCCCTCTTCTGCGGCACTCATATACTGGTCTAATTTTCCGCTTTTGGAAATTTTGATAAATTCCGGTCGAATGACAGCCTTGGTAGCATGTTGAATTTTTTCAAAGCCTTTTAGTTTATCATAGGCCTCTACTACAGAGGAACGACCAATAAACTGGGCAACAAAAGGTGTATCCGGAGATTTATAGATTTCAAAAGGTGTTCCCATCTGTTCTATCACACCATGATTGGTGATGATGATCTCATCTGCAACTTCTACTGCTTCATCCTGATCATGGGTGACAAAGATACTAGTGATTCCAAGTTTGACCACCATTTCCTTTAGCCAACATCGCAACTCTGTTCTTACCTTTGCATCGATAGCTGCAAAGGGTTCATCTAGGAGCAACAGCTGAGGATTGGGGGCAAGTGCCCTGGCAAATGCCACCCTTTGTCTTTGCCCTCCCGACAATTGATTGGGATATCTCTTTTCCATTCCGGAAAGTCCTGTTAATTCTAAAAGTTCCATGACTCTTTCTTTTATCTGCTTTTTGGGCATTTTCATAAGTTCCAGTCCAAAGGCCACATTGTCATATACTGTCATGTATCGAAAGAGTGCATAATTTTGAAACACAAAACCGATTCCTCTTTTGGGTGCCGGAATATCATTCACTCTTTTCCCATCAATGTAGATATCTCCGGAATCCGGATTTTCCAGCCCTGCAATCATACGAAGTATGGTGGTTTTTCCACTTCCCGAAGGGCCAAGCAATGCCACAAGCTTTCCTTTTTCAATCCCAAGATTCACATTATTCGATGCAAGATAATCACCGTAATGTTTGTATATATTTTTCATTTCTACGTACATATTTCATACCTCTACTATCCATACTTCTTTTTTTCACTCACTGTCTCAATCACATTTCTTGCAACCAAAAGCACAATTGCAATGAGAACTAACAAGGAGGATACTGCAAACGCTGCAGTAATCGATGTATCTGTTCCCGCCATATAAAGTGCATCAATTTCCAAAGGCAAAGTAAAGGTTTCCCCTCTGGTTTTGGATAATGCATTGACTGCTCCAAACTCTCCTAAGGCTCTGGCAGTACAAAGGATTACTCCATAAATCAGCCCCCACTTCATCTGTGGTAAAGTGATTCTGCGAAATATGGTAAATCCATCTGCGCCCATTAAAGCTGCTGCCTCTTCTTCATCCTTCCCTTCCGAATTTAGCACTGGAATAATTTCCCTGGATACAAAAGGAAAGGTGACAAATATGGTGGCAAGCACAACTCCCGGAAGAGCAAAGGTAATCCTTACATTCGTTCCAAAGAAATTGTTAAAGGCTCTTATCACAGGATAAAACCACCCCAGTCTTCCAAAAGTCATTAAATATGACAATCCCACAATCACAGGAGAAATGGAAAAGGGAATATCGATTAAGGTAGCTAACACCTGCTTTCCCTTAAATGAAAACTTGGTAAGCAGCCAGGCAGCACAGATGCCAAAGAATGTGTTCACACACACCGCTATCACTGTTGCCAATATGGTGACTCCCAAGGCACTGAGTACATAATCCGTAGTGATTGCTTCGAAATAAAATTTTAATCCTTCCTTTAAGGAACTGACAATTACAGAAAGTAAAGGTATGATTAGCATTACCAAAACAAAAAGCACCGTAATGGTTATCAAAATATATTTTGTTCTTTTTTTCCTTTTGTCCAGCTCTTGCTGATTCGTCATTGTATTTCCTCCTGTCTGTATTACATTGATTCAAGATTCTCTCATCATAAAAGATTTGTTCTGGCAGACTGTCTCACCTGTACCATATTGATAAGCAACAATAATACAAACGAGATAATCAACATTACCAGTGCAATTGCTGTGGCACTTGCATAATCAATGTAATTTAATTTCTGCATAATTACATAGGATATGACCTGAGTTTTATTTTTGGCACTATTTCCTGATATGTAAATCACACTGCCATACTCTCCTAAGCCTCTGGCAAATGCCAAACCAAAGCCGGTCAACAAAGCCGGTCTTAGTTCCGGCAGAATCACTTTAAAAAATGTGGTTTTCGGCATGGCACCTAACATATATGCCGCCTCTTCATATTGGGAATCCATCTTTTCTAACACCGGCTGAACCGCCCGGACTACAAAGGGGATTCCGATAAACACAAGGGCGATGATAATTCCAAGCTTTGTATAGGTAACCTGTATTCCCACCTTTTTTAAGATTGCACCCATAAAACCATTCTCAGCGTAAAGTTTTGATAAGGTAATACCTGCCACAGCCGTTGGCAGGGCAAAGGGCAATTCAATAAATCCATCCAAAATACGCTTTCCGACAAAATCATATTTTACTAATGTCCAGGCTATCACAAGACCAAACACTGTATTGATAAGTGCTGCGCCAAAGGAACAGCATATACTGGTGATAAAGGCATTTCTTACACTGGATTTACTTATGAGACTTATAAATTCTGTGGGGGAAATTTTCATTGAATATACCAACACAGAGGCTAAAGGTATCAACACAATCAAAGAGAGCATGGTGATTACCACTCCTAAGGTCAAATGATATCCAGGTATTACCCTTGCTTTTTTGGTTTTTCTTCTTCTCGACATAATTCTTTTCCTTTTCTCATTTCTTCATTTATCCTTGTACCTATTCATAATCATATATTTGGTCAAACCATGCCTCATCATCAAAATACATCTTATAGGCCTGATTCCAGCCTCCAAAATCTTTTATGGTGGTCAATTTCATATTCAAATCAAAAGTGTCTGAAAACTGTTTTAAAATCTCTGTATCCGTTGGCCGGTAACCGCATTCTCCAACAATTTCCTGGGCTTCTTTTGTATATAAATACTCTAAATATCTTTGACTTAATTCCTGTGTTTGATTTACCTTAACATTATCATCCACAATTGCCACGCTAGGCTGTGCCAGAATACTTATGGATGGACTAATCATCTCATACTGGTCCGGATAAGACCTAAGGGTTGCTATGGCTTCGTTTTCCCAGGCAATCAATACATCCCCTTTGCTATTTTCAACAAAGGTTGTAGTAGAGCCTCTGGCTCCGGAATCCATCACCGACACATTATGGTATAACTTTGCCAAAAATTCTTTTTCCTTTGTCTCATCCTGATAAGTTTCCCTTGCATAACTTAATGCCGCAAGAAAATTCCAGCATGCTCCACCACTGCTTTTAGGGTCCGGTGTTATGACATCCACATTTTCTTTTATCAAATCCTCCCAATCAGAAATTTGCTTTGGATTTCCTTTTCTCACAAGAAAGACAATGGTAGAAGTGTAGGGAGCAGAATCATTTGCAAATTCATCCAGCCAGCCTTTCTCTAACAATCCCGTCCTCTCAATCAAAGTGATATCATGTTCTAATGCCAAAGTAATCACATCTGCATTACAGCCTTCCACCACTGACCTGGCCTGTGCCCCTGAACCTCCATGGGATTGAATGATGGTTACATTTTCTCCATAAGTTCTTAAATAGTAATCCTGAAACATTTCATTATATTTTTCATATAACTCTCTGGTAGGGTCATATGAAACATTGGTGATGGTCAAACCATCTTTTTTACTTCCACAACCTATGAAGGTAAATGCCAGCAAAATACAACAAAATCCCACAAACCTTTTTCTATGATTGTTTTTCATATTTTAATTCCTCCTTTCTATATTTTTCCTATTTGTTTAGTATGTTTTATTTTTAATTTTTTAGTGACATTACGCTTTTTTCACGAATGTCACTATACTGTCTCAACTGCCTTACCAGACAATTACACAAAAAACAATGACGTAGACAGGTATCTTTCTCCGGTATCCGGAAGCAATACCACAATATTTTTTCCCTTATTTTCAGGTCGCTTTGCCAGTTCTTTTGCCGCCCACAAGGCTGCACCTGAAGAGATTCCCACCAAAAGTCCATCGGATTTAGCAACGGCACGGGCTGTTTCAAAGGCATCTTCATTTTGTACTGGAATGATTTCATCCAGAATATCCATATCCAGAACTTCCGGTATAAAACCTGCTCCTATTCCTTGTATTTTGTGGGGACCTGGCTTTCCACCGGATAACACCGGAGAATCTGCCGGTTCTACTGCCACAACCTTCACATTTGGATTCTTATTCTTTAATCCTCGTCCCGTTCCGGCAACTGTTCCTCCAGTACCTACCGTGGCCACAAATATGTCCACCTTTCCATCAGTATCATTCCATATTTCCTCTGCTGTAGTGACTTGATGTATCTTTGGATTTGCCCCATTTTCAAACTGCTGTGGAATAAATGCATTTCCATATTCTTCCTTTAATTCCACTGCCTTTTTGATTGCCCCATGCATTCCCTCTCTTCCCGGTGTCAGCACGATTTCTGCGCCTAAAGCTGAAACAATTTTTCTACGTTCCACACTCATGGAATCCGGCATGGTCAGAATGAGATGTAAACCCTTAGCAGCAGCTACAAAGGCAAGTCCTATTCCCGTATTACCACTGGTAGGTTCAATAATCACCGTATCCTGATCAATCTGTCCGGATTTTATTCCCTCTTCTATCATGGAGTAAGCTACTCTGTCCTTGACACTTCCAAGAGGATTAAAATACTCTAACTTTGCAATCAACTTTGCATCCAGTATATTTTCTTTTTCATAATTTGTAAGCTCTAAAAGCGGTGTATTTCCAATTAATTCTGTTAAATATTTCGCTATTTTTGACATTACAGTTTCCTCCCGCAATCTATTCACAATGTGGAATTCATATCTCCTTGACTTCCATATATTACCACTTATTACCTAGTATGTCAATAGGAAAAATGGGATGCGTCCCCGGGGTCGCATCCCATGATTCATTATTGAAACCTTAATGCTTCGATCGGATTCATTTTTGCCGCTTTTCTTGCCGGATAGATTCCAAAGAAAATACCTACAGCAGAGGAAAAGAAGGTGGCTAATACTACAGCCGATACACTTAGCTTTGGTGAGATTGCAGGAATGAAAGCACAAATCAATTCTGCGCCTCCTAATCCTAATAAAATTCCAATGATTCCACCAATCAATGTAATGATACAGGATTCTGCCAAAAATTGTATCATGATAGACTTTGTTTTGGCACCTAGGGCTTTTCGAATACCAATCTCTCTGGTTCGCTCGGTTACCGATACCAACATAATATTCATAACACCAATACCACCTACCAAAAGGGAGATGGCGGCTACCAGTACAATAAAGTATGTAATAGAATTTAAAACAGTATTAATGGTACTCATGGAATCTTCAAAGCTTTCCATTAAGTAGCCGTCTTTTGCTATACATTTATGCTTTTTCTCCAAAAATTCAATACAATCCTTTGCCACCTGTGTAGAATATTCCGGACCTTCTGCCACCAGATAAATAGAGTCAAAATTTTCCTGTCTGTATCCAAGAATAGATTCCACGGCAGTATATGGCATATCCAACATAATGGTGTTGGCACCGTATGCCAAAGACATAAGACTGGACTGACCTTCCTTTTGTGCTGTAACACCTACAATCTCAAAAGCCCTGGTAAACCCATAAAGCTCCAGTTCAATGCTCATACCTACCACATCACTGCTGCCAAACAATGTGACCGCACTGTCTCTATCAATCACACAGACCATTCGGCCATCTTCCACATCTGCTTTGGAAAAGTAACTGCCATCTACCAGCTCATCACTTGATAATGCCTGTAAGTCCTCTGTTCCCAAATCCACATACACATCAAACTCACCTTTAAAGGTTTGTGTTGTCCCGTAGACCATGCCGGAATTGCTCACACCCTTGACATGTTCTATACTATTCTTCATTTCCTGGATATCTTCATAGGTGATGACATTATCCTCTCCCAGGATTCTACCATTGGGATAAATACAAATCTGCCCCCCGGCCATATCATTTAACATTCCTGATATATTTCCCTTGGCTCCATTTCCAATGCAAATAATCATTATAACAGAAGAAATTCCAATAATAATTCCTAACATGGTCAAAAAGGAACGCCCTTTATTCGCTTTGATATTATCCAGCGCCATTTTTATATACTCTTTAAACTGAATCACAATGCTCTCCTTCCTTGTAAGATAACCCTCTTCCTCTACAACTGATACTCTCCCTCTTCCGATGCCTCCTTGTTTCCCTGGGTTGGATCTTCTGTAGGAGTTGGTGTTT
>JBGVDD010000039.1:0-5428 GCA_045119215.1 Lachnospiraceae bacterium | reverse complement strand
AAGGTGGAGCTGATTGAAGATCCCCTGATGCAGGAAATTAGGTATCTGGACAAGCTGGTGGATGAACTTGCCAAGGGTAAGGCAATGGAAAAAATCTTGAGAAAGTAAGGTGTATCCATATATGAAGAAAACAGTGATCATCACCGGTGCAACAGATGGAATCGGCAAAGCATTGGCGATTCTTTTATCCAGGGAGTATAACCTTGCCCTTTGCGGCAGAAGCGAAGACAAGATGACGCAGCTGATCCGGGAATTGGGCGATTGCCATTTTTATACAGAGTGCTTCGATATTACAAATGGAGAAAAGCGTCACAGCTTCTGCGAACATGTGCATCAGGAATTCGGCACTGTAGATGTATTGGTCAACAATGCTGGTGCCAACACAAAGAAAGATAAGATCACAGATATTAACCTGGATGATCTTCGGTATATGTTTGAATTGAACTGTGTGAGTTCCTTGGGAATGATCCAGGAAGTTTATCCCCTGATGGCAGAAAGAAAACGTGGTCTGTTTGTCAATATCCTCAGCAGCTGCTGTCTCTTTAACAATCCTATGACCGGAAGTTACAGTGCTACCAAGGATGCAATGGAAGGTATCAGCAAGATTCTTACCAAAGAAGCCAAAGCAGACAATATCGGCGTCTGCAATGTATATCCCGGTGGTGTGGATACGAATTTCAGAGCAAAAGCAAACCCCAACTACTTAAGACCGGAAACCGTAGCGAAGATGATCAAGAACTGCATCGAAGTCGAAGATGGTTGCGTCCACGATATTGTCATTAGACCTTTTATTGAGGATAATATCCCATAAACTTACAGAACGGCCTGCTGGCATTGGAGGCATAAAGCATGTGGCTTGCAGAAGTAATAGCAAAGGCAAATCGGAAGAATCAGCTTCTTTTCTCGAAAGATAGTTTGCTGCTGGACAACCTGCGCCATCTGACAGACCTGACAAATCGGCGTGTGCTGATCCTCTGGGCGTTGGAACTGGCCGAAGAAACCGTTCTCCAATTGACAGAAAAATACCCGGAAGACCATCGTCCCCGGGAAGCAATTGCCGCATCAAGGGCATGGGCCGCCGGTGAAATCAAAATGCCCATTGCCAAGCGGGCGATTCTGAACTGTCACGCCATGGCAAAGGAACTGACCGACCTTGCCGACATCGCCCGATGTCATGCGGTTGGACAGGCCTGCAGCGTGGTCCATACGGCCGGACACGCACTGGGGTATCCCATGTATGAACTGACTGCCATCGTTCTGGAACAGGGATTGGACAACTGTAGAGATGCCGTGGAGCGGCGCGTAATGTATTACGAGCAACGGCTTCGTTACTGGACGGAATATGAAAAGACCTGCCAACTAAACTGGGCAGGCTTTCTGAAGTAATAAGCAATCAACCCCTCCCAATGCACCCAATTCAGATATATCGATGTTATTAATAAATCGCTCGACGCATTTGATATGTTAATAATTTTTAGTGATTGTGCCGATAAACAATTAGTACGACAAAAGGCGAACCAGTTGGCTAAAAAAATGACAGATATTCAGCAGAAATTGGACACTGATCAATTTAGATTTGAGGATTATAAGCGTTTACAAAACGAATTGTCATATGATTGTTTCATGGGGCAATATATAGATCGCCTGCGGGATGGAATCTTGAATAAAATAGATACATTTGAAAATATGAAAGTACTGGATGACGCAGAACTCTTATTGACGGAGTTCTGTCTTGCACAAAAAATTGATCTTTATCAGGCGCAACGGTACTCTGAAAGAAAAGATGTTTATCGAAAAAAGAAAGAACAGTATCTTGGTTACGATATATTCGGAAAAGAGGCAGAGATTGAAGAAGCCCGCCAGGAGCAATTTGACAGAATGAAGCAATTAATAATAGATCAAGCGAGAAATCTAAAAAAGGAAAAAAGTCATACTGTTGCCGTACTAATCACAGGAACAGATGATTTTGAAGCATATTTTAAGAATGCAAATTTGTCGTCTAAGCTTCAGAAAGAAAATGCTGTTGCCATAATCCAGGATAAAACCAATAAAGCCTATGATTTAGTCCTTGGAAATATCGGTTACGCTCTACTCAAAAAAGGAAAGATACAGAAAACAGGCAAGTATAAGGATGTAAAATACAGCATAAAACGCGGAAAAGAAATGCTTGAATTTACTAATGTGATAAACGGAATCAAATATCACCATAATGGCATCAATATTGGCAAACTGAAGAATTTGATGGACACACTCAACGATTTGATTGAAGAATACAAAGAATAACTCAAACAGTATTTTGGTTACTTTAGAAGTCCTCAGAGCTACCAGCTCTGAGGACTTCTTCCCCTCGTATCCTTAATCTTTCTTGACCAGATACTATAATCGTGAACAAAAACACAAAGGAGGAAATTTCAATGGCATTTTTACGATCCATAGATATCCTGAAAGAAATCAATCTGTTGTTTGATGAACACGATTTTGAATTACGGGCAGGAAAAAAGCGTCGCAAAGATCATTACAGGTTACAGCCGGTTTTCAATGTCAACGGCACGGTCACGTTGGTGGCCTCCCATATCAGTGGAGCTGCTACCTATCTTACCTTTTCCGGCGATGGTGTTGTGGAGCTGTGGCCCCGGAGGGGTGCTTTTCTGATTGACCGGGAGAAGTATGAACCTGCGGAGCTTCGCAGGCAGTTTCGCAGTATGTTGGAAAAAGATTACGACTTTGAATTCAAGAACGGCGGCCGCTCTGCACTGGTCAAAGAAGCACAGCCATATATGCTGCTGAACCCCAGGATAATCCCCCAGATTTTTAAGGTATTTCAGGAGTCGGATTTTGATTTACGTATGTGCGACGGCAATGTCCCAACACAATCCAACTGCTCAAATCGGTTGGATACCATACCGCTTTTAGTAATACAGCCGTACATTTTAATGGTTCTGTATTTACTAAACAGTTAGTAAGATTATAAAAAATTACTTTTCACTCTTGAATGCGGTAATCTCCCATTGGGTGTTCTTTTTTATTTCTTTATTTTTGCTTGCTCCATAATAAACTGCTGCACAGCAATTTTGGGTATTTTCCACACTCTGCCGTTTTTGAAGGCTCTTAGCTTATTTTCCCCTTTTCCGTTATCTTCCTTTAATAGCTTGTAGAAATTGTTACGGCCGATTCTCAGAAGTTCGCACGCTTCGTCTACGTTCAGTACATCAGGATATTCCTCAAACATTCGCTTCCTCCATCATCATATCCTGGTAAACTTTGCAGAGTGGGCATAATGATTTATCACATTTGCAGTTTTTACATAAACATTTATGTACACAAGCAGATCCTGTTCTGTTCCTCATCGATGCTGGATTCCTTAAGCATAACCCCATCTGCTCTATCTGCTGGTGAACTGCACCCTCAGATCGCTGTAGGATAATTCCAATCTCATTGTAACTGGTTCCACTGTAGTATTCTTCATTACTTAGTCTTAATGATATTGCTTTGTTTTTGCTTTTCATGAAATATACCTCCAGGTAACAAGTGATTGACAGGAATCGCAAGTGTAATACTGATTTTACGATTCCTTATATGAGTGTTAGTTAAATTATCTTTTATATTTGATTATGTGGCTTTATAACAACGCACAGGTCTGTAGCGATTGCCAGACAAAGACACGAGAAAGTATTTAATCATAAATGAAACATAGTATTTTAATGAATATCGTTGTTTTGTGGCGGGATATATATTATTATAGAAGTATTCCTAAGAAAGAATGTGATACGATGCAAAAAAAGAAGACAGAGCATTTCGACTATGACCGCGCCAAAGAAATGATTTCCAAAGAACTGCACTCGTGGCTATATCGAATTGGCAATACTAGTGCGCAAGCAGATTGTACACTAGAAAAGAATGAGGCTATGAATGTTTTCGATTCTTTAGCGTTAATAATACCTATCTGGCTAGAACGGATAACGCTTCAAAATAGCGTGGATTCAGACATTTCCTGTATTTTTCAACCACTGAAAAAAGTCAAAAGATTTTCCATTCAAAGTATACAGTCGTTGGCAGAGGTTTTTTTGAAAGAATATAGTTCAGTGGTCAATACATTTTATAAGAATGAGAAAATAAAGTGGTTGGATGATGCAGATATCGACTATTTAGGGAAGGTTGCAACATCAATCTATTTAGAGCGGTGGTTGGAAAAGGATCGAAAGTCTAAAAAGACAATTAATGCATTTTCAAAATATGGATACGGGGATAAGGAATCTGCAAAATTAGATAAAGTTGTTGACGAAACAGAGAAAACAAAAAGACTGTACCGCGCATACGACAAATACTGTGAACTCTTTGCACTGCGTCAAGTTCAGGCAAAAGCGGATCAGGAACATATGCCGGTTGCCGCATATAAAAGGAACAATAAGACAGCCTGTGATTTGATTACATTATCCTGGTGTGATGCATGGGAAAAATCATATTTACAGATATTAGAGTTTTGGTTTTTCCGAAAGCACTTTATAAATCGAAAGTCTAAGCGCGATTCAAAGCAAAATGAGACTCTGCACGATTTATTAGTGCAGTATAATCAGTTGCTTTGGGATATTAATGACTGCATCTCTGAAGCTGGATCAGATCCAAACAAAAATATGGAGTATGTAGCAAAATGTATTTTGATTCAAAAAATTGAACGTGTGTATCACTTTCAGCTCGTTCTGGATATATTGCACTATTGTCATCAATCCGGCTTGGACTATCAGGATCTTGATAGAAGAATCATGATTGCTCATATTGGTCGTTTCTCGGAGCTTGGTGGGCTCTATTTTGATAGTATTAATACGCTGGGACCGGATGGAAAGAAAAAATATGTAATGAGTAATGATTCTTTAGGTGTTCTGAATAACGAAGACTTAATTAGCAAATTAGTAGGTACTCACACAGAAGAATTGACTGAGGTAGAAATCAGTAAAGAGATTATGCGTCGTCGTGCATTAATGGATCTGTTGCTGATAATGTATACCGTTTTCCCATTTGAACAGCAACATGCTTGGACTCAGGTAGATTTTGAAAATGCAGCAACGTTCTATAAAGAAACTTATCCATTAATAAGGACATACATTTCCGAAGGAGAATTACCTAATCCGTTCTTAGGAACACCTGACGAAAAAGAAAAAGCACATTGTTTTTATGACATGTTCCATGCGTACTATATGGAAATATATAACATGGACGCATCTCCACTTAAGGATGCGGTTATGACACTAACACGCAAAAAATAAACGAAGTGAGTTGTTAGTTAGCATTTTCTGCCCAATTCGCTTCAACGGACTGCCCGTTTCGGATGAGCGGTGCGGGCAGTTCGGTTGAAGCGGTGTGGGTTTCGGGTTGAATTTTTTACTTGTTCAGCGGTGTCAGGTCGCGCATATTTTTGCCGTTCATTTCCAGG
>JBGVDD010000038.1:0-2809 GCA_045119215.1 Lachnospiraceae bacterium | reverse complement strand
GAACAGCGCGCTTTAACTGGCGGGATGCTGATTGAAAATGCACCATTTTCCTTGGTTAAGGAATAGGACAACTGAACATTGAAAAGCCGGAAAAGCCCGGAATACCAAGGAAAATCGGCGCTCAAAGGAGTTTAATACGGTATTAAAGTTGGTTCATGTAAAACAACCGAATTAACAATAGATAAAGAGTTTGATTTTCAAAAGAAAAATGAAGAAGTAACTGCAGAAAGCATTTTAGATGGTGCAGAACAAGTTCAAAGCGAGGATTTAAATGTTTATGATATAGTATTGGCAGGTGTGGAAGCATGAAAAAAATAATACTATTTTATGGATCAGATAGAGCTTTTGCAGATGTTATTCCAAAATCATATAGAAATCTTTCTGATATTGCAATGCAGATGGATGATGAGAGTAAGCAAATGCAGTTAGTAGTAACTGGTTTACCTCAGCAAGAAGAAGCGCCTAGAAAAGAAAAGAAGAAAAAAATAAGAGTATCAAACTTCGTGATTTTTGCAGATGAGTACAGTAGCGTACAGGAACATGTAATAATAAATTTCATTAGCTTTATGGCAAAGCTTAGCATAACAAATATGTACATACAGAATCCTCCTATCCATTTACAGGAACAGATTAATCGTGTTTTCGGAGATATGAATATTATTGAAGAAATACATCAAAAATACAATGTAGTTACGGAGGAAACAATACGAGAAATTAATACTCAATTTGACAAAAGAATAATTGGTCAGGAACAAGTAAAAATGCAAATGTTGAAAACAATCTATCCTATAATGAATAATGTACAGAGCAAACCTATTGTTATTTTGCTTTATGGAAATTCTGGAATCGGTAAAACAGAAACAGCACAATTTTTGACAGAAAAAATAGGTGGTAAATTATTAAGAAAACAATTTTCTATGTATCAAAATAATGAGTTTGCAAATTATTTGTTTGGTGGGAAGTATAATGAGAAAAGCTTTGCAAAGGATTTGTTAGCAAGGGATTCTAATGTTATTTTATTAGATGAATTTGATAAAGCATACTCTGTCTTTCATAGTGCTTTTTATCAGTTATTTGATGAAGGAATATATGAGGATCAAAATTACAGGGTTGATGTGAGGCACGCAATTATAATATGTACATCAAATTATAAGTCGAAGGACGAGGTGAAAGAAAAATTAGGAAATCCTATTTTTAACAGATTTGATGGTGTTATTAGATTCGAAGAATTATCATCTAATGCGAAAAAGAAAATAGCTGAGAAGGAGTTGAATGAGTTAGATAAAGAAAATGCACTTCCTGTAGATATAAGACAGATAATTATTAACAGTTCTGTATCGCTTGAAAATGCTCGTGAAATTCGTAGGCTAATAAAAGATACAAAATCGTTACTTGAAATAAGAAATATATGTCAGTAAGACAGCCATTACATAAATTAGACGATAAAGTGCTATGGAATTCATTAGTATAAGACTTTGTGATTAATATATCAGTAAAAAGAAATGGTATGGGAGCATTTGAAACTTTTCGAAGTTGTGGATTCAAGCGTTTCAGAGAAGTAATACAGAAAGTTGTTATGGAAGCATATAAGAAATATTGGGATAAAGGAAGGTAAGAATATTAATGAATCTATATGAAAGAGATTATACACTTGTACTTACTGATGAAGAGAAAGAAGCACTTAAGCAGGAAACTGAATATTCAAACAGACCGGGATTAAAAAGTAACAGAGGTTTTCCTCGTTTTTCACATCCTGATAAGGGGGTTAGAGATTTTCTATGGCACAAAAGATCAATGTTTCCAAATAATTATTTACACTTTGGAAAATTTCGGGATTTAAATTTTGATGAAGAAGCTGTTGAGTTTTCAAATATACTCTCAAAATCTATGAGTGAACAGGATTTTCAAAGATATATTAAAGAAAATAAGAAATGGTTCATACCGGGTTCGATTTTCTTGGACTATAATTTTGGACATCATGACGCATACTTGTTTCCGGAGCAAAAGCTTGGCACAGATTATATTGCAGATTATATGTTGATAGGTAAAAATTCAGACGGATATAGTATTGTATTAGTTGAATTTGAAGATGCCAATACGGATTTCATTTTGAAGTCATCTAATACGGAGGCTGAAAGTGTTAGGAAGGGAATAACACAAATACGGGATTGGAAAAGATGGATGGATAGTAATAAAGACTTTTTTATGAAAAATTGTGGTTTGTATAGTTACGGTATTGATATACCAACAAGTAGGATATATTACTATCTTGTAGTTAGTAGAAGAGAATATATGGACGAAAGAGCGACAGAGCTAAGAAGCCAATTAATCTACGAAATGCAAAATTTGAAAATAGTATCGTTTGACAGATTGGTAGATAATGTCCGCAAACTTAAAGGACATAATTCTTGGTGAGCAATTTATAATTCGATAACATACTAGAAAAATATATTGCTAATTAATTCTGACAGAAAGAATAAATGATGGTGATAATATGCAGATATATGTAGATGCAGATGCTTGTCCGGTGGTAGGTATTGTAGAAGAAGTGGCAGAAAAATATAGAATCGATGTTGCATTGCTCTGCGATACGAATCATATTTTGACTTCTGATTACAGTGAAGTCATTGTGGTTGGTGCAGGAGCAGACGCAGTTGATTATAAATTAATTAGTATTTGTCATAAAGGAGACATCGTTGTTTCACAGGATTACGGAGTAGCGGCAATGGCGCTTGGAAAAGGTGCGTATGCAATTCATCAATCAGGAAAATGGTACACAAATGAAAATATTGACCAGATGTTAATGGAA
>JBGVDD010000037.1:0-3010 GCA_045119215.1 Lachnospiraceae bacterium | reverse complement strand
CTAAAATCAATTACCAAATATCTTGGTGCATTATTCTTAAGTATAACAACTGAGCCCAGCTCATCTACTAATCTTGCAACTTTTGAAAAGTTCTGATTTGCTTCTGTAATTGAAACCATTGTGTTTGTATCTATTGTCATGTGAACACCTCCATAATCTTATATAGATAGTATATCACTTTTTCTAGGATAAATTCAACCTATTTTAAGCAAATAATTTCATAGAGTTTCCATCACATTATACCAGGAATACACTTTAACCTGCCGGACATATTTGCCTGTAAATAAAAAGTGCGCTTCTGAAACCGGATTTTGATTGTCCGGCACCAAAAGTGCACTTTATATAATCTTATCTCTTTTTCTTTATTTCCCACATCTTTTAAAAGTGGTAATTCTGCCATTTGCTGTTAATAAAATTATAACTTAAAACAACTCAAACGCAAGTCCCTCTTTAAGCCGAATTTTCTCGCTATTTACCGCTGTTTTTCCCTTTAAAATTAGTAAACTGATAAATAATACCTCCGCTTTACTATTTAAGTAAATTAAGATATAAATGCAATTTATTAACATCAGCATATAGTCAGGTTTATTATTTGTTTATATCGACAAATCGGAATTTTTGAAGGAGGTATGTTTTTATGAGTTCAGCATTATGGATCTCAATAGGAGCAGCGATAATATGTGCAGGAATAGTTATCTATTTGGAAACCAATCTTTTTACTGCACATACCCTAATGCTTTGATCGGTTCCATTTTCGAAGCCTTACGTGCCGGTGACCATGCACAAAAGAGACCTATTAATGTGCTGAACAGGACACAAAAAACAATCTGCTTCACACTTACCTGATACAAAGTAAATGCCACATCTGAAAAAGAATTCTCTACAATTTTATTAACCAAACTACCAACTAACGAGGAAAACAGAACTCCAATTATTCCAGCCAGAAAACCTACAACTCCCCCTTCTGTCAGAAAGATTCTTTTAACATTTTTCGCTGAAAAGCCAACAGCCCGTAAGATACCGATTTCCTTAATACGTTCCGTCACTCCCATATACGTTACAAGTGCTATCATAATGCCTGCTACAACCAATGAAATTCCAGCTAAGAGCATGATTACAGCAGTAACAAGATCTACCATAACACCTATAGTTCCCAGCGCTTCTACATCTATGCTTGCCTTTAATCCCAACTCATTAAGTTTATCCTTTACATCAACTGCATCACTCTCATCCTTTACTGTTACACAATATACATTTGAACGATAATCTTCGTCCTGTAAGGATTCCCTTACCACCTGCTCAGCCAGCAAATATGGTATATTAATAATATCTGTTACACCTAAAAATGCTTCTCCCGAAATACCTACAATCTTCACTTTTCTCACGGCCATTTCAGAAAGCTGTGTTTCTGATGCAGCTAAAAATGCCATATCAATTTCTTTTCCTAAAATGCTTTGGACGTCCTCTTCTCCTACAAGCTTTTCTGCCATCGTAAGAGTGATGATTGCCTCCATACTGTCATCCCCAGAGGGAACTGTCCCATATAGCAACCTGTCTTCCCAGTATTCTTTCGCATTTTCCATGGGTCCAATAGAATGAACAATCCCACTGCCTACCATATCATCATACTGGCAAAATACCTCTGGTCTATTGTTCGGATAAATGTCTAATATTCGATCATCTGCCAATAACTGTTCCTGCATATTTTCGTTCATTTTCACATCAGTTTCACTAACATCCACAACTTGCATATTTACAACACTGTTTAACTCGTCCATGATACGCTCTTTTGCACCGGAACCAATACCACAAACCAAAATCAACCCTGCAATACCTATCGAAGTACCTATCGCGGTTAATAAGGTTCTTTTCTTTTTTGTAATCATATTTTTAAATGCAATAGCAAGTTCAGTAAACGGCAAAGATTTCTTTGCCTTATTCTGCCTGAACTTAACTTCTGTTTTCTGCTCATTATATGATTCGTCAGATACAATTCTGCCATCTAACATTTCTATTTTTCTTTTTGCCTGATTTGCCAATTTTTCATCATGTGTCACCATAACAATTGTCACATTGTCATTTTTATTCAAAAATTTAAGCAGATCCATAATTTCCTGCGACGTGGCAGAATCCATTGCTCCTGTAGGCTCATCCGCCAAAAGGATATGTGGATTATTAGCAAGAGCTCGTGCAATAGCTACTCTTTGCTTTTGACCGCCGGATAACTGTGCGGGCAAATGTTTTTCCCTTCCACTTAATCCAACCTTATTCAATAATTCACGTGCTTTCTTATGTCTCTCCCCTTTACGAACACCATTCGCCTGCAGCACTAATTCCACATTTTGTATAGCAGTCATAAATTCAATCAAATTATAATTTTGAAAAATATATCCCACTTTGCACTTACGCCACGCAGACCACTGCTTATCCCGATTCTTTTCTATTCTCTCTCCATCAAACTCCATGGTTCCATGGCTTACATGATCCAGTCCTGATATTAAATTTAACAATGTGGTTTTTCCACAACCAGATGGTCCCACAATTGCAACAAATTCGCCTTGACTGATTGTCAGATCAATATCTTTTAAAATTGGGATACATTCTTTTCCTATATAATAGTCTTTTGAAACATCTTTTAAAGTCAGCATTCCTTTCTCCTTTTATACTATCTTTGTAATCATACTCACAATTCCTATTAGAAACCGTACCGTACAATATATAAGAAGCAGAATTCAATATTATCAAAGCCCTAAAAAATTTGCATTTTTCCACATCAATTATATCAAGTATTTTCATTTTTACAATCAGATTTATCGGCTTCGCTCCTGCTGATCCATCACTTCATAATCCTTTTCTCTGTTCTCCGCCCTGCTTCTTTTCTTTCTTAAATGACAAAAGCAGGAGTTTTTACGCTCCTGCCTGTTTGTTATTTGTATTCAAAATATGTTTTCGGGAAGATTGTCTTTACACCTTAAAGCGGTAGCCTACACCCCAGATGGTTTCGATATAC
>JBGVDD010000036.1:0-6546 GCA_045119215.1 Lachnospiraceae bacterium | reverse complement strand
GCATGTGGATCCGCATTCGGTTGGCATTTACTGCTTTGGAATGGCTGCTGACAGCAGCAAAGTCAAATCCGTTTTTGCCTTCCTTGATAAAGTTCTCCATTTTGCCACGACTACAGTAAAACTGGATGATCTGATAGGGTTCCATATCCATGTTTGTAACAAGAAATGTGTACATATGTATCAACTGACCGTATGGTTTTTCAATCTTGTAAACCACGCGTCGTGGATATTCCCATGAACCAGCCTGATACATGAATTCACCATAAGTTACTGCGTAACTGATCTGGTCCTCTCTGGTTGCTTTATACAGATCTTCATCTTTATCCGAAGTAAGGGCAACAAGTGAAGGATTCTGTTTTAAGCGTATGGCATAGGAACAGCCATTCATCTCACATGTTTTATAAAGCTTGGGAGATGAGAATCCACTGTCACCACGAAGATACATTTTAATTCCTCTTTCCATGTATTCCTGAAACAGAGGTTCCATGAATTTATCTGCACCATTGCTGCAGTGGAGTGTTCCATCACGCAGTTCCACTTTAAGCAGATCTCCTGTCAGCCCGTCATAGCACAGCAGCGGATGATATCCATGTGCGTGATAATGAAAGTTGAAGCCTTCACCTTCCTGATTGCCGTAAGTGCTAAACAAAGTACTGTCCAGGTCGAGAAGCATATGCTCCGGACACTTTATGGAATAAATGATATCCCTGAGACTTTTATCAATGTCATCAAACTGTATGAGGGTATCTTCGTTCATACGGTTGAAAAATCTTGATAACGTAGGCTGTGATGCCAGACTATCTTTCTCAAGAACAGCATTGAAAACAGGGTCAGAAGTCAGTTCATCAGCGCAGTCATCTTGGAAATATGCAGAGATAATCTGATAAATCATCTGCATCAGATTTTCATCGTCTTTGTGAAAACGAACCGACGTATCATTGGTTTTAAATTTCTTTTTGATCAGCTTTGTAAAGCCGATCTTTGCAGCGAACTCTTTTATCAAAAGAAGTCCTGCATCGGAGGATAAATCGCCTCCGTTAAAATTTATTTTAATCTGTCTATTGCTTTTAAGTGTAAAGGTGTTTAAAATATTCATAAAGAGACCCTTTCTGTGGTATTGATTTTGATTTGACACCTAAATTTTACCACATATTCGGTCTCTTTTTCTATTCACTTAACAGATGAAATGCGATAAACAGCTTAAATACAGTAACTATGTGGCTTGCAGCCACTTTCACGATTATGTCGTGAATAATTCAGGTTGAATTATCATGTTTGAATTAAAAACTCATGAATAATTCAGGTATAATTATGAACCTTGGTTTTTTGTATTTTTTGGAATATTTCATTTACATAGAATATGGGGACTCGTTTACTGTTAAAAAGAAGACTAAGTGAGAATAAATAAAGCCGGGGCTGGTGATGAAAGAGCAGGAAAAAGGTTTTAACCGGCATTGACATATTTTTATGTGCGTGAAGAAGATGATTTAAAAGAAAGCATACAAAGAATATTCAATTAAACGATAAATTTGAATTCTCACTTGAGGTGTTTTTAGGAATTTAATAACTGTTATATCGTGTTATAAAAATCTCGTCAAACCCTTGAAAACACTAAAGTTTTCGTGGGTGTCCTCTCCGTTACATCTTGTATCGTGTTATATCGTTCTATCCTTGTTTACGAACCCTCATAAGGGAAAAAACAAGGGAAAGAAAATCTGGTAACAACTTATAACAAATGATAAAAATGGCAGTTGGGACTGGATGGAATGCTTATAATACATTTTCAAGAAAGGACTAATAAGATGAGATTGATATATGCAGACTATAACCCTCAAACGAATAGTATTGATGTAACTACATTTGAAAATTACATAATACGGATTGATTGTAATAAGGCTGAAGATGGATTAAGAACAACTCCTTGCTCACAAAATTCGCTGAATGCTTTGGCAATAGATGAGCCACTTGAATATGCTCGGCTTGCTTTAGATGGCGAAATGCAGGCTTGGGTGGATGCAATTGACAATTTGGATATTTTGTAAATTTGAAACATTCTATACGATGTGAATTGTCTTTATATAGTTCCGGTTAAAAAATGCAGGTGGAATAAATCTGTTTTGTTTGATATAATTAAGGCGAATTTTTGTGAAATATAAAAATCATTTTTATTATGATTTGGAGGTGTTGTTATGGGTTGGATTATAGCAGGCGGTTTGTGCTTGGTATTAGCAATAGTGGCATTTATAATAAGTTTCTTTTCTTTTAGAGAGAAAGGATTTTTATTCAATAATGCATATCTGTATGCTTCAAAAGAAGAACGAGCTACGATGGATAAGAAACCACATTATCGTCAAAGTGCCGTAATATTTCTTATGATAGGAATTATTTTTTTATTAAATGCGATGTCTTCATTTTGGGCAAATAGTTGGTTTGGCTACATGGCTATTTTTGTTGCACTTATCGCTATAATTTATGCGATTGTTTCTAGTGTGGTGATTGAACGACATAAAAATAAAAGGTAAAGTGTATGAGAGAAAAAAGTATAGTGACAGAATATGGAAGTGTGTATTATTGGTTGTCTGATGCATGGGATGATGAAAATGAAACTATTTTCTTTTTTCCAGGATTAACTGCTGACCATACAATGTTTGAAAGTCAAATTAGGTTTTTTGAGAAAAAGTACAATCTGATTGTATGGGATGCCCCATGTCATGGGAAATCCAGACCGTATCATAAGTTTGATTTAGAGGATTCGACTAAAGTAATCATTAAAATAATGGAAGAAAATAAAGTTGAAAACATGATTTGTGTAGGACAGTCTTATGGAGGTTATCATATTCAGGCTTTGATTGCTAGATATCCGGAAAAAGTGAAGGCATTTTTGGGTATCGGAACATCTCCGTATGGAGAAAAGTATTATTCAAAATCGGACATATTTTGGCTTAAGCAAGTTGAGTGGATTGGGATGTGCTATCCAATCAATCCATTAAAAAGAGCTGCTGCGAAAGGAGCTACAAGAACAGAAACAGGATATAAAAATATGATGGACATGATAGCTCCATACAGGAAAAGAGAATATTGTCATTTAATGCAGATTGCATATAATGCTCTTTTGAGGGATAACAAAGAGTTGAATATTTTGTGTCCGGTGTTAATTACGCATGGAGAGTATGACAAAACGGGAAAGGTTCGATATTACTGTAAAATGTGGCACGAGCAGACAAAGTATCCATTACGGATAATAAGTAATGCCGGACATAATGCAAATGTAGATAATCCTGAAGAAATGAATCAAATAATAGATGAATTTATTACGGAAGGGGTATTGTGCAGTTGAGAGAAATTCTTGGGTAAATCGTTGGATAGAAAGGTTTGAATATGAAGAAAAAGTTTCATTTTAAATTGTCTACTACGCAGACAATCTTGCTTAGTTTTTTCTTGGCAATACTTGTTGGGAGCGTATTGCTGGCATTGCCAATCAGTTCAGCTAATGGAACGGCAGTTCCATATATAGATGCATTATTCACAGCTACGACATCAATATGCGTAACAGGGCTTGTTACACTTCCAACGGTTTCAACGTGGAGCCTTTTTGGACAGGTTGTTATATTGATTTTAATACAAATTGGCGGACTGGGTGTTGTTACTATCATGTCCGGGTTTATGATTAGTCTGCATCGGAAAATAGGCATCAAAGACAGAATGTTAATTCAGGATGCATTTAATCTGAATACATTATCAGGGATTGTAAAGTTCATAAAAAAAGTCCTTGTTGGTACATTTGTTGTGGAAGGTGTTGGGGCAATTCTGTATATGACTGTGTTTGTGCCTCAGTACGGTGCAAAAGGAGTATGGATATCTATATTTAATTCCATATCAGCATTTTGTAATGCAGGAATTGATATCATATCCGAAAATAGTTTATGTGATTATGCATTAAATCCGATGATTAATATTGTAACGAGTGCATTAATTATTCTTGGTGGAATTGGATACATCGTTTGGTGGGATGTAATAAGAGTATTAAAAGATATACGGAACAAAAAATTAAAATGCTTTTCAAATTTGAAATTACACAGCAAAATAGCTCTTTGCGCAACAGGAGTGCTTATAGTTATTGGAGCGGTGGCTTTCTTTATCTTTGAATATAATAATCCACTTACAATGAAGGATTATTCTTTATTTGATAAAATACAGGCTTCAATATTTCAATCTGTTACTACGAGAACTGCCGGATTTGCAACAATCCCACAACAAAATCTGACAAATGCCTCCGCTACTGTTTCATTATTGTTGATGTTTATTGGTGGTTCCCCAGTAGGAACAGCAGGTGGTATCAAAACTGTTACAATTACTGTGTTAATCTTTGCAGCATTTGGTACGATAAAGAACAATGAAGATGTAGTACTCTTCCAGCGAACAATTCCTAAACAGGCTGTTAGTAAAGCGGTTGCAGTAGTGAGTATGTCGTTTATGATTATGTTTTTATCAACACTTCTTTTATCAGCAGTTACAAATGCGAATGCACTTGACATTGCTTATGAAACAGTAAGTGCAACTGCAACAGTAGGTCTTACAAGAAATTTGACTCCAATACTTAATATATGGGGAAAGCTGATTATTATTGTAACAATGTATCTTGGGCGAGTTGGACCTATATCACTTGTGATTGCATTTAATACGACAAAAGAGAAAAAAAATATTATTAAAGAACCCACTGAGGAAATTAGCATTGGATAATTTATTATGAAAGGATGAAAAGAATGAGCATAAATAAATCATATGCCGTATTTGGACTTGGCAGATATGGCAGGTCTGTTGCAAAAGGACTTGTGGAAAATGGAGCGGAGGTGCTTGCAGTTGATATAGATGAAGATATTGTGAATGCGGCAATAACCGAAATACCATATTGTAAATGTGCTGATGTTACAGATGCAGAAGTAATTAAACAGCTTGGAATTGCAAATGTTGATGTAGTAATAATTGCCATGGCAACTAATTTGGAAGCAAGTGTTATGGCAACTATGTTATGCAAGGAAATAGGCGTTAAAACTGTTATTGCAAAATGTGCAAGTGAAATGAATTGTAAGATATTGGGTAAAGTGGGAGCAGACCGTATTGTTTTTCCGGAAAGTGAATCAGGAATCAGATTAGCAAAAAATCTTCTGAGTTCAGGGTTTGTTGATATTATTGAACTTTCAAAAGATGTTTCGATGGTAGAACTTGAAGTGAAGCCGGAATGGGAAGGAAAGAATTTGTTGGAATTAAATCTAAGAAAGAAGTATTCAATCAATATTGTAGCTATTATTCAGGACAAGAATGTCTGCGTTAATATTGATCCGGAGAAACCTTTGAAAAAAACGATGAAGCTTATTGTGATTGCAAATACTGCAAGACTGAATAAGTTAAAATGATGACGAGCTTGGAGGTTAGACAGATGAAAAAACAAAATGTTGGATTTGCGTTTCTATTATTAGGGTTGATATTTGCACTTGCACCAATAACTTTTTTTTGGTGGATTGGTGTTGCATTGGGAATAAGCGGCTTGGTTGTTGTATTTAGTGGTACAAAGGATGATTAGTTAGATAATTGAGTTTTTAGCGAGGTGATTATGTTGAACTCACATAGGAAGAAAATGCTTCCGCCGATTGTGATATCGGTCATTATCATATTTTATTATGTTGTTTACTTTGGCATTTTAATAACACTGCTTGATGGGATATGGAAATATGTTTTAGGTATTATTCCTATTATTTTTTCGGCAGTAATGCTCAAGGTTTGCATAGAACGAATCAAAGAAATTAAGGAGGGCGAAGAAGATGATATTAGTAAATACTGATTACATTAGCGGAAAAGAACTGGAAATGTTGGGGCTTGTAAAAGGTAGCACAATTCAATCAAAGCATGTGGGAAAGGATATTACACAAAGTTTTAAAACTCTGGTAGGTGGAGAATTAACTGCTTATAATGAGATGATGAACGAAGCAAGAGCAATTGCTACCAAAAGAATGGTTGCAGAAGCTGAGGCACTTGGTGCAGATGCCATTGTGAATATTCGCTATGCATCTTCTGCTATTATGCAGGGTGCGGCAGAAGTGATTTCGTATGGCACTGCGGTAAAATTTGTTAACAAGTAAGCGGCACTTAACATAAATATGAAACTATCTTTCTGATGCAGGGGCGATTATCTCGCCCCTTTATCTCTGCCCCGGTAAGGTTGGCTGGCATTGTGCCTGTCAGCCTTTTCTTGACACCGCTGTAACTTTTCATGCATAGTTTCGACTTTTGGAATGGCTTTCTCTCCGTAGGCTTCTTCCCACTTGGCACATTCATTCTGATATGCTGTTGTTGATTACTTAAAATAGCATATTTATGATCTACTTGCCTGTCACCGAATTGCTCTGTATGCAAATTACGCTCAAACGGAATGCCAGTTCCGCTACTGCGGAACGGCTATTCCATTTTTAACGGTACGAAGTGCCGCTAGATGATATCATTCTGTTTCACGCATATTTATACCGTTCATCTCCAGACGATATGTATGAT
>JBGVDD010000035.1:0-43898 GCA_045119215.1 Lachnospiraceae bacterium | reverse complement strand
ACCTATGCTCGTCACTCCACTCGGTAGCTCTATTTGCGTTAATCCGCTACAGCCGCCAAATGCCCAATAACCTATGCTCGTCACTCCACTGGGTATCTTTGTATTTTTGCATCCCACTATCAACTCATTTGATTCCGTGGCAATAATTGCATTACATCCTTCTCTACTATCATATATAGGATTATCTTCTTCTACACTAATGCTGTCCAAACCGCTACAATCTACAAATGCAAAAAGACCTATGCTCGTCACACTGCTCGGTAGCTCTATTTGCGTTAATCCGCTACAGCCGCCAAATGCATAATTACCTATGCTCGTCACGTTGCTCGGTAGCTTTGTATTTTTGCATCCCACTATCAACTCATTTGATTCCGTGGCAATAATTGCATTACATCCTTCTCTACTATCATATATAGGATTATCTTCTTCTACACTAATGCTGTCCAAACCGCTACAGCCGAAAAATGTAGTATCATCTATGCTCGTCACACTGCTCGGTAGCTCTATTTGCGTTAATCCGCTACAGCCGCTAAATGCATGATCACCTATGCTCGTCACACTGCTGGGTATCTTTGTATTTTTGCATCCCACTTTCAACGTATTTGATTTTGTGGCAATAATTGCATTACATCCTTCTCTACTATCATATATAGGATTATCTTCTTCTACACTAATGCTGTCCAAACCGCTACAATCCCCAAATGCATACGGATCTATGCTCGTCACACTGCTCGGTAGCTCTATTTGCGTTAATCCGATACAGCCGTTAAATGCATAACTACCTATGCTCGTCACTCCATCCGGAATCACCACATCTCCGCCTTCTCCATAGTATCTAGTCAACACTCCATTCTCATCAATTTCAAAATCGCTCTCCGAACTTTCCATCGGTACACTTTCCGTGACTTCTTTTATTGTTTCCTGTACCTTTTCTCCTGCTGCCTGTACCGCTGTCATATCCATGCTGGCTGCCAGCATAGCTGCGGCGGCAGTCAGGGAGATTATCTTTTTTATATTTCTCATATGAGTTCCTCCTTCATCTATAAATATTTTTTTATAACTCCATACATCATTTTGCTTTCATCTGTGATTTCCTTCTTTATTGTATTGACACGCAAAATTAATTCATCAACATCATCATTTTTTGAGATTTTTTGTTGATTGACCAGCCATAAAATTAGTATCACCTGCCTAGTTAAACAATTGTCATAGCAAAGTTTACAATAATCAAAAGTTTCTGTATCACGTTCGTACTGATCATAACTTGTTTTATATTTATACATCTTTTTAATATTGTTTAATATTATTGTCAAATTTTTCTCTGCTGTAACTTTTTCCATTAAATCTGAATTTTCACTCAATAATTTTTTCCAATCTTTATCATGCAACAAAAGATCAACCCATAGTATAAAGTTATTTTCCTCATTGTATGCTTCATTAAGAAACTTAACTTTCAGATCTGTTTTTTCTCCATACCCCAAAATTGTATATATAGACCCTGTTCTAAAATACTCTTTATCTTCATCTTGAAGGCTTTGGTTGCAAAGTTCATATAGTTTACTTTTATCTAAAGGAGACCTGTAATTTTCCACATTAATCCTTATGAAGAATTCCACCTCCGACCACTCCTTTACCCATTCGTATTCTTCGCATTCCTTCTTTTGGTACATTTGTTCAAATAAATCAATGAAAAATTGTGTTTGCTGATTAGTTGTCTTAATTTTCTTTAATGCTAATTCACATATTTTTTTGAATACCACTTTTTTCTTCTCATTCACAAGACTTTGATAAAAACGATAAATTTCTTGTGATTTATTCTTATACTGACTACTTGGACTAAACTGTAAGATATCCATTATTTTTTCTTCAACATGTTTTTCTGTTCCATTAATTACTGCTAAAGGCTTTATGTATACAATGAAATCCCATAAATCTTCAACAGTTGCACTAGTAACACCTTGAGTTTTATTGTGAACACAGTCATTTCGTCTACATCTTTTCTCTTTAAATTTTTCGCGCATATCATCTGTAAATTGAAAAATATTATTATCACCAGCCATATTAATTAAATCATTAATTGCTTTTTCTTTTGATTCATCATTGCGTAGATTTTTTTTTATTTCATCCCACTTTGCTTGAGCATTACAATATTTTATAGGATAACCATCATAATCTTTTGCATAATCAATCAAATAACCTAGGAATCCAACATATGACATTACATACGAAGCTCTATAGGCTCCATTATTATAACAAATTAATGATTCCCTAAATAATTTATTCTTCTCAAAATCATTTTCAATCAACCATTTCTTAAATTCTTTACTTTCCATTTAATTTCATTCCTTTCCTTATCTTTGATTATTCTTTTCATGTTTCCTACAGTAATCTTTGCCTTTCTTTTCCTCCCTCCACAAAAAATTATATATAAAACACCCTGACGGGTATTTTTTTCACGCAAAAAGGCAATGACACCTTCTATCCCTTGATAGAACTGTCATTGCCTTTTTTATTTGTATCTTAAAAAACCCTAATGGATGATTAGAGCTAATTAATGTCTGTCTGTCTGTCTGTCTGTCTGTCTGTCTGTCTGTCTGTCTGTCTGTCTGTCTGTCAAAATTATATCTTTTCTCATGTAAAATGCAACCCCTTTTTTAGCTTTCCCCTACTGTAAACTACTGTTACATTTTACTACTATCTTCCAGAATTTTCCATAGATTTGATGCAACTTCACAATTTTTGATACTTTGGTAACATTTGTGTAACATATGGTTCTGGGAACCCGGTTCACGGGACCAGCAATAGAGATATTGTTAGGAAAACGGGGGCGTATCCAGCCTAGCTAAGATGGATACGACCCCGTTTTCCATGGGAAGGTTATTTGCTCTCTAATTTCTTTTGTAATTCTTCTATGAGATGTTGCTGTTCTCGGATCTGTTCTTCTTTCTCTTGAATCTCCTTGTCTTTTTCCTCTCTTATTCTCTCTTTTTCCTCTTCTGCTTTTTGTGTCCTTTCTTTTTCGCTTTGGATTGCATCTTCTATGATTTCTACCAGTGTCATATAGCCATCCCTCACCTTCTGATCTTGTTTTTTCTGCTTCACATCTTCATCTATACTTTTTGCCAGCTCTTTTTGTGCTTTATATTCTATGGGATTTTCTATATAGTACACGAAATCTTCTAATTCTGTCAATTCTCTTTCCTGGCTTTTCCAACTTCCATTTATGATAATATTGTTAGGAAAACAGGGTCGTATCCTGTAAAGATGGATACGACCCCGTTTTCCATGGGTAGGTTATTTATGGTACGGCGTACCACGGGAGAGGTTCTAATAATACCTCTTATAACAGATATCCCGATCCACATCCCCCATAATACCGGAAACTCTGCCCTTGTTGGTGTGCTGCCACATATGGAAGGTTCCTGTATATTCTGGCACCGTATGATATCTTGCAAGCCAGACTTCGTAGTCACTTAGATAATTCATATACAAATTATCTTCAAACCAGCTTTTGCTTGCATATACCATAGCCCTGTAACCATGCTCAGACACTTCTTGACAAAATGCTTTTACCACATTTGTCCTCACTGCTGCATTTAAGGAATTCGCCCTTCCATTTTTTCGATACTCACTATCAATACAGATGGGATATGTAATCTTATATTGTTCCACCAGCTTCATGGCATAATCCGCTTCTTCTTTTGCTTCATCCTCAGTAATTGCCTGACTAAAGAAATACACACCTACATCTATCCCCGCTGCCAATGCTCCTTGAATATTGTTTTTAAAACACTTATCCTCTGCCAAGGTTCCATACACACCATCTCTGTAAGCAACCTGTATCATTGCAAAATCAATTCCCGCAGCTTTTACCTGGGTCCAGTTGATATTTCCTTGATATCTGGAAACGTCAATTCCCTGGAACACATTCTTAGCTTTATATTCCTGGCTACAAGACAGTTCTAAGTTCTTTTGACTGAACACCTGCACAATACCTCTGGTATCCGTGATTTTCAAATCTACCTGATATCTACCAGTTTGGAAATCGTGTTCTACCACACTAACTGTGCTTTTATACATCCCCTCATCCCCTGAAATCGCCTTCTTTCGCACCAAATCATCTTTCCCACCTGCAACTGTGTAGGCTTCCACATTTGCAGACTTGATTTTTGCAGGGCTAAACACCTTTTCTGCGCGAATCTGCACTGAGCCTGTCTGGCCATTTTGATATTCAAGACATACCTTTCCCGCAGTAATAGGTGCTACAATAAAAGTTGTACGTTTTATAAGCTTCCTTTTTTCTCCATATGATTTCAAATATACATATGCATGATACTTCCCTGTGTTTTTGTGACTTCCATATTTTAAGTCCGTAGTGTAACTTCCGTTTTTCAAATATTCTGTCTTATATGTTTTTCTGTCATCCGCACCGTTTTTATCACTCCAGATGTCCAATTGTATATTTTCCACATCCGTGTAGCGCACATTTTTTACTAGGATAGGACAAGTTTTCTCTGCTTTGGTTTCGTCAAATAACAGGGTAATCTTATTGCTGACTCTTATGTTTTTTTCTATTGGCTTTAGTTCCACAGAAACGCCACGTTTGTCCCAGGCCTTCGCCTCAAACACATATTTTCCAGAGGAAAATCCATGTTTTTCAGTATTAAAGTCTGCTATCCAGCTCTCCCCCTTTTTCTTTGCTGTATACCACACTTCATCCTCTTCTTTCTTATTTTTTCGATAAGCTTTTACCTTCACCTTTGTAATACTGGTCACACTTTCCAAATTAGAAACCTTAATCTGGCAGCTTCCCGCTTCGTGGTCCACTTTAGTTATCCCCACATCGCCACCCTGGATTCCGTCTATATCGATGGATTTTTGCATAATATATTTATCCACGGTTCCCCTTTGTACATAAGATAGTATGTGATAAGTTCCACAAGCTCCTTCATGTTCTGATATGGAAAAGGTTTTTTTATACTGTCCATTTTTTTTCGTAAGTAAATATGATTTCGCCTTTACTTTTCCATACCATTCCGTCCATACATAAATTTTTATATGTTCTGAACTTTTTATTTTTTTTAATGGAGTAACTTTTACTGTAATTTTAGATTGCTCCGAATTTTTACTTACCGTCATTCTTGCTTTCACCTGTGTTGTTTCCCCAGCCTGAGTAGAAATCATACATATTACTGTGCTAAACAACAAAGCAAAAATGATACTTAAAATTCTCCCTTTATAACTTATATACTCTTTCTTTTCATCCATGATTTTCTCCTAATTCTCTCACTGTATGCTGGTGTTTTGATACACTTGATAGCTATCACTTTCTCCCACGAAATCCAAGCCAACCCGCTGCATATATTTTTCCATAGCAAAACTTTTGCTTACTACCACAAATTCCACATTTTTCTTTTTCAAAGCCTTTCTGAATTTTCGCACCCGAACCTTTTTACCGTTATCCACTACCTTCAGCATTCTTTCTGCCACCCTGTATTTTCCTGTGCCATAACCATTTTCTTCAAAATAACGTCTCACATTCCTCCCCACTGCCCAGACAACCTTAGGGTTCTCCACCCGAATCATCAACTGAGTAGATAAATCCATCAGGCACACTGGTCGCTCTGACACTTTATTTTCCTCTATTATCACTCCAATCTGTTTCACATCCCCTGGAATTTTTTCCATGGTTCCCGAATATACCAAACGCTCTTTTGTAGCAAACCCTGGTCCCAGATTTATAAAAACAGCCATCACCAGCACAACAATTCCTGCCTTGATAAGTATCCCTTCACTTTCCTCCACTGCCTTAACTACTACAAAGGCAATTACCATCAACACAGGAACTGCCCAAAAAAATCTGTAAAAAGTCTGGGCACTTGTAAATTTTTGAAGAATCTTCATAGAAAAATCATTAAAAACTAATACTACAGAAAAGAAAAGCACAAAAATAACCCCTGTCTGTTTTTTTCTCCCCTGATACCACAGCAAACCAATCAAAGAAGCTAAAAACAGCCCCAGCATTCCAATTCCTGCTGTTGTACCCTGACCCATATAAGCTAAAAAAATATCTTTGATTTCTATTGCGTCTTTCATATCACTACACCCTTATCATAAAAATTCCTTTTGTAAAAAGGAAATACATCACCAAAAAGACTACATTTAACACCACACACATGACCCCATTCTTACATAAGTATAAATTCTTTTTCAGATTCTTTGTCACAGCGCACTCTGACAACACAAAGACGGCCACCATCACTGGAGCTATCAGAATAGCCGACATGGATACAGGAACACTTCCCCACACCGTCAGCATAAGGTACATCCAATGTTTTTTACTGTCTAATTGCTCATGTAACTTCAAAAACCAAAGAATCAAAGCAGGAAAAATTACATTTGCACAAAATGACTTGGCTTCATAAGATCTCATTAACAAAAAATCTGCCGAAGTATATCCGGTGACAAAGTACAAATTCAACAGCGCTGTCACGCAGAAAAACAAACACATTTTTCTAGCATCATTTCGAAATAACTGTCTGCCAATTTCACATACCAATACGGAATACAAAATAATACACAAGCTTCCCATAACATATTTTTGGAAAAATACCACCGAAATCCCTGTGATTCTGCACCAAAATGCACTGTTCATATAAAAAGATGAAAAGGCATATCGAAATCCTATATATTTTTCCATTCTTCCATTCTCACCATCAATCAAAAACATGGTGTCTGAATCCAAAGTAGTACTTACAATTCCCATATAATAAGATGTATCCCAGCCCCAGTAATTCTGATTTGCCACCAGATACAATAACCCAAGAACTATTAGGGCTATCACTGCATAAATCCCCAGTTTTTCCCAGGAAAATCCTTTTTTTATCTGGTAAAAGGGCAAAAATTTCACCCTGTATTTATATCTGAGCCAGCAAAGTACACCTAAACATATGACTAGTACTGCCAGCCATAGAACCACCACCAGAGAAAATGACTGTTTTAGCATAATCATGGGCACTGTAATCATGTCCATACACAAAAAATAAAAAAAGAAGCCTAAAATCATATTCTGTAAGCTAATTTTTGTTTCTCCCATGGCTACGGATAAAATATATCCTAAGCCATAAAATATGGCTAAATGTACTATTATCATTGCTACGCATTGTATAAATTCTATCATTCTCTACTCCTCCGGAACATGATATACCCTGTAATGTTCAGTTTCACCTACCAACTCCAATCCTACTTCATTAAGATACTCTTTCACACGAAGTTTTTTGTTTACTGTGAGAAAGTCCACCTTTGTCTTTTTCAAAGAAGCCTTAAAAACCTCTTTATCAATCCTGATTCCCCGTTCCACAACCTTCAAAATATTTCTGGCATCCACATATTTTCCATTTGGATAATCATATCCATACTTTTCAAAGTAAAGATACTGTTTCCTTTTTACTGCCCAAACCAAAGAAGGATTGTTTGCACGGACTCTAGACTGCAAATCTAATTCCATGGCACACACCGGATTTTCCTCGTTTTTATTTTCTTCAATCACTTTACAGACAGCCCTTACCTCCTCTGGCATTTTTTCAAAATTGCCCACAAAAGAGATATTCCGTCCTTCCGAATAGCTACTACCATATGCCATCATACAAAGTAATACCATAACTACTAAAGTACATTTTGACAAAAAATGATGTTTCTTTTCTATCAGCAGCACCATACTGTAGCCAATCATATAAAACACAGGCACCGCCCATAGGAAACGATAGAAGGTATCGCTGTCCGTTAATTTTCCCATAAATTCCATGGATATATTATTAAATATAAAAATCACACTTAGAATAATCATCCAGTAGATTACTTTTCTGTCTCTGGACTTATTCCTTCTTTTTTTAAATATAATAACAACGCAGAAGCTAATAATTGCCAGTAAAATTACCGCTACCTGTGGCAGATAATCACACATTGCTTCTATGACCGAACTTAACCCTTTCATGTTCTACACCTTTATCACAAATATTTTTAATGTATATAGTAAATATACAATCAAATACACCATATTGGGTGCCATGCAAATCAATGTCCTCTTTAAATATTTCCAATTCTTATCCACGATAATTTGTGCAAGAATCACAATACCAATTAAAGCCGGTGCTAATAAAATGGAGGACATAGACACTGGAACACTTGAAAGCATCACAAGAAATAATAGTCTCCAGTTTCCCAGATGGTCCAAATCATGATATAACAACATTAACAGCCAAAAAATCGTAGGCATCACCACATTTGCACAAAATGCTTTTGCCTCATACGCTCTTAAAAGCAAAAATTGAGAAGTGGTGTACTCCGTTCCAAAAATCAGATTAATCACTGCAAACATTATCACAAACAATGCCACACTCTTCATATTATGGTGGAAAATTATCTTTCCAATTGCATAAACCACAATAAAGGAGAGCACCACACACAAGATAGCAATTACGTACTTTTGAAAATACACTACCTCTATTCCCGTAATCTTGCAAAAAACTGCACTGTTCATGTAGAAACATGACAATGCATACCGAAAAGAGAGAACCTTTTCCGGTTTTCCGCTTTCGCCATTTATCAGATACATGGTATCTGTTTTCACAGAAGTATTGATAGTTCCAATGTAAAAAGCCGTATCCCATTCCCAGTAATCCTGAATGATTACCAGGTAACTGAATATAACCACCACTGCTATCACTACCAGATAACACTTTATATTTCCTTTCTTCTTTTGTCGAAGACTTACATAAGAAACATACTCCAATCGTGACTTAATCAGAAAAACGCAACTGCACACAACCATGGTAATCAAAACCAGCACCCATACAACACAAAGCAGGGTTACACTCTGTTTTAATAAAATCATAGGCAGGGTGACACATTGAAACATGAAAAAATACGCAAAAAATCCGATTAACAAACTTTCACTTAATGTACTGTTTCTCTTTATGATTCTACTGGTCATGACCCCCAGTACGGTAAAGATATATAAAAAGAAAATAATTACACAACTACACTCTATAATTACAAACATAAATACATCCTTTTAGTTTCACTTTTCTTTACAACTATACTAGGATACTATAGCACAGTCCAATTCAATGGGCAAGTATTTGACTTTTTTTTTTATATTTGATACAATTGTCTGATACAATTTAGATATTGTTTGAGAGGAAAAGATTATGAGAAGAAAAGAACGTTATAAACGGCTGCTTTCTATTTTTTTGGCAGCTGTGATTATTGTGGTACAAACGGCCATTTATGCCTATGTTTGGTTTACCTGCTATGATGGCACCCTACCAAAAAACTTCTTTTATAATGGTCATTTGGTATTAATCGCTCTGTATGCGTTGTTAATTTTATTTTTTTCTAATGTATACAGCGCTTACAAAGTAGGCTATCTACGGGTTATGGATGTGCTGTATTCCCAGTGTCTGTCCACCTTGTGTGTAAATATTGTCACATGGCTTCAGCTTTGTCTGCTAGGTTACAGGATTATGCCATACGTCCCCATCATATTTATGACTTTGTTGGACGGATTTGCCATCCTTGTATGGACTTTATTTTCTCATTGGCTGTACAAGAAATTATATCCACCCAGACAGCTCTTATTGATATATGGTGACCGAAGCCCAAAGTATCTTATAGGAAAATTAAATTCTCGAAGTGATAAGTACGCAATACACACTTCTGTACATGTGAACGAAGGGGAAGAAAAAATAAAAGAATTAATAAATAAGCATAAAGCGGTTTTAGTTTGCGACATCGATTCCAAAATCCGAAACAGCATTGTAAAATACTGTTTTGGGAAATCTATCCGTTGCTATGTAATGCCCAAGATTTCTGATATTATCATCATGGGTTCTGACAGCATTCATCTGTTTGACACCCCACTTCAATTGTCAAGAAATTTTGGTCTGGCACCTGAAGAACGTTTATTAAAGCGGGCGTTGGATATTGTTGTATCCCTAGTGATTTTGATTTTCACCTCACCATTCATGTTGATATTTTCGTTATGTATCAAACTGTATGATGGTGGTCCTGTATTTTACAAACAGGAGCGCCTTACTCAGGACGGACAACCCTTTATGATATATAAATTCCGCAGTATGCGGGTGGATTCTGAAAAAAATGGTGCACGGCTTGCCATGAAAGATGATGACAGGGTAACTCCCATTGGACGTATCCTGCGTAAACTTCATTTAGATGAACTGCCTCAGATTTTAAACATTTTACGAGGCGAAATGTCTGTGGTAGGTCCCCGACCGGAACGTAAGGTCATTGCTGACCAGTATGCAAAAGAAATCCCGGAGTTTCCTTTCCGCCTAAAAGTAAAGGCTGGTTTAACAGGGTATGCCCAGGTGTACGGCAGATACAATACTACCCCCTATGATAAGCTAAAATTAGACTTATACTATATCCAGAACTATAGTATTTTCTTAGATTTAAAACTGATTCTTCTGACAGTAAAAATTCTTTTCCAAAAGGAAAATACAGAAGGTGTGGAAAAATGGCAGACTACAGCCTCGAAAACGGAAGACAACACTAGTGAAAACAAATAAATCAAATAAATTTCCCCCCTTGGTATCACCAAGGGGGGGTTTTATGTATGAAATGATTCTTAGTTTTATTTTTCAAAAAGCTTTTCTGAATAAACGCCCTGGTCAATTAATTGCTTGAAGGATTTCACAACGCTTTCCTTATCTTCTTTGTAAGTTACTCCAAACCATTTATCTCTTGTCTCAAGTACTTTTACTCTGGCTTTCTTTTCACGAATCAGCTGGTCAATAATAATTGGAAGCAGGAATTCTTTCTTCAGCGCCCTATCTCCCAGATTTGATAGGAATCTCTCAAAACCATCCTCCAGTACATCTAGAAATCCCGGAGTCAATCCCCACATATTCATGGATGCATAGCTTTCCGGATTAATTTCCTTTTCATTTCCATCATCGTCTACAGCTATCACCTTGCCATTTTTTCTTTCTATACCACTGGTTTCTATTACTTCTGACAGAATATGCTGCTCATCAATCTTAGCCACCCCTCTGGTCACTGCTCCATTTTCGCTGAGAGTATTTTTCAAAATAAATCCTGCCATGCACATATCCATTACGTCCGAGTCTTCTTTCATTTCTACCAGATAATCATGGACTTTCACAAAGGCTTCTTTTCCATAATAGTCATCCGCGTTTATTACTACAAAAGGCACATCCAATATATCTTTACAACTTAGTACCGCTTGACCTGTACCCCAAGGTTTCTTTCTACCCTCTGGAACCTGAAATCCAGCAGGTAAATCATCAATCTCCTGAAATGCATACTCACATTTGCAAATTTTTTCCATACGATTTCCAATAACTTCCTTGAAATCTTTTTCCAAATCCTTACGTATAATAAACACTACTTTATTAAACCCTGCCTCCAATGCATCATGAATGGAATAATCCATAATAATTTCTCCACTAGGTCCCACAGGCTCTAGCTGTTTAATTCCTCCACCGAATCTACTCCCAATTCCGGCAGCCATAATCACTAACGCGGTTTCTTTCATGATATTCCTCCTAAACTACAAAAATATAGTATGCACATAACTTTTCCCATTATACAACATTTTTTTCATTAAATCAACAAAACTTTCTATTTTTAATTTCCAAGTTACTGTACATTAACCATTCCCATTCTCTGCATAAGAAGTCCTATCTGTCCTTCCATGCAGTCATTTACCTTTTCTTTTGTCTTGGAATTTTTTACAAATTCTACCGTAAGTTCAATAGCTTCTTTTACATGAAAAGCTGGTTTCCATCCAAATGTATTCTTTAGTTTGGCGCAATCTAATTTCAAAAAATTTGCCTCATGCACAGGAGAATCCTCTGATATATTTTTCCATGTGGCTCCATCCTGGTAACAATCGCAAAACATTGTGACTAATTCTCCTGTAGTAACACAGTCACTTTCCTCTGGGCCTACATTATAATATCCCGAAAGTTCTTTATGTTTTGCCTGATTCATAGCAATCAGAAGATAAACATACAAAGGTTCTAACACATGCTGATAAGGTCTGGTAGAGTATGGATTGCGCACAATTATAGGTTGTTTTTTCTCCACTGCACGGATACAGTCCGGAACAATCCGATCTGCAGCAAAATCTCCACCACCAATTACATTTCCTGCTCTGGCAGTAGAAACCGGTATCTGCAGCTCTTTAAAAAAGCTCTTAATATAACTATGAGTTACCAACTCCGAACAACTTTTGGAATTAGAATATGGGTCATAACCATCTAAAGGTTCATCCTCCCGATATCCCCATACCCATTCTTTGTTTTCGTAAACCTTATCTGTTGTGACATTTAGGACACTCTCTACTGATTTGCACATTCTCACACATTCCAAAAGATGCACTGTACCCATCACATTAGTTTCATAAGTCTCAACCGGATTTTTATAACTTTCTCTTACCAATGGCTGGGCTGCCAAATGAAATACTACCTGTGGTTTTACTTCTTCAAAATACTTTTGCATATGAGCAAAGTCTCTCACATCCCCCAGTTTAGAATGAATCTTTTCCTCCAAACCAGCCATTTCAAATAAGGATGGCTTTGTTGGAGGTGTCAGGGAATACCCATAGACCTCTGCTCCTAGTTCCAGCAACATCTTACAGAGCCAACTTCCTTTAAATCCTGTATGACCTGTCACCAGCACCCTTTTTCCTTTATAAAATTCGTACATAGTACCTCCTAATGCTTCCAGGGAGCATTGCCGCTTTTCCAAATTTTCTCTAACTGCTCTTTATCCCTCATGCTATCCATACACTGCCAAAATCCCTCATAGCGATATGCCATAAGTTCTCCATTCATAGCACATCGTTCTAATGGCTCCTTTTCAAATACCGTTTCATCACCTTCAATATATTCAAAAATCTTAGGTTCTAGCACCATATATCCGGCATTAATCCATCCACCATCTTCTTTTTTCTTCTCTGCAAAGCCATGAATCACATCCCCTTCGTCCAAGTCCAGGGCACCAAAACGTCCCCCTGGCTGAATTGCAGTGATTGTGGCAACTTTTCCACTTTTTTTATGGAACTCAACTAATTTATCCACTGGCACATCACTAAGTCCGTCCCCATAAGTCATAAGGAAGGTTTCTTCTCCTACGTACTTTTGAATACGCTTAATTCTGCCACCGGTCATGGTGGAATACCCTGTATCTACCACAGTAACCTTCCAGGGTTCTGTAGTATTGTCATGAATCTGAAGACTATTGCCTTTGGTAAAATCAAAAGTAATATCACTGTTATAAAGAAAATAATCCGCAAAATACTGTTTAATCACATGCTGTTTGTATCCCCCGCATATGATAAATTCATGAAAACCATAAGCGGAGTAATGCTTCATAATATGCCATAATATTGGCTGATCTCCAATTTCAATCATAGGTTTTGGTTTTAAGTGGCTCTCCTCACTGATTCTGGTACCAAATCCCCCGGCTAAAATAACAACTTTCATAAATTACACCTTCTTTTTCTTAAAAATTATTAGCTTGCTAAAAACATAATTCAACACAATTACAATGACACTGATAAGAACTTTGGCAACCATTCCCTCTACACCAAAGATTTCCTGATTTAATCCCATCCACATAAGGATTGGAAACAGTCCAATTTCAAAAATACCAGAAAACACTCTTGCCCCCAAAAACATGCCCATTTCTTTTATCAGTACGTCTAACTTCCAGCTTTTGCTCTCAAATACCCAGATTTTATTGGTAATGTATGCAAACACCACCGCTGTAACCCAGGCAATCACATTTGCAATATTCTTGTTCACCACCGCACCTGTGACAGTCAGTGCTGAATAAGTAATCCAATTTACAGCTGTGGTACCCACACCAAAAATAAGGTACATAATCATCTCTTTATATTTTTCAAATAACTCTTTTATCTTTTCCATGTCCATTTATTCTCCTAATGTTTCCTCAAAAATTTCTGATAAAAAAATACCCTCATCCCATTTGGTATCAGACAGACAAGCAGCTGTCCGTAAGCAGATACCACATACTGTGTAAAGCTGGATATTCCCATCTTTCTAAGCTTTCTTCTAAATTGAAAAGCAAGCTTTCCATAGGTAAGTCCACCTCTTCTTTGATACATGTCAGTTCCTGCCCTCATATACAACAAACTTTCAGGTACATTATATCCAACACACCCTGCCTGTATCATCCGGGCCCACAAATAATAATCCTCAAAAAAAGGGCAATCCATATATCCTCCCGCCTGAAGTACTGCTGATTTTTTATAAACCATGGTAGGATGATTAAAGGGATTTCTTTTTCCAATATAAGCCCGAATTTCCCTTGAAGTTTCTACCATTCTTCTGGTAGCCTTTATCCGGTCCACACTGTCCTCAAATTCGTCCACCGCACTTCCTACCAAATCTGCCTGGTATTTTTCCATAGCAGCAAGCTGTCTTTCAATCCTCTCCGGTTTACTAATATCATCACTGTCCATTCTTGCAATAAGTTCATGTTTGCAAAACTGCATTCCATAATTCAAGGCCTTTCCCAGACCCTGTCCCTGCTCCAGACGCACTACCTGCAGGATTTCACCATGAGAAAACTTTTGTTTTTCTATTACCTGCTCTAAGCCTGCATTCAGCTTTCCATCACAAACCAGAACAAAATCATCCACAGGAATGGTCTGATTCCACATGCTATTCATGCTCTCTTCTAAATACATTGGATTTTCCTTGTCATAAACCGACATCAAAACAGAATACTTACTCTTTTTTTCACTCATTATGTATCCGCCTCTTCCTTTTCATCTATACCATAGGTTTCCCTTGTTAGATAAATTGGACGATGTTTCACCTGAATATACATTTTGGAAATATATTCTCCTAATACTCCCAGGAAAAACAGCTGGATTCCCCCCATAAATAAAATCAAAGTGACCACCGTCGCATGACCGGGAACATCGATACCCAAAAGCATTTTTTGCAGCACCACAAGGAACATATACACTACTGCGAGAAAAGCCGCAATGGTTCCCACATACATAGCCAATTTTAAGGGAGCAATAGAAAAAGAAACGATACCATCCATTGCATATTTATATAACTTGCGAAAAGACCATTTTGACGTTCCAGCATTTCTCTGCTGAACATCATAAGGAATATACTTTGTCTCAAATCCGACCCAGGAAAAAATCCCCTTGGAAAAACGATGATACTCACTCATGCTGAGAATTGCCGCTCTCATATTGCTGCGAAAAGTACGAAAGTCACTGGCACCTGACACAAACCTTGTCTCCGCTACCATGTTAATAATCCTGTAAAACGCTTTCTTGAAAAAAGACAATACCTTTCCTTCTTTTCTCTTATCCTGAAAAGCTGCCACGCAATCATAATCTTCTTCTTTATCTAAGATTTCCACCATGGATAACACCACTTCCGGACGCTGCTGCAAATCAGCATCGATGACTGTGGTGTATTCTCCTTCTGCCTGCTGCATTCCTGCATAGATAGCCGCCTCTTTACCAAAATTTCTGGAAAAGCATATAATCTTAATATTATCTTGTTTATTATCTCTATATATTTTTTTTAGCTTTTTCATCGTTAAATCTTTGCTTCCGTCGTTGACAAAAATAAATTCATAACTGTCTATTTTGCCCTGAAAACATTTTTTGACTTCCTCAAAAAAAAGCTCCACATTGTCCTCTTCATTGTAGCACGGAACTACAAGTGAAAGCTTTATCTTCGTCTTCATTTTCACCCTCCTGTATCCTTATTTCATAATAACATTCCTATTTTTTCCAATAATCTTTTGCAATTATTTGGTGTATTCACTTCATTGACCAGTGCGTTTACCCTTGCTCTCTCTTTTTCATACCCATCCATCCCGGCAATGGTATCCTGCATAAAACTCATAAACTCTTCCTTATTCTGTATAATCCTTCCAGGCATATACTCAAAAGGATGTTCAAACACAAATCCTCTGTTATCCTCATACTCCTTCATATCCTCAATAGTAAATCCAATAGGACGATCCAGCAAAAGATAATCAAAATAAACAGACGAATAATCCGTAATTAAAAAATCAGCATCTTTTACCAGCTTATATAATGCCAGTTTTTGTTCAATCATCTGAGAATGACTCAAAAATTTGATATGTGTATTCTCATGTAAGCGAAAATCTTGTAAATTCTGGGCTGGATGAAACTTCACCAGCAGCAATACATTCTCTGTCGCAAGATAATTGTTTAATTCCACAATACTTTCTTCACTATGGAATATAGGAAGGCCTCCATTTTCAAGATACTCTTCTTTGCTATCCACGATAGAACCATCTCTTGATTTTCGGTAAGTAGGCATCCACATGACAATTTTTTTATACTCTCCCTGTTTCATTCCAAGCTTTCCAAACTCCCACCCTTTGCTAAATAAGTCATCATTTCTAGGATGTCCGCATAAGATTACCTTACTCTCATCGCAGTCAAAAGCCTGTGCCATAATAGGAACAAAACATTTCTTAGGAGCTGTCAGATAAGTAAAAAAGTCATACTCATAATCTCCAAGCTTATCTAACATATGATTAATTTTCTTTAGGGGAGTTCCATGCCAGTAATTTACCCATACCTGATTTTTTGTAGGATGAATTGCCAGCATCTCTCCATGATAAAAATTATATTTTGCAGTAAATACCAATCCTAAGGACTGTTTTAGCTTACAAAAATGCACATTTTCCTGTACATATTCTGCATATCTTTCCGGCTTATCTACTACACAATAGATATTATATTTCTTTTGATAGCCATTATCCACAAGATAGTGAAATAATGTTTCACTATTGTCACACAAAGGTCCTTTACAAAAAATCATTATCTTATTCTCATTTTTCGGAATCCATTTATTTATAAAAGATAAAATTTTACCCCCGGTGAAATAAATCTTGCGTTTCCATTTTCCCTTAATCATACAAACTCCTAGGATTTCAAAATCTCGTTTAATACATTTTCACAGTTGCTTTCTCCCAAATCACCAAAGAAGTTTTCTACCCTATTCAGATATTTTTCTTCCATCCTGCAGTCATTTTCGATTGCTTTTATAATGGCTGCTACCGTCTGTTCATAATCATAACATACTGGTCCAAAACCGTCATTGTCATAACTAAAGTATCCTGGTTCATAAACCTGGCCTGCGAAGAATTCTTCCCTGTCCACCTGAACATAGATTACTGGTTTTTTCGTATATGCAAAGTCAAAGGCCACACTGGAATAGTCTGTTATCATAAGGGCATTTTCCAAAAACTCCTTAGTGTAATCTAATGGTTCTTCATTTATCAAGATTACCTCATTGCCTGTAAAATCCTGGATTTGCTGCATATTATTGGTGTGTAAACAAAACTTTCCTACATATCCGTTAGTTTTCATAGCTTTGATGATTCTTTCATCCTGCAACAGGCGATTATAGAATTGACAAAAAGAGGAGTTTTTGTATTCCGGATTGTATTCTCTCTCTCCCGTTTTTAAATCTAAAGCTCCTACCAATCCATTTCTCCAGGTAGGTAAGAAGATAATGCTCTTTTTTCTTTCTTTTGTGTTTCGCAATTTGTCATGTCTTGGAAATCCGGTATGTTTCACCACTGTTTCATCATAGAAATAATCCCCATTAAGAATAGAGTCATACTCTTTCTTTGCTGCCGTAACAAATAAATCAATATCCTTGTTATATCGGTTCAGCCACCCGGAAATGTCATCTTTTGTAATTCCATGTTGTAAAAAGGCATACTTGAAATCATATATATTCTTTAAATATTGTCTGTCCTTTCCAAATGCATTGATAACATATTCGTCTGCATGTGCTGAGATAATCCAGTCTGCTGCCAAAAACAGGCATTTGTATCGAAACGAATGAGGATCCACTACTTTTCCTATCTTACTCATTCTCTCATAATCCTGACAACCCTTAGACAACACAAAATAAAAATCTACATTAGGAACCTTATCCCTATTTTCACACAAATAAGTAAAAAACGCTTCCCCATTATCTCTGGCAATATTCATACGGTCTGAAATCAACCAGATTTTTTTTCCTTTTGCCCTTTTTCTATTTTCCATGTATCGTTTGATATACCGAAATTTTAATATATCCTTATGACCGAATTCCTTTAACTCTTTACAGTAATTGCGTTCAAATTCCTTGTACAGTTCCGGCGTCTTTTGCATTATCTGGAATCCCATACCACGCCGTCTTACCAGATACTTCTTATCTGCTACCATATAGCTGTTCTTAAACATATTTAATCCCATAAATTTACCAAAGCCTAAAGTAATTTCATAGGTTTGTGTTCCATGATATTGAAAGAATGCTCCAATTCTTGCTTTTTTGTGATATGGAATGGTAACTTTAAATCCTCGTAATTTTTCATAAGCACCTTCCAAACCATACTTTACATTATTATGAACCTCAAAAAATTCCGGATAATATTTTGTCTTTTCCGAATTCTTCTCATTTTTGTTTACGAAAAATAATGACCATTCCTCTTTCGGCATCCAGTAACTGCATTTTCCCATAAGTTCTATAGTATCAGCCTTTACACTAATAAAATGCACCACTGTGGTCTTGACCCTTCGATAATTTGTAAGGAGCTTATCTCCGATATAAAACGCTCCATCTTCCCTAAACTCAATTTTGTCCAGAACAGATGTGTTTTCCTCTTGTGAGTATTTTAACTCTAAGGTTTTATATTTTAAGGATGCCCCAAATGCATTCTGTTCTAGTACAATTTCATCATCAATATCCTGTAATACCTGTCTGATTGCTTCAAGGTATTCCTTTTTCTCTTCTTCACTTAATACGTCTTCCTGCAGCCTCAGCTTCAAACGCCACTTTAAATCATACATCAGCATATACTGAACGTACTTTGGCACTTCTTTGAATCTTTGTTTTGAAAAGGCAATCATATAATGATGAAATCCTTGAATGGTGGGTGTATACCATATGTTACGTCCATGCATCCTATCCATGGCAGAACTGTCATCTAATCTGGCACGATACATATATTCTGCTTCCTGTACAATTCCATAGGCTTCCTTTTCCAAAATAATTTCATTGGCCAGCTTTGCATCCTCTGCATACTTTAAGGTTTCATCAAAGGATTTTCCAAAAATTGCTTCTTTTTTTATAAAGGAAGATGCAATATGCATCTGGGTATAGTTGTAATCCTCTTTCGTATCAATTACTCTTGTCTCTTTAAATTTATAATCTAACACATGGTAACTGTTTTTAGCTTCAAAGTAGTGGAGACGACAGGCAACCAAGTCTACCTGCTCACCATATTTTAAAAAGAACTCTTCCACCCGTTGAAAGGCATTTTCACTCCATTTATCATCTGCATCCAAAAAATTAATATAGTTTCCCGTAGCCATAGATAAACCGTGATTCCTTGCTGCACTAACCCCTGCATTCTCCTGACTTAAATAAATAATATTTTCCGGATATTGTTGTTGATACCTTTCACAAATTTCTCCACTGTTATCAACACTCCCATCATTCACAAGAATCATTTGTATGTTTTCCCTAAAATCTAATGTTTGGTGAATTACAGACAAAATGGCCTCTTCTAAATAATCCTCCACATTGTATATTGGTATAATTACCGAAAATTTATAATTCTTCTCTTTCATTCCTGTTTCCTTTCCAAGTCCACTCTATACTCTATTGGTATGTTCCAACATTGCCATTAACTTCTTTTCAAATGCTTTCATTAATTTTTCATAGCCCAAATATTTTTTCATCCCTTCCACTACTACTGATACCAGGATGGAACAGCCCAGTAGTACTAGCACAATCACAACCGGATATCGAAATGAATATGTAAATTCAGAAAACCATGTTGCCCTGATAAATGTATGAACCAAGAAAATATTCATGGAATGTTTTCCCAAAAAGAAAAACACCTTACCTGCTATACCACAACATAAATACCTGTAACAATAAAACACCACAAAAAATGGAGTCACACCTCTCGTAGAAAAAATGAGATTATGAAAACCCATACTACTTTGTCCTAACCAAATTAGAAATCCTAAAATCACCGTGTTAATTGCCCAGGTGATTTTTGAATTACCAAATGTCATCTGCCCCATTTTCTCAAACCATTGTTCTTTTGCTGCAATACATCCCAATAACACAGCAAAAATCCATTTTGTCATATTACTATAAGGCATCTGCAACACTCCACTCAAAATAAGAAACAACCCCATGATTTCTATATTTCCAACTGCTTCTGTCAGCTTTAAAAAAACAGGAACAAGAAAAATCACAAGAATTGTAAATCCCATATACCACCATGTAGTACATAAGCTTGGGCTGGATACAATCCATGCCACCCCTAAAAAGTCCAGGCACACATATACCATTCGGTTCAGCCCCTGGCCAAACTCCGGCATAGTATTAAAATATTCACATCCCAAATAACAAAGGATATAAATTGGAAAAAAACCGCTTAGCAGTGAAAATAATCTGTGTACAAAATACGCTGGAGAGATTTTCTTCTCCTGAAAATATTTTCTTGACGAAATTGTAATGCCATAGGAAGATAATACAGCAAACATTCCCACACAAACATTGGCCGCATTACACAACCACATTTCCTTTTCTTTTGAAAACAAAAATGTAACCTCTGCTCCCATGAGACGCTCTTCTGCAGAAAAACAATGATACATCAGCAACAAAATGATAGCCACTCCCTTTATCATTGTTGTTTCCCGTACCGTAAGTTGTCTTGTCTTTTGTTCCATTTCTCTTCAAACTCCGTCCCCATATCAATCTTCTTCCATAAACGCCAAGTATTCATCCAGCACCATATTTGTTTCTCCATACATACGGATTTCTCCATCATGCATCCAAATCACTTTGTCACACAAGGAGCGCAAAGTCCCGATACTGTGGGATACGATGACCACTGTCCTATGCTTGTCCGAAATCAACTCCCGCATTTTATTTTCTGACTTTTTGCGGAATCTGGCATCTCCTACACTTAATACCTCATCAATAAGCATAATATCCGTTTCCAACACCGATGTAATGGAAAAAGCCAGCTTTGAGTGCATTCCACTAGAATAGTTTTTCACCGGTACGTCAATAAAATCACCAAGCTCCGAAAATTCGATAATCTCCTTTACCTTGCTACGAATAAACTCTTCCTCAAAGCCCAAAAGCATTCCGGACAGAATAATATTTTCCCTTCCAGTGAGATTTGTCTGAAACCCCACACCGATTGCCATCAAAGACAAGGTATGATTGTGAATATCAATACTTCCTTCATCCGGTGCAAAGATATTTGCCAAAGCCCTTAAAAGTGTGGACTTTCCACTTCCATTTTTTCCAATAATCCCTACAATCTCTCCTTCTTTAATAGAAAAACTGATTCCACGAATGGCCTCAAAATTACTCCGCTCTGCTTTCTTAGGATGAAACAGATTTTTCTTAATAGACTTTGACTGCAGACTTCGATATATGATTTTTAAATCTTTTACAGTAATTGCATCCTTATTCATGTTCTCTCTACTTTCCTGATAATATTTTATGGCCTTGACTTGCTTTAAGTTCCCCGGAAAATTTCTTGATTTCCCCTATCAAAAGACACCACAGCTTGCATATCCCTAATGAAATAATAATCGTCAGAATAGTCACCAGTGCTGTTGCCACACTTCCACTAATGTTTGTTCCTTGAAACGTATCATTATATATCTTTTCCTGAATCACTGCCAGTATTACCCTGTGTACCCCATAAATATAAATACTATTTTTTCCCATATACTCTATATAAACATTGGAACTGCTTCTTGTAAACCATACAATACTCTGCAATATCAACACCGCGGATATCATATATGTATAGGTTTCAAAATGTAATATCTGTTCTGAATTTTTCTGGGATATCATCAAGCCACAAAGTCCCATCAAAATACTGACAATTCCATTTTTCCATTTATCTTTAAATATTGTGCCATCATACTTATTACGTGCCAAAACACATCCCAAACACATAAAAAACAAAGCACCCGGCAACACTTGCAATGAAAGAGGGATATATCCCTCCTCAAAAATACCATACATATGTTTCTGAAATAATGGAGCTACCACAAATATTACAATACAAATTATATACATGAACAACTTATCTTTTATTTTTGCATAAAAATAGAAAATAAGTGTAGCAAGGAAGAACAAGGGCAAATACCATAAAGCCCAATTATTCACCCTGACTAGCCATTTCCCAGAGTACAGAAATGCACAAATCAACTGTTTCCAGCTGATTTCCGCATCCAGAATACAAACTGATGCCAGCCACGAAAACACAAAAAACAAACTGTAGGGAACAAATAACTGTTTTATTTTCTTTAAAATATATTTATCAAATCTCACTTCATTCTTATTTGATGACAAATATCCCGATATCACAAAAAATAATGGCATGTGAAATCTGTAAATAAGCCAAAATAACTCTGTAGGTCTTAACCAGCAATGGGCAAAGACCACACAGAAAATTCCAATCCCTTTTAAATAATCAATTTTTTTATTTCTACCCGTTGTGATATCACTCACTGCATTCTTCCTTCTCTCTATAACACCTTTACATAACTATTTTCGTATTTATAAATTAGTCTGATTCCAATGATTGACAGTACAAATCCAGCAACACACCAAAATCCCAAAGCATACAAATTTATACCTCGTCCATACAACAATGTATTGCGAAATCCCGTAATCACAAAGCAAGCTGGATTCCAATACAACAATATGGTTTTGAAAATCCCTGGAAAATTGCTTTGTTCAATGGAAAAAAAGATACCTGTAAGATAAAACAAAAGTCTCATTGCAACACTGACCAGGTTGGATAAATCTTCCACAAACACACCAAAATGCATCAAAATTGTACTGAAACCAAAGGTTACCAAAATCAAAACAAACATTAACGGAATGGTGTATAAGACATTCCAGGTAATTGGCACACGGTAACAAAGCATCATCAGCACCACAATCCCAAGGGATATCAGCATTTTAAATCCTACCACCATCATCTTAATATAGAGAAGGGTTAACTTTGGCAAAAAAACTTTGGAAACAGTACCTTTATTTGCTTTTAACAACCGAATACTGCCAGTTACAACACCATTCCAGAAATTCCACAACGTTAATCCAATGAATATATAGATGGGAAAAAAATCCAATCCGCTACTTTTTAATGCAATGGCAATAAACCAATATACCAACATCAAAAGCAGTGGATCTAATACCCACCAAAGCCAGTTTAAGTGGGAACCTGCCACCTCTGATTTTAGCTGGGACTTCGTTGCATATACTGCATAATTCCAATATTTTTTTGTATCTGATACTAATTTTTCTAACATATCTACACTCTTCTAATCCTTATTTACACTATCTTGTGTTCTGTCACTGATAATATACCGGGGTCTGGCTTTGGTTTCTAAATATATCTTACCAATATATTCTCCCAAAACTCCCATACAAATCAACTGAACTCCGCTGACAAAGCAGATAATACTTACCATACTGCTCCATCCACTGACGGTTGTTCCAAATAAATGGGATAATACAGACCAAATGACACCTACAAAACTCATCAATGCCACAAAGATTCCAAATCCTGTGATAAACCGAATTGGCTTAATACTTAAGCTGGTAATTCCATCCAAAGCCAGGGAAATCATCTTTCCCAATGGATAACTGCTCTCTCCCGCCATTCGTGTATGTCTTTCATAATACACAATACTACTTTTAAATCCAATGAGAGGTATCATACCCCTCAAAAACAAATTCACTTCTTTATAATTTTCCAATTCCTTCAAAACTTTGGCGGATACCAGGCGGTAGTCTGCATGATTATACACACACTCCACTCCCATAAAATTCAACAAACGATAAAAAGACTGGGCTGTAAAACGCTTAAAAAATGTATCTGTTGCCCTGGAGCTTCTCACACCATATACAATCTCACTGCCCCTGTGGTACTCTGACACCATCTCCTCCATAGAAGAAATATCATCCTGCCCATCACAGTCAATAGATATGGTAATATCAAATTCCTCTTTTGCTTCCATGAGACCTGCAAGTACAGCATTCTGGTGCCCCCGATTCCGACTCTGACGAATCCCCATAAAATGTGAGTTATTTTTTGCCAGCTCCTGAATATATCCCCATGTATCATCCTTGCTTCCATCATCCACAAACAGAATTCTACTGTCTCCAGCCACCATATTTTTTGAAATTAATGAATTTATTTCGTCCAAAAACAAAGGGGCTGTAATTGGTAATACCTGTTCTTCATTATAACAGGGAATCACAATACACAACCTTGGATTTTCTTTCATCATTTTTATCTCCTTTATGGTTACTGTTCACGTTCCTTCAAGAACGCCTCTAATTCCTCTGGTGTCCCCAACACATGCACTTTGTCAAAATCAATGATACTAATGGTTACCTCCATATCTTTTTCCAACATATAATTATACAGTGGAGCAACATACTTTTCGCCTTTTTCTAAATTGGCACCATCAGCATAATATTCCTCATAGATTTGTTTGTAAAGGGAAGCAGAAGAAAAATAATAGGCTCCTAAAGTACAGTTATCTGACACTCTGACCTTCTCTCTTACCTCTACTACCTTTCCGTTCTCATCGCATTTTGCAAAACTCCAGTGGTCCCCGTCTGCATGAAAGCATGGAATATGTCCTTCACCTGAAATGGCATCTACCTTTAATTCTCCTGGTTCTACATAAGTATCAATATTGTAGATCATGATACTTTCCTTCTCTCCACAATAGGGGATTGCCATCATGGCCGTAGTAGCCTGACCATCAGTTAGAGCATCCAGCTCCACAATATGAACCTGGATTCCAAGGAAATCAAAACCGTATTGTTTACATTTTTCCATAATAAATTCTCTGGCATGATCCTCCTTGCGAACCACAAAAATATATCTACAAACCTTTTGATTATAATCTACAAGACTATCCATAGACCACTCAAACAACGTCTTTCCTCTTGCTTCAATCATGTACTTAGGTACCTTGTATCCAGCCTTAAGAAATCTGGAACCTAACCCTCCCATGGTAATGATTATATTCATTTCCTGCATTTTTATAAATTTCCTCTGCTTTCTTCACAAATTTCCTGGATATTATAGTTACTGTACACACTCTGTGTGCACAGTAACATATGATACAATATGCCAGTCTGAAAACCATATATATATTAAAATAAATGAAATAACTTGTCAATTTCTTTATTTTCTTAACAAAAGCCTGTTACTTCTTCTTTTTCTTGTGAAATTTCATAAAAATCTTGAGAATCAAAGTTCCTATTTTACTTTCCAGCATCACGCAACCACCTTTGTAAGCAAAGCTGTCCTTTAATTCTTTTATCTTGGCTTTTTCTTCTAAAATCCGGTCTTCTTTTTGTTCTACCCTGACTTTAAGTTTCTCTGCCTTTTCCGTCTGATTTCTCAGTTTTCTTCTCAAATCGCTGACATGATATTTTTCATTGTTTATCTGGGCATTCTGCCACCCTGTTGGAAAATTATAAATGGCTTCTAAGGTATCCTGTGACATGGTCACAAGTGCTTTGTTGTCTGCTTTCTCCTCCTCAAAAACCACCTGTCTGGTGAGAGCGATTCTACCGCCTGCGTTTACAATGGCGGCCAGAGGAGATAGCAACAATACCGGATACTTCGTGTATTTATTTCTGCCATCTGGCACAATGTCATAACATTCCACCAATGCTTTCTTCATTGCCTGAGCCATAGTTATATCCATATCATTTTCGAATATTTCCAATATTTTTTCCATTTCTCTTTGTCGCTTATGACCCCCAAATACTTTGGAGGTAAAATCTTCCTCTGACTGGTAACAATAAAATGCTCTAAAATACCTGGTTCCATCAAACACACCTGTAATTTCCATATCATCAGAAACATATACTCCAGAGGTTTCTAATATTTTTTTCATGGCAAAATAAGCACTTAACTCCTGAAATCTTTTTTCATGATATAAGGCTTCTACTTTCTTACAACAGGCCACATCACAGTTTTCCTCCGAAAGATATATCACTTCTCCTCCTTGACGAAATCCTGCGGTGTTGAAACCACTGATACTACCCTCAAATCCATTGGTATATAACACTTTTTCAAAAGGTTGCTCTGGTAAATTTAAAAAACCTGTCATCTGACTATACTTTTTAGGGTTTTCTAAATAAATTGGATTGTTCTCAATCTCTGATTTCCAAGTACGAAGATGTTCTAATACCACATCTGAGAAATACCAGAGAGTTCTTACCTTTTCTGTAAGTTTATTTGCCATAGCCATAACTATTTCATTCTTAAATTCCTGGTCTACATGACTTTTTGCATAATCTACTGCCTTTAATAAATCCAGAATTTTCTCTTCTTTCGTCTGGAATAAGGTAGAATCTGTGCGTTCCACATAATGATACACCGGCACCGTATGATATCCTAAATTTTCACATTTTGATATTAGTCCCGGGATGTATGCTACATCTTCAAATATAATTTCCGGAATACTCTCCGCTTTTTTCAGCAATTCTCTCTTTACCAACAAACTGTGAAAACAAATCAAATTAAGGTTCAAAATCAAAGTAGATTTATCCACTGGCTGTGGAATCTCACCTAAAATATACTGATTTTCCTTTCTATTTCGGTACTCAGGACTGATGAGTAAATCATAATTTTTTGCCTTTGCCCTTTTGTACATAAGTTCCAGTCCATTTAATTCAAAATAGTCATCAGAATCACAAAAGCCAATATATTCTCCCTTTGCCTGTTCTATTCCTATATTTCTAGCTCTTCCCTGTCCACCATTGGTAACGGAAATCAAATGAATATTATGGTATTTTTTTTCATATTCCATCAATACCTCTCCAGAGCCATCTGTAGAGCCATCATCTATTACAATAATTTCGATTTCCTTTAACGTCTGATTAATTAAGGAAGAAAGACAAGTATCTAAATATGCTTTTGTATTATAAACCGGCAGAATCACTGATACCTTTATTTCGTTCACTTCACTCATTTTGCCCTTTTACCCCTTTCCTTTCTCCAGATTATTTTCACCTGCAAAATATACAAAATAGATACAAGCTAATCTGCCTGTATCTATTTTGTATGTTTATTTAAATAATTGTATTAGTTCCATGACACTATCTACTGCTGCCACATTATCATATTGATTTACATCATCCTTTGTTTTAAATCCAAAACCATAAGTTACTCCGATAAAATCAATACCTACTCCCTTAGCTCCAATAGCATCATACTCACTATCTCCAATTAATACTACCTTGCTTCGATCCGTCACACCGCACTCTTCCATGCACTTTACCACAATATCAGCTTTGGTGAGAACATTTTCATTGTCCGCACCATTCATGGAATCGCAGTAATCCGAGATATGAAAATGCTCCAGAATCTTCATGGCATAATCATGGCGCTTATAGGTAGCCACAGCCATCTTTTTTCCCTGTTTCTTTAATAATTCAAAGAATTCATACAGATTATCATAGGGCTCGGCTTTTAGTAATCCTTCATTTTTATAATAATCCCGAAAGATATTGGCCCCCTTTTGAGCCTCTTCCTTGCTTACCTTATATTCACGAATAAAGGAATCCTGAATTGGAGGTCCCACAAATCGTTTCACAGCTTCTGGTGGAAGCTTTTCATAACCCAACTTGTCAATGGTGTACTCCACACTTTCCATAACACCAATACTTGTATTCAACAATGTTCCGTCCAAATCAAATAAAATTGCCTGATAATCTTTCATATCTCCTCCTATAGTTACACTAAACAGTTACATTAAACTTTCGTATTCTGATGGTGTCAGGAACTTTATCTCTACACTTTCACCAATCTGTTTGATTCTGTTTGCCATACTTTGATTGTTCTCTGTGCTGATTTTATGAGCTTTTGCCAGATTATGGTCAAAGTAATTTTGTCTGTCCTTAGAATATCCGTCACATCCTGCCAAGGAAATCTTGGAAGCTCCCAATAATTTTAAAAGTTTAAGAAGCATAACAACATTGTTGGTACCAGACTCACCAATAGATACCAAATTGTTGTAATTTACACAGTATCCCGCAGTTTTTCCATCTCTTACCAGATTGGATGTAACAATAACCTTTTCATTATCCTTTTTGATATCTTCATATCTCTTGGTATTTGAGAAGAAAGCAAAGTCATAGGAAAAAGCATCCGAGATAAAATTCGTACAGATTACCACCGGCTTGTTCTGTCCGATATACTCAGAAATCATTTCTTCATTCTCTACGATGGAACTTCCTGGTGCAACCACCACAACTTCTTTTCCTGCAATTTTTTCTTTTAACGCCTTGATATCTTCTTTGTCATCTACCACATTGCTCTGGTATTCATAAAATAATTTTTCGATGTAATCCTTATCAAAAACAGTCTTTTTGTGTGGCTCAATCATAGCCAGAATATGATTCATATCCTTTGCCGTCAGCACACCTCTGTCCACAAGATTTTCTGCATAGTTTCTATGAAGATTATACTTTGCCGAAATTGCATAAGGCGCGGAATATCCCCATGGATTTTTCTCCTTAATCGGAAGAATATAGTCATTGATTGCATCAAATAAGGCATCTGCATCATAGTTTTTTCCACAAGTACGATTCATGTAATCAGAAATCAATTCAATACAAAGATTTCCAGGCACACGGCCCATACCGGACAAAGAACCATCCACAATAATATTTCTTCTATTGATTAATAAGGTAATAAACTCCTGAGCCAAAGAATAAGACAGGCTCAAATTCTCATGTAAATGCACACCTAATGTAATGGAAGGATCTAAGTTATTGTCAACTAACATAGAAATACGCAATAAATCTTCTTTCATCATAGAGCCAAAGGTATCTACAATGGCAAAACCGGTAGGCTTGATAGCATTTACTTTTTTTACAATTCCAAGCACCTGCTCATCGGTATATCCCATAATATTTATGGGCTGACAATAACACTCATAACCTAATTCCAGAACTTTCTTACAAAATTCCATTCCTTCATCAATATCATAATCATGAAAAGTAACGCGGATTCCTGTAATGGTTCCATCACATGGCTCTAATTTACTAATGTCATACATATTGTGCAGCGCCATGGCAAAAAACTTTGTGTTTCCCTTTTCTTCCGGCAGTACCGGCTTAATCTGCTCTATATTATTATACAAAGTTTTATCCGGTGTATATTCGCAGTTTCTAAGGAAACCTACTTCTACAATATCTACACCTGCTGCAACCAGTTTCTTAAAAATACTCTTAATGGTCTTATTTCCGAAATTCCAATCATTAATGTATCCGCCATCACGAACGGTACAATCCAAAAGTCTCATACTCATTATTTCTTTATCTCCTTTTCCATCATGGTACGAACCATATCTAAATCTTTTTCGGTATCAACAGATAAGGTATGGCAATTTTCTACCATAAATAGTTTCAACTGCTTTCCATAATCCAAAAATCTCATGGTGTCAATTCCTTCAATAGTTTCAAATCTTCCCGGTACAGAATCACGGTAGAAATCCAACATCTTTTTGTTGTATCCAATAATTCCCACATGCTTATAGTAGGTAAAATCAATAGATTTAAATGGGTATGGGATTGGTGTTCGTGACATATATAACGCATTCATATCTTCATCAAACACCATCTTAATATTAGATGAATCCATTGCCTGTGCAGGATCCGTAATCTTTGTAATAATATTGGTGCCAAACTCTCTATCCTGTGGCACCTTATCAGGTATCACAGCCGCAATTGCATCCTTGTCAATCAAAGGCTCATCTCCGTTTAACTGCACGTAAAAATCCGCCTGAATCTTATCTGACACTTCCTGCACACGATGGGCACCGGTTGCATGGGTGCTCTTTGTCATAACCACTGGAATATCGTATTGTTTACAAACCTCTTCTATACGTTCATCGTCCGTGGCAACATACACTTCATCTAATCTGTCTACCGTACATACTCTTGTATACACCCAGTAAATCATTGGTTTTCCACAAATGTCCTTCAATGGTTTCCCTGGCAATCTGGTTGAACCATATCTTGCCGGTATAATTCCTACTACTTTCATGATTTCCTCCTTGACATTTTCCTGGCAGATTGCCCTGCCTACATCTTTCTATACACTTACCTTCTGACCGTAATACGCATTTGCTCCATGTTTTCTGTAATAATGTTTATCCTGTAATTCCTGTGGAGCTGGTTTTACCTGTGGGTTAATCAACTCGGTACGGTATGCCATCTTGGCCACTTCCTCCAAAACAACAGCATTATGTACCGCCTGGAAAGCATCCTTGCCCCAAGTAAATGGACCATGATTCTTACATAACACAGCAGGAACCGCCTTAGGATCTAAATTTCTTTTCTTGAATTCATTTACAATCAAAAGCCCTGTATTTGCTTCGTATGCATCATCGATTTCCTCTTTTGTCAATGTACGAAGGCAGGGTACATCACCATAAATGTAATCTGCATGGGTAGTACCATAACAAGGTATATTTCTCCCTGACTGTGCCCAACTGGTTGCATAGCTGGAATGAGTATGCACCACTCCTCCTACTGTTTCAAATGCCCTGTATATTTCTAGATGAGTTGCAGTATCTGAGGAGGGATTTAGTCTTCCCTCCACTTTATTTCCCTGTAAATCCATCACCACCATATCTTCCGGTGTCATAACATCATAGTCCACACCTGATGGTTTAATCACAAACAAACCACTCTCTCTGTCAATCTGACTCACGTTACCCCAGGTGAAGGTAACTAAACCGTATCTTGGCAACTCCATATTTGCTTTGTAAACAATTTCTTTCAGTTCTTCTAGCACCAGCTACACCCGCTTTCTATATTACAACTTTTCTATTTATTTCCAACTACTTCATCTAAGTTTGCCCGTTCAAAAATTTCCAAGTTACCGCCTCTTGTGGCATTATACATCTTTATTCCATGTTTGTCTGCATATTTTTTCATTTCTTCATAAACAGAATTGCATCTTGTCATAGTATGCTCCGCAATATCCTTGCTGGTAAGATTTTCCTGGGACAATCTACGTTTAATACGGTTAACATCCCTTGCCGCCACTACCTGCTCTGTCTCATTCTGATAAAAATGCCCTCCACTGCCATGGGTGTCACTATTATCCACACCAATAAGATAGATTTCCTTAAACCCAAGATAAAATGCCATTTCCGCCATAATCGTCATAACTGTGGCTTTTCTCTTTACATAAGCCAGTACATTTCCACGTACACTGTACTCCTCGCTGAAAATACTGTCAATATAAATCATATTCTCCGGCTTTTGGGATAATTTTTTATAAAAGCCCGGAATGGTAAACATATTCTGTGTTACTGCCAGGGAATCATGCAATTGTTCCTCTAATTTGTCTGAATACACATTGTCATACACACAATAATATGTGGGTCTCCATTTTGTCTTATCAAAAATTTCAAAAATCATATTGCAGGCAAAACAAGTTTCATTTTGTAATAAATCCAAGTCTTGTGGTGTGAGGCTTGGACCGTTTCCAATCAAGAAACACCGTTCTCCCTTATGGGAATTTTTGAGTTTGCGAAGTTTTTTACTATTTTCATCCGTACAAATTCCCAGAAGACGCAAAAAACCTTTTACATTAAATTTAAAACATCTCAGTTTGTTTTTCATCTCCAGCCATTGATGCCACCGTTTAATATTTTGTTCTCTTCTTTGGTAATAATCTTCTGAGAAATCTGTATTTATCACCTGTTCCAGCAACTGTTTTGCACTATCCCCGTGATTATACTGATTAAACTTTTCATTAAAGGCTTTGTATTTTTCGCCGTAGGATTTTTGATAATCTTCTGCATCCAAAGCCTTTTTAATCTCACCGGCTAATTTGGAAGTTTCCTGAACAATAGGTCCTGGAAGCAAATCAATATCAAAATAAAAACCTCTCACATCATTGGCGTACTCTTCTAAATCGTACATAAAGAATACCATAGGTCTATTTAGAATTGCAAAATCAAACATGGTGCTGGAATAATCCGTAATCAATATGTCACTGATAATGTACAGGAAATTAATTTCATCAATATTTGCCACGTTGATTACATTGGTATTTTCCTGTTGGGCTCCCTCCACTTTTTTCACATGATGATGGGCACGGAATAAAATAACATAATCATCGCCTAACTCTTTACTTAACTGGTCTAAATCCACCTCTACCTGATAGGTAATCTTTCCATTGGTGTACTGAGTATCCCTCCAGGTAGGTGTGTAGAGCACAACCTTTTTATCTTCTGCAATCCCCAGTTTTTCTTTCCACTGCCTTACATCTTCTTTAGTATAATGAAATAAAAAGTCATTTCTTGGGTAACCAGTATTCAGGAAGATATCTCTCTTGCAGAACTTATCAAGTCCAAAAGAACTGGTTAGCTTTTCTGTATAAAATTCAGAACTGCTAATCATGTAGGTCATTTTTTTTGCTTTATGCTTGTATTTTTTCCGCATATGAGACTTGGTCTGCCTTGGGTCTACATCTGTCTCAATGTCGAATCCCATACGTTTTAGTGGTACACCATGCCAGGTTTCAATGTAAACCTGTTCCTTAGAAGGGTGCAGATACTCCGGAATAGACATATTATTTACCCAGTATTTTGCCTTTGCATAGGATTCATAATGCTTATTGGAAAATTTCTTTACCACAGTAGTATTTTTATTATCTTCCAAGAACTTATATTTTTTCGGTTTATTGAAAATCCAGACATATTCAAAATCATCGTATTTTGGGTCTTTTAGCATTGCTTCATAGATTGCCATTGGATTACAGGCATATTTACTACCTGAAAAGGCTTCAAAAACCACCAGTTTTTCATCTACTCCGTAAACTGCCTGATATTTTGCCATCTTAGCCCTTCTTGCTGCCGAACTAAGGTTCTCTGCCAATGATTTGGAATATTTATTCTTCGACGAAATACGTTTCAGCGCTTTCTTGATTTTCTTTTTCGACATTTTAAATTTCCTCCATGTATCACAAGTAATATCTATTCCGTGAAATTTATTTTTTCAAATCTTTCTTAATTTGTGTTGTAGAAATTTCCGGGGTTCTCGGCAAATAAACTACCTCACAGTATTCCTTTAAGAAATCAAATTTTCCTTCCCAGTCATCTCCCATGACAAAAGTATCAATATGATACTCCTGTACATCGGATATCTTCTGTTCCCAGCTCTCTTCCGGAATTACCAAATCCACATAGCGAATGGCTTCCAACAAACGTTTTCTTTCCTCATAGCTAAAATAACACTTTTTCTGCTTCATATTCCAGTTAAATTCATCTGTGGACAATACCACCACAAGATAGTCTCCCAATGCCTTTGCTCTCTGAAGTAAATTTACATGTCCATAATGTAATAAATCAAAAGTCCCATAAGTAATCACTTTTTTCATAATTTTCTCTCTCTTTCCTTATCTGTGCTTCCTTTATTTCATTTCCATATTGTCTCGCTATTTAATACTTCTTCCAGAGAAATTCTTGGAAACACTTCCAACTCACCACCTCTGGTAGCATTATAAATACGGATTCCCTTTGTATCTGCAAAGTTTTTTATTTCCTGGTATGCCTGGATATTACGCAAATAATTGTGATTCCACATTTCTTCTTTGGTTATGTTATCTTTATCCAAATCCCGTTGCATACGTTTCTGTTCCGCCTGTTTTGTATGGGAAGCTACGTAATCACTGGCAAAATGTCCATTACTTTTATAAGTGTTGGTACAGTCTACCCCTAACAAATAAATTTCCTTTGCTCCCAGATACATAGCAAATTCCAGCATAAACATCATTACACTTGCCTTCAAATAGCAAAAATACTGCATTTTACCTTGCACCTTATAAGTATTATAATCATAAATATCATTTACTTTTATAGCCGTACTGCCTTTATCCGGCATAAACTTTGCTGTGGATTTCGGCACAAAAAGAGGTACATCTATATGCTGTAGAATTTCCTGACTTTGATGAGCAGCATAAACCCGATCTGTCATACAATAATAATCCGGCCGCCAGGTTGTCTTTGGAAACATCTTATACACCATATTGCAGCCTATAGAGAGTTCCCCTTTTATGAGTTCTAAATCCTCCGCCTTCAAGCTTGGTCCCGTACCAATCAAAAACATTCTCTCTCCCTTATGTTTTTCCTGATAGGAGGATAGCTTTTTTAAATCATTGTTTAGATAAATATGATGTTTTGCAAGGATTCCCTCTGTGTTATACAGAATGTATTTTCCCATATTATACACCGGCTTAACTGCCTTTTTTATTTTTTTTAAACCAGACACTAGTACAACTCCTTATGTGAGGTATATCTTTCAAAGGTTTTCATGGATTCCTCGAAAGACATGTCTCCTTTAAACAAAGACGAAGTTCCTGCCACCAGAATATCCCCACCTAATTTGTGCATCAGTCTGGCTCTCTCATAGTTTACATTTCCATCCACCATAATCTTCACATGATGTTTGCCCTGGTCATTAAGCCACTTTCTGGTTTCCATAATTTTCTCAATCATGCCATCCACCATAGGTTGTCCTGCAAACCCCGGTCGAATCATCATCAATGTCACATAATCTATATTATCCAAATAGGGTTCTAACAATTCATAGTGATCATTGGTATCCAGCACAATTCCTGCGTTTGCCTGCATATCATGAATCAAATTCAAACATTTGTCAATATTATTTGTGGCAGAATAATGAAATCCTATCAGGTCTTCTGCCCCCGCATCTAACAGTGGAATAATATCCTCTGGCTGCTTTACCAAAAGGTGAATATCACTTCTCACCTTTACCCTCTTTTGTATCTCACATACAGTCTCCAGCCCCAAAGTCATGTTTGGGACAAAGTGACCATCCATCAAATCGTAATGAAAATAATCCACTCCTGCCTTTTCTAAAGCAAGAATATCACGTTCTAAATTCAATAAATCCGCACACATAATTGATGCTGTAATTTCTGCTTTCATACTTCACCTTCACCTGTTCCTAACGTGTTATCATAATTTTATTATAAAATTCTTTTCGTTCTCTCATAACACTCAGGCCTTCCTGTAATCTGGTAAATTCTAATTCATGAGTAATCTGTTCTGCCGGTCTTAGTTTCCCCTTCTCTATCGCCTCTATGGTCTTGGTCCAATCACTTTCCATAGCGCCATGATAAGCAGAATTCCAAGTTCCATACATTTTTAACTGTTTTCTTAAAATCTGCCAAAATACTGCTTTTTCCATCTTCACATCTCCATGAGGATTTCCAACCAACAACAAAGTCCCTCCCGGTTTCACTGTATTAAGACAGGTAGCTAATACTGTTTCTGTCCCAACACCTTCCACCACAATATCGGAACCCTCTCCATCTGTGTTTGCCTTCACAAATTCCTGAACATCTTCCGTATTTGAGTTACAAAACAAGGTAAAGCCAAGTTGTTTTGCCAAATCCTTTTGGGCATCCTTTGTTCCCACCAAAAGAACTTTAGCTGCCCCAAAGATATTGGCCCACTGTGCCATAAGTAACCCAATAGTTCCCGGTCCAAAAATACATACTGTTCTGCCTTTTATATTTTCCTCACCAATCTGTGATAATCCATGCCTTGCCACAGAAGCAGGTTCTAACATTGCTGCTTCTTGAAATGAAACGGATTCCGGTAAGGGAAGAAGATTCCAAATCGGCACAAGCACATACTCTGCAAATCCGCCATCACAACGGGAACCCAGATAATTGTAGTTTCTGCAAAGTTCATACTTTCCCTCCTTGCATGGTGAACATTCTCTACATGGAATCAGTGGAAATACCCCTACACGTTCTCCAACCAGTTCCTTATACTCTTCATCATACACCTCTTTTACCACTCCTGCAAACTCATGTCCCGGAATGGTGGGAAAGTGATAGGTTCCAGTTTCAAAAATTCTTGGAATGTCCGAACCGCAGATTCCGGCAGCCTTTACCTCCACCAAAGCAAATCCATCCCTGACCTTGGGAGTTTCTACATCTTTATACTCTAATCTGTTTATCCCTTCTAGTACATAAGCTTTCATCTACGCATTCCCCTTTTCCTTATCCAATTCTGCCTGAAAGTTAGTTAAATCTTCCATGGTGGTAATCTTGAAATTGCGCTCCGCACCTTCGAACAAGTGAATCTCCATGCCATTTTTGTAAGCAATCTCACTGCTGCCCCTGGTATTTAACAACTCTTCATCTGTAGCACTTTCATGAATCTGCATATACTTTCCAAATCGAAAGCTTTCCGGTGCCTGTCCTGCAAACAATTCACTTCTCTCCAACAGACTGTGAATATTTTTTCCATCCTTACTGCAATAAACAGTGTCTTTTACTGTAATCACCGGCATGGCACCATCATACTCTGTGGCTCCCTTGATGCAGCTGGAAATAATTTCCTCTGTCACAAAAGGCCTGGCCGCATCATGTATAATAACAATATCATCCTCCTTTGTCTCGGACAAATCTCTACATGCCTGCAGTCCATTATAGATAGAATGCTGTCTGGACTTTCCTGCACCGGCAAAACCCTTAAATTTTGTCACACCATCTTTCTTCATCCACTCTGTAATATAATCCTGCCAGCTTTCATCTGCTACCACAAAGATTTCATCAATATCCCTGTGATTTTGAAAAGTCATCAGACAATAATTTATAATGGGTTTTCCATTTACTTCAATATACTGCTTTGGACGATTCTGGGTTTTCATTCTACTTCCCACACCGCCTGCAAGAATAATTGCCTTGTTCATTTGCATTTCCTTTCCTAAGCCCTTTTCATCTCAATCAACAAAATTGTTTATCCTTTATCTTTAATACCAATAGCCACAGACCAAGCATACCGGCTGTGACAGCCACCCCATATCCCAGTTCCACAAGGGTAGCCCCACACCCGTTTACCTTGATAATCACCTGTAAAACACCAGTTTTTTCTATCAGTTTTATCACAGGCACATGTAATAAATATAATCCCATCATATTCTCTGCCAGGCTGGGGAATATAGCTTTTTTTTCCGGCACAAGCAAACATACACATATACCTAAAATCACAGCTGCCAAATACTGTATCAACCGAACCCCTACAGTATATCCCTGAAAAGCATAGGAGGTATAACCATATAACGCCCAGGTATTTATAGAATTTCCAAGGAGCACAACTACCACAAAAGCTCCTCCAAGTGTCAAAAGAGCCACCAGTCTCAATAGATTTATGTGTTTTTTACGTACGTTTTCCTGCTGGGAGTTTCTTATGAAATTTATTACATTCTTGCCATAGTCCTCCTTGTTACAATAATAACCCAGGATAAAGAATGGAAAAAATACCAAAATTCTGGAAAGTGAAAAAGTCTTTCCAATACAATCTACATACCCTGCCAACAGCCCTATCCCAACACTTATCAAAAGGATTCCTGTCTGTTTAAAAAATCTATGGGGCTTTTGTTTGGTGGCAAACAGAGAAATGGATATGCTCCACACCACCAACGCTAACAGATACCAAAGTACGTAGTAGCTGTCTAGAAAATGAAATCCTTCTCCCTGACAAATATATACATCAAACAATCCAAACAAAAACTGCATGGTAATATATGGAAGCAAGTACTTTTTCACTGCCCGAACCGGGGCAGACTTTGCAAATGCCCCAGAGCAGAATATAAATAAAGGCATATGAAATAGGTATATAAAATTATATATACCTAGCAATACTCCATTGGAAAATCGAAGCTGCTCTATCACATGGCCAAAGACAACCAAAATAATTAGCAGGACTTTTAAATTGTCAAAGTAAACATTTCTTTTCTTCTTACCATCCATAAAGTTACCTTTTTATTTCACACACAGTTGAATATATTTTAACACACTGTATAATAAAAATCAAGCAATGGGGGATTTACACCCATAAGCTCTTTATGTTACCATATTACCATCAACACTGCATATGAAGGAGAAAAAATATTATGAACTGGTTCAAGAATACAAAGAAACCCTATGTTTTAGAATTTATGATAGTTATGTTATCACTGTTCTTTTTCTATATCACATATTTTTACACAGATGTGGCAATCACCACCCGTTCTGGAATTGATTTCTGGACCTACTTATTTCAGGGCAATATTACCCACTTCTATGATTTAAGCAAAAATATGACCTTTTATAACACCTTACACTGTGATGCTTTGTATGATTTCACGATTTATATTATATTTGCTATATGGGACCTTCCTTTATGGATTATCGAAAAGCTTACCCATATAGATGCGCTGTATTCTACCGGCTGTCTTCTGTGGGCCAAAGGGATTATGCTCCCGTTTCTAGCCGGAACCTATGTATATGTAAAAAAAATCGGGGAATGTCTGGGCTTTTCTAAAGAAAAGAATCTATGGTGTGGACTGATTTTTCTTTCCTCTACCTTTATTATGTCCTCAATTTTTGTACTGTGTCAGTATGATATTATTGGAATTTTCTTTTCTATGATTGGCTTATACTATTACTTGAAAAAGGATATGAAAAAATTCACCCTGTACATGGCAATTGCAGTGACTATGAAAACCTTTGCCCTGTTTGTCTTCCTGCCTTTGCTTTTACTACGGGTTAAAAAGCTGCTTCCCATCATGGGGTATACCTTAGGAAGTCTTTCTGTGTTTTTGCTTTCTCAGCTTTTCTTCTCCTTGCTTGGAACTACACCAGCCGGCTCCTTCTTATTTGCCCAGATGAATAAAATGTTGATGGGAACTGTGACTTTAGGACTGGGAAATGCCTCTATTTTTATCATAGTATATTTGGGAATTTTACTTTTCTGCTATATGAAACAGATTGATTCAGACTATGAACTGGGAAAATTTGCCATCTATCTTCCCTTTGCAGTATGGTCCTGTTTTTTTGTATTCTCAGAATCCAGCCCCTACTGGATTATACTGATAACACCTTACTTTGCCCTAATGGCATGTCAGAACACAAAACTTTTAAAGGTAAATCTACTGTTAGATGCCCTGTCTGGAATTGGATTGGTCCTTGCCCAGAATTTATTCTTCCCGTGGGTGTTTTCCTATAAATGGATCATGTCGCTTATGCCATTTTCCAAGATATTTCACCCGATTCCAGAGATGATACAGGAAAACAATTTACTTCTCCTTGCCGACGAAGCTACCATCCAGTCTTTCACCAATACCTTTGGACTTCCCGTCTGTTTAGGAATCTTTGCCTTTGCAAACCTTGCCCTGATGTACCTGAATTTTCCAAAGGCAAACAGAACAATGGCGGAAAACAAGAAAAATATCAATGATTTTTCGGAAGAATTAACCGTAGAGAGAAGTGTGATATGGCTAAGATTCTTATCTGGTTTTGGTGTTTGTATGGTGCCCTTTTTCTTCTTCCTGTTGGATATGTGGGTGTGACCGGGGACGGTTCTTTCGTCACGAGGAGTGTCCCCGGTCACGGATTGAGCCAGCGTATTGGTACGCTGGCTCAATAAATCCACCATTTACACAGTGCTATCTCTGTCCTGACGATTATACAAAAGTCTTCTAGCTTCCATGACTTTACCATCCCCCTCATTATCAATAACCACATAATAGACAACATAATTCTTCACATAAATTCTATAGTAGAAATATTTTCTATCATTAATCATTAATTGCCTCCCTTAGTTTTGAAAACATTTCTTCATGCGTATACCTTTTATCTATTTCTTCGGCCATCTTATCAGCAACATCTAATGCATCCTCCACAGATTCAGTAAGTTTAGAGTATGCCTCAATGCTCATTACTACCATTGATCCATATCCATTTTTTGTTAAATAAACAGGAGCCCCTGTTTTAACTGTATTTTCAATTTCACTAAACTTATTTCTCAAATCCGATACCGGTCTAATCTGTATCATAGCAAAACCTCCTATCATGATTATGATAAAATTACGCCAACTTAGTATTATTATAAACACAAATCATTAATTTATCAACTGTTTCTGCGAACCCGATTCGCGGGACCACCTATGCCCCTTGTATCCACTCCTTGAACTTCATTGGGTAGGAAATACCTGCTTTGCTATCTAACTTCTCTGAGTCAAATACAGTATCCCCGGATTCGATTTTTAAGGCTGTCTCAGGCCATGGAACAAAGGTTACCCCCACTTGGTATTTCTTGGCAATCAATTCTGCCATTTCTCTTAGGCTGTAATCCTCCCCACCAATATTGTATACATCCGCACTTAAGACTTCTGATTCGGAACCTTGAATTATGGCATTACATAAATCCTCCATATAAGTCAGGGTTCTTCTTTGTTCACCGTCTCCGTAAAGAGAAATGTCCTCTCCTTTCATGGCCTTACTTAGGAAAAACTCTGCAGTTCCATAAGATTTTGCCCCTGGAATAATGGTTCCATAGGGGATACAGATACGAAAGATTCTATAATCAATATCATATACATTATGGTACATTTCCAGATAATATTCACAGCTTATTTTATTAGCCGCATACAAGGTCTTGGCTTCCTTTTTTGCATCTTCCTTTAATTTTCCCGGCATTCCTTTATACACCAACCGAGTGGAAGGGAAAATAATCTTAGCCTTGCTTTTTTGTTCCTTCATAGCCGTGAGAACATTTAACAAAGCCCTTTCATTTACATCAATAAAATTATCATACTCCTCAAATCCCTGAGTTGTCCCTGTTCTACCTACAAACATATACACAATATCACAGGCAAAATCTAACTTCGACACTGCCTCACAATCCAGAATATTCAAAGGCTGGTATTCTAAAAACCCCTCCTTATGCTCCGATTCCCTGTCATAGAGAGCAAGTTCATATCTATCTGGTGTTCTCTTCAGTATCTGAACCAGATTCCTGGCAATGTAACTGTTTGCACCAAGCACCATAATCTTCATTAATTTTTCCTCCTTGCCAAGTCATGAAACTCTTGAACTCTTTGCGCCTGATTTCTAATAAGTTCATAATTCTCTTCTCTTACATTCTCTTTCTTCACACAGTCTGCAAAATGGTTGATGGACTTGTAAAATGCATCATCTGCTGACAAACTTACCTTCTCATCCCCAGTCTGAGTATGAAGATTCATTTCCGGTACAAAGCCTTCCGGTGCTGTGAGAATACGGTTGGTAAACAAAGTCCCTTTGCTTCCCCAAATCTCCAAACTACATTTATAATCATTGTCCATTCCAAAAGCAAGCTGTGCATTTAATCCGTCTTTCCCTACCATAACAGCACTTCCAAATAAATCCACATCAAATTCTTCCGTATAATTTAAACAGCCCTGGGTCACTTTCGCATCCTCTCCTAAAAATAATGCTGCTAACTTGAAGGTATAACCACCATTGTCCAAAATGGTTCCCCCTCCCAGTGCCTTATGGTAGCGAAAATCTGTCTCCACCGCTCTTCTTGGAAATCCAAAAGAAATTCGATACAACCTTACATCGCCAATACTTCCTTTTTTTACTTCCTCCTTAATTTCCTCAATCTGCTTATGAAATACAAACATATAATTTTCATGCAGGGCAAGGTTCTTTTCTTTTGCCAAAGAAATTAATTCCTCCGCCTCCTTCAAAGACGGTGTAAAAGGTTTCTCCAAATATACATGCTTGCCACATTCTAACGCTCTTTTTGCCCACTTGTAATGCAAAGCCGGCGGCAGGGGAAGATACACTGCATCAATCTCCTCCGACTGCAGAAGAGCATCATAACCGTCATAAATCCTGCCCCCAAACTCATCCACAAATTTCTGGGCCTTCTCCCTTTCTCCGTCTAAAATCTGTGAAGCATTTTGGGGAACCTTTTCTCCAAACCACTCCTGCTCGTTAGCAACTGCCACCCCCATATATTTTATTTCCTCTTGTGCACATTTCATAATTGCAGGCATAAATCTGCGGTATGCAATCTCTGACGGACAAATCACTCCAATTCTTATCATGTTTTTCTCCCTTCCTAAGCTATCGTCATTATTTTGTTTATTAATTAACTTCCTTTCAATTTCCAATACATTTGGAAAAATAAGTCTTGAGCCTTTTCTCTGCAAGGCCAATACTTTACCTGCTTTTTCTTTCAATTCTTTCTCCAAAACACCATTTACACGAACAGGTACATTAGCATTGGAATCGATATATTCATTCTTCATATATTTTGCTGTTATTGGACACATATTCTGAATAAGAAAAGCTTTTTCATGCCCCAAGACCTCACCAAATACAATCGTGTCACAGCGCTTATATTTTTGCATTTTACTATTATATATCTTTTTAAATTTTGGGACCTGAGATGAAAAAGGAATCATCCAGTATATTCCTGTAGCACAATCTTGAAAAGCGTAAAAACAGGGTCTATCATGCACCTGTCCATTCACGTTCTCTTTATTTTTCATAAGGTATGGATCTGGAAAATCCATAAAGTATCTGTCATCTATGTAATAAAAATGCCCTATTTCCATCTTTTTCTCCTAACATAAAAGAGACCCCACTCTCTCGAATGGAGTCTCGAAACATTTGAACTCGAACTTTTATAAGTCGCATTTCGAGTAGCGACAAACATTTGAACTCGACCTTGTTTTAGTTGCATATCGAGTAGCAACAAACATTTGCAGTAAACTCTTACTGTAATTAAAGTATATATTCAAATGTCCTCGCTGTCAAGATGCAATGGGTCCAAAAAGCAACATTTCTGCTGTAATAATAGTATATGCATTTCATAACCAAGAATTTCTCCCTTGCACAATATTAAGTTATGTTGTATAGTAAACCCAACACAACTGTTTTGTAATTCTAAACAGTTAAGAAACAATATACAGGTTACGGACCTAGGCTCCTGCCAGGATAACGACTGTACGCTAACTACCAGTGGCTATTTTGAAAGGAGTTTTTTATGTATTATATGATTGATAATTATGATTCTTTTGTTTACAATCTCTCTTCCTATTTTCTGGAAAACGGACAGGAAATACTGGTGCGTCGGGCTGATGCCGTCTCTTTGGAAGAAATCCACGATTTACATCCTGAGGGTATTATTCTTTCCCCAGGTCCAAAGCGTCCCCAGGATGCTACCATATCCCATGATGTATTAAACACTTTTCAGGGAAAAATCCCCATACTAGGTGTGTGTATCCCTGGCAGTGTCCAGGTGACAGAACTGTTTCATGTAGAAACCTACGCCACTGTCTTTCAATTGATTGCAAATGTACAGGGGCAGCTTCGACCGGAGTTAAATGCCATAGATTTATTAAATGCAACCTTTCCCGGTGGTTCCATTACTGGCGCTCCCAAGTTACGCGCCATGGAACTCATTGACCAGGAAGAACACTGCCGCAGAAATCTCTACACAGGCTCTATAGGCTATCTGTCTCTCAATGGTGACTGTGATTTTAATATTGTCATTCGCAGTGCAGTACACCAAAACGGTATATATCATTTAGGAGTAGGCGGTGGAATTACCTGGGAATCAGACCCCCTCTTTGAGTATGAGGAAACCTGGCACTGTACGGCGATTTTTGTTGGAGCATTTTCCTGTTCACCAGGTAATCCTCCACCCTAAGGACATTGAGCTCATGGAGGAATGTTTTGTAACCAACTCACTGATGGGTATTATGCCCGTTAGCTCTTTGGCAGAAAAAAACTTCCATACAGGTTCCCTCACCCAACAGTGTATGGAAGCTTATCGCTTATATTTTTAATAAGGATAATAAATTTCTCAGCTGAATATTCAGACAGTTATTTACCTGAACTAGATAATTCAAGGT
>JBGVDD010000034.1:0-12203 GCA_045119215.1 Lachnospiraceae bacterium | reverse complement strand
AGGCGCACAGGAGTATCTAACAATTATGAGTTATATTGGAACCGCTCACAAGCATGGAATCAATGCATTTACAGCTATAAAAGAAGCGTTAAATGGAAATGCAGATATCATCTTTGCTTAAGAGGTTCTGAACAGTTACATGTTTTTTTAGAAAACAACCCCACGATAGAATGAGTGCCATAGAGAAATCATATTATTATTAGCAAACAGAAAGGTATGGTGACTGTTATGGGAAAAAGTAAACAAGAAAAACACAGAGGGGAAGTATCAGAACTGGATTTTCAAAAGGTAGCCAACAAGGTATCGGCAATTACCATTGCTGAAAACGCACTCCTGTCCATTGTGAAGTTAATCGCAGGTATTGTGGCTCACTCGAATGCGATGATCAGCGATGCCATTCATTCGGCTTCGGATGTATTTAGCACCATTGTGGTAATCATAGGGGTTAAGCTGTCTTCAAAAGAGGCAGATAAGGAACATCCCTATGGACATGAGCGTTTGGAGTGTGTAGCAGCCATTATTTTAGCTATGGTGCTTTTTATCACTGGTCTGGGAATTGGGGCAGAAGCGCTAAAGAATATTTTTCAAGGACATTACAGCCAGTTAGAGGTTCCAGGAGCGTTGGCATTATTTGCGGCAATCATATCCATCGTTGCCAAGGAAGCAATGTTTTGGTACACAAGACATTATGCAAAGAAGATTGATTCCAGTGCATTGATGGCAGATGCCTGGCATCACCGCTCAGATGCCTTTTCATCTGTTGGAGCATTGATTGGTATTGGAGGCGCTATGCTGGGATTTCCGATAATGGATTCCATTGCCAGCCTGGTTATCTTTTTCTTTATCGGAAAGGCTGCCTTTGATATTTTCAAGGATGCTGTGGACAAAATGGTGGATCACAGCTGTGATGCAGAGACGGAACAATCCATCCGGGACTGTATTATGAAAAATGAAGAAGTGGCAGATATCGATTTGCTGCAGACACGTATTTTTGGAAATAAAATCTATGCGGATATTGAAATCCAGGTGGATGGGTCCTATACCTTACAAAAGGCCCATGAGATTGCAGAGGAGGTCCATGATGAGATAGAGAAGGATTTCCCAAAAGTAAAACATATTATGGTGCACGTGAATCCCAAAAGGTAATGTAAAAAGAAAAACTATAAGAAATAGCATCCTCAACTTTGGACGGGCTGGGATGCTATTTCTTTTTGTTATGATTGTCTATGTATGACAGAGCCGCAAAAATTACTAGCACTAAATAAAAAATTGCTTGAATTTTGTAAAACTCGTATTTTTTCAAGGTCATAGAAGTAAATGCTGGAGACTTGTACGGAATAGGTACCCGTATTCTATTATTTTCTACTGTAATTTTATGCCATCTTGGGATACATAATACATTGAAGAAAAGACTAAAATATGTTATATTTAATAACATCAAAAAAAGACTAGTTTTTAGAAAGGACGAAGAAAATGCAGGTAAATATTAGTGAACAGGTAAAATATATAGGTGTAGATGATACAACAATTGATTTATTTGAGAGTCAGTATGTGGTTCCGGAAGGGGTTTCTTACAATTCTTATGTGATTCTGGATGAAAAGGTGGCAGTGATGGATACGGTGGATCAGCGTGGTATGCAGGACTGGGAGAAGAACCTTTTAGCAGAATTAAATGGCAGAAGTGTAGACTACCTTGTGATACAGCACATGGAGCCGGACCATGCAGGTTCCATAGTGCGTTTGACTGAACTGTTCCCAGAGGTAACTTTGGTAGGAAATGCCAAAACATTTCAGATGTTAAATAATTTCTTTGAAATCAGCTCAGATATCAAAACACTTACTGTCTCAGAAGGCAGTACTCTTTCCTTGGGAGCCCATGAATTAAAGTTTATTATGGCGCCTATGGTACACTGGCCAGAGGTTATGGTAACTTATGACAGCAAAGATAAGATTCTGTTTTCCGCAGATGGCTTTGGAAAATTTGGTGCTCTTGAGCTGACAAAGGATGAGGACTGGGCCTGTGAGGCAAGAAGATATTACTTTAATATTGTAGGAAAATATGGCGCAGCGGTTCAGACTTTACTTAAAAAAGCAGCGACCTTGGATATTGAGTGTATCTGTCCACTTCATGGTCCAGTATTAAAAGAGAATTTAGCTTATTATCTGGATTTGTATAATACATGGAGCAGTTATCAGCCGGAAAATTCAGGGGTTTTAATTGCCTATGCATCTATCCATGGCAATACTGCCAAGGTGGCTGAAAAACTTGGGGATATGTTAAGAGCTAAAGGCGTGGAGAAAGTTGTTGTCAGTGATTTGGCAAGAGAAGATATGGCAGAAGTTATTGAAGATGCCTTCCGATATGATAGAATGATTGTGGCGGCGGCAAGCTATGACGGCGGTGTGTTCCCATGTATGCAGGATTTCCTTTCTCATCTTCAGAGTAAGGCATATCAGAACAGAAAAGTGGGTATCGTGGAGAATGGTTCCTGGGCATCATCCGCAGGAAGAGTGATGAAGTCTATGCTTGAGACAATGAAAAATATTGAATTGGTGGAAGATACTGTGACCATCACCTCATCCTTAAAAGATAAGGATATGGAAAACTTAGAGAAACTGGTAGCCTCTATGGCATCTTAATTATAACTATTAATTTTAATAAGGAGTCGTTATGAATATTTTAGTACTTGGGGGAAGCTATTTCCTGGGAAAACATTTTATAGACATGGCAAAAAAAGAGCACAAAATCACCGTGTTTAATCGTGGAAGCAGACCGTTAATGATTCCGGATATCGTTGAAATTTCGGGAGAGAGACATGATGGCAATGCTCTCTTACAAATACCACAACAGCATTTTGATGCTGTTGTGGATTTTTGTGCATATAACAAAAATGACATTGAATTTATTTTTCAAAATCTGAAGGCAACCTTTGACCAATACATTTTTATCAGTACCTGTGATGCATATAAAAGGGGACTGGGGACAGTGTTGGATGAAAATGCACCTTTTGAAGAGAAGGATTTTGGGGGAGAAGTGGGAGCCTATATATTGGGGAAAGTGGCTCTTGAGAAGGAACTGATATCCTGTGCAACGTCTGCCGGTGTAAAGTATACATCCATACGTCCGGCATTTATCTACGGTCCGGATAACTATGCTCCCCGTGAGGGAATGTATTTTCACTGGATAGAAAGTGCAGGGCAGATCATCCATCCCACAGATGCCACAGGAGAGTTTCAAATGGTTTATGTGGATGATGTGGCAGAAGCTATTTTTGCTTCCATTGGAAACCAGGCTGCCTACAATCAGGCCTTTAATTTGACTCCCACTCCTATGGTTACTTATGAAAGCTTTGCAGATGCCTTAGAAGAAGCTGTGTCCACACCTTTTGTGAAAGTTCCGATAACAGTCCAGATGGTTTTACAACAACAGATTCCACTGCCTTTTCCTCTGACGAGGGAAGAGTCCAACTGGTATGATGGCACAAAGGCTTTACAATTAATCAAGGGCTATACACCATTAGCAGAGGGGCTAAAGATGTGTTGATGCAGGTCTCATTGAACGGACGGTTCCCGATAAATCAAACAGCAAACATCAGAAATATTGAAGAAAAAAGTAAAAAATAAATGGAGGAAATGTAAAAATGTTATTTATCGAATACCCAAAATGTACTACATGCAAGAAGGCAAAAAAATGGTTAGATGACCACAATGTAGAATACACAGACCGCAATATTGTGGAGGAGAACCCTTCTTATGAGGAATTGAAAGAATGGTATGAGAAAAGCGGATTGCCATTGAAGAAATTCTTTAATACCTGTGGAATGTTATATAAAGAAATGAATTTAAAGGACAAGCTTTCTACCATGAGCGAAGAAGAGCAGCTTAAGCTTTTAGCTTCCAATGGAATGCTTATAAAGCGTCCACTGCTTGTTGGAGATGATTTCATACGGCTGGGATTTAAGGAAGCAGAATACAGCGAGATGAAATAGGGTCAGTAGGTTGCTATGCGTTGATGTAATAGGAACATCAATGACAAAACAGGAGGTTTTATTATGGCAGAGAAGGCTAAGGAAATTTTAAAGAAAGAGTATACTCCACTGGAGAAAGGCCTGGCAGTGGCTTGTACCTTTTTCGTGGGTATTATTATTGGATTTGTTTTATCACCAGTGAAAAAGGGGATTATGTTTGGCAGTAAAAATGGATGCAATAATGGCAGTAATAACCGCAACAATAGCAGCTCCATAGGATTGTCGAAAAAAAGAAACAAGAAGAATCGTTTATAGTGACAGGGACGCTCTTTGTAAAAGGAATATCCTTGTGTCCAAATCAGAATATATGTTTGACATAGATTGAAAGCAGTGATAATATAATAGTATGAAAAGGTGCTACCGATGACGGTTCGCCTGATATTAAGATGGTTATAAAGATAACCGCTCGTGTTTTCTCAGGACGATGGGCGGTTATTTTTGCGTCTTGGAATCATGCTTTCCATGCATGTAACCAAGACTATAAAAAGTCGCACACAGTGCAAGCACTGCAATAAGGTCACTAATGGTTAGCATAAGCATAAGTCTCCTTTCCAAGATTTCCCAAAGGGATTTCTATGTAATCGGAGCTATGAACTCTCCGCAAGAAGCGAACCGCCAATCACACGTCAATGTGTGGTAGCACCCGGACAATAAGTCCAAATCTATTGTATCAAACATATGTTCTTGAATCAAGATGAAATTTCCGTTTTTTACATATCAGAATATATGTTGTTACAGTACACAGGGGGGGTACAGTAACTATATGTTTGACATAGATTGAAAGCAGTGATAATATAATAGTATAAAAGGTGCTACCGATGACGGTTCGCCTGATATAATAAGGTGTCAAAATAACCGCTTAACTTACCAGGTTGGGGCGGTTATTTTTGCGTCGTGCTATTCTGACCAATCGAATAGCCAAGACCAAAACAGGTTAAGCAGAGACTAAGCACTGCAATCAAGTCATCGATAGTCAACATAAGCATAGTCCTCCTTTCCAAGATTTCCACAGGGGATTTCTATGTAATCGGAGCTATGAACTCTCCGCAAGAAGCGAACCGCCAATCACACGTCAATGTGTAGTAGCACCCGGACAAAAAGTCCAAATCTATTGTAACAAACATATGTTCTTGAATCAAGATGAAATTTCCTATTTTAAATTGATAGAAAGTCTTGACATATATGGTTTTGCAGTATATTATATAGATAATCGATATATAGAATATCTACATAAGGAGGTTTCGTTTATGGCGATTGAAAAATCATTGGTATCTGGAAGTATGACGATGCTGATATTGAAACTGTTATCTGAGAAGGACATGTACGGTTATGAGATGATAGATACCTTACGTCAAAAATCTCAGAACGTGTTTGAATTGAAGGCGGGAACACTATATCCGCTTCTACATGGTCTTGAAGAGAAAGGCTTGTTGGTGGTATATGAACAGGAATTTGGCGGAAAAATCAGAAAGTATTATAGTCTTACAAAACAGGGAAGGGGACTTCTGAAAAAGAAAACAGAAGAATGGAAAGAGTATTCAGAAGCAGTATCGAAAGTTCTTGCATTGGAGGTGTAACTTATGGATGAATATTTGAAGACATTACTAGAACAGATTCGCTGTAAGAAGGCACGACCTTATATACGGCAGGAATTACAGGACCATATAGAAGATCAGATTGAGGAAAATATTCATGCCGGCATGAATTATGAGAGTGCAGAAAAAGAGGCCATCAAGGATATGGGAGATCCGGTGGAAATTGGGATTTCCCTTGACCGTATTCACAAGCCTAAGATTGCATGGAAACTTCTTATTATGATTGTTTTGATTAGTGTGGTTGGTATTTTGACACATTTAATGATTGCAAGACATATGGATGGGGGAATCGCATCTACTTCTGAAAGATACGTAATCCATGTCATGATGGGAATTGCAGTTATGTTTTTTCTATATTTTTTGGATTATACATTGTTAGCAAGATGTTCCAAGATAATTGCCATGGCATTAATAGCAATATGTTTATTAACCTTGTTCTGTGGAGTCACGGTAAATGGTATGAGATATTATATAAGCTTCGGAGGAAGGCTTATATCTGTACAAGCATTGATGCTGTTTTATGTTCCAATTTATGGAGGAGTCATTTATAAATATCATGGATTGGGTTACGCAGGATTAGTGAAAGCAATTGCATGGATGGTATTACCGGTTTTTCTTACCTTGCGAATACCGGCAACAATGACAGCAGGTTTGATGTTGATATCCATGCTTGTTATGTTGACAATAGCGATTGAGAAGAACTGGTTTGTTATACCGAAGAAAAAAGCAATTGGCGGACTGTGGGGGATTTTCATGGTTATGCCCATTGTAGTATTCTTTGTGATGTATTTTGGGAATGTCTTGCGACCATATCAGAAGGCGCGTATACAGGCATTTGTTTCTAATAGCGGAGATTCAAATTATCTCCCGGCAACCTTACGCTCTCTTTTGTCAACAAGTAAATTTCTAGGGAGTAGCGGTGCAGATGTACCGGGAAGATTGCCTGAGTTTAATGCAGATTATATATTGACTTATTTATCATCTATGTACGGAATAATAGCAGCGATTCTTATATGTTGTGTTTTAACCGTGTTGATTCTTACTATTTTTGGTACAGCGATTAGTCAAAAGAATCAGTTAGGAATGATAATGGGATGTGGATGTGGTATGATTTTTCTAGTAAGTTCTCTGATAAATGTGTTAGAAAATTTAGGGATACTTCCGCCTACATCAACATTTCTCCCATTCATATCTGCAGGAGGAAGTTATATTGTTGTTTCCTATGGTTTATTGGGTATTGTACTAAGCATATATAGATATAAAAATGTTTATCCATCACAAGTGGGTGTCAGTATTCCTTCAAATAAAAGTAATGATAGGATTATAGATTGATAGAAGATTCCTGGCAACCTGTGTCAAAATCTGAGATTAGAGAAAATCCCTTTACAATGTATAAAAATAACAATATAATAATATCATAAAAACGATATGGAGGTGGAGAATATGATAATTAAAGCATCAGCAGCTTTGCGCAATGATTATACATCAATTTCCAATATGGCAAAAGAGACTCAGGAGCCCATTTATATTACAAAAAATGGAGAGGGGGATTTAGTGCTTATGAGTATCGAAGCTTTTGAGAAAAGAGAGCAGACATTAAAACTGCGTGAAAAAGTATTGCAGGCGGAGCAGGAACGTATAGACGGTGCAGAAACACTTAGCTTATCACAAGCCAGAAAAAAATTAAGGGAGAGAGTGAATGACATATAGAATTGAAATTCTCCCTGCTGCGTGGGAAGACTTAAAACGTATAGAGGATTGGTATCTGGTAAAATTCGGGGTGGAAACTGCCTTAAAAGTAAGTGAACATATACTTGATGTAATAGAGCGATTGGAGAAATTCCCGGATTCCGGTTCGTTGCTGCCGGATGAGTGGCTAAATCAGCAGGGCTATAGAATGATTGTTGTCCAAAAACATGTTGCCATATATAGGAAGGTGGACAACATAGTGTATATTTATCACATTGCAGATACCCAGACGGAATATACAAAACTGTTTTATTAATATACCTTTTCGGAATAACTTGCTTTACTTTTCACCGAATGGCTAACATAGCAATATATGGAGGAATGAAATATACAATGCGGATAGCAATCGAACCCCCAAAGAGCGGCTATCTCCTTGGCTCAAGCAATAGCAGCGGATATTTATGTAGTGGAGATTTTTATCTTCAAAAATAAATATTATTTCTGTTCATGGAATAAGCAAAAAACAATTTTTACTCATCATCGCAATATGTAAAGGCCGGGTTATCATAAAAAATTTGTTGTACATAAAAGGAATTTATTAAATAGTTCACTGCGTCAACACAGTTTTTCTTGCCTTTTTGCTTTTTTAATGCAAGATAAGCACCTGAATAAGTCATGACAGCATACTCTTCTTCCAGAATACTCTCATTATCTTTTAATAGTCCCTTAGATTTCAGATATTTATCATATTCCATAATACGTAATTTTGTATTCCATGTTTTCTCATAATTCTTTTCTGCTAGTTCTAAGAACTTCGTATCATTAATATATGTATCATACCATTTTCGTTTAATAGAAAAAACTTTTCCAGTTCCATATATTAATAAATCAATATCAATAAGTAAATAGTCACAAATGGTTTCTACAAACTGATATATATCGGTATTTTTATTAGTAGGGTTTAAGGATGCTGTTTTTTTAGCTCTGTCCAAACGTTTGTTAATTGTATCTTTGTCTAATGCCACAAATTCGTTACTAGCTGAATTCAAAAATTTTTTCTCGATATCCTCAGATAATTTCTGACTGATTAAATACTGAGTGACTATGTTTTTCTCTTCGGGCTCTTCGGGCCTTTTGCCGAAAGCTTTGATAAGTTGCTTGAAATTATATCCAAAATGTTCTTGACTGCCATTTAATGTAAAAATAACGTCAGTAACTATTTTTTGAAATCTGGGAAGCAACTTATTGTACGTATTTTCAATTTGCTCATCATCAAAAACAAGTTTTCTGTGAAACTCTTTCACTTCTTCTTTGGTGCCAATGCAATAAAATTCATCATGTGTCATAATAAATCCCCCTTGTGTAAAAAGCTGTTTTCATACTTTAGAATGTATGGACAGGCAAAGTGCGTATTATGTGTTTTAATTAAAGTGTGGAAAGGAAAAACCACAAAATATGTGTACGCATTTATAAGTTGTATTCGAGTATAACACAAAACAGTAATATTTTAAAGGAGGTAAGAAAATGAATTTAACTGGTGAAAGTCTATATATATCTTTAAGAACGGGAGTCAAAAGAAATGGTGAATCATGGTTCAACGCAAAATTTTTGGATGACTCTGCCGATGAATTTTTCACCCTTTTTATTCCGGAAGAAGTGGGCAGGCACTTGCAAACTCTTCCCAAGAAAACCCCGGTGATTTTGACCATGGAACTGGTTCCTGGAAAAAATTATGTAAAATTCGTTGCTTTAGAGGTCATAAAAGAAAATTAATGAAATGGGCTGGAGTTTCGCAAATAAAGGAGGAGTGAAAAATGGGAAATTTTTCAACTAATACACGTTCAAGGGCATGGATGGTTACTGTGCAAATCAAAAACATGCAGGCTATAGGATTAAGTGAAGAAGAGTATCGTGATCCAGAATATCTTGCGGATGTACTTACTACTCTCTGGAATGGAAGTGGAAAAGATCGCACATGTGCCGTTGCAGTATGTGAAAGTGCTGACGGATGTTACCATGCTCATATGGCATTGTATGGAAATACTACAACTTTGAAAAAGGTATCAGACATACTCTTTCAATCACACGTAGAACCACAATTAGGTGGGAAAAAAGATTTGACTTCCTACTTACTTAAACAGGAAAAATATGCTGACAAAGATGAGAAGATACTATGTGTTAAAAACATAGAAGCAATACAGGATGTAAAAGGGAAGAGAAGTGATTTTGAAATTATAGAGGAAATGTTGATAAAGGGTTTTACACCGCAACAAATTCTGGATACAAAATTCTCATTTTACAAATATGAAAGAATGATACTCCATGCATATATAGACCAGAAAATAAGGGATTCTCCCATTAAGCAGGATATATATTGTGAATATCATGTTGGAGAAAGTGGGGCAGGTAAGACGTATTATTATAATCAGCTATGTGAGAAACATGGTGCAGATAATATTTATATTCTTACTGACTATGACAACAATGCGTCTGGTGGTTTGGACACATACATGAAAATCGGTGCTCCCCCTATTTTGTTTATGGATGAATTTAAAGGGTTTGGTATAACGTATGAAAAGCTACTTATTATGCTAAATGGCTATACAAGAATGCAGACACATTCTCGTTATGCCAACACATATAACCTCTGGAAAACTGTCATTATCACATCAGTTTATCCACCTGAAATCATATATTGCAATATGGTTAGAGAGGAATATCGTGATATTGATTCCTTCGCACAGCTAATGCGTAGAATTACTAAGGTTGTATACCACTACAAGGAAAATGATGAGTACAAGACCCATACTATAGACAGCAGGGATTACATAGATTATGAAGATTTAAGAAATAAGGCGATAACTAAGTATTACCCACAACCTCTGTAACTGTTACAATCAATCATTTTTGCTTGATTTTTCGATTATTTTCATTATATAAACTGTCACAAATACCAGTGTGACAAATAAAGGAGGTGTGAAAATAAGCAAATTCTTTGACTTGAAAGATATTCGGTTTTTAATCTGGTAGTTACCAAGCTGTTGCCTGTATATTTGCTATAATGAATACCTTTACTAATTTGTTTCCTATATAAACCATACTTCCTACCGGATTAGAATATATTCTATACTGTACAGTCATAGGGACACTCCTTATGACAAAAGGAACGTCCCTGGTTAAATTCGATTTTCTCTGTAGATGAATATATCCTGTAAAAAGAAAAGGCAAGGATTTGAGTCCTTGCCTTTAACTACTTATAGTATACCACACTTCGTAGAATATTAGAATGTATTCTGTATAATCATAGGGACACTCCTTATGACAAAAGGAACGTCCCTGGTTAAATTATCCTTAAGTGCTGGGTGTTCAGCAGTACCATAGGGACACTCCTTATGACAAAAGGAACGTCCCTGGTTAAATTAAATTACCTGATTAAATTATTTATTGGATTCTGCTTTTTGTTTATATTTAAGTAATCTTTCTTCTAATTCTTTAGGTATCTTTTCACCCTTTGCTAATAAAGATATTGCCCTGCTCCAATCTCTTTCAACCTCTTTAGGAGTGGAATTCCCATCAAATACCCCATAAGGGATTCCATAGTAATCATAAATTATTTCTCTTTCTTTACGTTTATTTAATTCTTCTTGAGATGGTTTTCTAACTTTTGCAATCATGATATTTATACCCCCTTTCTTGGTACACTACATCTATACATAAGTCTTAATTTTGAGGCATTATTTAATACTTCTCTTATTCCACTTCTTCCTTTCTCGAATGCATTATTATATGCTATTTCAACTGCATTTGAATTAAAACCTTCTTCTTTCCTTAGTATATGAATTCTACCATCATTGCAAACTGCGGTCATAGCCACAATACAATCTTCATTGCAAAATGAGTGTAAATCTCTAAAAGAAAAAATACTGTTTTTAGGGTGGTTATGTATAAATATCAACGAATTATAATAACTATCCCTCAATAATAAATTTGCTGAATAATTTTCATGTAAATTTATACCGTTTTCTGTTCCTTTCACAATCACGTATTTATTAATTGTATAATTCCAAAGTATTCCAACTTCACAACAGTTGTTCTTGTTTTTCGAATATGCTAAAAGTTTTTGATGCAATTTATAAAGTTCATTGTTGAGAAATACATTAGAATCAAATAATTTAGTTTTAGGTAGTCTGTTGATTAATTCATCTGTTATTGGTGTTACATTTCTACGTGAAGGTCTTTGGTTAAAATACAATCTGTTCAAGAATACCCCCATTTACCTATCTTATAAACTTGTTGTCGTTACTACATATTTAGTATATCATAAAAACCTATATTTTACAACGACTCAAAACACCTTTTAACTACCTTAAAATACCGCTTTTCTTAGTATAGGGTATAAGCTATAACTTTTTAACTACTTATAGTATACCATAGTTCTTAGAATATTAGAATGTATTCTGTATAATCATAGGGACACTCCTTATGACAAAAGGAACGTCCCTGGTTAAAACAACAGAAAAGGCAAGGATTTGAGTCCCTGCCCTTTCCGATACTATAAGCTCCAGTCCCAGTCTGCGAGATGTAAATCACCATCTAATGAGTAGAAAGCAATTCCTTTTTCAAACACTGCAGACATATCTGGATTTTCCCGCCTTACCCCATAGAACCGAATGGTCTGTACCGTAGGGGAAGAACACTTTAAGGTTCTAGTAATTACTTGGTATTCAACACCATCTATAACATAAGAGCCTTTCAAAGTAGGGTTCTCCTCACTACCGATGTAGTCGGTTACTAAGATGTATGGGGCGTTGTGGTGTCTATCTACCTTATACCAACCATATTTTTCTCTAATTTCTTCTGGATACATATAATCATGCTTCTCATATACCCA
>JBGVDD010000033.1:0-6242 GCA_045119215.1 Lachnospiraceae bacterium | reverse complement strand
TTGTGAGCCTTACGTAAAACTTCACAAAATTCCGGATGAATCTGACTTGGGCAAAAATATTTTACCCCCTTCATCTGGATGACAAATAAAACATAACATTGATACCCTTGCTCTTTGGCTTTGATGAGTTCTTTTACGTGCTTTATGGCTCTCTCAGAAGGTGCATCCGGAAAGCTTACCACCCCATCCTGTTCTAATGTCACACCTTTGACTTCCACAAAGATTTTTTCCAATCCTCCAGATTCCTTTTCGTATTCTACATAAAAATCAAAACGAGATGCTTCATAAGTATATTCCGGTCGGATAGTCGCTTTGACACCACTGGGAACGATGGTGTTGTTTCCGATTCTGAGCCATTCTCCCACCGCCATATTCGGCGCCTGGGAATCCATATTGATCATGCGTTCGCCCTTTTTCACTGCAATCAGATCATACTTTGTCTTTCTCTTTGGATTGTCACTTTCCTCTAAATAGACCGTGGCACCAGGTAGGAGCAGCTCCTTACAGCGCCCTGTATTTTTCACATGACAGACCTGCACCTGCCCGTCAATTTCTATATGTGCAATAAAACGATTCGGGCGACTGTGAAAGACGCCCGGTAAAATTTTTTTATATTTCATCTTTGATTATATATCTCTTCCTTTTCTCTACTCCTGGACCATAAATCAGTAAATGCAAAGACCTGTACTGAATAGTTGCTCTAAATCTTCTATTTCTACCTCTGAGTAAAAATCCTCTGCATTCCTTAGCATTTCTACTCCATATCCGTCCTTTTCTTTCCAAATGTAATTTTCTATATACCTTCTTTTTCCATCTACATAGACACTTGTATAGACAACGGTTTCATCAAATAGATTTGTATATACATACTCACTTTCTTTATTGTCTAAATGCTCTAAACCCGCCAGTTCATATTCCATTTTTTCCTCTGGACATTCACAGACTGTTTTTATAAAATCTTGTATATCATCCTCCGCTACATGAAAGTAAATACTTACATCCTTCCACTCACGGTATCTTGCGTAGCTTATTTCATATTTGTTTGACAATGGCAGACAAAACACATCACTTAAAATATCTGTTTCTTCCTTTGTAAAACTATTCTTTGTATAGGATACAATTTTTGTATAGTCCAAATAATGTTGATACAAACTATAATCTACACCACAAAGAACAAGAAATAACACTACAAGCAACACGTACTTTTTTAACTCCTTTTTATTTTCCTGTCTTCGTTCTTCTTGATATTTTCCCCATAAAATAATCACATATTTTACTGTATTGCTCAAAAATATCACCAGGAAAAAAGGAATAATCAAAAAAATGTACATCTTTGTTCCTCTATAAATCCCTTCCTTAAATCAGTGTATTAATTAAGTCAACCATCTGACCCACATACTTTTCACAGATTTCGTCAGTAGCTGCTTCTACCATAACACGAATCACTGGTTCCGTACCACTTTCACGGAGAAGAATACGTCCCTCATCGCCTAATTCCTTAGCGATTTTTTCATTTAAGGCAAGAACTCTTTCATTTTCCATGATAACTTTTTTATCTTCCACACGCACATTCTGCAATAACTGTGGGAACATGGTTAAGCCCTGGCATAAGGTACCTAAAGACTGCTTGCTCTCCATGATGACTTCCATTAACATCAATGCGGTTAAAATTCCGTCTCCGGTAGTGGCATGTTTTGAGAAAATCACATGGCCGGACTGCTCACCGCCAAGCACATAACCATTGGCTACCATAGCCTCATTTACATACTTGTCGCCTACTGCAGTCTTGCAGTAATCAATTCCTTCTCTGTCTAATGCCTTAAACAGCCCCAGATTTGACATTACGGTGGCTACCACTGTATTTCCCTGAAGCTTTCCACACTTTTTCAAATATTTTCCACATACATATAAAACAAAGTCACCGTGAACTTCGTTGCCATTCTCATCCACTGCAATACAGCGGTCTGCATCTCCATCAAAGGCAAACCCTACATCTAAGTTCTTTTCCTTCACTAACTTCTGAAGGTTTTCAATATGTGTAGAGCCACATTCCCTATTGATGTTGGTTCCATCCGGTTCATTTCCCACCACATAAGTCTTTGCACCTAAGGCGTCAAACACGCTCTTGGCAATAGTATGAGCACTTCCATTAGAACAATCCAAACCAATTCTCATACCATTGTAGGAACGTGTGGCAAGGGAAATCAAATACCCTACATAACGATTTCTTCCAATGGCATAGTCTGTAGCCACACCTACATTTGCTCCCGTTGCAAATGGTAGTTCTCCCATCTCTCCATCAATATATTTCTCCATGGCAGCTTCTACGTCTGCTGAAATCTTATGTCCATTTCCATCCATAACCTTGATTCCATTGTCCTGATATGGATTGTGACTGGCACTTACCATAATACCGCAGTCAAAATTCTCTGTACGAACCACATAGGCAACTGATGGTGTGGTAGTTACATGAAGTAAATACACATCCGAACCGGATGCTGTAATCCCTGCCACCAAGGCATATTCATACATATAACTGCTGCGTCTGGTATCCTTTCCAATAACAATTCTTCCCTTGTGATTCTGGTTATAAAACCATCCTAAATATCTTCCAATCTTAAATGCATGGTCTGCGGTCAGCTTTACATTAGCTTCTCCACGAAAACCATCTGTTCCAAAATACTTACCCACTGCAATTCCCTTTCTAAACTATTATTACGCTAATTCTTTTTTACACATATCTAGTGCTGACGCAATTACTGCGTCCATATCATAATATTTGTATTCACCTAAACGTCCGCCGAAGATTACCTTATCTTCCTTGTCTGCTAACTCTTTGTACTGTGCATATAAATTTCCATTCTTTTCATCGTTTACCGGATAATAAGGTTCATCACCTTTCTTCCATTCTGAACTGTATTCCTTACTGATTACTGTCTTTTCCTGGGTTCCAAACTCAAACCACTTATGCTCAATAATTCTGGTATATGGTGTCTCTGCGTCCGTATAATTTACCGCCGCATTTCCCTGGAAGTTTGGCATATCCAAAACTTCTGTCTCAAAGCGAACAGAGCGGTACTCCAAAGTTCCCAGCTGATAATCAAAATAAGCGTCGATGGCACCGGTATAGATTACCTTATCTGCCATACCGTCATACTCTGCTTTTTTCTCGAGATAATCTTCTCCTAAACGAACTTCGATTCCTTCTAACATGTTTTCTACCATCTTTGTGTATCCACCCATTGGAATTCCCTGGTAAAGAGCATTAAAATAGTTATTGTCGAAGGTGAGACGAACCGGAAGACGCTTGATGATAAAGGATGGAAGCTCTGTGCAGGCACGGCCCCACTGCTTCTGAGTATATCCTTTGATCAACTTTTCATAAATGTCTGTTCCCACCAGACTGATTGCCTGCTCCTCTAAATTCTTTGGCTCGATAATCCCCGCCGCCTTTTTCTGCTCTTCAATTTTTTCTGCTGCCTCTTTCGGTGTGGTCACTCCCCACATTTTATTAAAGGTATACATATTGAAGGGCAGAGAATACAATTCCCCCTTGTAATTTGCCACCGGGGAATTGGTAAAACGGTTAAACTCAGCAAATTTATTTACATAGTTCCACACTTCCTTATTGTTGGTATGGAAAATATGTGCACCGTATTTATGTACATTGATTCCTTCGATTTCCTCACAATACACATTTCCTGCAATGTGATTTCTCTTATCGATCACTAAAACCTTTTTTCCCTTATTCACTGCTTCTCTGGCAAACACCGCACCATAAAGCCCGGCACCTACCACTAAATAATCATACATACAAAATCCTCTCTATTCGTCATACTGTTTTTTGTTGTTTAAAATCCAAAACTCCACCTGCACCTTAAACAATTTCTGAATCCTCTCCATTATACTCGCTCTGATAATAGAACGCAAGAAAATCTATTTTTGAATTAATTGATACGTAACAAATCCTTCTTCCTTCGTTACTTCAAATACAGCCTCCTCTTTCGTAAGCTTTTTGTACTTGTCATATTCTCCCACATCTATATCAAACCCTAAACTCTGCTGTGTTCCCTGTATTTGATAAACATACTCACCTTTATTCAGAAAAACAAGATAAAGTCCAGAATCGTACATCACACTATCCATAACTTCAGCTGAAGAAATACCCAATTCTCTTTGAATTTCTTCCCTATCCAAATACGGTGCAATAAAATACATCTCATCCCATTCAAAATCCGATACATCCATGATAGATAAAGTATCACCGCTCTGTTCACTTCTTAGTAAATTCTCTAAGCTATCTGCCTGTTCTTGTGCCTGACAGCTAGATAACAGTAACACTTGTAACAGACACCATATTATAATAATATTCTTCATATCCATTCCCTTAACTAACCTTCTACAGCTTACCAAGCATTTCCTCGATCTTCTCCCTTGTAGCCAGCCCCTCTGACAAGGCGGTTGCATTTCCTGCCCCAGAGCCTAACTTTAACGCATATTCGTAATCTCCCTGCTCCATGCCCGCAAGAAAGCCTGCCACCATGGAATCCCCTGCCCCCACAGAATTTACGGCTTTTCCTTCACAGATACCACACTCATGTACCTTTCCATACTCATCTAACAGAATCGCCCCATCCTTTGCCATGGAAATCAGGACATTGACAGCGCCCATGTTTTGCAGTCTTTGTGCGTAGTGTATCACCTCTTCTTTTGATTCCGTCTTTACCCCAAATAATTCCCCTAATTCCAAATGATTTGGTTTTATCAAAAAGGGATGATATAACAATACGTTTTTCAGCAAATCACCTGTGGCATCTACCACTGTCTTAATGTCTTTTTCTTTTACATATTCTAAAATCTGCTGATACATATCCGTTGGAAGGGAACCAGGGATACTTCCTGCCAAAACCAGGATATCCCCAGACTGCAATTCATCTAACTTGAAAAAGAATTCCTCAATCTCTTCTTTCCCAATCTCCGGACCCTGCCCATTTAATTCTGTTTCCTGCAAAGATTTCAATTTTACATTAATTCTTGTAAATCCCTGTTTCAAATGAACAAAATCCGTTTCTATTCCTGTTTCTTTGATTCCTTGTTCCAATGCCTCCCCAGTAAAGCCCGCCACAAACCCCAAGACTTTGGATTTTATGCCAAGCTCTTTTAATACAAGGGATACATTGATCCCCTTACCACCAAAAAACAGTGCCTCTTTTTCTGCACGATTTACCTCTCCTATTTGAAACTTCTCTGAGGTTACCACATAGTCAATGGCAGGATTAAACGTTACTGTATAGATCATACTACCTCACCCTTTCCTTTTTTCAGGTACAAAAAAACCTGTTCGGACAATTCCTTATCCAAACAGGTTGCAAAAAATGAGACACCCGGGACTCGAACCCGGGACAACTTGATTAAAAGTCAAGTGCTCTACCACCTGAGCTAGTATCCCATAAAATGCCCAGAACCGGAATCGAACCAGTGACACGAGGATTTTCAGTCCTCTGCTCTACCAACTGAGCTATCTGGGCTTGTCTTATTTCTTTATAAAAAAAAAGAGTTGCGGGGGCAGGATTTGAACCTACGACCTTCGGGTTATGAGCCCGACGAGCTTCCAGACTGCTCCACCCCGCGATAATACTTAATGGGCAGAGGTGGATTCGAACCACCGAAGCAATTTGCAGCAGATTTACAGTCTGTCCCCTTTGGCCACTCGGGAATCTGCCCATATCAATAATAAATATTCTTTTCTGTGCCTTGGCACAAAGCCGATGATCGGACTCGAACCGATAACCTGCTGATTACAAATCAGCTGCTCTGCCAATTGAGCCACATCGGCATATAAAACTAAATCTAAAACTCAAAAATATATGGGACCTACAGGGCTCGAACCTGTGACCCTCTGCTTGTAAGGCAGATGCTCTCCCAGCTGAGCTAAGATCCCTCATATACTTTAATCGAGTGTTATCAATAAATTATCTGGGACGTGACAAACACGAAATAACTTTCACACTCAAACGACCCAGAAGGGACTCGAACCCTCGACCTCCGCCGTGACAGGGCGGCGCTCTAACCAACTGAGCCACTAGGCCATATCATAATCTTACTATCCATTTTGTAAAAAGTGGACCTTCTGGGACTCGAACCCGGGACCGACCGGTTATGAGCCGGTTGCTCTAACCAACTGAGCTAAAGGTCCACACCCAGTTTAAAAGCCGATGATCGGACTCGAACCGATAACCTGC
>JBGVDD010000032.1:0-2396 GCA_045119215.1 Lachnospiraceae bacterium | reverse complement strand
TTTCATCACAAAAAGCTTTGAACATAATAGCTGTTTTTCTATTATCCAAAATCATCCCTCCATTCATTGAAGTTTATCTATATGAGATTATATGCCTCATATAGATGTTTGTCAATATGTTTTTTGCTAGTTTTACAACCTTAACTTTTCCAAATTTATATAACTAAACCTTCAAATTCATCTTATCTGCCACCTTATTAATATAGCTTTCGGTAATTCCAAATTGTCTGTATATTTTCTTCTGTTTTCCTGTAAGACCATATTTTCTTATATAAACATTTTTTCTATTCTTTACAATAATCACTTTTTCAAGTTCACCTATTGCTGCCGGAACTGTATAATTCTTTTTATCCTTCTCTTTTCTGCTTACTTCTTTTAACCCCTGAAAAATATAATTCCTTACAATGCTTGCTATAAACATCACATATGTTTTACTTTCCAATGAGGTCTGACTGTGTACCCGGAATGTATCATACTCCAATCCTGTTTTTAGCATTTTAAATATCTTTTCTACACTGTCCCTTTTCCGGTATAGCTCCAGTGCTTCTCCCGCTGTCATCTCTTTCGAAGTTACAATGACAAAAAAACCAAGCCTGTCTATTTCTTTCTGAATTTCATTCTCATTTCTTTTATACGATTGTAAATATCCATTACTGTCATATTTCAGTTTGAAATGCTTTTCATATGTTCTTAAATCTTCTTTTCTTCGGATTTTTTCATCAACTTTCTTCTGTAAATGTTCCTCTTTTTTCTGCATCTGTTTCAGATACTCGTTTCTTTCCACACTTGCCCTTACATTATCGTAATAAATATGAAAATATCTGACTGTAATTTCATCTCCTAATGTTCCTGTTTTTGTCATTGCATATACATCATGCTCCGGCAAATAATATTTTGCCTTTGTAACAAGTGGTAACATTGCATCTTTTATTTTATCTGCAACCAAAACGCTGTTATTCTTGACCATCATAAGAAATTCATATCCTTTTTGGTCAAAATAACGGATATTTCCTGCACTGAAATACCCTCTGTCCAAAATCAGTCCTACATTTTTATATCCATACTCTTTTGCCCTATCCACCATATGCGTACACTGTGTATTATCCACTATACTGCCCGGATACATTTCATAAAACAGAGGTGTTGAATCTGCATGGTTTACTGCATAACTTATATTTACCTGCGGAACACTACTGTCTTCCTTTGCGTGTCCATATTCAGCCATTTCCACACCTTCTGCCTTTGTATTCATATTTGTACTGTCATAGCTGATATAAATACCCGAATGTTCCGGCTGGATTTCATTCCATTTTGATACAAATAATTCCGTCTGTGCATAATTAATTTCTTTTTTGAAAAACTCAGAAATTTTACTGTCATCCCAGATTTTTTCTGATTCTGTCAGATGATTCCAGATAAAATTGGAATAATGTTGCATGGTACTGGTTTCTCTGATAATCATATAGCTTACCAAATCTTTAATCAATGCTGCATCCTCTTTTCCATGAATCTGATTTAGCAATTCACTAATCTTTAACTCCTCCATTGCCTTGAAAATCAGTGCCGGTGCCCCTACCTGAACTACATCTGAAAATCGTGGTGGTTCTCCATCAATCCCATCTTCTATTTCAAAATATTGAAAAAAGTTGTCATTCGGATTCATGTTTTCTTCATCAATCATTTTTCCAATGCATACTCTTTTTTCCACTACATACTGTTTATCCTTTTTATACTCACTGTCCGTTACATAATAAACATACACACAATCTCTTTGACGATATATTTTTGTCCCTTCCGGACGCTTTACTTCGATATCTTTTCTAATCATAATTTCACCTCATAATTTAGTTACATATATAACTAAATTATATCACATTTCTTTCCCGTTGAAAAGAAAAAAATGCCAATTTCTTGACATTTTTTGAATTTTTTTCATATTCAGTTACATATTCAAGAAAAGTTAAGGATAAGCTCCAGATTATGACCCTCATTGATATTCAGTAACGTGGCTGTACATTCTAATGCTGGAGTAAGATTCCTGGTATGTTCATTCCTGATAAATGCATCTGACAACTTTAATTCTACTCTGTCCGGCATGGAAGTTGTGCCATTATAAAATACAAAAAACTGCGGGAATGGCAATTTCTGTACTGCCGTAGAAAAAAGATTCAGTTCCAGTTGCTGTACATACGTTTCATACTGTCTGCTTAAATAAAAAACACCACGAATTGGAAGATTCCCACTAACAGTCGACAGGTGTTCATAAAGACTTATCTGATCATCCAGTATAAAAGATACATCATTCTTCATACTGATGTAGATTACATCCTCCATGGTTGTAATTGTTAAATCATCTGGATTGTCATATGTAGTACCATTGATTGCATTGTAAAGGC
>JBGVDD010000031.1:0-19290 GCA_045119215.1 Lachnospiraceae bacterium | reverse complement strand
AAATATTAAGTTTGACTGACACGATTTCATTTAAATCGTTTATTTTAACCCTTTAAGAGAGGTTAATTTGTCGTACCATACAACTAAAAGTTCCGCAAACCCTTGATTTTACTGGCTTTATTTATCTAATGTTTTCATCGTTGGGAAGTCGCAACAGATTTCTGCACTTTTCTGCACCACTAGACACAGAGCGAATTTCCCCGACTTTTACACTCTGCACTACAATGCACTTTTCTGCATAATGACATCAAAATTCGTAGTAACATTGTAGTTATCCGAAGGATTTGTAGTATTCAATTCAAAAAGAATCCGGAATAATTGATTTAAGGACTCTTCCCTAAAACAACTTTATATTCTTTGATAGATTCTCGATAGCTTCTTTCTTTTTTTCGGCAGTAGCTTCCGCATATATATCCATCGTAGTTTCAATATTAGCGTGACCCATAACTGCCTGTATTACTTTTAAATTCGACTCGTTTTCACAAAGTCTTGTGCAAAAGGTATGCCTTAGATGATGACAAGAGAAGTGGGGCAATATAACCGGCTGTCTTCTCTCTTTCTTGGCATTCAATACTTCCTCTGCATTGTAGTTTTCAAGAATACGCTTAATCGTCCGATTTACCGTCTGTGGATTGTGGACATTCCCAAAACGATTACAGAAAATAAATCCTGTCATACCATCTATGGTGGTACTGTTAAAACCATTCTCCCTCTGGTATTCATATTCCTGTTGCAATGCTTCATACACTTCGTCCATCATCGGAACATCTCTGATTCCTGCTTCCGTCTTGGGAAGAGATACTTGAAATACTGACTTCTTTGTGGGTGCTCCTGCAACTGCATAATACACCACACTATGATTGATATTGATTATTCTGTTTTCATAATCAACATCCTGCCAGCGAAGTCCGATAATCTCTCCTATACGACAGCCTGTCCCAAGTAATACTGTAAACAATGGAAGCCAGTGACTAAAAACAGGCTCATTTGCAATATAATTCAGAAATGCTCTCTGTTGCTGAATGGTAAGGGCATGTCTGATACCCTTATTCTTTCCGGCTTTCTTTTTTATCTCAGCCATTACTCCATCGGACGGATTCTTACGGATAATATCATCTCTGACCGCAAGTTGAAATGTCGGATGCAGAATTGTATGAATGGTGTCGACTGTATTCGCCTGCAAGCCCTTTTCATTCAACAGATACAGATAAAAATACTTCACATCGGAATACTTCAATTCTGCAATCAACCTCTCTCCAAAACCATCTCTCACAAAATGATTATACATATAAAGGTAATTACTTTTCGTTGTTTTCCTCAAATCGTATTTCGTTGACATATACCTGTCAAACACAAAATTCAATGTGGCATTGCCTGCCAAATAAGAATCCAGACCATCCAACTGCTCTCTTTTCAGTTTGTCCTGCTTTTCACGAAGTGTCTGCAAATCTTTAGCATAAACAAATCTTCTCTTTTTGAACGGGTCCGTATATGTATAAACATAAGTGTTATCCGTCCGTTGGGATTCCCCTTTTCTCAAGGCTCGTCCCCTGTTATCTTTCCTTGCTTTTGCCATGTACTCTCCTTCCCATTAGGAAAGAGCCTTTGCACCTTTGTCCTCATCTGCTTCATACAATTTATTCACAGCTTCTTGGACTACTTCTGTTATGGTCTTGTTATGTTCCGAAGCATACTGCAACAACTTTTCTCTTTCTTCTTCTGACATCCGAATACCAATAGATTTCTGTTTCGGTTTGTCAATTTTGGGTCTACCCATCTTTGCCATTGCGTATCCTCCTTCCCATCAACATATAACCATTATACTTTTTGTTCAACAAAAAGTCAATAAGATTCTGCAAAGACTCTGTACACATTCTAAACTCTGAATGTTTCCAAATACTTATCAATAATATCGCAACTGACCAGAACCATTTTTCCTACCTTATGAATAGCTCCGGCTTCCTTTGCAAAATCTTGAAACTTACGCAAACTCATACCATAGATTTCTGCCCCTTCTGCGTAGCGGACAAATTTCTTTTTCTGTTCTTTCGTCACTCTCTTGCTCCTCTCTTTTTTCTACATAGAATTATCTACACATGACAGGGCAAAGCACTTCCCTTCGCACTCTCATCCATAGATAATCTTCATAAAAAATATATACGAGTGGCAGTTCATTACACTACCCACATCGGTATCACACCGTCAACTAAATTGACCGGAAAACTCCGGAAGTATCATTATCAAAAATATGTATCATTGCCCCACACAACTGCTGTGTATTTTGCCAGATATTTATCGCTCCCTACCTTAACTTCAATATCAGAAAACTATATTCCTTCGTATGCACTTCCATATCATAATGAAAGCAGGTATCTCTTGGCGTATCCGCATAGTGGCTCCACATATCCCACATGTCCCGTATACATCTACTATTTAATTTTCAAGGTTCGATTGGCAATCTGATTGCCAGGATAAAATTATACTTGGACTTGTCAGCCCAAAAAGCATACAAATCACTCCACCTGCTATAAGTGTTGCTTTGTATGCTTTACAAGAATGACAAGTATATGTAAACTCTCAAAAATTCATAACCGATATGTCCAAAATTTATCAATAATGCTCTTGATAATTTCCGCCTGCTCCTCTGTTGCATATTCACAAATCTCATTTGACACAACTACCTGTTTGACCGTCAGTTTATTAATGCTCTCACTCGGTACATTCATCAAATAATGACTTTCCCCATATCCAACATCTGCTCCTATAGCAAACAATGAACTTAATACCTCAATGTCCCTTTGTATCGTTCTAACTGATACACTACAAAGCTCCGCCAGTTCCTTTAGCGTGGCTCTTTTTCTATCAATCAATATCTGCACGATAAAGGCTCTGCGACTTCCGCAATCCATCGGTTTCCTCCTTTCCGAAAAGCTACACATTTTATTGTAGCTGTTAAATAGGACATAACCCTTCCTATTCCTCCAAACTTTTTTCATAAAATTAAAAAGGACACCTAACAGCTTTTACTATTAGATGTCCTATCAGAAAAACAGACTATACTCATTACCTCTGGCGGCTTGTCATTCTCCTCAAATATTAAACCGTATCTATCTGCAAATTTAATTTTTGTCAATCATAACAGTATCGGTTATTTTACTTTGTTGACTTCCTCCTGTTTCCTTGCTAAAATTATTTGCGGATAAAATTATACAATTTCATATTTGACACTCAACTGCTATGTACTGAAACAGGCTGTTTCTGCCCTGTATTCACTATGTAGCTTTTTTATTTTTCTGTGCGGATACGCACTTATGTGTTGCAAAACGCTCGCCTAAGCTCACGCAACACGCAAACTCCCTCCAGGAAGTTTGCAGGAAGAATAGCAAGCACTGGTTGTGTATATACACAACCGACAAAATCCCACCTTTCTTCCAAGTGGAAAGCCGGGAATTTTTGCTTGCAATGGGCTTTGCCCCCTGCCCCCCATAAACGCACAAAATGAATTTTCTCTCCAAGCGGAAATTTCACTTTTGGCGGTAAAAAAGAAAGGACGATTGAAATGCAAAAGAATCATAAAGACAATCGCTCACGAAAGAATGAAATCCTGTTTTATTTGAGCGATGATGAAAAATACATACTGGACAATAAAGTCAAAATCTCCGGCATGAACAGCCGGGCTGCCTTTATCCGTCACTTAATTATCTATGGATTTGTTTATGATATTGATTACTCCCAGCTTCAGGAATACAACACTCTCCTGTCCCGTATCAGTAACAATCTCAATCAAATCGCAAAGCGGATGAACGCCACCGGGCATGTCTATGATGCCGATGTAAAACAAGTAAAGGAGCTGATGAATGAGGTATGGCAATCACAAAAATCCATGCTATCAAAGCAACCCTACCTAAAGCAATAAAGTACATTACCAACCCACATAAAACGGATGACAAAATCCTTGTATCCACCTTTGCCTGTGGTGTGGAAACTGCCCCTTATGATTTCAATTTTGCACTATCAAAAACCAAGCAATCCGATCCTAACAAAGCCTTTCATCTGATACAGTCTTTTGCTCCCGGCGAGGTATCTTATGATGAAGCACACCGGATTGGAATTGAGCTTGCAGATAAATTGTTAGAGGGTAAATATTCCTATGTAATATCCACCCATATCGACAAAGGACACATCCATAATCACATCATTTTTTGTGCCGCCGATAACATCGAGCATAAGAAATATAATGACTGCAAACGCACCTATTACCACATACGGGAATTGAGCGATACCCTGTGCAAAGAGCATAATTTATCCGTTATCAATCCATCCCATAATAAAGGTAAAAGCTATAAGGAATGGCAGGCAGAAAAGAACGGAACTTCCCTAAAAGTCACTCTGCGAAAAGATATTGATGATACCATCAAATCCTGTTCTTCTTATGAGGATTTCATTGCCCTTATGAAAGCAAAGGGATATGAAATAAAAGGCGAGGATTTAACCGACAGCACTCTAAAATATATCTCCTTCCGACCACTTGACAGGGAAAGATTTATTCGTGGCAACGTCCGCTCATTGGGAGCCGATTACACAAGGGAACGCATTAGCCAGCGTATCGAAGAAAAGAGCTTACAACAAACAATGAAAAAGGTATCCTTTGCCAAAAAGAAGCTCACAACCGATTACTCCCGCAAAGAGCTTATTGATACCTCACAGGAGAAATTCAAACAGAGTCCGGGACTGAATCATTGGGCAACCATACAAAACCTAAAGATAGCCGCAAGCAGTTATGCAAGTGCTGAATCCATAGAGAATTTAGAGGACAAAATATCGTCCAAATCCACACTTGCCAAGACTGCCCGTCAATCCCTTATTGATACGGAACATCAACTAAAGGAATTGGGTGAAATCCTAAAATATGCCAGAGATTATCAGACCAACAAAGTCTATAATTTCCGCTATAAAAATTCCAAAGACCCCGATGCTTATTTCCGTAGGCATGAAACAGAATTAACCCTATTTGATGGTGCTGAAAATATGCTAAAACGCTTCGGAATCAATCTTAAAAATCTTGATTTGAAACAGCTCCAAGCAGACTATAATACCCTGCAAGCAAAGAAAACTGAATTGCAGAAAACCTATAAATCTGCCGAAAAAGAAGTTGCCGATTTGAACCGAAAACTTGTCAATATCAAGCAGTATCTTCATCAGGAGCAGACTCCTAAACAAGCCGAAAGCAAAAAGCCAGAACAGAGCCTATAACATGGTAAGAGCCAGCTCAACCGAGCTGGCTTCCTCTATATTTAACACTTAATCGTTTCCCAAAAATTTTACCATCCCAGTTCCAATAGCCAGTTATTTAATAATCTTTCCCTATCCTTCTCTTTTATTTCTAAATCTTTAGGACTTATATACTCGCCCTTAATGTTTCCGTCTACAATGTATAACACTCTGGAACATTTCGCTGCTACCTTTGCATCATGAGTTACCATCATAATAGTTGTTCCCTCTTTGTTTAACTTAACCAGTTCCTCCATCACCTCGTTGGATGAAGTTCTGTTTAAAGCTCCGGTAGGTTCATCCGCAAATAAAACCTTTGGCTTATTAATCATACTTCTACAGATACATGCTCTCTGAAGCTGTCCGCCGGAAACTTCATTGATATCATTATCAGCAATATCAATAATACCAAGCTTGCGCATTAATTCTTGTCCGCGTGCCACTGTTTCCTTACGTGTTTCGGTATTCTTTTTTGATTGTACCGCAGGAAGAATAATGTTGTCGAGAATGGTCAAATTTTTCAGCATATACATCTGTTGAAAAATGAATCCCATTTCATCAAGACGCAAATCGGCAAGTTCTTTTTCACCCATTTTCGCAATATTTTTTCCACAAAAATTCACTTCACCGGCAGTAATTGCATCCATGCCTGATACAGCGTACAAAAGAGTGGATTTACCTGATCCTGAAGGTCCCATAATAGCTACCATTTCACCTTCAGAAACGGTAAAGTTTACATTTTTTAAAACGTTGTTCTGACGTTTGTTTACGATATATGTTTTACAGAGGTCTTTTACTTCTAAAATATTCATAATAGTTTCCTTTCTTATTCAATGCTAGCAGTGTCAGATGACTTGATTTTTCTTGTATAAAGTGCTGTAAAGAGTGCACTTAACGTTGTTGTTGCAAGAACTACAACAGGGAATGCAAGAAACATTTCTATCGGATTGATACTGTAGTTAACTGCTGTTTCCATACCTATCATTTTAAATATAGGATCCATACAAAGATGTGTAAGAGGCAGCGCCAAAATAATACTAAAAATTACTGCCATGATTCCCACAAATAAAAATCTCAAAGCATGGTATGCATAGATTGTTCCGTTTCTTGTACCTATGGCTTTCATAAGCGCGATTTCTCCCTGCTCCTTTGCAATAAAGGAACGTTCTATAAGCACAGTAACAAGTGCAGCTATAACTACCGTGAGTATAACCATAATAGATTTTACCGTCGCAAATGTATCGGTAACACTTAACGCATCCGATACTACTTTGGCACAGGTTTCTATATTTTCATAATCCGGGAAAATCCTCTGAATTTCTTCCAGTCGACCTTCTATTACCTCTTTGTCCGGATTATCCATAAACATAATCTGTGTGTCCATAGTACTTGTTGCTTGAAAATAATTGATGTACTCATCACTATGAAGTCTGAGTGCAATGCCCTGATTACTACCCATAGCTTGGAAAAACGCTGAAATAATATATTCCTTATCTCCATCAGCTGTTGTAATAGTAACCGTATCCCCCATATTGGCGTTCAACATATCTGCAGCAAGTCGTGTAATTGCGATTTCGTCGGTATTCTGCGGAGCTGTTCCTGCAGTATATTCGTACATATCCATAGTTGTACCTACGCCTTGGTATACAAGAACACTGCCTTCGTTATCTTTAAAAGACACAGGCATCATAAACAGCATTTCCTGATAACATTTAGCCGGAATATCATTTTCAGCAAGAATTTGTTCCATTTCATCAAGATGTTTTTCAAGTTTTTCGTGTCCGTCTTCTGCTATGCATTCCTTTTTCATTTTACTGTTAAGAAATACATCACAATCAGCCCATCCGAACGTGGTAGAAAGGCCACCATTCTTCATAGTAAATACTAGGCAAGAAAGTATAAGCATAAGGGAAAGACAAAGGAAAAATGTAACACCAACAATACTGTAACGCTTTGGACTGCTTACTATATCGTTAAGTGCCAAAAACGGTGTTGCGGGAAGCTTTGATTTTCCCAAACTCATAAGGCTCTTTTTACGGAAACGTTCCCCTGTCTGACCGTTTCTGATAGCATCAATAGGTGTCATCTCTTTAATCTTTCCTGTACATCTATAACAGAACAGTAAAATAACTGCAATGACAAGGATGGCACAAAGAATATTTGTCAAAATAGTATTCTGATTTCCCATAATAATGGACTGTGCAGAAACATTCATTAGCATCTTTCCAAACGGAAAACTAAAGGCAAGACCAATCGCTGCACCAATTACGGAAAGTCCCATATATTTTACAAGGTATAAAGTCCTAATTCCAAAATTACGGATACCAATGGCCTTCATTACACCAATTTCACGAAATTCTTCAGAAAGTGTAAAAGTAATAACAAAACGTAAAACCACAAATGCTATTAAAATAAAAACAATACTAACGATAAGCAAAATACCTGCTACTAGCATATCAAAAAAATAACAGCCATACATAATGGTTCTGTCCGCTTTGAGAGCACTGTTATCTGTAAGAGTTTTAATCTGCTCAAGAGCCGTGTCCATATCCGATGAATAGATATACACAAGAGAACCACCATATACTACCTCTGTATTTTCTGCTGACAGAAAATACTCATAATCCTCTTCACTTATTATATAACGGCACGCTGTAATTCCACTTCCGCCTGTAAGAGCATCTTTTATTTTATCAGCAAGAACAAATTCACGGCTCAAACCGTTTACTTCTATGGTAAGTTTATCGCCCACATTGGCGCCTATAGCATTTGCCTTACCTTCCGTCATATAAATTTCACCCGGATTAACGTTTTCCAGGATACTACCGTCAGAAAGAAAATAATTCAACCAAATATCACTTTGAATCCAATTTCCACTATAACTCTCTATATCCTCATCTTCCCAAATCAAATTCTCATTGGATAAAATGAGAATTTCTTCCACCTGATAACTATCCACTGCACTTGCCTTGCTTAGCGTTTCATCAATATCAACAGCAAGCGTTTTATTCATAGTAGTTACATAATATTCCGGCATATTTGCCATTTCAAAATAATAATCCAGTGCCGTAGTCACATTTACAATGTTATTAGCACTTGACGCCACAAACATAGTGGCAAGAACAACAAATAACAGAACAATAATATTCATTGTCTTTTTTCTTTTTAAGTCTTTTTTTAGTATGTTCAGATACATTTTTAAAACTCCTTTCTCTTGGTTCTGAATTCATTCTACAAGAGAGATTATTAAATAATCATTAAATGAAATTTATTTTTTTAACTTCATAGATTCAAAATAAATAATGTGCTTTGCACATTATTCGCGCATTTCCTATGAAATAAAAAATATCCTCCTGGATTCATATTTATTTTAATATCAATCCAAGAGGATATATAGGTTTATTAACTAAATATTTTTTTATTATTATTTATTTTTGTAAAGATAAATGAAACTACAATTAAAACGATGGTTGTAACCAAATTTCCCATAAGGTTATCGTTCACAACATATATTTTAGTTAACGAATTTACAAGACAGTGAAACAATACACATAACCATACACTATTGGTATTTTTCTTTATACTTGCAAGCGCAAAACTCAATCCCAGAACCTTTATTCCGAACAACCAAAAATTCATACCATCTTGTGCTATTCCTTCAATATAAAACAAAGGCAAATGCCACAACCACCAAATAATACTAACTATAATTGTTGAAAGATAAAAATTACATTTTTTCTCCAGTTCCGGTTGAAAAATATATCTCCAGCCAGCTTCTTCTAATCCGCCACCAAATAACATCGCAGGAACCAATGCAATGATTGTAATGAATGGTACTCCTTTTTCATATCCGGAACTTAAACACTGTGACAAGATAAATATAATTGCAAATATCAAGACCATTATATAAGAAAATACATTATGTTTTAAATCAAAAACATTTCTCAACCAATCTTTAAAATTATTAACTTGATTATTTTTCTTCAATACGATATATGATGCAATTGTTGGTGACCATCCACCTAACATATACGGTATGTATAATAAAATATTATCATTAAAAAAAATACCGTTTAAACTTAACACTGCAAGTATCCCCCAGCAAACTGCCATTATAGAAAATGTCCACAATAAATAATCTTTGCTTAACTTACTCATAAAAATCTCCTTTTCCTATTTGAACTGTACTCTTGTTTTTAATTTCTAAAGTTATCATACAAAGGAATTTATTAAATAATCATTAAATGTAAAAAAAACTTCAGAGTTATTAAAAATCACCCTGAAGTTTTCATATCATTATACTTTTCTAACCACTATCGTCACACAAAAATTCTCTGCATTTATCTCGGCAAAGATTTCACCATCCATTCTACGCATCAGGGTTTTGCAAATATAAAGCCCCAAACCGCTCCCTTTCACACCGTCACTATTGCTTCCCCGATAAAACGAGTCGAAAAGATTGGGAAGTTCCTCTTCTTTCACATTACATCCCGAATTTTCTATATGTACTAATCTACAGTCCTCTTCTTCACCAGAAAATATTCTGATACGCTCACCGTCACCGTATTTTATGGCATTTTCCATAACATCTTGCAGAACCTCTACCATACGATCCTTATCACCTTTTACAAGGCATTCCGAAATTTTTGCCACTTCAAATTCCGTATGAATTACAGATAACTTATCCCTATAATACGTTTCTATCTCTTTCATAACCTCCGAAAGATAATATTCTCCCATAACGACCTCCAAATTCAGAAAATCCTCTCTGGATGCGGTTACAATTTCGTCCACGTACCCTTTTATTTCTTTCACATTCCTTACAATGTCCTGTAAAGCTTCATCCTTTTTTTCCTCTGCATCATATAAATCCTCCGACAAAGCTTTTGCATACAATTCAATGGAAGAAAGGGGCGTTTTTATATCGTGGGACAATGAGAGTATTAATGTTTTTCTCTCCTTTTGAAATTCAAGTTCTTTTTCCTTGTTTTCCTCAAGCTTTTCCCGAAGCATATTCATTCCCCACAAAAACTTACCAAACAATTTACTTTTTTCTTCTTTTACGGGCATTGACAAATTACCTTTTGCCAGTTCATAAGACAAATTACTCATATTATGAAACGGTTTTAGCACTTTGTTTTCCACATATAAAAGCACACTAATTGTCAAAATCAACATACCAACCAGCAAAAAATTAATATAAAGAGGTAAACGCGTAATTTTTTCTTCAATATACTCTATCCGATATAGTTTACCATCTATTTTTTCTACCAAATAGTCGTTATCACAGGCTTCGCCCGGAATAAATTCGCTAATTCCGACTATGACTTCATACTGATTAAAACTTAAAGCTTCTATTTCGGACTGTGTCAAATTTTGTCTTTCTATCTCTTTCGTCAAACGCCTTGCCTCCACAAGATACGTTCTGTCGTCACTATCATTGTTTTGATGATAATACATCCCATTAACTACCGCTATAAGCAATATTTCAACAATGATAATCGCAAGTGTAAAAATTTTAAACTTATTCAAACCGATATCCTACTCCCCACTCTGTAATAATATGCTTTGGTTTTTTTGGTTCATCCTCTATTTTTTCCCTGAGCCACTTAATATGCACTGTCAATGTCTGAATCTCAGAATCACTGTCACTTCCCCAAACATTATTAAATAAATATTCTTTTTTCATAGTTACATTTTTATTTTCAATCAGTATCTTTAACAGTTCAAACTCCTTTTCGGTAACTTCTTTTTTCTTCCCGTCTACATATACCGACTGTTGTACAGTATTCAACTTAATACTCCCTTCTACAATCTCTGACTGACCATATTTTCTTTTAAAAATGCCTTTAATCTTGGCAATTAAAATATCTATATCGTAAGGTTTCTCAATATAATCGTCTGCACCAAGATTTAAGCCTTTCAATTTATCATTCTTTTCCACTTTGGCACTGGCAATTAAAATATGTGTATTGGAATTTTCCCTAATCTTAGAACAAACTGCAAATCCATCCATTCCCGGAAGCATAATATCAAGCACAATTACTTTAGCTCCGTATTTTTCATACAATTCCAATGCCTTTTCGCCTGTATGAGCTACACTAACCATGTAATTTTCTTTACGCAAAAAATCACACAGTAATGTGCCTATTTCCTTGTTATCTTCTACAATTAGTATGTCCATCATATTTCTTTTCTTAAATATCCTTCCGTACTCTTCTAATATTTTCTTTAATCCGTAGCATTTAAGAGTCTCTGCAACGCCTCTTTACTTGGCAATACTGTCTGATATTTACTTGCAAAAATCTGTGTATTATCTTCCGGCAAAGTCATTTCTACAATAGCATTATTTTTGTCTTTACACAGAATTACACCGATTGTATTATTTTCGTCCGGCAATTTCACTTTTCTATCGTAGTAATTTACATACATCTGCATTTGTCCGATGTCTTGGTGTTTCAGTTCGCCTATTTTCAAATCAAACAATACAAAACATTTTAACAGGCGATTATAAAATACAAGGTCGCATCTAAAATGCTCCTCTTCAAAGGTCAACCGTACCTGTCTGCCAACAAAAGTAAATCCCTTACCTAACTCAAGAAGAAATTGCTGTAGATTATCAATAATATGCTTCTCTAGCTCTGTTTCTGAATATTGCACTAACTCTGGCAGTCCTAAAAACTCAAGGACATAAGGGTCTTTTATCAAATCAGACGGTTCCTCTATAATCTGCCCATGCGTAGACAATTTTCTCACACCTTCTTTATCTCGGCTTAACGCAAGCCTTTCATACAAAGAAGTATCAAACTGTCTTTTAAACTCCGTAAGACTCCAGTCATTCTTCGCAGCTTCAATTTCATAAAAATGTCTTTCATCAACATTTTCAATTCTCATCAACTTGATATAATGTGACCAACTTAGGAAAAACTTTCTTCCTGTTTCAGTTGCAGGCAAATTTTTAAATTGGGGAAACACTGTTTCCCCAATCATGTCTTTTGAGTAAACATTATAAAATCTACGCATCAATTTTAAATTATCAACAGAAAATCCTTTTCCATAATGTTCTGTCAGATACTCTGATAAGTCCTTTAAAATATATTTTCCGTAATCAGCTCTTTCTTTTCCATTCTGCTCTTCTTCAATAATATTTTTTCCTATCTCATAATAAGCATATACCATCGAAAGATTTACAGCAGTTTTAGCATTAGAACGAGCCTGCTCTAATATCCGTCCTACTCTTTCAAAAAATTCATTCTGCATAAGATACCTCCAACATTTTTTGAATTGGGGAAACACTGTTTCCCCAATTGCATTATTCTTTCTGCTTTTCCATTTATGCTTCATTATCCTTAACGAAACTAACTATATCTCCAATATTACAATCTAAATATTCACATAACCTCATCAAAACATCCATAGAAACAGTTTCTCCTCTGCCCATTTTCGCAAATGTTGATGAACTTATTTTTAGCGTTTCTCTCAAATCTTTTCTCTGTAAATTTTTGTCAATCAAAATTTTCCACAAGCCATTATATGAGATTATCATTGACCCACACCTTTCCTTTGAATACTAATACCACTCACCGATTTATAGTATATCACATTTTCTCATTTCCTTCCACTCAAAGTTTAACTTTCTAAATTTATCTTGTAAAAACACACACTCAAATCACGCATAATTACACTTGACCAAACTTTGACCATTTTTACAAAAAAACAGGATACAGCCCACAAGAGCCATACCCTGCCACATTTTTATTCTGCCGCTTCGATTTCGAGCTTTGCAAATTCCTCATCCGACATCACTTTCAGTTTATCTACCACACGCAAGGACAAATCAATCATTTCCTCATCGTCCAGATGTGGAATGGCATTGCTTATATCCCGCATTACCTTCGTCCTGTTTTTGCTTGCAAAAATGCTGATTAAATTACTTTCTTCTACCGTAAATATTGTATTCATAGTCTACATCTCCCTCTGATTTTTCTTTACATTTTCCTGTACTTCAGCCGCCTTATCATTTCCAGCAATGATTGCCTTTTTCTCGGCAAGGCGTTCCTTTAGAGATACCCTTCCACGAGGTTTATCCATTTCTTTTCTGTCAGCTTCTTTCTTCGCCTTTTCCGCACCATTGTTCAGAACATTATCAATCATATTGTAATTCTGTTCTTCCACTTCCTCCACCTTTGCAAGCGGCTTATATTCTGACAGCTTATCAAGCAGCTCCTTTGCCCGTTCCACTTCCTCCAGCACAACACCTTCAGCAACAATTTCTCGCAGAATCTCAGAAATACGCTCCGTTCCTTCTGTCTTGATTTCCTGTGATAATTCTTCCACATTCTCCGACATATTTCGTACTGTATCATGGTAAAGAATCCTGTCATAATCAAAACATAATCGGTCAAATTCCACCGCCAGCTTTTCCTCCTCAGAAAGCTGTGGCATACGCTTTTCCCATACCTTTGCTTCCAGTTCCGGCGATAAGTTTCCGTCAATCTCCCTGTCCGGTAATTTGGCAATCAGTTCCGCCACCACTTCCATTGCCTTTGGCTCATTGGCAATATCCGGCACGTACTGTAACACATCCAAATCAATGCTTTTCGCACCTGCTATATCAATGGCAATGTCATTCTCAACATCTTCTCCTGCCCTGTGCAGATTGATACCGATTGCAGGAATACCGTTCATACGCTCTGGTGGAATCTCTTCAAATAGGGCAATAGCTTCCTCTACCGTAGGGATATTCTCATAAAATTCTCCCATATTATGAAATTCTCCACACTCCGCAACTGTCAGGGTAATCTCCACTTCCGGCTTCTTCTTTTGGACATCTTGTCCAGAGGTGTCCGGCACTTCTGTTTCCTGTACTTCGTTTTCCTTACTTCCACGAATTTCAGCAAGTATAGCTTCTCTGTCATCGCCTAAATCAATGATTTCATCGCCATCCCCAATACTCTCTGCCAATTCTTCCCTTGTCTGCTCCTGCACACTCTCTAAGAAGAACTCCGGCACTTCCACAAATCCAATAGAATCCACAAAATGTGCTGTTTCTTTTCCGTCACGATTTAACACTATAATATCTCCCACCGACAGAGAATGCCCTGTAAAATCTTCCGGACGGTCAATATTGAACTTGGTATAAATCCCTTCAAGGTGCATACCCTCTGTCCATTCGCCCTCATATTTCAGCTCATAATTCTTGCCTTCCACCTTCAAATCATGGGCTTTTAATGACTCCAGATTTTCAAAATGATACTGCCATAATTCATCATCCGATTTTAACTGATAAATCTTGTATGTATCCTGTGATTTTCCCTCTGATACAGTTTCCTCTACAACAGACTGTGTGGCTTCATTTTCCTGCTCCATATCGTTATCCCTATCTAGGCTGCGTTCACGCATCCAGTCCTCTTTTTCAATGCCGAAGATACCGCCATGCTCCTCGATTTCTTCCCTGTCATCTGCCATTGTTTCCGAACCGTCCACATGAAGCAGATAAATAGGGTAATCATCATCCCACAGCTCCAATGCCCTTTCCTTTGTAAGCGGCAGCATTTCCGACCAGTCATATCCGTAATCGTGCATTTCATATAAACCAATCATCGGGTCCGGCAGTTCGTCAATCTCTGCCTGTGCTTCTGCCATAACCGCTCCTGCCCCTGCAAGTCCCTTATCTTCCATCAACGTAAGTTTCTGGGCAAGTGCCTTGGTTTTGTCAAAATCATCCGTCTTATAGGCATAATTCACAATCAGATTTCGCTCCTCCTGTGTAAAAAGCGTTTTATTTGCTTCCAACGCTCCAATTAAGGCTTCTGCCTTTTCCATAACGGATAATTTTTCTACTGCCTGCTGTTCCCTTGCTTTTGACACATCCACAATCTCATCCCTGTCCGTAAAATAGCGTACATCCAAGTAATACTCCTCAAATTCCTTTGTATCCTGATTGGCAATCTCCGTAGTCCATGCACCTTTGCTTTCCAGATATGCCTGCACACTCAGCTTGTCATCCTCACTCATATCCGCTAACGATGCCACAAGCTCCGGTGCATCCATTTCTCTGACATTTAACAGACTGTACTCGGATAAGTCCGTAGTCTGTACCAATAACAGGCTTTCTTTCTCCTGTGCCTGTTCCATAGCACGCTCTAACTGTAAAGCCTGTAACTGCCCCTCAATCCCTGTAATCAGCTCCGATGCAGTCCTGCGGATCGTATCAAGGGATGCTTTTAATTCCGTCATTTCCTTGCCGCTACTCCACCCTGCAATATATCCAAAGGAATAATCCGAGGTATCAATTCCGAAGTGCTTGCACACCGTATAGGCAATACTTTCCGCTTCCACTTCCTTTGTATTCCTGTCCTTAACAGGTGCATCCATATCCTTGTTAAGCTCCTTATTATGAAGCATGGAATGTGCTACCTCATGCACCATTGTCTTTAGGGTCTGGCTCTCACTCATATTTTCCTGTACTGCAATTCTTTTTTCCTCTGTATGAAAATATCCCTTGGATTCCCCCGGAATATCCTCAAAACCAATAGGAACAGGAGCAACCTCCATAAGTGCCTTTACAAAATCCTCATATCCCTCAACAGTCTGCAACAGTTCCGCTGTTTCAAGCTCCGGTATAGGCTTTCCGTCTGTCTGTGATACATCAAATACGGACACAGGGCGAAATGCCGGAATGGTAATTTCCACCTTTTCCTTCTGCGGCATACCATTTTCATCAAAGAGCAGTTCCCCGGTCACAGGGTCTAACTTGTCCCTTTCCTCTTTGATTTTGTAGGGAGCAGGTGCAAGAATACGGATTGCCTTCTCCCCTTTATTTACATGTCTGTCAAAGTTCTTCTGCCATGCCTTATAGCCTGCAACAAGAGTTGCTTCCGGCTTCTGCATCGCAATCAGAAGCGTATTATTAAAGCTGTAATTATGAAATTTTGACATGGTGTTAAGATAACTTTTGTATTTTTCACTCTCAAAAAGCTCCTTTAAGCCTTCCTCCAGCTTATCCGTTATCTCCTTAACTCTCTGCTGTTCTGTTCTATTATCTGCCATATTTACCTTTTCTGCTACTCATAGCTACTAAAACGGGAAAAGGACAGCCTTATTCCGACTGTCCCATCCCATGAATTATAAAGTTTCTTCTTTGCCCTTTTCTTTTACCACAGGCTTCTCCACCTGATTTCCGGCAACCTTTACCTTCATTTCCGCAAGCCTTTCCTTTAAGGACACTCTCGCCGCAGGCTTATCCGCAATCTTTACATCCGGTGTATCATCGTCCATTCCGATTGCATTATCGCCCTTTTCATCCATATTAAGGAGTGCATTTAATGCCGACAATCGGTCTAACTTCTCTGCAAGCTCCGCTTCCTGTGCAAAAGGCTTTGTAACCTCCACCTTTGCAGTTTCAAGCTGATGCTCTACGGTAGCAAGCTTCGTCTGTGCTTCCTCTAACTGTCTTGGCATAGACTCCAGAGCGTTATTGATACGGGTAATATTTCCAAGCGGGTCTGAACCAATCTCCAGATTGTGGCTGAGCTGACCTTTTACATTCATCACGAATTTGTGATTAAAGCTGTCAAAAGATACCGCCATCTTAAAGCCTGCATATTCACCGATAACAGTCGGTGTATTCACAGATTTCATTTCCTTACACATCTCCACAAGGGCTGTTCCGGCTTTTTTTTATCCGTATAAACCTTGTTTCCCACCTTCATGGTAAACTGCTCTTTATCCGCCGGAAGATTTGCTTTTGCTGTGGCAATATCTGCCTGCATCCCCTCAATTCGCTCCTTTAATACCGCTATCTGCTGTGGATAATGCTTTGCAATATTATCCTCCAAACGGTACTTCTGGCTTGTATGGTTCGCCTTCATCAGCTTTAGCTTCGACACCTGTATGTCTAGATCCATTTTTTCTTTTATGTAGGGATTGCCCGTAGCAAGTGCCTTTACCTCCGCATAGGAAAGTGCCGCTTCATCCACATCCTCACAGGAACGTACCGGGGATTTGCTTGTCATAATCTGACCGATGAATTTCTGCTTATTTTCAATAAGCTGCCAACTGTACGAATCGAATGTACCTTCTGTTACATAGCGGAAAATCTTTACCTTGTCATTCATATTGCCCTGTCGTAAAATTCTTCCTTCCTGCTGTTCAATATCAGTCGGTCATTTTTTGCGGACAGTTCATACATGCTATCCTTTTCTGTTCTCTGCTCCTGCGTTTGCTCTCGTTTGATTTCTCCCTCTGTATCCTCTTAGCACAAGCGGGACAATACTTTGATATTCCAGAGCTGGGGACGTATTCAACACCGCACACCGTACAATTTTTAGGCTTTAACGCCGTCCACCGCTTTGTGGGTGTGATATGTAATTCACCGACAAAGCCGATGAATTTATAATAAATCTTGATTTCCTGTCTTACCGTTCCGTCTGTAAGTTTCTCACGTTCCGAAACAAGTATCTTGTCTATGAGTGCGTTTATGATGGTTGCGTCCAGTTCCTTAATGCCTTGATAGTTGCGGATTAAGGAGAGGAAGTCACGGACACCCTGCGACTTCTCATAGCTGTCGTTAAGCGTTTCCATTACCTCTTTCAGCCTTGCTTCAATTTCAAGCTGCTCTTTCTGGTATTTCCCCGACATCATCTCAAAATTCCGCTCCGTAATACGCTCCATCACCTTATCTTCATAGAGTGAGGAAAACAGCCTGTCCAGTTCTGCAAGGCGTTTGTTCAGCTTTCTCTGCTCCTTTTCCAGTGTCCTTGCCCTGCTCTGGTCTGTGTCCGTGAGCCGCCTTTCTATGGCTCTGACCGCCTTTTCATCATTGACCGCCATATCCGCAAAGCGGTTGATGTCGGCAAGGACGGCATTGAATAAGTCCCTCGCTTCAATGCTGTGTGCGGTACACATGATATTACCGTATCTGCCATAATTATTGCAGGAATATTGTACGCAGTCGATGATGTCGGGGCGTTTCCTCCTGTTGGCACTCGCCGCCCGCATTGCATAGCCGCAGTCCGCACATTTGATAACGCCCGAAAAGATATTCTCAAATCCCCCTGCGTTCTGCTCCCGCCTGCGGCTCGTCATAAGCTGCTGTACGGTGTCAAATTCCTCCTGCGTGACTATCCCCTCATGGGTGTCTGGTATCACTTCCCATTCTTCGGGCAGCTTAGAGGGGCGTTTCTTGCTTTTCATGTTGGCGGCAATCCGCTTGTAGCCTGCAAGGTTTCCCGCATATATCGGGCTTCTTAAAATGCCCCTCACGCTGTTCTCGCTCCAAATATAACGGTTTTCCTCGTTATCCTCAAAGTACCGCTCATAGCCTGTTGCCCCTTGCTCCACCGCATAAGCGGCAGGGCGTAGGATATGCTGTTTGTTGATGTGCTTGCGGATTTTGGCGATTCCGTTGCCCGCTAATGCAAGGTCGAATATCTCCCTTACCACATGGGCAACCTTGTCATCTATCAGCAGGTGATTATGGTCGGCGGGGTCTTTGACATATCCGTATGGTGCTGTCGTCCCCATGAATTTCCCCTGCTGAAACCTCGCACGGTACGCTGATTTTATCTTGACTGATATGTCGGCGGCATACATCTCGTTTAGGATGTTGCGGAAAGGCGTGATGTCCATCGCTGATTTATTGAGCGTGTCCACGCCGTCATTGACCGCTATATACCTCACGTTATGCTCTGGGAAAAAGACTTCCAGATATAACCCACAATCAAGATAGTTCCTCCCCAGACGGGATAAATCTTTTGTAATCACGCAGTTTATCAGACCGTTTTCAATGTCCTTAATCATGTTCTGGAAACTTGGTCTTTGGAAATTCGTACCAGAATAACCATCGTCCACATACGTTTTTGCTAAGTGCCATCCCTGCTTTTTCACATAATCCGTGAGGATGGATTTCTGTGTCGCAATGCTCGCACTCTCGTTATCCGTGCCATCGTCCTTTGACAAGCGGCAGTACATGCCGACTTCATAAATCTTGTTCTCCGTTCTTATTCCTGCCATACT
>JBGVDD010000030.1:0-3583 GCA_045119215.1 Lachnospiraceae bacterium | reverse complement strand
ACCAGATTAAGCAGAAGCAGAAAGATTTTTGCCACCTCCAATACCAGTCTGAGTATTCCTAATACTATTTTTAATATCCATTTCAATATGGTAAGTAACACATTTCCGATTCCGCTTATTACTGCCATAGGCTTTACTCCTTTCCAAATTCTCCTTGAGCAAACATTAGTGACATTTCCTGCAATGTTGCATCCTCTTCCTCTGAAACATCTTTTGTCTCGTTTTCTTTGGGTGCTTCCTGCTGAGTAGTTTGTGCCATCTGCATATAGGACTGCATCATCATAGGATTTATCATCATTCCCTGATTGCCTAACGCAGCTCTTCCCATCATTTCAGCAACTTCTTTCATAACTTTCGCAGTTATTCTCGTTTCCAGTTCAGCAATTTCTGACTGGGTAACATATCTGTCTGCCTCCTGCTTTTTCTTCGCCCCGGTAAAGGTCAAATCTTCATCTGAAATACCATTGATATACCTTAGCAACGCTTCAATAATGAAGTTATTTCTCGACTTATGAATGTCGGTATTCAGGTCTTGGAAGGTTCGATATATCTTCAAATGATTCGGGTTATTCAGATTAAGCCGAAGATTGAATTGTTCGACATCCTTTCGTGCCATATCCACTACCTCCCGTTATTCAATGCAATCCTCGCCATTTTCTCAAATCCCTTGGCATTTGCCTTTACATCAAGTACATAATGAAAATTTGGCTGATGCTTTCCAAAGTTCTTCATAACGATTGCCCCACCGCCTACAAAATAGACCGGCATCATATCAAGGTTATAACCACACTCAATTTGATAACGATATACCTTATTTACAAATTCGTAAATCTCCTGTTCCATAAGCTCCTTATACTCGTCAGGCAATGCTGTTCTGCCTGTAATCATATATTCCTGAATATCTGCTTCATCTATCTTGTGGTTCTTTACCTGTACTGCAAGTCGGTTTATGGACCTCATACAGCGGATTAATCCTTCATTCTGGGTATCGCATTTTGTACTGTCCGGTCTCTTGTCAAGAATCATCATACTGTCAATCGTCCATGAACCAATATCGACAACCAATGCTTTTTTACCAAAGGATGGTAACATACCGGCGATTGCTGCATAGCACTGTGGAAAGACTGACACATTCATAATGTGTGCTCGATATAGGTCATTTTCAAAGGTGAATGCTACAAATTCATTCTTTGACAGATATTCGATGAATGGTTTTCTTTCCGCTGAAAATCTTGTCAGCGGAAGTCCAACTGCAAGAGCAATGTCTGCTTCCTTTATTCCTCTGCTTTTCATTTCCTTTGCCATTGCCACTAAAGTGAGCAAATAGAAGTTCTCATTTTCCACCTTACTGTCAAGCACTTCCAGTCGTTCATCTCCAACTGCAAAATGTCTATTGTCATATTGAAGAACATTATCCGTAAATGCCGGAACATTCGGCAGTTCTTTGATTGATGTGTTAAAGCAATAGTTGCTTGTCTTCATCTGTGACCAGCCATGGTCAATTCCAATTATTTCAATACTATTGTTCATTCTGTGTTTCCTCCGTTTCCTAAATTCTCGCCCTAACATACTCTAAATCTCCTGTATAAGGGGTATCCACCAGATACCAGTTACGGTCAATATCCATTTCCATCCGAGTTTTTACCCATTTGTCATCAACCTTGACTTCCAAGCATTCTCCACAATGGAATCCGATATGTTCCCATAAATCTGATACCAGCAATCCATATCTGCCATTTTCACTGTTGTAGCCAAGTCTGCCTTCAATCTTCTTTTCTTTATTTGCCATAGCCATCCCTCCCGATATACTACTTTGATTAGTGATTACTGCTTCACAACTTGTTTCTCTGTTCTTTATCTCCTCCATTCTGTCATCTGCCCATCCTGCTGTATTTGCCAATGACCAAAACAACAGTATTCCTACAATTCCAACTATAACTACGAACCAAATTAACACTGTGCTCATTCAATCCTTCCTCTCTGTCAATGATAATAAAAAAGAGGACCAAACCAGCCAGACAGAATACTCCATCTCAAAGTGCTAATTTAGTCCTCACTAAATGTTTCAATATAAAATTGTACCTCGATAAAGCTCACAGAATCACTTTCAGAACGGTTGTGGACTTCTGTGTAACTATCTCGGATTTCGGTTTTGATTTTAACAGCGCTGCCTTATCTTTACCGCTAAATTGGTATAAAAATAAGGACTAAATTAGTGGCAACCCCTTGATTTTACTGGGTTTCTTCTAACTTGTCCCTATTATAACGCGCTCATCATCAAATATTACTAACGTCTTCCCTGCAACGATTTTTTTACCATAAATTATAGATAATAACATTTTATGAACGAATAATCTACTTTCGTTTGCGTTTTTACACCGAATAAATGTGTTCGCATCGCATTTTTCAAACGAATACCAATTCAAAAAGCTGTTGGATTTAACTATCTAATTCGATGGTACAAATTTCTCCTATTACAAATCATTTAGCTTTACATGCTATTTTTTGGACATCCAATTTAAAAACAGCAACTGCTTCAAGCATTTTAGCATCATAACTCCAGTCTGAATGTCGGGATACCTGCTTCATCAAAGTATTGAGTCCAAGTTTCTTTTCTTCCATATTATCTACAATCTGTAGAGTGCCTGTACCTATAACACTTTGAAAGGCGGCAGAATAATCACAGGCGGTTTCATTTTCTAACAGTTTATATTTTCCATCTATCTCAAATCCCACTATTGGTTTTGATTTACTAAGCTCATATTTCCTTCCTGCTTTTGCACCATGAAAGTAAAATGAATATTATTTGAGTGTTGTATTATATTCATTTTCTGCCTCCCCCAAAAAAATATTGAATTACCTGCTCTTATATCCACCACTCAGGAGTTAATTCACCTAGCGTAACCACTTTCTCATTTTCGTAATCCAATAATATTTCAACATCCCTATATGTATCTGGCATCAATTGAACCATTAATTCTCTACATGCACCACAAGGTGCTCCACTCTTTCCATCTGGCATGATTGCCACTACTCTGGAAAAAGCATTTTCGCCATTTGTTATCATATTAAAAATTGCATTTCTCTCCGCACATATTCCTAAGGTTGAACATGTATCTATACACACACCGGTATATATTTTTCCAGATTCTGAGTATATGGCTGCCGCCACTTCACCAGCTTCAACATAATCAGATATTTTTCTTCCGTTCTGTACTTTTTTTGCTACTCCATAGATTTCTTCCCAAATCTTATCCATTTCGATTTTCCTCTCTCATTTTTCTTCAAGAACGCTCTGCACTTCATTTCTTTTCAAGCATTTTAACTAATGAAACATGCTCTTCAAGTTCCACAAATCCATTCTTTTTATAAAATTCATAGGCAGGCATAGGCCTGTCTGTTTGAAGAAAAATATGATTTACCCCAAACTCCTTCACATATTTTTCTATTTCATCTAAAAACTGCGAACCTAAACCTTCATTCTGGTTTTCTCTTGTAATGAAAAATTCATATATGTAGAATTCATTTCCGATGCACCAGTGCATGATGCTTCCAAGGGAAATTCCTACAATCTTATCATTTT
>JBGVDD010000029.1:0-3827 GCA_045119215.1 Lachnospiraceae bacterium | reverse complement strand
TCTGCTCGTGTCAAGTAAGAAACAAAAAAAAATTAATTTTTTTTATCAATGGGGAACCTTTAGCAAGATTCCCCATGTTACTTCTTTATAATTTTGTTTTCTCGCTATTACTACTGATTATACCATCATCCAGCCTGAAAGTCATCAAAGTTCCATCTGATTTCAATATGCTCATTATCATACACCAACACATAATCAATGAGATATCTGATTACTTCTTCATCAAACTCATCCAACTTACTAAGCTTTGTTAGCTGTTCCTGCTTTGAATCAAGAAAGAGATCCTTTTGCATATCAAGTGTTTCCTGCTTCTCTGTAATCAGACTTTCTATCTCTGCGATTTTCTGCTTAACTTCTGCAGTCTTTTTTGCCATCTGATCACGAGTGATATTTGCCTTGGTATAATCGTCGTATATCTCAAACTTGAGCTTTGCATAGTGTGCCTTTGACTTTTTAAGTGATTCGATTTCCCTCTCAAGATTATCCGGACAATTACCACTATTAGTTTTTAACTCAAATTCATGCAACTGAGATAGTGCCATATTTCTAGCAATGTCCAGAAGTGCCGCTTCAAGTTCTTTACCTCTAATACGTGACACATGACCGTTATGACATCTGTATGAGGATTTATTTCCGTATTTGCAAAGTCCCTTACCACATATTCCACAGCGAATATATGATTTACGCCACTTTCCATTTGGTTTTCTCTTAGTCACTTCTCGTCTTGCTATAATCTTGTGAGCAAGCTTGAAGTCTTCCACAGAAACTAATGGTTCATGACAATTTTCAACAATTATCCAGTCCTCTTTATCTCTCTGCACAACCTGATGACCGGTATCAATATTATCAGCCGTCTTGTTATTGATTACAGAACCAATATAGACTTCATTATACAAAATCTCCATTACTGTACTGGCACTCCACATGTGCTCACCAATATCCCTATCGTAACATCTCTTAACTCCAATCTTTTGGTAATACTCAAATATGCTATCATATCCATTATTATTCAGATAATTGGCAATCTCGGTGTATTTCATGCCTTTAATAGCCAGTTCAAATATCTGCTGGACAACAGGTGCTGTTACGGGGTCAGGCACTAGCATATGCTTATCATCTTCACTTTTCTGGTATCCAAAAGGAGCAAATGCAGCAATGTACTTTCCCTGCTTAGCCAACACTGCCTTAGCAGCTCTTACTTTTTTTGATGCATCCTTACAATACAATGCATTCACAAGATTTTTCAGTGCAACACTCATACCTCCGGTTGAACCAAAGCTGTTAGCAGAATCGTAATTATCATTCACGCTGATATACCTTACCTGAAGAACCGGAAATATACATTCCATATAGTTACCGACTTCAAGATAATCTCGTCCGAGTCTGCTGTAGTCCTTCGTCACAATAACCTGAATCTTACCAGCCTTTACCAGATCCATCATTTTTACAAAATTAGGTCTGCTAAAGTCTGCTCCGGAATATCCATCATCTGAAAATTCCATTATGTTGCAGTCCTTTAGTTCAGGCAGTTTCTGGATATGATCGAGCATCAACTTTCTCTGATGGGAAATACTGTTACTTTCCTCATGAGCAGCTAAGTTGTCATCTTCATCTGATAATCTCATATAAAGAGCTATCGTCTTATCCATTGCTGCTCACCTCTCTTTCTTCTGCCACCTCAAGCAGTTCCTTAAGGAAATCATCATACAGAAGCTTTACTTCTATATTGTTATCAGAAAATACAATTTCTGATACAAACGCTTCCACAAGCTCCCTTGTAAGTTTCCTCTTTGACAAATACTTATTAACGGTTTCTTCCCAGCCTTCATCAATGTGAAAATCTTTCTCATAGAGACTTCTGCGGTAAAGCAGCTCAGTGATTTGAACCTCAATCTCATTTACTCTGCTTTCATACTCTTTCTGATACTGGCATAACTCTTCCGCCGTTATAAGCTGTTCCCTGTAATCTTCATACAAGCCGCTTTTGTTAGCAGTAATTCTTCTAACATCATTCTGAAGCTTTGCTATCTGTTTTGTATAAATGTCATATTGCAGGACATTCTCTTTTCTGCTGTTCATTTTCTGAACAAATTTTGTTTTTTCAATACACAGATTCATGTGCTGGCGGATAACGGAAAATACGCTGTCCATAACCTCATTGTATTCATAAGAAGATTTATTCCCGCACAATGCTGCTAATTTCCTACGCTTACTGCACTTATATATGAACTTTTCCGAATGAGTATGATGTCTGGTAACCAAAACACTTCCTCCACAACAGGCGCATTTTGTTTTATATACCAGAATATTATCCGGCTTTTTGGGAGCATCAGGGTTAGGTTTTGATGCTTCCAAATGCCTGTTCTTGATAAGTTCCATTCTTTCCTGAACTCTATAGAAAGTATCTTTATCAATGATAGGTTCATGAGCATTTTCTACTCGCTGCCACTTGGACTTATCTGTTTTTTTATTCTTTCTTCCCGTATCAAGAGCCTTCCTCTGCTTTCCATGAACAATATTTCCAATATAGTATTCTCCCTGAAGTATCTCTTTTACGTGTGAATAGTGCCATTCCCTTGCTTTTTCGGCAAACTCAGTTTTTCCGGCTTTGTAAAATCTGTATTTCGGTGGCGAAAGGATTCCTTCGCTTTGCAGAGTTTTTGCAATACCGGCATACCCTTTCCCATCCAGAAACATATTGAAAATCCTGACTACATTGTCAGATACTTCTTCATCAATCAAAAGCTTTCTTGAACCATCTGTAGCTCTGTAATACCCATATGGTGGCGTTCCTTCGCTGAAGCCGCCCTGTGCCCAAATACTATGCTTACCAGTTTCTACTTTCTTTGAAAGGTCTTTGGAATAATATTCGTTCACAATATTCTTAAGCGGTACGGATAAATCAGTTCCCGGTCTTGCAGTATCAAAATCATCTGTGATGGCAATATATCTCACATCAAGAAAAGGAAATACTCTCTCAATGTAGTTACCTGCTTCCACATAATTTCTTCCAAGCCTGCTAAGATCACGGGTAATAACAGTATTGATTTTGCCGGCTCGAATATCCTGAATCATTCGGTCAAATTCCGGTCTTTCAAAAGTTGTTCCTGTAACAGATATATCAGCATACACACAAACTTCTACCATATCATCCTGCCCATTAATAAACTCTCTGATATATGCAATCTGTGTATCTACAGTATCTCTTTCCTTATTCGCCTCTGATTCGAATGAAAGTCTCGCATAGATTCCAACCTGATATGGTTTTGCCTCCTTATCCAGACTTAAAACTGCTTTTGTTGTCAGATTGTCAGTTGGCTCTGCAACTGCAATCGGCGTATTTTTTCTACTCTTTCTTGCCATACTACACAGCCTCCTTTAATCTGATATTCAGTTTTCCCGTACTGTCCACTTCAACAAAATGTCCCTGACTTTCTATTACATCAAGACATTCCTTGTAGCAGTCATCAAAGTCAAACACTACTTCAATGTGATTCTTATCAAATACCTTTATTTCACGGATAAGAGATACAACCACTTCCCTCGTGAGTTTCTCAATATTTTTATGTTCCGTAAAATAATCAAGCCATACAAAGCCTTTGCTCTTACGATTCAACACATCATCCATTTCCAATTCAATCTGATGAATAGCAATCTCAGCATTCTTTTTCCTCTGCTCATATGCCGCATGAAGTTCCTTGTAATCTTCCTTTGAAATAATACCATCCTTCATATCCTCATAAAGCATTCCTCTGAGATCTGCACATCTGTCTACTTCTGCCTGTTTCTTTTCACGCCTTTCCTCAAGCTTTTTCATATCCAGCTGC
>JBGVDD010000028.1:0-82520 GCA_045119215.1 Lachnospiraceae bacterium | reverse complement strand
TTTTTTTTGATTTACATAATATGAAAAAAATATATTATAAACAGGCTGTTGAAAAATAAAATAACAAAATAAAAGGCTAAAATAAGGGGAAAATTATAAAAATCAAAAAGTTATCAACAAGTTATCAACAAATTGTGGATAACTTTTCGTGATTTTGGGTACAAATATCTTTTTTCACACTGAAAGAAGAAAATCCAATGAAAAAATTATTAAAAAAATAAAAAAAAGATTGACAGAACCCCCTTTATTCAATAAAATAGGAGTGATGTTTGCAGATTATTATTAGTCTGCAGGCAATATGAAATAATATTGAGTAAATAATTTTAAGGAGGTGCCTAATTTATGAAGATGACATTTCAACCTAAGAAAAGATCTAGATCTAAAGTTCATGGTTTCAGAAGCAGAATGAGTACACCAGGCGGAAGAAAAGTTTTAGCTGCTAGAAGAGCAAAGGGAAGAAAGAAGTTATCAGCATAGGCCGCATTTTATGTGGTCTTTTCTTCTATATAATCATTGTAACGAATAAAACAGCAGAAAGGACCACAAAAATGTTGTATTCAGAATCTTTAAAAAAAAGAAAAGATTTCCAGCGAGTTTATAACAAGGGAGTTTCCTTTGCGAATAAATATCTGGTTATGTATAAGTATGAAAATCATCTGGAGAAAAACAGAGTAGGAATTTCGGTAAGCAAAAAAGTCGGAAATAGTGTGGTGAGGCATCGCCTGACTCGTTTAGTAAGAGAAAGCTACCGTTTAAATGAAAAGGAATTTGAAAAGGGATACGATTACGTGGTAATCGCAAGAATCAGTGCAAAAAACATCACATACGCTGACATGGAAAGTGCATTACTTCATGTAAACAAGTTGCATATGAGAGCACAAAAGAAAGAGGAAAGGTCAGAGTAAATTTAATTATATTATAGAGCAAAGTTATGAAAAAAATATTAATCTATTTGATTAAATTATATAGAAAATATCTTTCACCAATGAAAAGAGTAAAATGTCCCTATTGGCCTACCTGTTCTCAGTATGGGTTGGAGGCTATTACAAAACATGGGGCAGTGAAAGGTGGATTATTGACAATTTGGAGAATTGCCAGATGTAATCCATTTTCAAAAGGAGGATATGATCCGGTTCCATAGAAGGAGGAAAAAAGTTTGACATTCATTTTATTGACGAAAAATACCACTCCCATTATAGGACAGGCAGCCTGGATATTGGGCCAGTTGATGAATGGTATTTTTGAGGTATTGTATAAGATTGGTATTCCTAATATAGGTTTATCAATTATTCTTTTTACGGTGATAATTTATTTGCTGATGATGCCATTGACAGTAAAACAGCAAAGATATTCTCGATTATCATCCCGTATGACTCCTGAATTGCAGGCAATTCAGAAAAAATATGCTAATAAACGTGATGAACAGTCTATGATGAAGATGAACCAGGAAACTAAGGCTGTGTATGCAAAATATGGTACATCTCCAACAGGAAGTTGCGGTCAATTATTTATTACGTTGCCGATAATGTATGGACTTTATCGTGTAATTTACAATATGCCTGCATATGTTACAAAGATTAAATTAGTATATGAAGGTTTTGTAACAAAACTAATGGCTACAGATGGAGCCACTAAGTATATTCAAGAAATAGGTTCCACAAAAGGATTTGCAAAGTCAGATTATTCCATGTCAAATACCTTTATTGATGTGTTGTATAAATTTAATGACAGTGAATGGGCAGCATTGTCAGACAAATTTCCAAGTTTATCTGGGGATATAGCCAGTGTGACAGAAAAGTTACAAGAGTACAATACATTTATGGGAATTAACATTGCAAATTCACCATCTAGTATTGTTGGACAAGCTATCAGCACAGGGGCTTATGCTTTGTTGATTGCAGCCATTGCAGTTCCAGTGTTGGCAGCACTGACTCAGTGGATTAATTTTAAATTAATACCACAGCCAGAAATGAATAGTAAAGACAATGAACCCAATCCAATGATGCAGTCCATGAAGATGATGAATGTTACCATGCCTGTAATGTCAGCAATTATGTGTTATAGTATGCCACTGGGGTTAGGACTGTACTGGATAGCAGGTCCTGTGATTCGTTCTGTGATACAGTATTTTACAAATAAACATCTGGATAAGGTAGATTTTGATGAAGTTATCCGTAAAAATGTAGAGAAGGCTGGAAAGAAAGCACAGAAGCCTAGCTTAATGGAAAGAGCAATGGCAGAGGCAGCAAAAGCCAATGAACAGGGAAACAAAAATGTAAAGCTAAATGGTATGACACAGGCCGAAAAAGAGGCAAAGCAGAAAAGGGCAGATGATTATTACAAAAATGCATCCATGAAATCGGACAGCATAGCAGCAAAAGCCAATATGGTTAGAAAGTATAATGAAAAAAATAAAAAGTAGGGGGAAAACACAATGGAATTTATAGAGTTTACAGCAAAAACGGTAGATGACGCGATTATGCAGGCAGCTCTTCATTTTGGAGTGAGCAGTGAACTATTGGAAGTAGAAGTGATTGAAAAAGGTAGTGCAGGATTTTTAGGAATCAACAGCAAGAAAGCGGTGATTCAGGCAAGAAAAAAAGAAAATGTGGAAGATAAAGTAATTCGCTTCATAAGCGATGTGTGCAAGACAATGAATCTTGAAGTAGAAATTATATCAAGCTATGATGAAAATACCCAGGACATGGATATAGAGTTAAAAGGTCCGGAGATGGGAGTTCTCATTGGAAAGAGAGGCAAAACCTTAGATGCCCTTCAGGATTTAGCACGTATTGTTGCAAACAAGGACAGTGAACAGTATGTCCGTGTAAAAATCGATACAGAAAACTACCGAAAGCGCAGAAGAGACACCATTGAAAACCTTGCAAAGAATGTGGCACATAAGGTAAAAAAGACAAGAAAAAGCATTTCTTTGGAGGCAATGAATGCTTATGAAAGAAGAATCATTCATTCGGTGCTTCAAAATGATAAATATGTAACTACTTACAGTGAGGGAGAAGAGCCATACAGACACGTAGTGGTAGCATTAAAGAAATAATAAATTGAAAAACTAAAAATACACTTGAACGCCGAAAGTTCAAGTGTATTTTTTAGTTTTAGTTTAACATGGACTATGCTAAATTTTTTAGGATTCCATTGACTAAGTTCACCGAGTGGGCAATGGCTTTTTTCTCAAAGCTTGGATAATCTTCTGTTGCAGAATCATCTGCTTTGTCAGAGATTGCACGCAGAATAACAAAAGGAATGTTATTGAGGTAAGCCGTCTGTGCAATGGCTGCACCCTCCATTTCGGTACAGAATCCCTGGAAATTTTCTATTATACGTGCCTTTACAGTTTTATCAGAAATAAACTGGTCACCACTGACAATGCGGCCTACGTGGGTTTCGATTTCTGGGTTTACCTGATGACATACTGTGCCTGCAATATCAATTAAAGTTGTATCTGCAGTAAAGGAGAGTACTTCCATACGTGGAATCTGCCCTAAGGGATAACCAAATCCGGTTGCGTCCATATCATGATGTAAAACATCAGAAGATATTACTATGTCTCCAATATTTATTTTAGAGTTCAAAGAACCTGCAATACCAGTATTGATTATGGCGTCCACATTATAAATGCCGGCAAGGATTTCGGCGCAGACCGCCGCATTCACCTTTCCGATACCGCTACGAACAACTACAACATCTTTTCCCTGAAGTGTTCCCTCAAAAAATTCCATAGAAGCTAAAGTTTTGGTGGAAGTTACTGTCATGTCTTTTTTTAAAGCAGCAACTTCTTCATCCATGGCACCGATAATACCTATTTTTTTCATTTTGTAACCTCTCTTTTGATTTATTTTTTACATCTGTTCTGTGATAATGAACAGATACGCATTTCAAAGCTAGAAATCATTATATCGTATTTGAACTGGTGAGACAAGATATTTCCACAAGCTTCATTAAGTAGACTATAAGAAGGTTAAAACCTATTATTTATACCAATCGGTATATAACTTTTTTCGTTGAGAAAAAGAAAAGAGTCTGATATAATAAAGAGTTAGTGTAGTTATTATTTTATGTTAGTATTTCATCAAGCAAAGAGGATTTTTTATGAATACAAATACAATTGCAGCTATTGCAACAGGCATGACAAACTCCGGGATTGGTATTGTAAGAATTTCAGGGGAGAATGCTTTAGAAGTTATAGATAGAATTTATAGGGGAAAACATAAGCTATCCCCCCAGGAAAGTCATACCATACATTACGGACATATATATGATGAAGAACAATTGGTAGATGAGGTGTTAGTTTCTATCATGCGCGCACCGAAAACCTATACCGGAGAAGATACGGTAGAAATCAATTGTCATGGTGGAATGTTAGTGGTGCAGAAGGTTTTAGAAACCGTGTTGAAAAATGGAGCACAGATGGCAGAACCAGGAGAATTTTCCAAAAGAGCCTTTTTAAATGGAAAAATGGATTTATCAAAGGCTGAGGCCGTGATGGATTTAATTCATGCAAAGTCAGAATATGCCTATAAAAATTCTCTGAATCAATTATCCGGGGGATTAAAGAAAAAAATCAAGGAATGCCGTGAAAAGGTATTGTATGAGATTGCTTTTATTGAGTCGGCTCTGGATGATCCGGAACATATTTCACTGGAAGGATACAATGAAAAGTTAATTCAGATTACAAGACAGTTACAGGAAGAAATCGCCTCCATGCTTGCTTCTTTTGAAAATGGAAAAATCATGAAAGAGGGAATTAAGACAGTCATAGTAGGAAAACCAAATGCTGGAAAGTCCTCATTATTGAATATGCTTCTAGGGGAAGAGAGAGCCATTGTAACAGATATTGAAGGCACCACAAGAGATGTATTAGAGGAAAGTGTGAATCTTGGTGGAATTAAGCTGTTGCTTATGGATACTGCAGGGATAAGAAAGACAAAGGATACCGTGGAAAAGATTGGAGTAGAACGGGCAAGAACTTACGCAAAAGAGGCAGATTTTGTGCTATATGTAGTAGATGGCACCAAACCATTAGATGAAAATGATTTGGAAATCTGTGAAATTCTAAAAGAAAAAAAATCTTTATGCCTGTTAAATAAAATGGATTTACAAATGGTGATAGATGAAGCTGAAATGAAAAAACATACCCAGGGTGAAGTTTTATCTATCTCAGCAAAAGAAGGAATTGGGATGGATACTCTGGCAAAAAAAATCAAGGAGTATTTTTTTAAAAAAGAGATTGACTTTAATGATGATATATATATCACCAATGTAAGACATAAAAATTTACTGGAACAGGCATACGAAAGTATGAAACTGGTAGAACAAAGTATACAAGATCAAATGCCGGAAGATTTTTATTCCATTGATTTAATGAGTGCATATACATCCTTAGGATATATTTTAGGTGAAGAAGTAGAAGATGATTTAGTAGAAGAAATTTTCTCAAAATTCTGTATGGGAAAATAATAAGGAGAAGAAAAATGTCGGTAAAAGTGTTAAAAAAGACATATGATGTGGTAGTAGTGGGAGCAGGACATGCAGGCTGTGAGGCAGCATTGGCAGCAGCCAGAATGGGACTGGAAACAATTATTTTTACAGTTAGCGTAGACAGTATTGCGTTAATGCCATGTAATCCAAATATTGGTGGAAGCTCTAAGGGACATTTGGTGAGAGAAATTGATGCCCTTGGCGGTGAAATGGGAAAAAACATTGATAAAACCTTTTTGCAGTCAAAAATGTTGAATGTGTCTAAAGGTCCGGCAGTTCATTCTCTACGGGCACAGGCAGATAAGGCAGAGTATTCTAAGAGTATGAGAGAAGTATTGCAAAATCAGGAGCACCTTACCATCAAACAGGGAGAAATAACAGACATTATTGTAGAAGATGGCATATTAAAAGGCGTAAAGAGCTATACAGGAACCATATATGAATGTAAGGCTGCAATTCTGTGTACCGGGACTTATTTAAGAGCCAGATGCCTTACCGGGGAAAATATTACCCATACAGGTCCAAATGGTTTGCAGGCGGCAAATCATTTGACGGACTCCCTAAAAGAAAACGGAGTAGAAATGTTTCGGTTTAAAACGGGAACACCAGCCAGAATGGATGGCAATTCCATAGATTTTCAGAAAATGGAGCCACAGTTTGGGGATGAGAGAATTACACCTTTTTCTTTTTCTACAAATCCGGAGGATATACAAAAAGAGCAGATTCAATGCTTTTTGACATATACCAATGAAGACACCCATAACATTATTCGGAATAACTTAGACCGCTCGCCAATCTATGCAGGTATTATTGAGGGGACGGGTCCAAGGTATTGTCCTTCCATTGAAGATAAGGTAGTAAAGTTTGCAGATAAAAACAGACATCAGGTCTTTTTAGAACCGGAAGGTCTGTCTACCAACGAGTGGTATGTAGGAGGTATGTCAAGCTCTCTTCCAGAGGATGTGCAGGAGGAAATGTATCATACCGTTCCAGGATTGGAACATGCCAAAATTGTAAGAAATGCCTATGCTATTGAATATGATTGTATCAATGCAAGGCAGTTGAATCCAACTTTGGAATTCAAAAAAATCAAGGGACTCTTTAGCGGTGGACAGTTTAATGGAAGCTCTGGATATGAGGAAGCTGCCGCTCAGGGATTAATCGCCGGAATTAACGCAGCATTAAAAACTCTGGGCCGTGAAATGATTGTGCTAGACCGTTCAGAAGCTTATATTGGGGTTTTAATCGATGACCTGGTTACCAAGGAAAACAGAGAGCCTTATCGTATGATGACCTCAAGAGCAGAATACCGTTTATTACTAAGACAGGATAATGCAGATATGCGTCTGTCCGAACTTGGATATGAAATCGGATTGATTTCCAAAGACCAGTATGAGCTTTTAATGAAACGGAAAAATGAGATTGAAAAAGAAATAGAGCGATTGGAACATACCAATGTGGGAGCAAATGAGAAAGTACAGTCATTGCTTCGTGAACATAACAGTACAGAATTAAAGTCTGGTACCACATTGGCAGAACTGATTCGTAGACCGGAATTAAATTACGATATATTAGCTCCCATTGATTCAGAAAGAACCAACACAGATTATCGTGTGGCGGAACAGGCAAATATATCTATTAAATACAAAGGGTATATTGACAGACAGAAAAAACAGGTAGAACAGTATAAGAAGCTGGAAAATAAAAAAATTCCTGAAAATTTTGACTATGATAAGGTAGGAAGCTTAAGAATAGAGGCAAGACAAAAGTTAAAGGAATTTATGCCGGTATCTATTGGACAGGCATCCAGAATTTCAGGAGTCTCCCCGGCAGATATCTCTGTATTGTTAATATATTTATCACAAAAGTAGAAGGAGAATTATGGAAAAATATAATACAATATCTTTTGAAAAAGGATTGCAACAATTAGATTTGGAATTGTCACCAAAACAGATAGATCAGTTTTTGAAATTTTATGAGCTTTTAATTGAGTGGAATAAGGTGATGAACTTAACAGGAATCACAGAGTTTGAGGAAGTGATAAGCAAACATTTTTTAGACAGCCTGTTGTTAGTCAAGGCCTACGATATGAGTAAGGTAAAAAGCATAATAGATGTGGGGACAGGAGCAGGATTTCCAGGAATCCCATTAAAAATTGCTTTTCCACAAATAAAGTTTGTATTAATGGATTCTTTGGGGAAAAGGATCAAATTTTTGCAGCAGGTTGTGGATAACTTACAATTAGATGGTATTGAACTGGTTCACAGCAGAGCAGAGGATTTGGCAAAGAATAAAGAATATCGGGAAAACTTTGATTTAGCAGTTTCCAGGGCGGTAGCAAACCTTTCTTCTCTTTCTGAATATTGTATTCCTTTTGTAAGGATTGGCGGAGCGTTTGTTCCATATAAGTCAGACAGTGCCATGATTCAGGAAGAAGTAAGCGCAGCAACAAAGGCAATCGGAATTTTAGGCGGAGAATTAAAAGAATGCAAGGAAGTGTTACTTCCTGACACAGAGATTAAGCGAAGCTTTATAATGATAGATAAGAAAAAAAGTACAAAAAAGCAGTTTCCTAGAAAGGCAGGAATGCCAACCAAGGAGCCATTGGCATAAAAAATGCAGGTTGAAAAACCTGCATTTTTTATAGGATAATATTTAACTGTTCCAGTAATTCTTCCGGGGTTTCTAATTGGGGGAGATGTTTTGTCTTAGGAATAATAAAGGTTTCAATGGAAGAATTATAATGAGTATAGTCTTCCACAGTAGTGTAAATATCCTCTTCTTTCTCTCCGCCAATAATAAACATACTGTTATCTACATTTCTCAACGCATGAACAATATTTAAGTTGGTGTATCGTCCTTTTATACTGGAAAATAGGTATTTGCCTTCTTTCAGATTAGAAGACTCGTAGTAAGTGTTAATATATTCTTCTTTTACCTTAAATGGATTAAAGAAGTATTTTTCTATAAACTTATTATCCGTGTTGCATTTCATTGCATACATATTGTAAAGTAAAGTACCTAAGATGGGGAGATCCACAAAAAACTTTAAAGTTTTGGTACGTTTAGAAGGAATTTCATTTAAACGATACAGGCTGGTGGGGTTAATCATAATAATCTTATTAAACAGGCTATTATCATTGGCACAGGCTGTAACAACAAAGGGAGCAGAATCTCCCGTTACAATAATATCTGTTTTATGACCGATAATATTTTTAATAAAATCAGAAATCATTTGTACATACAAAAAATTGGTATAGGTTAAATTAGGTTTATCCGAACGCCCACAACCTAATAGATCTAAAGTATAGACGGTATGTTTTTTTGAAAGCTCATCTAGAATTTCACACCATTCATACCCAGAACTAGATGTTGTAAGATCGTGTATCAGTAATACGGGATTGCCCTCTCCTGTTTTGGTATAGAATATATTTCCAAAACGCCAGTCGTAATACTGTCCGGTAGTGGACTTTAAAAGTTCGCGAACTGTGGCACTAAATTTCAAAAATTTATTTAAAAAATGTATCGCTGCAATACTGCCGGCAGTCAATAAAACAAAGTTTTTGATATGTTTCTTCATTTGATTTGCTCCCTTCTATGATATACTTAAATATTATAATATATTATTTCATAAGAAACAAGTAAAAGGAAAGTCCTTATAAAATATAATAATTTAATGCTTATTCATATTATATGTTTCCCAAGGTTTACAAAAAAGTTACAAAAATGTGAAAAAAAATTTGTTTACTAACAACAAAAAGTGACAAATACGGGAGTTTTATGTTGTGTTTAGCCCAAATATCCCTTATAATCAGAGTAAAAACACCTGAAAAAATTGAGAACCTTCCGTAGGCAAATTATGAAAGTTATATTTGCTAAAATATAGTGAGGAATTTTAAGTGGAAAAGAAGAATACATCTATAAAGCAAAAAGAAATTGAAAAAAAGCTATATGAATATTATCAGCAGACTGTAGAAGAAAGAATGAAAAAAGAAATTTCCGTAGATGCAAATAAGGTAACATTGGAAAATTTAAAAAAAAAGATTTCAATTTACAAAGAGCAAACGGATGAATTGGCATTATTTACACCAAAATTAAATACGGAATCGGAAAAAAGAAAGAAAGAAAAGTGGATAAGGGAAAAGTGTCAATTGGAAGATTCCCTTGAACAAATGCGAAAAGAGATTGATTCTTATAAGAATAAGGAAGAGAATCTCCGAAAAATTATGAATTGGATTGATTCTTTGCCAGTACTTGAGACAAAAGACGGCAAGAATTTTGAAGAGGAAAATCCAAAATTAGAAAAACTAAAGATGTTGCAAGTGCAGGAGATGGAAAGAAAAAGAATTGCTAGCGAATTGCATGATACAGCAGCACAAAGTTTGATTGCGGTGTACAATAAAATGGACCTGTGTAATAGCTTGATTGATGTGGACAGCGTACGTGCAAAGTTAGAAATTCAAACCACCCAAAAATATATTAAGGATATTTTATCAGAAATAAGAGAAACAATTTACAACCTTAGGCCTATGGCTTTTGATGATATTGGTTTAGATACTACTTTGAGCCAAATGGTTGAAAAAATAAAGTGTCAATCTGGTTTGAAAGTCACTATTGAGAATCAACAAATATTGGAAGAGTTAGTGAGTGATAGTCTGGTAAAATTAACTTTGTTTCGTATCATACATGAAGCTTGTATGAATGTAGTAAAACACGCACAGGCTACTAAAATTCTTGTAGTATTTAATTATAAGGATAATATATTAAATATTATGATAGAAGATGATGGAACAGGATTTGACGTGACATTAATGGAAAAAAAACAAGAAAGAGATAATTCAGGATACGGAATTTCAATGATGAAGGAACGAGTATATTTATTATCTGGAAGTATGGAGATAGATTCCAAAATTGATGTTGGAACAAAAATAATTATAAAAATACCATTATTAGAGGAGGACTAATATGTCTGTAAAAGTAATAATAGCAGATGATCATTCTATTATTAGAGAAGGTTTAAAGCAATTATTAGAAATGTCTGGAGAAATTCAGGTGGTAGGAGAGGCAGGGGACGGGTTACAATGTCTGAATGTATTAAAGAAAATCTCAGCAGATATTCTATTATTAGATATCAATATGCCAAATATGAATGGACTTCAGGTTTTAGAAAAAATAAATAAATCTCAGTTAAAAATAAAAGTAGTAATTTTAACAGTACATAATGAAATTGATTATTTAATAAAGGCAAATGAAATAGGTGTTGATGGGTATTTGTTGAAAGATGCAGGATCAAATGAATTAAAAAAAGCTATCTTTAATGTAATGGAAGGAGAACAGTATATTCAACCAGAATTAATACCATTATTAAATCAGAAATTGCTGCAAAAAGAAACGGATTTAGATAAAATGCACGCATTAACAAAGAGAGAAATGCAAATTTTAAAATTAATTGCCGAAGGACTGTTTAATAAAGAAATAGGAGATAGATTGAATATAAGCGAGAGAACAGTAAAAAATCATGTGTTTAACTTGTTTAAAAAAATAGGTGCTTCAGACCGTACTCAGGCAGCAGTATTTGCAATAAAAAATAATTTGGTAGAAATCAAATAAAAGAGATGTTTCACGTGAAACATCTCTTTTATTTGATTTACTATACTATTTCTTAAGTCTTCAGTAGTATGTGATGATACTGTTACAGTATGCAGGTACTTGTGTACTGTAACATGAGAATAGTAGTTAATAGTTGCAATTGTTTTATGGCTTTTTTGAAATGATCTGTAACTATTTAGTACAGGTCTCAGCATTTACTGCTAGGCCGTAAGAAAATCTGTATTATACAAAAACCGGATAATTTTGCATTTGTCGGCATTGCCCAATTTACCGTATCTATTCCGTAGTTCTGAACAGATACGAATATTTGTTATTTGATACTAGCAATATAAAAATAGAAGAACCTATTTTGATGTAACAGTAAATTTTAGAAAAATATAAGCTCTTAGAAAAAATATTTTAAATTCCAAAAACGTTAAAATATACAATAATATATAATTTTATGTTATTTGTCTTAATGTTTAATTTATGTGTGAAATCTAATGTTTCACGTGAAACATTAGATTTCACACATGATTGAAAAAATTTATAATTGTATTTGTTATCACTAATGTCTATGTCTTTGTATATAGATATAACAGTCTCCCTGCTTTTAAAGTTATTTGTAAACAAAAATTTCATAGGAAAAATGTAACTATTCAGTAGAGGTCTCAGCATTTACTGCTGAGACCGTAAGAATATGTGTATTATGCAAAAATTGGGCAATTTTGCATTTGTCGGCATTGAACGATTTAACGTATCTGTTTCGTGGATTTGAACAGATACGAGAAAATAAAATATATTATGGATTTGAAACAATATACATAAGCGTATTAGAAACATATGATTTTCACTTATGCTAAATAAATGTTTCACGTGAAACATTTATCTGGTGTTAATAAGATTTGTTAAAAATATCACTTTCGTGCAATATCATTTTTGGTGTATAGCTTAACAGCAAGTGATAAGCTTGTGTCTGTACAGTAACTTTTATTACAACAAAAGTTTTGCTTTTTTCGGTCTAAGCATTGTTAAAAAAAAACAAGTGGTGTATAATGAAAAACGATAATTAGAGAAAAGTATAGAGAAAAACAAAAAGGTGAAAGGCGATTCAAATGGGACGAATTATTGCAATAGCAAACCAGAAAGGTGGAGTGGGTAAAAGCACCACATCTATTAATCTCTCGGCAGCATTAACAGAGTACGGAAAGAAAGTGCTTGTAATTGATTGTGATCCACAGGGAAATACCACCAGCGGATTTGGTATAGAAAAAAATGAAGTGGAAAAAACACTGTATGAGCTTATGTTGGGTGAATATACCATAGAAGAGACAATACAGGAAAATGTAATTGAAAATCTTTCAGTGATATCATCTAATGTGGATTTAGCAGCGGCAGAAATTGAACTTATTGGAATTGAAGAAAAAGAGTACATTTTAAAAAATCAAGTAGCAAAAATTAGAGACAACTATGATTATATTATTATAGATTGCCCACCATCTTTGAATATGTTAACAGTAAATGCAATGACAACAGCAGATACAGTATTAGTTCCTATCCAGTGTGAGTATTATGCATTGGAAGGGTTGAGTCAGCTATTACATACGATTGAGTTGGTAAAAGAAAGATTAAACCCGGAGTTAGAAATGGAAGGTGTTGTATTTACAATGTATGATGCCAGGACGAATCTTTCTTTGCAAGTAGTGGAAAATGTAAAAGAAAATCTGAATCAAAATATATACAAGACAATTATTCCGAGAAATGTGCGTCTGGCAGAGGCTCCAAGCCATGGATTGCCAATAACAAAGTATGACGCAAAATCTGCAGGTGCTGAAAGTTATATGCTATTGGCAGAGGAAGTTATCAATAGAGAAAATGAGTAACTTGTAAATTCAAGAAATGAAAGGAAATGACATGGCATCAAAAAAAATAGGATTAGGAAAAGGTTTAGATGGAATGATTCAAAAGAAAAGTCCTACGGCCGCAAAAGGGGAAGTGATAAAAGAGGTTGTTAAGGAAGTGGTAAAAGAAGTCGAGGTCATTAAAAATGAAATGATGGTAAAAATAGGACAGATAGAGCCGAATAGAGGACAGCCTAGAAAGGAATTTAATGAGGATGCATTAATTGAATTAGCTGAGTCAATTAAACAGTATGGAATTATTCAGCCATTAATTGTAAAAAAAAGGGAACAGTATTATGAAATTGTAGCTGGAGAAAGAAGATGGAGAGCTGCAAAAATGGCGGGTTTAAAAGAGATTCCTGTAATTGTAAAGGATTATACAGAACAAGAAGTGGCAGAAATTGCACTGATTGAAAATTTACAAAGAGAAGATTTAAATCCTATTGAAGAAGCAATGGCGTATAAAAGACTATTAGAGGAATTTCATTTAAAGCAGGATGAAGTTGCTGAGAAAGTGTCAAAGAGCCGTGTGGCAGTAACCAATGCTCTGAGATTATTGAAATTGTCTGAAAAAGTGCAAAAAATGCTTATTGATGATATGATTAGTAGCGGGCATGCCCGAGCATTACTGGCAGTAGAAAATGAAGAAAAGCAGTACATGATTGCAATGAAAATTTTTGATGAAAAGCTGAGTGTACGTGAAACAGAAAAATTGGTAAAAAATCTTGATAAGAAGGTAAAACAAAAGAAAATAGGGAAATTAAAGGATGAGGCTATTTATCAGGATATTGCGGAAAACATGAAATCAATTCTAGGAACTAAAGTAGAGATTAATAGAAAAACAAATACTACTGGTAAGATAGAAATAGAATATTATTCAGAAGACGAATTGGACAGAATTATAGATTTATTACGTCAGATTAAGCAGTAAAGAGGTAGAAAAATGAATTTAGCACATATAGAAAATTTAATAAATAATAATTTGTTGGCGGCTACAGCGGGAATTGTTCTAGTTTCTGTATTATTGTTGACATTAAATATTGTAGCACTGGTCAAATTGGGAAAGTTAAAGAAAAAATATAACTCTTTTATGTCGGGAAAAAATGCAGAGAGTCTTGAGAAAATTATTATAGAAAAGTTTAGCCAGATTGATAATATAAAGGCACGCCAGGATGTACAGGAAAGAGATATTGACATGCTTAAAGAAACCATACTTAAGGTGTATCAGAAGTTTGGAATGGAAAAGTATGACGCATTTAATGAAATGGGAGGAAAATTAAGTTTTTCGTTAGCTATGCTCAATCAAAATAACAATGGCTTTTTATTGACAACAGTACACAATACTGGAAGTAGTTATACCTACGTAAAAGAAATTATTGATGGAAAATCAGATATTAATTTATCGGAGGAAGAGAAAATAGCTTTAAATAAGGCTATTAACGCAAGGTAAAAAATGAAAAAGGTAAGACTAGAAAAACTACAGGGCGGAGAGGTGTTGGCTAGACCAATTTTATTGGATTTAGGGACTGTATTGATTTATGAAGACACTGAACTGAAAATAGATTATATAGAAAAATTAGCTCAGTTGGGCGTGGAATATGTTTATATAAAGGAAAAAAAGAGAGAAAATCAAGAAGATTTCACCTTAGAGGAGCAAGTTCGGCTGGAGTATAGTCAGAAAGTAAAAGAATTATTAGAGAGACATATTCACAACAATAATAAAAATATTGGCGAATTGGGAGAAGTAGCTACCAACATATTTGAACAGGTGATTGAACAGAAAGAAGTGTTAGAATGTGTTATTGAAATACATGAACGTAGTGCAGATTTATATGAGCATTCAGTTTCCACCTGTGTTCTTTCAGTATTGACTGCCTTAAAGTTAGGAATTACGCCTAGTGTGGCAAAAGAGGTAGCAATAGGAAGTTTATTACATGATATAGGGATAAGATACATTGATGTGAATTATGTAAATACAGAATTAGATGATATGAGTTCCTATGAAGTTAAAGAATACAAAAAACACCCGGTATATGGATATTCTGCATTAGAAAAAGAAGGCTGGGTGTCCGATATTGCAAAATCACTAATATTGTCGCATCATGAATGTATCGACGGGACGGGATATCCAATGCATAGCAGGGATAACTATGAACTTAAGCAAGTATTAGCAGTATGTGATACTTTTGATAGTTTGATTTGTGGAATTGGATATAAGAGGAGAAAAGTACATGAAGCAATAGAGTATATTAGATATTATAGTGGGACAAAATATAATAAAAAAGTGTGTGATATATTCTTAGAATTTATATTCCTTTATCCAAATGGAACACAGGTAGTGTTAAATGATGGAAGAGTGGCAAAAGTAATTAGACAGAATAAAACTTTAAAAGAGCGACCAGTTATTTGTATAGAAGATACAAACGAAATTATAGATATGATGAAAGTTAAGAATATTTTTATTGAAAAAATAATATAGATGGTTTATAATAATATAGTTGTGATTGTTATGGATTTGTAGGATTGTGAAGAAGTTGATATGCATAAATATTTAAGAGCAGTTGGATTTAGTCAGATGAAACTAAAAAAAGAGTTAAAATCCTATGTAAGAGAGATTGTAAAGAATCCTGATTTTACACAAATTAGTCAAATAGAGGGAGAAGATTTTTTTGCTCAATTATATAAAGAATACGCACCAAATATGGGAATTATGGTCTGCGGTTTAATTAATGAAAAAGATGAATTTGAGTTGGAGTATTATTATCCGGTGCTTTGGGGTTCAGGAGTAACATCCAAAGAGAACATTGTTGTAGAACAACAGGCTGAAAAAGAGGCGTATTTAGGCGTTTGTGAAGATGTAAAAGTTGGTGTTTCACTGATTTTCTTTTTGCAAAATGTGTGTCAATATAAAAATGAAAAGAGTCTTCATCCTGTTAAGGGCATGGCGGAAAATACTACAATGTCAGCACTTTCAATTTCAGGGAAAATACTTTTTCCCATTGATAAAACCAGACAACAGATTGAATACACAAAGCGCGCCACGGAAAATAGAAATCAGTTAATTGAAGCGGCAAGGAGAGGGGACGAGGAAGCAATAGAAAGTCTCACGTTAGAAGATATGGATACTTATTCCATGATATCTAGACGCATTTTGAAAGAGGATGTATTAAGTCTTGTAGATAATTATTTTATGCCATATGGTGTGGAATGTGATAAATATTCAATTATGGGTGAAATTCTTAATGTAGAATTAGTTCAGAATACAGATACCAACGAGATGATTTACATACTTAAGGTAGATACTAATGACTTGGTATTTGATATTTGCATTAACACTAAGGATTTGTTTGGTGAGCCTGCAATAGGTAGAAGGTTTCGTGGAACTATTTGGTTGCAGGGAAGAATTAATTATAAAAATTAGTTGGTCTTATGAAATAAAAAGATAAGACCAATTAAAAAATAAATAAGTTCTCTTAGTTAAATGGATATAACAGACCCCTCCTAAGGGTCAGTTGCAGGTTCGATTCCTGCAGGGAACATTTAAAAGAAGAAATTGTTCGTAGAAAAAAAAGAACTATTTTCTTTTTTTTTACGCTGAGAAAAAGAAGGTGACTACATGGATTATGTTGTATTGGATTTAGAGTGGAATCAATGTCCATACGGAAAAGAAAAGGAAAACAAAAATATACCTTTCGAGATTATAGAAATTGGTGCAGTGAAATTAAATGATAGAAGAGAGTGCATAGATAAATTTTCCCAATTGATAAAACCCACGGTTTACAAGGAAATACATTATTATACTAAGAATATGTTATCTATAACCATGAAAGATTTAAAAAATGGAGTATCATTTCCAAAGGCAATGAATATGTTCTTGGAATGGTGTGGAGAAGATTTTATCTTTTGTACCTGGGGGGCATCAGATTTAGTGGAACTGCAAAGAAATATGGAGTATTATGGGATGCCGCCATTGGCCGAAGGACCATTTAAGTTTTATGATGTTCAGAAAGTGTATTCTATGCTGTTTGAAGAGGATAAGACCGTGAGAAGATCATTGGAATATGCAGTGGATCGATTTGATATTCTGAAAGCAGCGGCTTTTCATAGAGCAAAAGAAGATGCTGCTTATACTGCAAGAGTAATGCAGTATATTCGATATGATGATATGGAACACTACTATTCTATTGATACTTATCATAGACCGGCAAACAAGAAAAAAGAGGTATATGCATTGTTTGACAACCATTCAAAGTATATTTCCAGAGAGTTTTCCAGTAAAGAGGATGCTATGGCAGATAGAGAAGTTATTAGCACAAGATGTTATGTGTGTGGAAAAAATGCCAGAAAAAAAATTCGTTGGTTTACTGGGAATGGAAAGCTTTATTTTTGTCAGGCGTATTGTGAACATCATGGCTGGTTAAGGGGAAAGATAAGAATGAAAAAAACAGACACGGGGAAATTTTATGTTATAAAAACACTAAGGTTGGTATCAGGTGAAGAAGCATTGTTTGTAAAGGAAAAGCAAGAAGAAGTGAGAAAAAAGAGAAGAGAGAAAAGAAGGTCATAAAAAAGGTTTGTAAATAATATTACAAACCTTTTTTTGTTTTTAAAATTCCATTGAAATTAAAAATTATATTTATCATATTTTGAAGGATATTTCTTCCGTTTTGGTCTGCGCCTTGATTTGTTTGGTACTTTCCTTCTAGTGCCAACATATTTAGCATTTTTGAAAATTCTGTATTTTTGTAGGATAAGTGTAACCACAATAACAAGCAAACAAACCATTATAATTCCTATTAGAATAAACACGATTACATTCGTAATAGGAGTTGATTTTACCAATGTAACGGAACCATCTTTTTTTGAGATTGATGCTTTTTTTCCATCTTCAATACTAGAAGAATTGGTAGAAAATGCAAACGTATTATCAGATGTGACTAAGTCTAGCGTTGTATATCCAACATAGTGGTTGGAAAAGGTGTAATCCAGACTGGCCACTATGTTTTGGCTCTCATTTGCTTTCTCAAAATTCAAAGAAGGTACTGCATCTGTAAAGACAGAGTTTTTGGGAATAATAATACATCCGTTTTTATTTACTTGAATAATAGGTTTGGTATTTCCAAAAATGTTGCTTTCTGTTTTAAAAAAGTTTGCGTTATCAATTGAAAAATTTTTTTCGTTTTCAGATATGTTCATTTTTTGAAAATTTTGAAAGCCGTAATCAAAGAGTGTGGCAGTGTCAGTCCAATGAGAGGGTTTGTCCTCTTTCATTACGACACAAATCAAGGTCATTCCATTTCTTTCTGCAATAGAAACTAAAGTTGAACCAGCATCTGTGGTATAACCTGTCTTGCCTCCAATGCACCCTTCATACTCATATGCTCCCCCTTCCATCATTTTGTGATGATTTCTCTTATCATAGCGGATTTCTCCTGTTTTTGTTGGAGGAAAGTCATAGGTGGCAGTGCAAATAAATTTCTTAAAATCCGGATTTTGAATGGCTGCTTTGGTAATCAGGGCCATATCGTAGGCGGAGGTATAATGTTTTTCATTGTGTAATCCGTGTGGATTGATAAAGTGGGTGTCTTTACAACCTAAAGATTTTGCTTTAGCATTCATCATTTCAGCAAACTTATCTGCAGTTCCTGCAACATGTTCAGCAATGGCAATGGCAGTTTCGTTTCCAGATAACAACATTAAGCCATAAAGACAAAATTCCATAGAATACTGGTCACCTTCATTAATACCACCTACAATGCTGCTTCCAGAAGGAATACCAAAAACAGAATTATGGGAAAATGTAACAGTATCATTTAAAGACGCATTTTCCACTGCAAGGAATCCAGTCATTATTTTTGTAATGCTTGCTGGATATTCTTTTTTGTGAGCATTTTTTTCATACAGGATGGTGCCGGTAGAAGCCTCAATTAGTATGGCAGATTCAGCATAGCAAACAGGTCCGTCTGGCCATTTTTCGATAGCATTAGATTCTATAGGTATCTGTGAACGAAGTAATGCTTCTTCAGAGTAGTTGTTTTCATTTGTGGTATTATTCATGGCTGCTGATGAAGTAATACTCATATTTGAAACCAACAGACAAAGACAAAATAAGCTAGCTAAAAATTTATTTATTTTCATAAAAAAGTAATCTCCTATTTCTGTGTGAAATGCATGACTAATCAACAGCATTTAGAGCCTCTGTAAAAGTATTTATGTCAATGACACCTGTGGTAGGGGTTCGATAAATAGGCGTATCGCTGTTGAAAGTTGTAAAGTAAGTATAATTCTTCGTCATGCTAATTTGATGAAAGATGCCATTTTGGACAACCTCCATATTTGTTCCATCTGATTTCATTCGCTTTAAACAAGGATTTTTTTCGTCACTTACCTGGTAAAAAATAGTGTCTCCCAGGATGTTAAAGCTATCTAATCTTTCTGTTGTTAGGATAATCTCCTCTTTGGTATCTAAATTGTATTTTTTTAGACAATAGTTGTTAGAAATATCCATGTAGTAAAGACAATTGGCTTCCACGGTGGGAAAATAGCAATCACCTTCATATAATGTGTTTTTTTTTCTGGACACATCATCAAAAATAGATACAAAATGATTGTTTTCTACATTGGCATATAGCAGGGAACCATTGTAGTAGCCTGTTGGAAGAATAGCTTCTTTAAAAATTTCCACATCTTCATCTCCATCAATTTTTACCGAAAAAAAATGTAAACCATAATTATTGGAATAGTTTTGATAGTAAATGGTATTATTGATTAAGTGGGCTAAACCTACGGGACCATTATGTAATCTGACCTTGCGTTTTCCCTTTTTATCCATACGGTAAATTCCAACGAAATTATTACTAGACATTCCGAAAGTTCCTTTGGAACGTGATGCTTCGCGAACAAAATAAATATAATTATCATCTGTATTAATTGAACTGACAGGACCGTCAGCTAATTTTTTACAGCTACCATTGTTTGCATTATAGTAGTACAGACTATTATTATCATATCCATTAGCAAAATATAATATGTCATCTTTTTCACAAAACAATCCTTTGTTATTTAAATTTCCTGTGGTATTTCCGGTCACGGCGTCTGTGTTCATTTTTACTCGTCTTGATAATTGTATTAACACAATTGTGATGGAAATTATCAAGATAAGAAAAAAAAGTAAAAATGCCACCAGCCGTATATTTTTCTTTTTTTCATTCATAGCAGTTACTCCCTCATGTATATTGTATAGTCTTTAGCTTTAATTATAAAGGGTAGTCAGGGAGAATGCAAGAATGCTGTTAGAAAAGTTACAATGTTTTTATGGTCCGACATAAGTATAAATTTGCATTAACCAATAATAAGTAACAGGTAGTCTTTAGAGAAATAGACTTGAAAAAAAGTTTTGTGTGCTGTATCCTATAAAGAAAGCTAGGGTGGAAAAGAAAAAATGCATTTTTAATGGGTTGAAATTGTTGCTGTGCACAGTAACCAATTAATAAATAACAAGGAGAAATTACCATGGATTTACTTGAAATCAGGAAAGAAATAGATAGAATAGATACTCAGATGGTAGAACTGTTCGAAGAAAGAATGAAATTATGCGAAAATGTGGCAAAATCCAAAATTGAATCGGGAAAAAAGGTTTTTGATCCAGAAAGGGAGAAACAAAAAATAGATAGTGTTTCGGCAATGGCACATAATGAGCAAAATGCGGTGGGTGTCAGTGAATTGTTTGGGCAAATTATGACTATTAGTAGAAAACTTCAGTACAGATTAATGGCTGAACATGGTATTGTAGAAGAAAATCAATTTGAAGAAATTTCAAAAATAAATAAAAATGCAAAAGTTGTTTTTCAAGGCATAGAAGGTTCTTATAGTTATGCAGCAATGAAGGAATACTTTGGAGAAAAGGTAGATTACATAAATGTAAAAACGTTTCGAAATGCTATGGAGGTCATAGACGAAGGTAAGGCAGAATATGCCGTGATACCAATTGAAAATTCTACTGCGGGGAGTATTACAGAGGTATATGATTTATTAATGCAATTTGACAACCATATTGTGGGTGAACAAATTTTAGAAGTAAAGCATTGTTTATTAGGTGTGCAAGGGGCAACAAAGGATGATATCAGAGAAGTATATAGCCACCCACAATCTTTTGCACAATGTGATGGTTATCTAAGACAGTATAATTGGAAGAAGAGGGTAATGGAGAATAATGCTGTAGCTGCTAAAAACATTTCCGATGAAAAAGATATATCTAAGGCAGCAATTGCAGGCAGATACGCGGGAGAATTGTATGGATTGAATGTATTAGAAGAAGGAATTAATGATAATAAAAGCAATTGTACTAGATTTATTATCGTGGCTAAGGATAAGAAATACACAAAAGGGGCAAAGAAAGTAAGTATAGCTTTTGAAATACCTCATGAAAGTGGTTCCTTGTATCGAGCATTATCCCATTTTATTTACAATGGGATAAATTTGTGTCATATAGAATCCAGACCAAATAATGAGAAGAACTGGGAATATAGATTTTTTATTGATTTTGAGGGAAATTTAAAGGAAGAAGCAGTAAAGAATGCATTGAGCAGTTTACAGCAGGAAACAAATAACTTAGTTATTTTGGGCAATTATTAATTGAGAAGGTGTGATACCATGAATCCTATAAAAAAGTTAATCTTATATCGTCATTTTGAAGAACAGAAAATATTAGAAATTATGTCAATGGCATTTGAGCAAGTGAATGCAAAGAAAACATTGTCAGAGGAGAGAGTAGAACAGCTTTATGTATGTGCTCATGAATTATCAGAAATGGCTGGGCGCTTTGGGTATGAAGGAAATATCTGGCATTGTTACCTTACCCATTTACTGGCAAATAATGAAAACTCTTACAGTACTGCATGTGAAATTGTAGGTGAGGTAGAGGGAAGTGTAAATGAAATTGCATTACATGATTTTGAGATTTTTAAAGCTCTTTTTGATATGAAGTTAGAAGATTTGTGTGAGGCAATGGACAGTGATAATTTTAAGTATTTGATAGATTATAAAAATATAAATGAAAATAGTAAAATTTTTAATAAGAGAATAAGGGATAGAATATGTGAATTGAGTGTATCCTTGGCATCTACCGATACGGTGGATGAATTTAAAAAGGTTTTGACACAGTTTTACAAAGAATTTGGTGTAGGAAAATTAGGCTTACATAAGGCTTTTAGAATTGATCATGTAGATGGAGAAACCCAGATTATTCCTATCACAAATATTGCTCATGTAAGATTGGATGATTTGGTAGGGTATGAGATTCCAAAGCAAAAACTGATAGAGAATACAGAGGCATTTGTAGAAGGCAGAAAGGCAAATAACTGTCTGTTATTTGGAGATGCAGGAACAGGGAAGTCTTCTAGTATCAAAGGCATCTTAAATGAATATTATGATAATGGTTTAAGAATCATAGAAGTATATAAGCATCAGTTCCAATATCTGAATGAAGTAATTGCCATGGTGAAAAATAGAAATTATAAGTTTATTATCTATATGGATGACTTGTCTTTTGAAGAGTTTGAAATAGAATATAAATATCTCAAGGCAGTGATTGAAGGTGGTTTAGAAAAAAAACCTAATAATATTTTAATCTATGCAACTTCAAACAGAAGACATTTAGTAAGAGAAAAATTTAGTGACAAAGAAGAAAAAGCAGATGATATTCACTCAAATGACACGGTGCAGGAGAAACTGTCTTTAGTATATCGATTTGGTGTGTCTATTTATTTTGGAAAGCCGGATAAGAAGGAATTTCAAAAGATTGTGCTTAATCTGGCAGAGAGAAATCATATACAGATGAAAGAGGAAGAATTGTTGTTAGAAGCAAATAAGTGGGAGTTATCCCACGGTGGATTGTCAGGAAGAACCGCACAACAGTTCATTGATTATCTGCTGGGAAAAAAGGAGAATTAGTATGCGTCTTAGGAATATCAAGGGGGCAGATGAGGCCATTGAAAAAAGTGAATTTGTGATAAAGAACCCTGAAGAATATAAAAATAAATGGGAGGAAATATTTGAAAACAATAATCCAATTCATATGGAAATTGGAATGGGGAAGGGACAGTTTATTATGGAACTGGCGAAACAAAATCCCCAGATAAACTACATTGGTGTGGAACGATATTCCAGCGTGTTATTGAGAGCTCTGCAAAAGCGTGAGGGAACAGAGTTGACAAACCTGTTCTTTCTATGTCAGGATGCAAAAAAAATAGAGGAAATGTTTGGAAGGGAGGAAATATCCAAAATTTATTTAAATTTTTCTGATCCCTGGCCAAAAGACAGACATGCGAAAAGAAGGTTGACGTCTAAGGAATTTTTGAATCGATATGAGAAAATATTGAAAAAAACAGGACAGATAGAATTTAAGACGGATAACAGGCCATTGTTTGAATTTTCCTTAGAGCAGGTAGAGGAAGCAGGATGGATATTGGAGGAAAGTACCTTTGATTTACATCGCAATGAGAAAATGTGTCAAGGTAACGTGATGACAGAATATGAACAAAAATTTTCAGCCATGGGAAATCCCATCTGTAAGATGATAATAAAACAGGGAAACAAGTAGAAGTTTTAGGAGTGAAAGGAAACTTGGTGATGAAGGAAACAACTATATATTTAACAAAAGAATTTGAAGAAAGATATACCTACACGGGAGATGATTTAGGATGTATGTATGCTAAAGAGGGTAGTAGCTTTCGTGTGTATGCACCTACAGCTCAAAAAGTATGGCTACTATTATTCCAGGATGGGCTAAAAGGAGAAGCTTATGAAAAATTGGAAATGAAGGCATCCGAAAAAGGTACCTTTCAGATTAATGTTTCAGGAGACTTAGATGGAGTATTTTATTTATATGAAGCTGAAATTGATGGAGAAAAAAGACAAGCAGTGGATCCATACGCAAAAGCGGTAGGTGTAAATGGAATACGTGGAATGGTTGTAGATTTAGAGAAAACGAATCCAGAGGGATTTGTACAGGAAAAAAGACCACAGAAACCTCGACCTACGGATAGTGTGATTTATGAGGTACATGTGAGAGATTTTTCTATTGATGAATCTTCCCAGATGAAAAATAAAGGTAAATTCCTGGCCTTTACAGAAGGGGGGTTAGAAACTTCTAATCACGTAAAAATAGGATTGGAGCATTTGAAAGAATTAGGTGTGACACATGTGCATTTACTTCCTTCTTTTGATTATGGTTCTGTGGATGAAACCAAGTTGGATACGGCTCAATATAACTGGGGATATGATCCGGTAAATTATAATGTGCCAGAAGGTTCTTATTCTACAAATCCATACGATGGTGCAGTGAGAATCAAAGAATTTAAGGAAATGGTACAAGCATTACACAAAAACGGGATTTGTGTTGTCATGGATGTTGTATACAACCATGTATATGATGCAGAAAAATTCTGTTATCAGAAATTGGTTCCAGATTATTTCTTCCGCAAGAATGGTGAGGAGTTTTCTAATGCATCCGCTTGTGGAAATGAAACGGCATCCAATCATTTCATGGTGAGAAAGTACATGATAGATTCCTTATGCTATTGGGCAAGAGAATATCATGTGGATGGTTTTCGGTTTGATTTAATGGCAATACATGATATATTAACAATGAATGAAATTCGCAAGGCTTTAGATGAAATTGACAAAGATATTCTTATTTATGGAGAAGGATGGGCAGCAGACGAGCCTCTATTACCAAAAGAGGAGAGAGCATTGAAAGAATACACGTATCGTATGCCGGGCATTGCTTCATTTAGTGATGATGTCAGAGATGGTATCAGAGGCTGCGTGTTCTTGGAAGAAGAGAAAGGATTTGTTAGTGGAGAGCCTGATTTAGAGGATATCATTAAATTTAGTGTTACAGGCGCAGTGGGACACAGTTCTCTATATTCAGCAAAACAAAAGGAGAAAATAAGAAAAGATATTCCAAGTCAGGTGCGAAAGGATTTGCCAAAACCTTGGGCACTTACTACAGAACAATGTGTAAACTATAGCTCTTGCCATGATAATTATACTTTGTGGGATAAGCTTTGTATAAGTAATCCTGGGGCTTCAAAAGAACAGTTAAAGAAAATGAATAAACTGGCAGCGGCCATATATTTTACTTGTCAGGGTATTTGTTTCCTTCAGGCGGGGGAAGACTTCCTTCGTACCAAAGAAGACAAAAATGAGCCGTATGGTTTTAAGGAAAACAGCTACAATAGCAGCGATGCAATTAATGGAATCCATTGGAATCAAAAGGAAGAAAATATGGATATATTTAGATATTATCAAGGATTGATTTCATTTAGAAAGTCGGTAAGAGGATTGCATTTAATTACAAAAGATGATGTTGAACAATCAATCAATTTCATAGAAAGTGAACTAGGTGTGGTAGCATTTACAATAAAAACCTCAGAGGAACTATTGTTTATTTGCTATAATTCCAATAATAAGCAGATAGAAATGGGGTTGCCAGAAGGAACATTTGATGTATATGTCAATGATGAACGGGCAGGAACGGAGATTTTGAAAACGGTAAATGGAAAAATAGCGGTGGAACCAATTAGTGCTGTGGTTTTAAAATATCATAAGGATACTTTAAGCAAAGGCTTAGAAAGATAACGGTAAGGCGGTGAAAGCCTGTGAAAATAAACTATAAAAAGATTTTAGATCTTATTCTTGGAAGTATTTTATTTGTTGTGATAGGTTTTTGCTTTTTTCTACAAATACAATCTGATGACAGTTATTCTTTTGTTTCAAATGAATATTATTTGATGAATAATTATTGGAAATTAATAGACAAAGATGGAAGGACAAAAGAAATAAAATTGCCTACGGAATATAATGCAAAAGATATGAATGAAGTAGTTATTTTTCGAAAAATGCCAAAACAGATTAATTCGGGAAATTATTTGCTGATACGCGGATTTAGGCAGGATTTTTGTGTTTGGATTGATGGACAGGTAAGAAAAAAGTACAGTGATTTATCAAAAAGAAAATTAGGTAGAACCTCAGCCAGTATTTTTGTTTTAATTCCTTTATATGAAGAAGATGGGGGGAAAGAAATAAAAATAACATTTATCAGTGAGTATGATGAGTATAGAGGGGTGCTAAATAATATTGGTATTGGAACAAAAGTTGGAATTTTTACGCAGATTATTCGAGAAAGTGGGCTTTACACGTTTTTTGCATTTATTTTAATGTTGTGTGGAATTGGTTTTATAATTATATGGTGTATTTTCAGAGCCATATTTCACAGAGAAAGTGGTTTTGGCTACTTGGGATTATTTAATTTTCTAGTTACCCTGTGGATGATAGCTCAGTCACAAATGAGGCAGTTTTATGCCAAAGATGTAGTCAGCCTGGACTTTATGGCGTATATATTATTATTTATGATTCCCATACCTTTGTTCATGTATTTAAATTATATGCAGAAATATAGATATGAGTCTATATATATGAAGTTGGTAGCAGTAAATATTGCATACATTTTTCTTCGATTTATACTACAGTTTTTTTATATTATTGACATTATGGAAGGACTGGGAATTACTTTTGTTTTGTATGGTATTGCTGCAGTTATAGTGATTAGAAATTTAATGATAGATTATAGAGCTGGTTATGGTGAAGAGATTAAAGAACTAATATTTGGAGTGGTAAGTTTACTTTTTTTTATGATTTTAGAATTGATGCATATTCAATGTAACAAAAGCAGTAATGTGGGGCAGATGATCTGTATCGGATTAGGTATCTTTACCTTGTTGACCGGTTTTTTATCCATACGTCAGGTGGTAAATGCCGAGCGCAGGCAAATGCAGGCGGTACAGGCAAACAAGGCAAAGAGTAACTTTTTGGCAAATATGTCTCACGAGATACGGACTCCAATGAATGCAGTGATGGGTATAAGTGAAATTTTATTGCAGGATAATTGTTTAAGTCAAAATGTCAGGGAATATGTGGAGGATATAAAGAGTGCAGGAAATAATCTATTATCAATTATAAATGATATACTTGATTTTTCAAAAATTGAATCAGGGAAAATGGAGTTGGTAGAACACAATTATCAGATGTCTTCCGTAATCTATGACATTCAGAATATGATACAGTATAAGATGAAAGATTCCCAGGTAAAGCTCATAGTGAATGTGGAACCGTCACTACCCAACGAACTATATGGCGACGAAGTAAGATTACGACAGATTGTTGTAAATCTTTTGGGAAACGCGGTAAAGTATACCAGAGAGGGTACTATTACATTGAATATCACCTGGCAACAACAAGAAGATACTGCATGGATAAAGATAGACGTGGAGGATACCGGAATTGGTATTCGCAAGGAAGATTTAGAAACGCTGTTTGATAGTTTTCAGAGAGTGGATTTGAAATCAAATTATAACATAGAAGGAACTGGATTGGGACTCACTATATGTAAGCAGTTATGTTCGCTTATGGGAGGAGATATTGGAGTCAAAAGTGAATACGGTAAGGGAAGTATTTTTACAGTTGTGTTACCTCAAAGAATTGTAGATGTGAAGACTTTGTATGGGGATGAAAAGAATAAGAAAGTTTCAGTGCCAAAAACAATGTGTCACGTTAGTTTTTATGCACCAATGGCCCATGTTTTGGTTGTGGATGATAATGAACTAAACATCAAGGTGGTGCAGGGATTGATGAAACCATATGGTATGAAGATAGATACTGCTACTTCCGGGGAAGAGGCCATGGAAAAAATAAGAAAAAATATGTATCATGTGATTTTCTTAGATCATATGATGCCTAAGATGGATGGTATCGAAACTTTAAGTACCATAAAAAAACAAATAAAAAACTTTTCTACGCCAGTAATTGCACTTACAGCTAATGCTATATCAGGAGTAAGGGAAATGTACATAGAAAAGGGCTTTCAGGATTATTTATCTAAGCCTGTAAATCCAGAAAAGCTTTTGGAAAAATTAAAAATGTATATACCGCCGGAATATGTAGAAGGAAAAGTTACAAGGGAAGAATGCCTAAAAGAGATTAGAAAAAGACAACCGGAATTTGAAGTTGCTATAGATAACTACGATATTGAAACAGTGCATAATATTTTGGATGATTTACATATCAAGAGATATTCAGAGGATGTTTATGGTAAACTAGAAAGTTTTAAGGAAAAACTAGAAAATTTTGAATTTGAAGAAGCAAAGAAAATATTGGATAATATTGTAAAAGATTAAAGAAAAACAGATGAAAAAAAGTGCATTATATGATATAATCAGAGAAAAGTTGTAGAAAAAGGTGATGATATGAACCAAGGATTTTGCTTTGCTAAGGGGCAGCTGGTGGACTGTGCACCAGGAAGAATTCAGGATTGTAATATTAAGAGAGTGAAGGTATGTCCTTTAGAGAAGAACAAGGAAGCTGAGAACGAAAAAGGCGAAGGAACAAAAAAGTTAAACTTTTGCTGTGTTAAGGGTGAATTGGTGGAATGTATTTCAGGACGGGTTTTAGACTGTATGACAAAACAGTTGAGAAATTGCCCATTGACGGAGGAAGAAAATCATAAGAGTGAAAAAAATGGATTTTGCTTTATGAAGGGGGAATTGGTGAATTGTTCCTCAGGAAGAATTCAAGATTGTAATACCAAAAGAACCAAAGTCTGTCCATTGGAGCAGCAGTAAGGTAAAAAGGATGGGGATATGACCTCATCCTTTTTATGTTTATGCAATAAACGGTTCTCATGAAAGGAGAAAACATGACAGAAGAGTATGTAATGATGCAGGACATTATAAAAGATCACAAAGAGAGGATGGAACACTTAAGAAAATATTATCCATTTTTTCGTCTGGCAGAAAATACTTTTACCTGGTATAAAGAGGGAAAGTTTGCAGGGCTTGATATGGGATATATCACCATGGCAGTACTTCGTTTTTTTATAGACGAAAATAATATTAAAGATAAAGATGTTACATATGAGGAATACGAGAACTTTCTTCGGACCCTTTTGTCCCGTGATTTCCAACTCCAAATCAAAAAAGAGGAAGAAAAAGAGTTAATTTCATATATCTTTGAAAAACTCTTAAATGAAGGAAAACCTTTTTTGTATGATTATTTTGATCCTATGGACAAGGAAAAGAAGAGCTTTCATGTCAAATTGATAGAAAGCAAAATGGAGGAAGGAAGATTATTATATACCGTAACATCTGAAGCTATTGAGTTTTACCTGGATACTAAGGAAATAAAAGAGGAGAGTACCATTACAGTAGAGCAGTTGTTATTAGGAAAATTGATAGACACACAAAATTTTAAGGGAGGAATCGAGGTTGTAAAGAGAATTAATAGGGAGGTAAATAAATTAAAGGTAAGAAAGAATGAAGTGCTTCGAGCTTTGCATAGAGATGTCTTTCAGGGAAAAATAGTTTATGAAAATTTTGTGGGAGAGATTACAAAGTGGTTCGATGAAGAACAGAGATTATTTCGCAAAAACACAGAGTTAATAGATAAAGCCTTAGAAAAGGCACAGATTGAGAATATGAAAAATGAAAACTATAAATTTTATAATATGATTGATGAAATTTATACGTTGGAATTAGAAATAAAGAAAGCAATGTATAAACACAGTGAGTTATTGGCTATGTGCACCCGTATGCAATTACAGGTGGATGAAATAATAGAAAAATCAAAGCTAAGTACGTTGAGAAGTTCATATGATTTTAATCATGGATTAAATGTGATGATGGAACAGGATGATGCAAGGTATTTGGAATATATGATATTGCCGTTATTAGATATAAAAAAACCAAAATGGTTTCCACTGTCACAGACAGAACATCTACTGTCTCTTCCAGGGGAAATACCTGAAGAAAACGAAAAAGTATCTCAGGGAATAGAAGAGAATTATGTATATGAAGATGAAATGGAGGAAAATAGAATTTCAGATAATTTTGAAACTCTGATAGTTCTATTATTAAAAAAGCTTGAGAAAAAGCAAAAGTTTTCTTTACTAGAATTAAATCAGGAATACGTTTTACATTTTGGAGAACAAGTGTTAAAAAATGCGGACTATTACACGTTTTTAATACATATGTGCCAGAAAGATTTTTATGATACAGAGGAAATTAAAAAGAAACCAGATACCTTTTTTGAGGAACTTATTTATCCGGTATTACAAGAATGGGAGGATTTAAAACTCAGATTTCGGCTATTAAGAAAAAGTGATGAAACAATTCAGGTTGCAAAGGTATTTGAAATTTCTAATATAGAATTTGAAAGAGTGGAGTAGATTATGGATGAAAAAAATTTAGAAAAGGCAATGGATATTGTAACAATGTTGATTGGTGGAGAGGAAGTAGGAAAAAATATTCAGAGCAGTAGGGCATTATATGAAGAATATTCTTCTAATCCTCAAATTTATGATTATGTTCATAAAATGTTAAAAAAAATGAATATTGTACTATATGAGTATAAGGATTGTCTATATATTACGGCAGGGGATCATAATCATGTGTTTGGGTATTCTAATGCGGATATAAGAAAAGAACTGGGATTAAAAGTAAATAGAGAGTTATATTTATGTTATTTTATTATTTACCAAATTATTAGCTGTTTTTACAGTGATACTTCAGGATATAATTTTACAGAGTACGTAAAAATTGAAGGTATTGTTGCTAAGGTAGATGAAGCTTTAGAGCATATCATAGAAAATTTAGAGATATTTGTAGAAAACAGGACAGAAGAACACAGCTTTGAAAGTATCGCTCTTGTGTGGAATGAACTACCTGTTGCAACGGAGGAAACTGTGCGTGCGGCTAAAAATTCTAAGGCAGGTTATGTAAAACTTGTGTTGAATTTTTTGATAGAGCAAAAAATAATGTCACAATCGGAAGAGAGATATTACTTAATGAATAGAGGAAAAGCTTTAATTGAAAATTATTTTGAAGAAAATAAAGGAAGGTTGTACCAGATTATGCAGGAGGGAGAGTAAACATGCCACATATTAATCGTATCAGAGTAAATAATGTAAAATACAATTTTAAAACCCAGTTTTATGATGACTTTATTATGCGATTTTCCGGAAAAAATACAATTTATGATTTGGCAAATGGGGGAGGTAAAAGTGTACTTATGCTTTTGCTTTTGCAAAATATGATTCCTAACTGTACTTTGGATGAAAAGCAGCCTATTGAGAAATTATTTCGTCCGGGAAACGGAAATACTACGATTCATTCCCTGGTAGAATGGAGATTAAATAAAGATGATATTCAAAACGGATATCAATATATGACTACAGGATTTTGTGCCAGAAAAGCAAAGGACTCTGGGAATGAAGAAAATGTTTACCGGGAGAATGCAACGATTGATTACTTTAATTATGTTATTTTTTATAGAGAATACAATGATAATGATATAAAAAATCTTCCGTTAAGTAATGGTAAGGAGAGAATTACATATCAGGGATTAAAAAACTATCTAAAAGAACTAGAGCATAAAGACTACAGCTTGATTGTAAAGATTTTTGAACGTAAGGGGGAATATCAACAGTTTATTAGCAGATATGGAATATATGAAAGCGAATGGGAAATTATACGGGGTATCAACAAAACAGAAGGACATGTGAGAACCTATTTTGAATCAAATTACAAGACAGCAAGAAAAGTTGTAGAGGATTTGCTGATAGAAGAAATTATTCAAAAATCTTATTATAATAGCACAGGGGAAGGAGCGGATTTTGCAAAACTTTTATTGGATATAAAAAACAAATTAGTAGAGCTGACAAAAAAGAAAAAAGACATTCAAAACTATGATAAACAGGTAAATGTGTTGAATAGTTTTATTGAAAAAATTGAAACAATGAAGGGGATGTACCAAAAAAAGGGAGCGATAGAAAAAGAATTCATCCGAACATATAATACCTGCAAATGCCTTCAACAAGATGCTAAGGGAAAATTGGGACATTTGGAAAAACTAGGAGAACAGTTAGAAAAAGAAAGGATGCTAAGTGAAGGAAGAATAGAAACAGCCTTGATTCAAATAGAGGAAGAAGAATTAGATAAGTTAGAAAGTGATGTTCAAAAGATTAAAAGAGAGTTGGGGAAACTGGAGGAGACATTAGAAAAGGAAAAACAAGATATAAAAGAGAGAGAAAATGAAAATGATTTTTTGGAATATAAAGAGTGTCAAAAGCAGTATGAAAAGTCACTTCTAGCAGTTGAATCAAGTGCCAGTAAGGATGATAATTTAAAAACATTAGAACAGTTGTCATTTGTTTTCTATGAAAGAATGAAGGAATTGCAAGAAGCTAATGAAGAGGAGAATTTAAACCAGGAAATAGAACAGCTTAGCAGGGAAATTAGTGCTATTCAACATAATAAGGAACAGTTGCAGGAAGCCTTATCCAGGGAAAGGTGTAAATACGAATTGTGGGAGGAAGAAAACCAAAAAATTTTAAATATGTTGGAAGAACACAGAGTAAACACCTCTGTATTGCTGTATGAAGAGATACAATCAAAAGAGAAAGTATTAGAAAAGCAATTGAATGAATTACAGACAAAAATAACCGGATTAAAAAATTCAAGAACACAGTTAGAATATAATTTATCAGAGAATGATTTGAGGTTGATAGAGTTAAAGGAAAAGAAAAAACGCATCTTACAGGAAATGGAGAATCATGAGGAGAATTTAGAAAAATACCAGCAGTTAAACGATAAAGTTGACAATTTGAAAGAGTTTTATGGAGAAAACGAACCGTCACAGTTAAAAGAGAAAATATATGAACGGTGGCAGGATAACTGTATCCAAATCAATGATTTAAAAAGTGAAGTAAAAGAGAAAAAGGAACTAAATAAAGTATATCAGGAGGGAAAGCCCTTTTTGGAAGTAATCGAAATTGAAAGGGCACTTGAAATCATAAATGTAGGTACAGATAGGGCAGAAAGTGGATTGAGTTATCTTTCAAAACAGAGTAATGAGACAAAAAAAACATTGTTAAATTGCTATCCTATGTTACCCTTTGGCATTGTAATTTATCAGGATTATGAGGCTGTTTTGTATGACAAAAATCTTAAACAGCTTGCATTAAATGGGATTCTAATGATAATTTTTAATGAAGAAAGGCTAAGATTGAGTCATGAAAACATTCTTTCAAATGAAATATATGACTTTATAACACCGGAACCAGAGAATTTGATAAAAGAAGATAATCTGGCATTTTCCTTAAAACAAAATTATAAAGTAATTCAGGAAAAGGAAAAGAGAATAGTGGAGTTGGCAGAGAGAGGACAATCTATTAGAAGGGACATTTCTTTTCTGGAAGAGTATGAAAGTACTTATCAGAAGATGTTGCATGAAAAAAAATGTTATGAGGAAAATAAAATAAACCTGGTGCATATTGAGAAAGATATAGAGCAGATTATCCATCAGAAAAGTGAAGACCGAAAGAATAAAGAGAAAGAGGAGAAGAAAGAGCAAACTTTAAATTGTGAAATTATACAGGTTGAAAGAGAATTAAAGGATATCAGTGAAATGGGTGAGCTATATGAAAAATATAAAAGCAACAAGGAAAGAAAAAAGCTATCCCAAGAAGAAGTCAAAAAGCTCAACCAAAAATTAGAACATCAGGAAAAGAAATTAAAAGCAAATCAGCAAACATATCAGGTAAAAGAAAAGCAACTGTTATCTCATAAAAACTACAGAGAAAAAATAGAAAAACAATGGGATATGAAATACAAAAACTTTTACCGGGAAGATATAAGTCTGGAAAGTAAATATAGAAAATTGGATTATGATGGATTAGAAATTCAATTTGATGCGTGCAAAGAAGCATATATGACAAGTAACCTTGATGTAGTAAATAAAAAACAGCTTGCAGAAAATTATTACAAACAAATGGAGCGGTTAACAAATTCACTTGAATACAGAAATGCTAATATGGAAGAACTTCAAAAAAATTATAATTCTCAGAAACTAGAAAAAACATCACTAGAATATTTAAAGGAAAGACAACAGGAAATAGAAAAAGTTAGAGTTTTAGTTCAGCAGAAAAAAAGCAACTTGTCAGAAAGTGAAAAATTGGCTAACATTAAGTTTGGAAGTGTAGCTCACGGAAAAACATTTATTGAAGAAAAATACGGATCATTCCAACCATTATCTTACCAGGGGGAAGAATTACGACATTATATCGCACAGTTTGAAGAAAAGAAAAAACAACTGTTGAAGAAAATTCAGGAGGTATCAGCTGAACATAAGAATACACAAAAAGATGCGGCTGTTCTGGAAAACATAAGCGAAGATATGGTGTATATGATGAAAACGGTAGGAATTGATTGTACTAAAGATTCGGGTACATTACAAAGTAAAGAGTCGTTAAAAGAACAATATAAAGAGGTAAAATCTTTGTATGATAATATTATGAAAGAAGAGTATGAGAGTAGGGAGAATTTTGAAAAAGAAAAACATTACCTTAAAGAAACTCTAATAGAAACCAATGCCCATGAATTAGCTATGCAGATTGAAAAACATATTGAATGTCCGGTTAGTGAAGAGCAGTCATTGGAAATAATTAAAAATATCAAAGGTACAATCTCATGCATTTTGTTAGAAAAATCAGGGGTAGAGAAGGGTATCAAAGATATGGAGATTATAAAACAAAATTTCGAAAGTCAGTGTCTTCAGAGCTGTGTAAATATGAAATCAGCTTTGGATAGATTGTCAAAATTATCAGGGATTCAGTTGGATGGAAATCAGATACCTATGATTACTTTAAGTATTCCGTATATAAAAGAAGAATTTTATCAGCAGGCTATGTCAGACTACATAGACAAAATAATAGAAACTGCAGATACTTTTTCGTCGGAGAATGAGCGGGTACGATATATTAGGAGTCAGCTTGCGTGGAAGCGTTTGTTTTCAGTTATTGTAAAAGATATGGATTTCATCAAATTGAACCTATATAAACGTGAACGCATAAAAGAACAGAGTAGGTATCTTCCTTACGAGGAAGCGGTTGGTAGTACCGGTCAGTCACAAGGAATTTATATTCAATTTTTAATCGCCATTATTCATTATATTACTAGTATGAATTCGGCAAACGCGGACCCACTTCGTCTGAAAAATGTGATTTTTATTGATAACCCATTTGGGGCAGCAAAGGATATTTATATATGGGAACCAATTTTTAAACTTCTAAGAGCTAATAATGTGCAGCTGATAGTTCCCGCCAGGGGTGCAACACCAGCCATCACCAGTAGGTTTGAAGTAAATTATATTCTAGGACAAAAGTTAATCGATGGAAGGCAGCAAACGGTAGTAATAGATTATCGTAGTCAGACGGATACGGATGAGTTAGAGTATACCAGATTGAACTTTGAACAGGAAACATTAGTTTTTTAGAATGTAGTTTTTAAGAACCTAACAATATGATACCGTAAATTGAATAGCTGCTGTTTATTATAGTTAAAGTAAACAGCAGCTATTGTTAAAATGAAAATTGTGTATACAATAAAAACAATAGAAACACAACTATGTGAAAAATATAACAATAAACAAAAAAAGAGGAAAAACTATAAAAAAAGTAAAAAATAGTATTGACAATTATGAGGCAGAGTGGTAACATGTACTCATAAATCAACAACGAATCATTATTACACTGGTTTTGAAATAGATAGAAGCAGTTAAATAGTAGATGGCGTTGTGGATGTACATAATTCGATGAATCAGTACAAGCTAGGAGGTAGATTCCAGTGGACAGAGAGGTTGAGTTATTTAGTAGTGCATAAAACAATAAAGTGCAGGTTAGGAGGATTGATTCCAATGGAAATAGTCTAAAAAGTAATTCAATATGAGTGATGAATAAGTTAAGGACCTGGAGATAATCGGTGAAGAAAAATTAAACACAGGTTAATATTTTCGAAGATGATTATAGATAGAGTTTCGGATGAATAAAAATAAGAAGTTGGAAAATCAAAGATGTGTTAAATCCGAAAAGAGTGTACTTATTCCATATTGAAACATTATCACAGTAAGGATGGATACGGACGTGTAAAGAAACGGAACTGTCTAGAGTATGATTGCCAAAGCAAAATGACTGGTGAAAATCATTTTAAGCTGGCGATAGGAAAATGGTGGAGATTCGAATCATTGACTGAAGATACTTGTATTCTTACATAATTGAATCAAATGCAGGTAGAACACATAGAGGCGTCTTTGATAAGAAATAATAATGAAAAAATTGAATAATAAATAAGCAGTCACTTTCGTGAAAACGTAGGGTGGCTGCTTTTTTTGCTTTTGACATATACACTTCTATATGGTAAAATTTAAAGTAGATTGGAGAAGTATACTCTGAAAAGAGAATATGCGTTTTACATAAAAAATATGGGGACCTGAGGTGAAAAAAAGTGGACAAGTATGAATACCGCATAAAGGCGGAACAAATTCGAAAACTGGCAGAGCAGGAAGACTTTGCTTCTGCTGTGAAAATAGCAGATACTATAGATTGGAATAGAGTACGTAGTATACCAATGTTGTGTCTTGTAGGTGAGATTTATGAAAAAAATAATATGCTGGAGGAAAGTAGGGATGTGATGCTTATCGCATATGATAGACATCCCTACGGCAGAATGATTATATATTCTTTGGCAGAGCTCTCTATTCGTTTAGAGGATTATATTGATGCTGTCGAGTATTATAAGGAATTTGTGCAAGTGGCTCCTAGAGATACAGGAAGATATATCCTTCAATATAAATTGTATGAAGCCCAGCATGTAGGAATCCAGGAAAGAATTGCCGTATTAGAAGAATTTAAAAAGCATGAGTACATAGAAAAATGGGCATTTGAATTGGCGTATTTGTATCACAGAGCGGGCATGAAGGAAAAATGTATTGCAGAATGTGACGAAATGATGGTCTGGTTTTCAGAGGGGAAGTATGTTGAAAAGGCCATGGAATTGAAAATGCTTTATGAGCCATTATCAGAAGAGCAACAAAAGAAATATGAAAACCGCAATGATATGGAAATAGAGAAGTCAATAGCAGATGTGGAGGCTGTGTTAGAGAAGGACTCTAAAGAATCGGAAATTCAGATTAAACCGTTAAATTATGGAATATATGATACGGTCAATTTGCAAAATGAACTTGCAAGAAGTATGGAAAAAATTCTCAATGTAGCAGGGAAAGAAGTAGGTAGTTCCACAGAAAAATCCATACAGGAGCAATCTGAAATAATCGACGAGCCTAAGGAAAATGGAGAAGAGGAAAACAACTTGAGAGATACAGTTGTAATGCAGGAAGCAGCCTCTCTCCTAAATAAGATAACTGGAGTAGCAGAAAAGGGTGATACAACAAAAGTTGTGCCATCCAAAGAAATTGTGGAGGCCATTGAAGCAGTTCACGAGGAGGTGAATCAGGAACAGGCAGATTTAGAGGAAAACGGAAAAGAGCAGATAACGAGTGCTGTATCAGAGAAGGATATTCTCACAAAACAATTGACCAGTCAGTTAAGTATCGAGGAGGTACTACAGGAGTGGGAAAGAATCAAGAAAGAAGCTGCAAAAAAGGATGAAGTTGCCGAAAAAGTTTCTTTTGAAGAAGACAGGGGAGCAGATTTGGAAGTTGACGGAAATCTGGAAACAGAGGTCCAGGAAATACCGTTTGAAGAACCAAATATTGCGTTGGAAGAGATTGCAGCTGATGAAATTAGCGGAGAAGATGGTTACTATGATGATGACGTAGTAAAAGCACTAGAAGTAATAAAAGCACAAAGCGAAGATGAAACAGAGGAGTTGTTTGCAGCTCTAGATCAGATGTTGGAACCTGCAGATATTTTCTATAACGAGGAAGACCGAGAGAAAATTGAGGAACAAAGGCGTATTCGGGAAGAAGAGATACTTCAGGCAGAGGCAGAAGAAATTGATGAGGAATTGTATGAAAATCTTCGTGGAGTAACTGGTGCAAACAGATATGAAAAAAGAAAAGAGGAATCCTTAAGCGAGGAAATTTATGCGGCTCTGAAAGAAATAAAAGAAGGACAAAATGTAGCAGAGAAAACAGAACTGGAAGAATCTGACATTGAAGTAGAAGAAAACCAAGAACCAGAACTGGAAGAGGCTGAAATCCGGGAAGAAGTAGAAGAAGCTGAAGAACCAGAGCTGGAAGAGGCTGAAATTGAGATTGAAGTAGAAGAGAATCAAGAGCCAGAATTAGAATTTGAAACCCCGGAAGAAGAAATAGAAGAAGCTGAAGAACCAGAACTGGAAGAGGCTGAAATCCAGGAAGAAAACGAAGAAATTGAAGAACCAGAACTGGAAGAATCTGAAACCCGTGAAGAAGTAGAAGAAATTGAAGAACCAGAACTGGAAGAATCTGAAACCCAGGAAGAAAACGAAGAAGCTGAAGAACCAGAACTGGAAGAATCTGAAACTCAGGAAGAAATTGAAGAAATTGAAGAACCAGAACTGGAAGAATTTGAAACCCGTGAAGAAGTTGAAGAAATTGAAGAACCAGAGCTAGAAGAATCTGAAACCCAGGAAGAAGTTGAAGAATCAGAATTGGAAAAATCTGAAATTGAGGAAGAGGAAGCAGCTCTAAACGATGAAATTTATGCAGCCCTAAATCAGTTGAAGGAGTTCGAGGACGTAGAAGATGACCTGGATGAGGCGGCTTTGAATGATGAAATCTATGCAGCTTTAAATCAGTTACAGGACAATCTGAAAGAGAAAGAAGAGATGGATGAACCAGATGATTCATATGAAAGGGAGTTGTATGGGGATGATGAAAGCCAGGATTCTGAGAAAACAGATTGTATTGAAGATGACCTTAAGGAAGATGCAGATTTAAGTTTGGGAGAAGAAAAAGAACAAAAGGAAATAGAAAACTTCCAAGATTTAGAAGATGCTATTATGCGTGCGGCGCAGGCAGCATTACAATCCATGGAGAAGAATGAAGAAGATTCTCAAAATGAAGAGGTAGTGTCTGAAGAAAATCAAACTGGAATAAAAGATGAATATGAGTACTGGTCACAAGGTTACACAGACAAAGGTGAGTTAGATGAAGATATGGAAGAAGAGGCAGAGTTTGAGAATATCTTCATGGATGAGGAACGTGGACCTGAATATGAGACAGTAGAGCTGGAGGAAGCTGAAGACTACCAGGAAGAAGAGGAAGCCGAAGACTACCAGGAAGAGGAGGAAGTCGAAGACTATCAGGAAGAAGAGGAAGTCGAAGACTACCAGGAAGAAGAGGAAGTCGAAGACTACCAGGAAGAAGAGGAAGTTGAAGACTACCAGGAAGAAGAGGAAGTTGAAGACTACCAGGAAGAAGAGGAAGTTGAAGACTACCAGGAAGAAGAGGAAGTCGAAGACTACCAGGAAGAAGAGGAAGTTGAAGACTACCAGGAAGAAGAGGAAGTTGAAGACTACCAGGAAGAAGAAAAAATTCAGGATGCTGTTGGTGAAATAACATCAGAAATTCAAAATTCTTTACCAGAAGGTATAGGTGACATAGCTGGAGAGGACAAGGAAGACAATGAGCCATTTGTATTAGAGGAAAATGCTGAAAGTTTCAAAAAGTTATTTAAGTATTTTACAGAAATTGATGGTGTCAGCGAGCAAATACTTGATGCAATTGATAAAATAGAAGAAATCTCCGACCAGGGTAATGTAATCATTATGGGTGATGCAGCTACTGGCAAGACTACATTAGCAGTAGATATTATTAAAGCGGCAAAACGTTCAAAAAATATTACTGGAAATAAAGTAGCAAGAATTACTGGTGAAGCTATGAATTCGAAACCTATGCAGGAGGTAATTGACAATAGCGTAGGAGGGGTTCTGATTGTGGAGGAAGCTGCCTCTATGACAGCAGACACTGTTCGAAAGTTTTCCGCGGCATTGGAGAACACAGAAGGAAAACTGTTGGTTATTTTGGAAGATTCCAGGGAACGAATGATGTTGTTATTGGAGATGGATAATAGATTTAGGGAGAAATTCCCGGCAATCATTGACTTACCACCTTATACCAACACAGATTTAGTTGCATTTGCACATTCCTACGCAACAGAAATGGGATGTACCATAGATGAAATGGGGGTACTTGCATTATATAGCAAACTGGCAGAAATGCAGTATCAGTCCGAAGTTATTCCAACCTTATATCATGTAAAAGAGTTGATTAATGAAGCAATGGAAAAAGCAAAAAAGAGAAAAAAGAGTAAAAGTTCTTTGAGTAGCTTCTTTTCAAGAAAAAAAGAAAAAACAAACGAAACAGTTATACAAGAAAAAGATTTTATATAGCAAAAAGCCGAATGGGTTGATTTCACTCATTCGGCTTTTTTGCCTTGACATAAGTATATACCGATTGGTATAATTAACGAGAAGAAATAGTGGGAGGGAAGCTATGGACAATCGAGAAAAATTGCTAGAATGTGCAACAGAACTATTTTACCAAAAGGGATATGATGCTGTTGGGGTGCAGGAAATTGTTGAAAAAGCAGGAATGACAAAACCTACCATGTATTACTATTTCAAAAGTAAATATGGTTTGCTGGAGAGTATTTTAGAGCGATTTTTTGAACCGTATCTGGAAAGGTTTGAGGCAGCGGCACAGTACCGTGGGGATATTTCAGCAACACTTCATAGAGCCTGTAAGGAACAATTGAATATGGCGTTGGAAAATAGAAAGATGTATATATTTGCGCTTTCATTGATGTACTCAGCCAGAGAAAACGATACATACCAGGCGGTTAGACCTTATATGATAAAAATTAATGAAATAATTGTAAAAATATTTCATGATGCTTCGGAAAAATTGACGAATATGAATGGAAGACAGCAGCAATTTGCTTCTGGGTTCGAAGGGGTTGTAAATTATTATCTTATGTACTATTTAGAAACCGATTGCCAGGACACAGATATAGATCAGATTAGTATGAATCTAGTGAAACAGTTTATGTATGGTATTTATACATAATGATTTACAAAAAAGTGAATATAAGGAGGAGAATAGAACGGGAAAATGGTATGAAGTGGCAGTGTCTGAAAAAGATTTAATTACAGCAGAAGAAATTAAAATAGTGGATAACAAGCTGGAAATATGTATGCCAGCTTGTACAGGAATGATAATAAAATTGAAATAGGGTGGTAGAGATTATGATTAATTATGATGATGAAAGATTCGTGACAGAGTTAGATCAATATTTGTTTGGACAGGGTACACATTATGATATATTCAAAAAACTTGGGGCACATATTATGGAGATTGATGGGCAGAAGGGAGTACATTTTGCGGTGTGGGCACCAAATGCGGCTTATGTAAGTGTAGTTGGTGATTTTAATATGTGGAATGGTTATGAAGGGATTATGGTTCGAAAAGCTCCCCTGGGAATTTGGGAGACATTTTTGCCAAATGCAAAACTTGGTGATTTGTATAAATTTCAAATTACAACGAAAACAGGTGAGGTACTGTATAAAGCAGATCCATTTGCCAATTACGCGGAGAAACGTCCTGGAACAGCTTCCAGGATAACGGACATTACAAAATATTGTTGGGGGGATAAAACTTGGCTTAATAAGAGACAAAAGTTTGACAATAAGAAGTCTCCTATGTCAATTTATGAAATCCATCCTGGCTCATGGATGAAGCATCCTGCAAAGGATGGGGACGAAGACGGATTTTACAATTATAAGGAACTGGCTCATTCATTAGTGGATTATGTTACGGATATGGGATATACTCACGTAGAATTAATGGGAATTGCAGAGCATCCTTTTGATGGTTCATGGGGATATCAGGTAACAGGATATTTTGCACCAACATCCAGATATGGAACGCCACAGGATTTTATGTACTTTATAGATTATATGCATAAACACAATATTGGAGTTATCCTTGACTGGGTGCCAGCTCATTTTCCAAAGGATGCTCATGGGCTTGCTAATTTTGATGGTACTTGTGTTTATGAATATGCTGATCCTAGAAAAGGAGAACATCCGGATTGGGGAACAAAGATTTTTGATTTTGGAAAGAATGAAGTGAGAAACTTTTTGATTTCCAATGCATTATTCTGGATTGAACAATATCATGTAGATGGATTAAGAGTAGATGCAGTAGCATCTATGCTGTACCTTGATTACGGGAAAAGAGATGGTCAGTGGGTTCCAAATAAATATGGAGGAAACAAGAATTTAGAAGCAATAGAATTCTTTAAACATTTAAATTCTATTGTTACAGGACGTAATCAGGGGGTGGCAATGATTGCGGAAGAGTCTACAGCATGGCCAAAGGTGACTAGCACTCCGGAAGATGATGGACTGGGCTTTACTCATAAATGGAATATGGGATGGATGCACGATTTCTTAGACTATATGAAACTAGATCCTTACTTTAGGAAGGATAATCATAATAAATTGACTTTTGCCATGACATACCAATACTCAGAAAACTATATTAATGTTATTTCTCATGATGAGGTAGTTCATTTAAAATGTGCTATGGTAAATAAGATGCCATCTCCTTATGCTACAGATAAGTATGCGAATTTAAGGGGGGCCTATGCCTTTATGTTTGGGCATCCAGGAAAGAAACTCTTATTTATGGGACAGGAATTTGGTCAGGAGAGAGAGTGGAGCGAAGAGAGAGAATTGGACTGGAATCTAATTGGTGAAAATAAGCTGAATGCAGGAATGCAGGCATGGGTGAAAGAGTTATTAATGCTGTATAAGACTAATCCGGCTATGTACGAAATGGATGATGAGTATCAGGGATTTGAGTGGAATAACGCAGACGACTCTTACCACGGAGTATATACATTTACCAGAAAATCAAAAAGCGGAAAGAAGAATTTGTTGTTTGTGTGTAACTTCACACCGATGGAATGGAAAGATTATCGAATTGGTGTGTCAAAGAAGAAAGTATATAAGTTATTACTAGATAGCAATGAGAAAAAGTTTGGCGGCACCGGTGGTAAACGAAAAGAAAACTATACAGCGGTAGCAAAAGCACAGGATGGTAAGCCGTACAGCATTGGATTTTCGCTAAAGCCTTATGAGGCAGCAATCTTAACATTCTAATAACTTTTTCGAATGGAGAAGAGAATAGAACATGAAATATAGCAGCAGATGTCGTTGTAGTATATGTGCAAAAGAAGGTAGGTTTCATAATTTTTATTCTATATATGACGGTTTTTTATGCAGAGAATGTGTTGGAAAGTTAAAGAATGTTTGTTTTTCCAGAAAACCAAGAGCCTTCACAATGACAGGGTGGAAGTACAATCAGGAAGAAAAAAACACCATACTAAAGAATTATACTGTAGAGCAAGCAAAAAAAAGGCTGGAGTATCTAAAGAACAATCAGCGTTTAAGAGAAAAATTTAAGCAGACAAAATTATCTAGAGATGGAAAATTAGTCATTGATGAGGTAAATAGGTTATTTTACATAAAAGATAAAGATTATGAAATCTTTAAGTTGAATGAAGTAAATAGTTTTTCTTTGGACCGTGTTTATGACAAAAGAAAAAATGTGAATAAGTACCAGTTGACAGAGTTAAGACTGATGATTGAATTAAAACATGGGAGTACCAGATATGCTTTTTACTCCTTAGGAAGAATAAAATGGTATGAATATAAAAAAATAAAAAAAGCAAAAGAAAATGGAAAGCAAACAATACAGTTACTTTCTGAACTAACTCATATCCGACCAGAAAAAAATACGAAGACATATTGTATAGACCGAAAAAAATAAAAAGAATGCCCCCTGAGTGTAAGGATGCTCTGGGGGCATTTCATTCATAGAAGTGATTACTCAGCTTTTAATTCTGTTAAAGCACGAACTAAATTTTTGTCAGTAACTTCAAATTTAGAATCCAGTCGATGTGGTGTAACAGTAACAATATTGTGCATTGAGATGGTAATGTACTCCAGGATATCCTTTTGGATATAGGTTCTGGTACCAGAACCAGAGGCTCCACCAAACTCAATATCAATGTTACGGCAGCAAGTACCAAGTTGAATCAAATCACCAAAAGCTGAAACCTTTGTTTTTTCTAGTGTTTTCATAATAGGGTGATCATATCGACTTAATAGGTCACGGACACAGTCTTTAAATTCAGTATTTTTTCCATGTGTCTTTTCGTTAAACTCATTAAAGTATTCCATAAATACATCATATGTAAGCTCTTCACCATATTGGCTTAAATAGAAATTTTCTGATGAATCGTTATATTTTAAAACATAAAGTGTGGATAGGTAATAAATATCATCAGGAACAATACAGAAGGTTTCACCATTAATCATTTCAATTGTTACATAGGCAAATCCCATACGTTTATACTGATCAATTAACTTTACAAAATCGTGCTTTTTGATTTTCTTAAGTTCAGTTACGTTAGCCCAGCTTAATGCGGCTTCCTTTTGGTTGTCAGAAAAAATTTTACTCTCGCATCCGATAAATTGGTGTAAAATAGTATTCTTTTCTTCTTCGTTGTTACAGATGTAAACACCTTTTCCTTTTCCTTCTTTAATAGCTAATAATTCCATTTTTTCAATCCTTCCTTGAGAGTTTTCAATTAAAATTCATATTCTCTTAAGCACATTGTAACATTTCCTACATAAAAAAATCAACAGTCTCTGTCAAATTTACTAATAAAAATATAAGTTTTATACATATTTACTGTAAAGAACCAGCCGTTCTAAAGAAAATACAGGTTTTGGTCGAAATAAAAAGCAATAAAATTGTGCAAGTTGACGAAAGTAAAAGGAAGTGTAAGGAAATGAAATTAGAAAATATACTGGATATAGTGAAGAAGACAGCAATTTCTGATTTTGGAATAGGAAAAACAGAAAAGGAAGTAAAAAATCAGACCTTAAAAAAAATGGAAAAGGAGGAAGGTGTAAAAAATGTTTCTTACCAGGCAGGTGAGAATAGTTTAACTTTAGGGGTAGAGGATACAGAGAAGAAATCCATAATGGAGAATAGGCTATTTACAGAGTCATCAAAAATAGATGCCCAGAAAGAATCTCTGGCAGTTCTGTCTAATACCTTAAGTATCAATGACTTTAATGTACTATCTGGCGAAGGTTATTCTGTAGGAGACACGGAGAGTAGTGAAATTATTACGGTGGTGGATAAGATAAAAATTAAATTGGCCCAGGCAGGAATCAATACAGCATTTACCAGTGATGTATCTTTAGAGGAAATAGCCAGTGTAGTGGGGAGCACAGGAGCAGCCTATCAGGTAGAAGGTAATCTGACAGAGGTGTTTCAGAATGGGATAGATGAGGTAGAAGAATTCGCAGCAGATATGAAAGAAATTCCTAGTCCCATTCCTATGGATTTTATGGATTCGGCAGAAGGAAGCAGTAGTTACAAAGAATTTACCCTAACAGATAACGGAAGAGAAATGTCAACACAAGAGCAAATAGAATTTATTGCACGTACCTTAGTAGAAAATGACTTGCCGGTAACTGAGGATAATATGAAAGGGATAATGGAGACCCTGGCTTTGGTGTCAGACCTAGACGGATTATCAGAACCAGGAATCAAGTATATGTTGGATAATCAGATGGACGTTACGGTAGAAAATATATACCGGGCAGAGTACAGCAGTGCCACCAGACAAAATCTCAAAACTCCAAAGTACTATACCCAGGACAACACAGGATATTATGCCAGAAAGCCTCAGGATTATCAGTGGCAATCCCTACAGCCGCAGATAGAAAAAATTATAGAACAGTCAGGGTTTCTGGTGACAGAGGATACTTTAGAGGCAGCCAAATGGCTGGTAGAGAATGGGATTCCCCTGACAGAGAAAAATTTTCAGACATATATGGAGTTATCAAATATCTCTCTTCCAGTAAACACGGAGGAGATGCTTAAGAATATAATTGCCACTATGAAAAATGGAAAGAGGCCGGAACAGACAGGATTTGAGACGGTACAGGATTTTATAGAGAAAGCTGTAACATTGCAGGAAGATATGAAAGATATTTCAGATCAAGCCATTGAAAATATCCTGCGTTCCGGAAAGGAAATGACTCTTGACAACTTGAGGAAGGAACAAAAACTAATAGAGAAAAATCCTATGGCTAAGTTTATACATAAGGATGCCAGGGATTCTCAAGAGATAACCCAAAATACTATTGTGGCAAGAAGACAGTTAGAAGAACTTCGTCTGAAAATGACAGCAGAAGTAAGTGTGAGAATGATGAAACAGGGAATTTCAGTGGAAACTACCAAATTATCAGAATTAGTGGAGAGACTGAAAGCCAAAGAGGTAGAATATACACAAAAGTTATTTGATGATAAAGGGGTGGAATATACAAAGGAAAATGGGCAGCTTTATGTGGAAACATCAGAAAAACTAAACCTGTTAAAGAATATGCCAATGTATGCTTTAGGAAGAGTGGCAACCATACCTGCTCCTAGTCTAAATGAAGTATTTTTTGTAGGTCAGGAGGTACAGACAGCCTTAGAACAGGCAAAGCAAAGCTACGAGACTATGATGACTACTCCAAGGCAGGATATGGGAGATTCTATTTACAAGGCTTTTCAGAATGTGGGCAGTATGTTAGACGGTATCCATATGGAGCATACCACACAAAATGAACGGGCGGTAAAAATACTTGCCTTTAACTCTATGCCTATTACCAGGGAGAATATAATGCAGGTAAAGGTGGCGGATCAATGTGTAAATCAGTTGATGAAACAAATGACTGGTGATGTAACATTGGAATTAATTCGTAGGGGAGAAAATCCTTTGGATATGGATATTTATCAACTAAATGATGAGGTAAAAGGTATAAAGAATCAGATGAGTGAAACCACACAGGAAAAGTATAGTGAGTTTTTATATAAATTAGAAAAAACAAATGGTATATCCCAGGAAGAAAGGAATGCATATATTGGGATTTACCGTCTGTTTCATCAAATTGAGAAATCCCAGGGAAGCGTGGTAGGAGCATTGATTCATCAAGGAGCTGAGGTAACCTTAAGAAATTTAATCAGCAGTGTAAAGACAAGGGCACATAAGGGAATGGATGTAACGGTAGATGATGATTTTGGCGGTATGAAAAGAAAAAATCCATCAGAAATAAATATGGAGCAGCAGATTGCATCTGGATTTTCCAATGGAGATTCTAAAGAACAAAATTCTTCTGGGCATTATGAAGGTCAGAGCTACAGCAATGAGGAAAAACAACAGCAATATTATGAAAATCTTGTTGCCACAGGGTTAAATCAGTTAGACCCAGAAAAATTATCCAAAGTGCGTCAGGTGAATAATTACAATATTTCATTGGAGAATTTTGTAAATCAGCTAGAAGAATTACCTGAAAATGGGGATGTGAACAAAGAATTATATCAGGAAAACATGAGACAGGTACAGCAGGCAAGAACTGTGGAGAGTAGCGTGTTGGAAATGCTACTGGACTTTAAGCAGCCGGTGACAGTAAATCATATTCTGGCAGCGGATAGTTTGATGAATCAGAGAGGAAAAATGATAAAAGAGCTGATGGAGCTATCTTCCAAGTCATTAAAGAAGGGAAAAAACAAGGACAAAGAACTCTTAAGGGCAGCGGAGCGGGTAACAGATCAGTTAATCTCAAAAGAAGCAGCAGAGGCAGCCTATGAGGAGTTAGTAGATGTGGAACAGAGTGTAGTGGACGATGCCATGGAAGATATGACAGAATATGTAGAACTTCGCTCCTTGAAACTCTTACACAGTCAGATTCAGTTGACCGGGGGATTAAGCAGGGAAGAAAACTACGAGGTTCCTATTGAAATTGGAAATGAGATGACCTCCGTAAATGTCAAGGTCATTCGTGGCAAAAAAGAAAATGGCAATGTATCCATTACGATGAATTGTGAAAGCTATGGAAAGATTGCGGCATCCTTTCATGTGAAAGCGGACAGAATCACGGGACTTCTGGTGTCTGATACAGAAAAAGGACATGCATTTTTGCGTTCCCTAGATAGGGAAATCAAACTGGCTATGGCAGGTGACAGCTATCGTGTCACAAAATTAAATTATGCAAAAAGTGAACAGATAGACTTAAATCAGTTTACGGAGATTGAGAGGACTGAGGAGGAATCTAAGGTAAATACCAAAGCTTTATACCAGTGTGCAAAACAATTTATTGTTCTTATAAAGGAAAAGGGATAGAAAACCGATAAAAAATAAAAGTGTAACAAGGAGGAATTTACATGAAGGTAAATCATAATATAGCAGCAGTGTTAGCAAACAACCGTTTACAGATAACAGAAGGTAATTTATCAGATTCTGTAGCAAGATTATCCTCAGGATATAAAATCAATTCAGCAAAAGACAATCCGGCAGGATTTGCCATTGCCCATAGAATGAGAACCCAGATACGTGGATTAGAAAGAGCCTCTAATAACGCATTGGATGGAGTGTCTGCCATTCAGACAGCGGAAGGTGCTATCAATGAGATTCAGGAGATGGTTCAGAGAATGAGAGAGCTGGCAGTTCAAAGTGCCAACGATACCTATACACTGGAGGATAGAGAGGCGATTCAGACGGAAGTAGAGAAATTACAGCAAGAGATTCAGCGTATTTCTGAACAGACAGAGTTTAATAAAAAGAATTTATTAGATGGAACCTTTGACACCAGAGTCTTTGAGAATACCGATGGGGTGTCGGTAAATGTGATTTCAGAAGATGTGGCAGCAGGACAATATCAATTTAAGGTAGAACATGTGCCAACTCAGACAAAACTGGAATGTGGGGCAATAAAAGCAGATGCATTTTCTAAGTCAGAAGCTGATGCCGAGACAGGATATGTGTGCATCAATCAGATGAAGGTGGAATTTAGTACCAGTGAGAGCCCGGAAGAAATTTATGGAAAGCTTCGTGATGGGGCGGAAGCTGTAGGGGTAAAGTTAGAAAAGGATACGAATGGTGATTTGGTTTTTATATCTGAGGAGCCGGGAAGTGCTTACAAAATAGAGGTGTCTGCATCATCTACTGCGTTAGAGGAAGCATTGGGAATTAATTCGCAAAAGTCTGAAGATGGAAAGGATTTAAAAATAAAACTGGGCACTAGTAACAATGCAACATCAAGATTTACCGAGACTGCCTCCTACACAGCCAAAGGAAATTATGTGACTATTACAGACCGAGGCGGCTTTGAGATGACGGTAAAAATTGATGATGAGGTTTATAAGGCTTTAAATGGTCAGGGTAAAAGCATTGTGGATGAAGATGCTATTACGTTAGATGTAAAAAATTATGGTGCCATGTCTTTACAGATTGGAACAAATGAAAATCAGACCATGGATGTAAAAATTCCAAATATGTCCTTAGAGAATATGGGTATTGATAAATTAAATTATCTGACTCATGAATCTGCCAGTGAAGCCATTGAAAAAATGGATAATGCCATGGCATTTATCTCCAATGTGAGAGCCAGATTAGGTGCCTATGAAAATCGATTGGATTATACCATGTCCAGCCTGGAGGTTACTGATTTAAATATGACAGAAGCCTACAGCCGACTTATGGATACGGATATGGCAGAAGAGATGACAAAGTATACTCAGTATAATGTATTGCAGCAGGCAGGAGTATCTGTATTAGCTCAGGCAAATGATTTGCCTCAAACTATTTTGCAGTTACTACAGTAGGATAAAGCTATGAGGAAAGAAAAGAAACAAGAATTTGTAAACCGTATTACCCGGGCTAATAGAAGTGCTTTGGTAGTAGTGCTTTATGATATCACCATAGAATATATACAGGATGCAAAAGTAGGTATTCAAACGCAAAAAAAGGATTATAAAGAGGAATTATATAAGGCAAGAGAGTGCGTAAAAGAATTATTAGGGGCACTGGACTTTACTTATGATATATCGAAAGAATTGTCCCGGCTGTATCTGTATGTAAACAGGTGTGTGACAAAAGCTATAGCAAAGAGTGATATAGAAGAATTAGACCATGCATTGTATGTATTAGAACATTTGAGAGAGAGTTTTGCAGAAATTGCAAAGGATGATACCTCAGAGTGTCTTATGGGAAATACCCAGGAGGTATATGCAGGATTAACTTACGGAAAAGAGCAATTAAATGAAAGTTTGTCAGGACAGGATAATAGAGGATTTCTGGCATAAAAAAGCAGCTGATTAGCTGCTTTTTTTATTCTTCGTATTCCCGGATTAACCCCAAAAGAAATTTATACCGTTTTTGTACAGAATTCATCTCATAGATATAACAGTCAATTAAATCTGGATTGACTACATTTTCAAAATTGGTATAGGCTACATCTAAAGCAGATTTCGTAAGAGATAAATCATGTACCAGTTCCGCATAGGCCGGATTGGTTTTCTTTTTTTTCTTTTTGAACAAAAACAAAATAATCCTCCTCCCTTGAATGTTAGAAAGTAAAAAAAGAGTATTGTGGTATAGTCAAGTATAAGCAGAAAAAATCTGTTTTATGCATTTTGTATAGGGTGAAAAAACTTAATAGTTACATGTTTACAAAAATACAAATGCAAATTGTAGGATTTATAGAAAAGCATAAAACAAGGAAAAAAATGCTAGACAAGGAGAAAATTATGTAATATACTCGAGATACATTCCAAATAATTTTAAATCTGTTTAATCAAACAAATTTCAGCAGAGAAAAATAAAAAATAAGAAAGGGTGATAGAGGGATAGTTTTTTTAAATTTAATATTGTTGATATGTATGGTGGGTATTGCTGTTTGTGATATCAGAAATCGGAGAATACCTAATGTACTGGTGGGGTTAATTCTTGGATTGCAGATAATGAAGATTTTTTTTGCAGAAAATCCGGTTCAATACAAAGGAAATATCTTGAATTGCCTGGTATTACTGTTTGTGGGATATGTTATCTATTCTTTTCGGTTTATAGGAGCAGGGGATATTAAACTATTAATTGTTATATTGGTGGGTATTCCTGAAAAACAATGGATAAAATTTGCTTTGGTTACAATGGCTACTGCTACTATTTGGTCCTTAGCAGTGTTAAGTCGGCATCATTTGTTTAGGGAAAGATTTAGGTACTTGCAAAATTATGTAAAGTATATGGTTTTGGGTACGGCAAAGGGACAATACTGGTCGAAAGATCAGGGAAACACACACACCATACCTTTAAGCATACCAATGATTTTGGGATATTTAGGTACCATGGGAGGTGGAATAATTTGAATCTTGTAATTTTAGAAGAGGAAGAAGATTATCTGCTGGGGTTGAGCTGTTTTATGAAAAAAAAGTTTCAAAACAGTTTGCAGATAAACAGTTTTCAAAGTTTGGAGAATGCAAAACAGTATGTAAACACAAAAAAGGAAATAGATATATTTTTAAGTGGGATTTTACTTAGTGATAGCCAGGAGAAAGAATTTGGGGCAAAACAGTATATATATTTAGGTGATGAAAATCTCAAGGAAGATAGTAAAAAAATTATACTTTATAAATATCAGCCTAAAGATGCTTTGTTAAAAGATTTCTTTACAGTTTGTGATTTTAAGGGAATGGCCAGATTGAATTTTGGAGAGAAGAAAACAGATTTTTTTGGAATTTATTCTCCGGTGGGCAGATGTGGTAAGACTACTATGGCATTGGTTATGGCTCAAATATTATCTAAGGAAAAGAAGGTGATGTATGTAAGTTTAGAAACCTGGCCGGGCTTTGACAGATATTTAGGAAATTATTGTGGAATGAATTTGTCTGATTTAATTTATTTTATTAAACAGGGAAAGAAAAGTTTGTCAGATTATATTTTGGCAAGTGCAACAAATCTAGAAGATTTTCAAGTGCTTGCACCTGTAAGAAATTCTCCAGATATACAGCAGGTAGAGGCAAGGGAATTGCAGATTTTATTACAGGAGATTGAAAACACCAACCAATTCGATGTATTGATTTTGGATTTAGGGGATTGTTTTTATAGAAATCTTTCGTTGATAAGGGAAATGGACAAGTTGTTTGTGCCAGCGTTAAATGATGATATTTCTATGGAAAAGCAAATGGAATTTTATCAGTTTTTGGAAAATTCTGAGTACAGAGATTTAAAAGAGAAGATTGTGGAATGTAAAATAAATAAAAAAAGAGATGGGGAGATGGAATCTATTCAGGAATTAGCAGAAGGAAGTTATGGGGAACAGTTAAAAAGTTATTTGGAATAGGGAGGAGATATGGAAAAAAGGGAATCAATGAAGGAAAGTGTGATACAACAGTTAGATATGTCAAAGGAGGTGGCAGATGAGGAACTTAAGGAAGTAATTGACCAACAGATTATTTGTAAAAGCAAGCAAGAATTTATACCCATGGAACAACGTCATAAACTAGCAAAGGAGTTATTTTTTGATATAAGAAAATTAGGTATTTTGTCAGATTTGCTGGAGGATGATTCTATTACGGAAATTATGATAAATGGTGTAGAACATATTTTTGTGGAAAGGGGAGGAAAAATTGAACAATTAAATCAAAGGTTTGCGTCAAAGGAGAAGCTATTAGATGTAATCCAGCAGATTGTAGCAGAGTGTAATCGTGTGGTAAATGAATCCTCTCCTATTGTGGATGCCAGACTGGAGAATGGAGCCAGGGTAAATGTGATTTTACCACCGGTAGCATTAAATGGTCCAATATTGACAATACGAAGATTTGCAGATACTGCAATCACTATGGAAACCTTGATTTCATGGAGTTCTATCAGTAGGGAGATGGCGGAATTCTTAAGAAAATTAGTTCAGGCAAAATATAATATATTTATCAGTGGAGGAACCGGCTCTGGGAAGACAACATTTTTAAATGCGTTGACGGCATTTATCCCAAAAACGGAGAGAATTATTACTATTGAAGACAGTGCAGAATTGCAAATTCAGGGAATTGACAATCTGGTTCGTTTAGAAACCAGGAATGCAAATGTAGAAGGTTGTACGCCAATTACTATCAGGGATTTAATTAGGGCATCTTTAAGGCAACGTCCGGATAGAATTGTGATTGGAGAAGTGCGTGGGGAGGAATGCATTGACCTTTTAAGTGCCATGAATACAGGACATGACGGAAGTTTAAGTACAGGACATGCTAATAGTGCAAAGGACATGCTGTCACGATTGGAAACCATGGTACTTATGGGAATGGATATTCCTGTGGTTGCTATCGAAAAGCAAATTGCATCTGCTATTGATATTTTTGTGCATTTAGGAAGAATGCAGGATAAGAGCCGGAAAGTTTTGGAAATATCTGAGGTAAAGGGGTATGAAGGCGGACAAATTGTGCTGAATCCAATTTATCAATACATAGAAACGTGTGGGAAAGGCGAAAAGGATGCAAAATGGGAAAAAACAGGAGAATTAATTCACCAGGAAAAATTAAAACTTCAGGGAATTATGTAAGAAATTATGAACAGTATAAATTTACACTTGCAGAAAGTATTAAATTTATAGTTAAGTACCTGGCAATTTTCCTTTTGATTGCTTATTTGTTCTATGGAAATATTTTTGTAAGCTTGATTCTTTTGCCAGGTATGGTTCCCCTTTATCACAGGGAGAAGAAAATGAAAATAAAGAAAAGAAAGGAACAGCTTTTAGATGAATTTGGGCAAATGCTGGTATGGGTGGGAGAGAGTTTAAATGCAGGATATTCCATAGAAAACAGTTTTATAGAGTGCCATAAGATTATGTTAGAACGTTTTGGGGAAACATCGGATATGGTATGTGAATTGAATGTAATAAAGCAAAGTATGGCGTTAAATAAGAGAATCGAGGATTTAATGTTACAACTGGCACAGCGAAGTGGAATAGAGGAAATTAAGGACTTTTCCATATGTTTTTCCCAGGCAAAACAGGGGGGAGGAAATCTGCCCTATATCCTGGACAGAACCATATCAGTAATCAGACAAAAAATAGATATAAAGAAAGAAATTCAGATTATGATTTCTGGAAAAAAATATGAGCAGGGTATTATGAATATAGTTCCTGTTGGTATCATGGTCTACATTAGTGTTACATCAAAAGGTTTTTTTGACATAATGTATGGAAATATATTAGGAATTCTGGTAATGAGCTTTTGTTTGATTGTCTATGTAGCGACGATTATATTAGCGGATTATTTCATGGAAATAGAGGTATAAGAGTGAAGGAGTGGCTGTTTAAATCAAAATATGTAAAAGGGTTAATGGAAGAAAAACGGGCATCCATGGTATGGCAGGAGGAAGAACTTGTAAAAAAACAAGTATTGGAAGACCTGAAAAAAATTATAGTATGTATTCTGGCATTATTCTTTTTAATTTTACTTTATGTAATAACTTATAAAACACAGGAAGTGCAAACCTATAAAACGTTAAAAAAGCACATAAAGGAACAGGATTATAGCATGGATTATCGCATAGGAGATAATCTTTTAGAGGGCAAAACCCATGTTACCATACCTGAAAAAGTATATAGCAAGAAAGAAGCAGCAGATATCTTTAAAAAAGTAAAAGAGCAGCTCATTGTAAAAGTTTTAGGGAATAATCCCTCTTTGGATAAAGTAAGTGAGGATTTAGACTTTATAGAAGAGATTGAGGGATATCCAGTGACCATAAGCTATCAGAGTAATAAAGAGGATGTGATTACGTCCACAGGTCAGGTGAATAACTACACGGATGAAAAAAATAATACCATCGTAAGTATTCTGACATTATTGGAATTAGGTGATTTTACAGAAGAATATGAATTTAGTGTTAATGTTATAGTTCCGGAGGAAAAAAGTGAGCTCTGGTGGAATAAGGCAGTGAGCTGGATGGTTTCAAAAAAAGTAGTGAGTGGAGAAAATAGTAATGAGATTAAGCTGCCCAATCAAATTGGGGGTGAAAGTATAACCTTTTTTAAGAAGGCCGAACAACGACCATGGTGGCTGTTATCAGGAGTACCAGTAGTTGCTGTAATATTGTGTTACGGTGTATATGAGGATGAAAAAAAAGGAAGGAGAAGAAAAGAGGAGATATTGATAAAACAATATCCGGAATTAGTCAGCAGAATGTGTCTTTATGTTCAGGCGGGAATGAACTGTAAAAGTGCAATAAAAAAAATGGTAGAGGATTATGAGATACAAAAGAAGACAAGGAAGGGAAAACAAAAAAACAGAGATTTTGGCTATGAAGAATTGTGTAAGACCTACTATGAAATGAAAAGTGGAAGTAGTGAACATAAAGCCTACAGTGCAATGGGAGAAAGGATTGGATTGGTGGAGTATCGAAGGTTTGCAATGTTGTTGATTCAACAGTTGGAAAAGGGCTCTAAGACATTTATACAGTCTTTACAACAAGAAACAGTGGAAGCTTTTGAAAAAAAGAAAAGAATGGCAAGAGAAGCTGGGGAAAAAGCGGGGACAAAACTTTTGCTTCCCATGGGATTAATGTTATTTCTCACACTTGTAATTATTATGGTACCGGCCATTTTTTCCTTTGTATTATAAGGCGTTAAGAAAGGAGAGCATAATATGGAGAATGTAAAAAAATTTTTAATGGAAGAAGACGGTGTTGGTGTAGTGGAGATTATTTTGATTTTAGTGGTTTTAATCGGCTTAGTTATTGTATTTAAGACCCAGTTATCTACTTTGGTGACAAATATCTTTAGTAAGATTACTACAGACAGCAATAAAATTATTAAATAATCATGAAAAAGGGCAGTATTACGGTTTATCTTTCCCTGGTAGTCATTATTATTATTGGATTAATGGCACAGGTATTTACCGAAGCGATGTATCAGCAAGACAGGAGCAGAGTGTATTCTTCTATGGATATTGCAACGGAGTCAGTGCTGGCAGAGTACGCCAGGGAATTGGTAAATGATTATGGGGTCTTTTTTTACTTTAGTGGTAGCAATGAAGGGGAGTTTCGAAAAGAAAAAATTACAAACCGTATGGATGAGTATCTTTATGAAAATTTAGAGCATACTTGTAAAATGTTACAAATGCAGGTGGAAAAGGTAGAGATTGAAAATGAAGTTATAGCAACAGATAGGAATGGAGAGCCATTTTTTCAGGAGGTGGTAGAAGCATATAAATCAATTATTCCGCAAAAAGTGCTAGAAGAGGCAAAGGATTTAAATAAAAAAAAGAATCAATCAGATGAAAAGGGGAAAACAAAGGAAGAAAAGAAAGTCACAGGTCAGGAGTTAGAGGTTCCTGGTGATTTGAAGGTGGATAAAGAGGAAAAGAAAAAAGCAGAGGAAATTCCCAATCCGGTTGAGATTATAAATGCCGTCAAAAATAATGGGATTTTGGGATTAGTGTGTGATCCTAATTCATTGTCTAACCAGGAAATAGATTTAAATACCTGCATATCCTATAGAAAGTTAGTGAAGGGAAGTGGGAAGATCCAAGAAGATAATAACCCGGCGGATAGGTTAATTTATAATTTGTACATAAAGGATAAGTGTTCAAACTATACAGATGATAAAAAGGAAAATGTGGCAGGATTGAAATATCAGCAGGAATATATTATTGCAGGAAAGAAGACAGATAAGGAAAATCTAACAGAAGTTGTAAATAAAATTTTACTTATCAGGGAAGGAATTAACTTTGTTTATCTTTTGACGGACAGTGAAAAAATGGCAGAGGCGAATGCTTTGGCAGTTGCCTTAGTGGGATACACCGGATTGCAACCATTAGTTATGGCAATGATGTTTGCAATTCTGGGGGTATGGGCATATGGTGAAAGTATATTGGAAGTCAAATGTCTATTAAGTGGAGGAAAAATAGCTTTTGAAAAAACTGCATTAAACTGGAAATTGTCACTAAATAATCTTTGTGCTATAGAACAGGTATCCAAGGGGAATGTGACGGAGGACTCTCAGGGACTTACCTATGATGACTATACATTTATGCTCTTATGTGGAACAAATAAAAAGGATGCCTGTTATAGAATGATGGATATGGTAGAACAAAGCATAAGAAAAACCACACAGATAAGTGGTTTCAGATTGGATCACTGTATATGGAAATTTACTGCTAAGGTAACAGTAAAATCCAGAAAGGGTACTTTGGTGCAAGCACTTAAGGAAGTAGGTTATTAAGCAACAAGGGGGGATATCTTATGGTTTCTTTTGAGGGAGTGGTAAAAGAAGTGGCAATATCTTTTCATTGCATAAACTTAAAAATATGTCATTCACTTTTATGTCGAAATACAAGTAAAAAGTCTATATTGAAATCTAAAAACAGTAAAAGAAAAAACACAAACACACAAAACACAAAAAAAGTAAAAACAGTAAAAAAAGAGAAGAAAAGAAAAAAAATCATTCAGTATTTTGTCATGTCAAAAACAAATCATCCCAAAAAGAAATCATATGCTATCCCCCCTTGTCTTAAAAGAAGTGGTTCGCTTACGGTGGAAGCGGCCATGGTGGTACCTATATTTCTGTTTTTTTGTTATTTGATGATACAGGTCATCAATGTCACTAAAGTCCAACAACAAGTACAGTGTTGTCTTGAGGTAACAGGAGATACCATGGCGGGGTTGGGTGTTACTCCAACAGTAGGGGAGGCATACACCATTTTTCTGAGTAATATTAGCAAAAGTAACGTGAACATGAAGTACATAGACCATAAAGTATTAGGGTTTTCCTTGGCAAACAGCAAGATAAGTCAGGATGATTGTCTGGACTTGCAGGTGAACTACAAAATTATATTTACAAATATATCAGGTAAAAAATTAAACATTACATGTAGGCAGAAGGTATACAGGAAATGCTTTACAGGAAAATCTATATGTAATAGTGAGGACAGTGAATATGTGTATATTACTACAGGGGATGCAGTGTATCATACCAATCGGTATTGTACCCATTTAGTATTGTCAATTACCCAGGTTTCTAAGGAAAGCATAAAAAAGCAGAAAAAATACAAGGCTTGTAGAAAATGTAGAAAGATGAAAAATCCAGGGTGGTATTATGTGACAAATCAGGGGGGAAAATACCACAATTCTTTACTGTGCAGTGGATTAAAGAGAACCATAGAAAGGGTAAAAAAAAGTGAAGTTACCAACCGTCGTTTGTGTAGCAGGTGTGAGAAAAAAGGGGGATAAATTTGCAAAAGTTAATTTTAATTTTATTGTTATTGTTTGAAAGTATTATAGATATTAAGGAGAAAAAAGTTTATGTGATTGTCCCGGGAATATATATATTTGCTATGCTTTTATATCAAATATGTTTTGAAAAAACACAATGGAATGAGCTTATTTTGCCAGTGGTTGGGGGAATCTTCATGTATGGCATAAATGTATTGACTCAAGAAGCCATTGGAAAAGGAGATGTATGGTTAATTGAAATGATTTTGGTATCTATGCCTTGGGAACAGGGATTTTTCTGTGTAATGATTTCATTTTTCCTTGCAGCACTTTTTTCAGTAGGATGGTTTGGGTTGTCAAAAAGGAGAAAGAAAAATATTAGTTTTCCTTTTGCCCCCTTTTTGTGTGTTGGAACTATGCTGGCAATTGGATTGGAGATGGGAACCTTTGAATAAAAAATTATTTTGTAGAATTGGTAAATGTATCCAGAGAAAAGAGCAGGCCAGTATGACGGTGGAGGCTAGTTATATAGTGCCTATGACTTTGGTGTGTATTATAGTAATGGTATTTTTAATGTTCTATGTATATAATCAGATAGCTTTATCAGCAGACTGTTATTATCTTGCAAGAAAATTGTCAAATGTGGAGATATATGAGGAAAGTTACGAATTTCAGGAAGAGAGTAAAAAAGTAATAAAAGGTAATTTGGTTCTTCCAAGGAATGCACAGATGTTAAGAAAAAAAGGAATTTCCAATATGGTTGTAACAGGTGAAATAGAATTTTATATTCCGTTTATGGGAACGGTGGCAGTAAATGAAACACAGTATGCATGTAGGAAAAACAATCGAAAGCTGTTAGCCCGGTATCAACAGTGGAAGGATGTAAATATAATGGGAAATCAGGGGCAGCAAAAAAAAGAGGAAATAAAGAAATAAAAAGAAGAAAAAGAAGAAGGGAAAAGCAGGTGAATATATGCAAGGATATTATAAAAGGGAACAAAATAAAAACTGTCTGGTATTTGAAACAGAGGTTGGTAATTATAATTATAAATATAAAATGTTGGAGCAGTATGAAATTTCAGGATTGCTTCCATGTTTCATTTTAAATATAGATAATAAAATGAATGTTCAGTATGATATTAGCTCGAAGCAGTCATTGACTAGAATTTGCGAAAAAAGACAGATAGATCGAAAAACATTTCAGGGATTAATATCACAAATTCAGAAAACGTATTATGAACTGGATAGATATTTTTTAAATCCGGATGAATTATGTCTCTCTCCGGAATATATTTACGCTGATATGGAAAAACTACAGGTAAAGTTTTGCTATTGTCCTGAAAAACAAGAAAGCTGTGTTGAGGAAAGTTTTCATAAACTGGCAGAGTATCTAATAAATCATTTAGACTATAACGATAAGGAATTAATTGAGCAGGGGTATGGAATGTATCGTTACACTCAGCAGGAAAATTATGATATGTTAACTTGCATACAGCAGACCCTGCGCTACAAAGATGTAAAACCACATACAGAGGAATCTATGGAGGAAGAATCCCAAATCACGTCCTGCAAAGTAGTGGAGTCAAAAAGCACTGATAATAATTTTTTCTCTAGTTTTTTAAAAAAAATTAAAAGAGAGGATAATTTTAGCGAGGAAGATAAAAAATATGAAAATCAGGAGTTTGATACAAGCGTAATGGAAGTGGAAGAAGAGATAGAAGAAATAGAAGGAACTAAGGATCAATATTATGGTCATACAGTATTATTAAAGGAAAATAAAGAAAAATCTTTACATTATCTGGTGGCATTAAGTGATGGGGGATATGAAGATTTTTCTATCACCAAGTTTCCTTTTGTGATAGGAAAGGGAAAAGATTGGGCAGATGGGGTAGTTCCCCACAGTTTAATCAGCAGAATACATGCACAATTAGAGGAACTGGATGGGGAGATTTTTCTTACGGATTTAAATTCAACCAATGGAACAGGAGTAAATGAAGAACCACTAGAAGCCAATCAGACAGTTCAATTACAGACGGGAGACATCATCAACTTTGCACAGGTATACTATAGGTTTGTATAGTTATGGTATCGTAATTATTAAGTTACGGTAATGATTTTAAGTTGGATGTAAACTTGACACTTAAAAAAAGTCATGATAATGTTTTAAGGAAGAAAGAGGTAGAGAACGAATGAAGATAAACATTTATTATGGCGGAAGAGGTTTGGTAGACGATCCTACATTGTACGTGATTTCGAAAATGCAGGAAGTCTTTGATGAGTTAAATGTAAAGACAGAAAGATATAATTTATTTGAACATAAGAATAACATCGCTACCTTGCCACAGACATTCAAGGATGCAGATGGCATTATTCTGGCAACAACAGTGGAATGGTATGGTATCGGTGGATACATGCAGCAGTTTCTGGATGCCTGTTGGCTATATGGAGATAAGACAAAGATTAGTGGATTGTATATGAGACCAATTGCAATGTCAACTACCTATGGAGAAAAAGAGGCAATTCTAACTCTTTCCAATGCATGGGAAATTCTAGGGGGAACCCCTTTAAGTGGATTGTATGGTTATGTGGAAGATTTTTTGAATTTTGAGATGAATGAGGATTTTGCCAGATTAATAGAAAAAAAGGCAGAAAACACATATCGTGCTATTTCACAGCATCAGGTAGGTCTTCCAACCAGCAATCAAGCGGTTAAAAAGACTGTGTTGCAGACAAAAGGTATTGAATTGACGCCTCAGGAGAGTGAACAATTGTCAAGGTATGCTGCAGACGATACCTACGTGAAAAAGCAAAAAGAAGATATTATGGAGTTAACCAGCCTGTTTAAAGGGATGATGAATAAAAAGGAGTCACCCGACCAGATAGAGTATGTGGAAGATTTTAAACGGGTATACAAGCCGGAGACTGATTTTTACGCAATATATAAGTTTATAATATCAGATAAGGAAAAACCATTGATTGTAGACATGGGTCCAGGTGGGCTGGAATGTTATTATGGAAATTTAGAAAATGCAGATTTGGTAGTTCGCTTGGATCATCATATTATGAATGATATTATTAATGGGAGGATTACTTTTCAACGGGCATTTATGTCTGGTGAGATGACAACAAAAGGAGAATTTAACATGCTTCGTATGTTAGATGTGATTTTTCCATTTAATGAAAGGTAGGAGAAAAAATGAAGGACAGTAATTGTATTTTTTGTAAGATTGCAAATGGAGAAATTCCATCTGCCACATTATTTGAGGATGAAATGGTGAGAGTGATTTTAGATATCTCTCCGGCCAGTAAAGGTCATGCCTTAATTTTGCCAAAGGATCATTATGCTAATTTGTATGAAATTGATGAGGAAGTGGCAAAACATGTCATTGTAACAGCGAAACGACAGGCGATTAAGATGAAGGAAGCTCTTGGAGTGGAAGGAATCAATATTGTCCAGAATAATGGAGAAATTGCAGGACAGACAGTATTCCATTACCATATGCATATTGTTCCAAGATATGAAGGTGACAAGGTAAATATTAAATGGGAACCGGGAGAGCTGTCAGAAAAGAACAAAGAAGAACTGGTGAAAAAGTTGTCATTATAATAAAAAAGCTTACAAGCAAAATAGTAATGTTTGTAAGCTTTTTTTTTATTTACTGTATTCGGCAATCATATCGGTAATAGTGGTCACCGCATCTGTTTGTGTGCTGTTTTTCATATTGTTAATATAGCGTTCTTTGTTCTGGTATACTTTCATTAAAGTATTGTATAAGCTGTCTTTTGTGAGAAGCTCTTCCTCTAATAGTTCAGAAAAACCCTGTGCGGCAAAAGATTTGGCATTTAGTATCTGGTCACCACGGCTGGCAGCGGCAGATAGCGGTATTAAAACAGCGGGTTTTCGAAGTGCAAGTAACTCGCAAATAGCATTAGCGCCTGCACGGGAAACAATTACATCGGACAAAGCTAATAGGTCAGCTAATTCTTTTTTGATATATTCAAATTGACGGTAGCCAGTTTTGTTTTTCAGATTTTCGTCTGTTTTGCCTTCTCCACACAAATGAATTATCTGAAATTTTTCCAGTAATCGGTCTAAATTTTCGCGAATGGCATTATTTATAGCCACGGAACCAAGACTTCCTCCCATGATTAGTACCACTGGTTTTACTGGATTAAATCCAAGAAATTGTAAAGCTTTTGCTTTTGAACCAGTCATAAGTTCCTGGCGAATGGGAGAGCCGGTAAGGACAGCCTTTTCTTGAGGCAGATGTTTTAGGGTCTCTGGAAAGTTACAACAAACCTTTGTGGCAGCGGGAATTGCCAGTTTATTTGCCAGACCTGGAGTCATATCGGACTCGTGGATAATTACAGGAATGTGTAAATGATTTGCTGCAATGACCACTGGAACAGTTACAAAACCTCCTTTTGAGAAAACTATGTCTGGCTGAATCTGTTTTAAAATATTTCTGGCTTCGGAGTAGCCTTTTAGGACTTTAAATGGATCGGAGAAATTTTTTAAGTCAAAATAACGTCTTAATTTTCCAGAAGATATTCCGTAGTATGGAATGTTTAATTCTTCAATTAGTTTTTTTTCAATTCCATCATAGGAGCCGATATAAGAAATTTCAAATCCTTTTTCACTTAGAGTAGGAATCAGAGCCATATTTGGTGTAACATGGCCAGCGGTTCCACCACCTGTTAATACAATTTTTTTACTCATGATGTTACCTCCATTGTGTTATGTATCCAGCAATATTTCGTAAGTGTTACAGTAATTGTTTTAATGCTTTTGCAAGCTGGTCGGGGCAGGAAGTTGAACGCATTCCACATTGAATTCCCTCTAATTTTTCTATTGCATCTGTTGCCTTCATGCCTGTCACCAAGGCAGCAACTCCTTGGGTGTTACCATTGCAGCCACCAATAAATTTAACGTGTGTGATAATACCATTTTCTGCCTCTACGTCAATGGCCTGGGAACAGGTACCTGTTGTTTTATAAGTCATAATAAACCTCCTAGCTTGAATTAGTAAACATACTGTTACGTTGGTTTTTGTGTATTCAGTTCGTATTATAACAGAAGATATATTTATTTTCTACTGTTGCGTTTTGGTAAAAGGTCGAAAATCGTAGAAATTTTACGATGAAATCTTGTTGAGATTTGTATTTTGGAAATATATAATCTACGTATGTACAACAAGGCATAGAAGGGAGATGTAAAAATGCTTGCATTAGAAATTCAAATGGAGTGGTTAGTGGAACAAGGATATCTTTTGAATATTGGTTTGGCACTTACCTTGTTAGCAATCATATGCAAAGTAATACCAGGAATTGTTATGGAACACTTGCTGAAAGATACAGAAAATATTACACTGACCAAGGGCAAGTATATTCAAAATTTTAAAAATAGGGTAGAACAAATCGTATCTGTGGATAGACAGGTGAATGACACAGGTATTTTTGTGGAAAAGTACTTGAGAAGAAAACGCTTTTTGTGGATAAATCTAAGGAATATGTGTCAATTTTCCTTAGAACTTATGGTTTTGTCTGTAGGAGTACATATTTTTGAAGCCGTTTATGCAGCAATTATGGATATGACAGCAAATTTTATTCTGTGGAGCAGTGTGGTTCCTATCTTTAGTCTTCTATTGTATATTGTTACCTGTCTTATTGTAGATTACTCCTATAAGTATGAATGGGTAAAAATAAATATGCAAAATTTTGTGGAGAACGAATATAAAAATCATTTAAAGTCACAAAAGGAGGCAAAAGAGGAACTACAGAAGAAGGAAAGTCGAGATTTTTATGAAAACACAAAGGAAAGAAAAGAAGAGGAATTTAGTTCTTTGTCACCAGCAGAACAAAGGGTTATTCAAGAGGTGATAAGAGAGTTTTTATAAAAGAGTCTTTATAAAAGAGTTCCTTAAAAATTGTCTTGATTATATATACCCAGTTTGATAAAATGAAATTATTCAGAAAATAAGTTGAATTTAGAGGGGCGGCGGTTTTATCGCCGCCTTGTTTTGCCATAGAGGAAAGTGGGAGGAATCTAACCATGAAAATAGTAATGTTAGAAAGAAATACATTAGGAAATGATGTGGATTTAAGTGGATTTGAGGAATTAGGAGAGTTTATCGTGTATCCTTTTTCTACAGAAAAAGACACACCAAAACGTATTAAGGATGCAGATGTGGTGTTGGTAAACAAAGTAAAATTAAATGAAAACACATTGAAGGAGGCAAAGAATTTAAAGCTAATTTGTCTAACGGCAACGGGTACGGATAATGTAGACAAAGCTTATGCCAGCAAAAGAGGTATTATGGTAACTAATGTGAGCGGATATTCTACGGAAGCAGTGGCACAGCATACTTTTGCTTTATTATTTTATCTGTTGGAAAAACTTCGTTATTATGATAATTATGTCAAATCAGGACGCTATTGTAAAAGCAAGATGTTTTCATATTTTGGAAATCGTTTTAGTGAACTTCATGGAAAAACCTGGGGGATTGTAGGGTTAGGCGCTATTGGGAGCAGAGTAGCAGACATTGCCAGAGCCTTTGGGTGTAAGGTGGTATATTACTCAGCTTCCGGGAAAAATAACAATCCAACCTATCAAAGGGTAGATTTTGATACTCTGTTAAGGACATCGGATATTATCAGCATTCATGCCCCATTAACCTCGAAAACTCAGAATTTGTTTAATTACTCAGCGTTTCGCAAGATGAAAAGAACTTCAATATTGATTAATGTTGCCAGGGGTCCAATTGTGAACGATAAGGATTTGGCGGATGCACTAAAGAAAAGACAAATTGCAGCTGCAGGTCTGGATGTGTTGTCAAAGGAACCTATGGAGGAGACAAATCCACTCAGACAGATACGTGACAGTCAGCGTCTTATCATTACTCCACACATGGCATGGGGAGCAAGGGAGACCAGACAGCGGTTAGTAGACCAGGTAGTAGAAAACATAAGAGGATTTCAAAACAACTGTCCTGTAAATGTGGTAAACAAAGATATCTTGATTAAAAACATAATTTTAATTGGCATGCCCGGAGTAGGTAAAAGTACCGTGGGAGTTATCCTTGCGAAAAAACTTGGTTTTGAGTTTGTGGATTCAGATATACTGATTCAGGCAAAGACAAAAAGGATGTTGAAAGACATTATTGCCCAGGAAGGATTGGAAGGATTTCTGGATATAGAGGGACAGGTGAATGCTACAGTAGACATTAATAATGTAGTACTTGCAACTGGTGGAAGTGTAATTTACAGAGACTATGCTATGGAACATCTAAAAGAAATTGGAACTGTAGTATATTTAAAGGTTGGATATGAGCAATTGGAGGCAAGACTTGGTAATTTAAAGGAACGTGGAGTTGCCCTAAAGGAGGGGCAGACGTTAAGAGATTTATATGAAGAAAGATGTCCTTTGTATGAAAAATATGCTGATATTATTGTTGACGAGGAAAAGTCTGGACTGGATGAGACGTTAAATAAAGTTCTTTACAATCTTGGAAAAACAAGTTACAATTAAGTTTTGTTGGAAATTGCGATATAAAAGTGTCAGCAATTATTCAGAATCACATTTGTAAGAGAAATCCGTGATTTTGGGTGATTGCAATTTATGGAGATAGAGCATGAAGAAATGGACAAAGCATAGAAAGCAGTCACATTTATTTTTTATGGTGGGTGCAATAGTAACAGTTCTTGGGATTTTTATCATCCATCCCTTATTTGGAAGTTTTGAAACATTAGAAAATAATTATTATAAATTAACTTTAAATGGAACTGAAATTGGTAGTGTGTCTTCTATGGATGAAGTTCAGGATATCCTATTAGAAGAAAAATCAAAAGTAGCTGCTATGCAGAAGGGGCTTACGATTGTTAAAGCTGAGTTAGTGGTAGAACCGGAACATAGGGTATTTGGGATTTGTACGTCGAAAAAAGAAATACGAAAAAAAATGAATCAAGTGCTGAAAAAGGGAACTATCACATTTAATCAGAAAGCATATACTGTAAAAATTAATCAGTTTACAGTGACGTTAGCAAGCAGAGAGGATGTTGTAGCTTTATTGGAAGCTGCAAAAGATAAATACGACCCTGAGGGACAGTATCAGGTGGATCTTGTATCTGATACAGATAGGGAGTTAAATGTGATGACTGCCGAAATTCTCAATGCGAAAAAGTCAGATTCCAATTTGCCCCAGGTTTCTTCTACAGCAATTCGGGCCGGCATAGGATGTGTGACCGATGGACTGGATTTTGAAGAAATTATAGAGGAACAGCAGGAAAATAAGATAGAGAAACGAAAAGATGGTTTAGTTAATATTTTGTTTGCAGATACAGTGGAGGTAATAGAATCATACGTAAAAGATGATGAAATTACACCATTAAGTGATGCAATAGACATGGTAACAAAAGATAAAGAGAAGAATAAGATTTATGAGGTACAGACTGGTGACAGTTTGTCGGTTATTGCTGAAAATTACAACACTACAGTTGATAATTTGGTAGCCATAAATGAAGGATTAGACAGTGCAGACTCTGTGATTCGTGTTGGAGATGAGCTTACAGTAACTGTTCCGGAACCAGAACTTTCCGTAATTACCCAGGAAGAAAAGACTTATACAGAAGAATATCAGGCAGAAACTGTATATGTGGATAATGATTCCTGGTATACCACAGAAACTGTTGTAAAGCAGGAAGCCTCTATAGGAGAGCGGAAGGTTGTAGCATTGGTCAATAGTCGAAATGGAAAGGAAACAGATAGGGAAATTGTAGAACAGGAAATTATTAAAGAATCCAAACCGGCAATTATTGAGAGAGGTACCATAACGCCTCCTACCTATGTAAAACCAATTTCGGGAGGAAGATTTACTTCGGGATTTAAAATGCGCTGGGGAAGAATGCATAAAGGCATTGACTGGGCGTGCCCTATTGGAACAGCAGTAAAAGCTTCCTGTGCAGGAACTGTGGTAGGTGCAGGATGGGTAAATGGATATGGATACTGTATTACAATAAGCCATTCGGATGGAAGGCAGACTCGCTATGGACATTTGAGTAAAATTTTGGTTTCTTCAGGTCAGCATGTGACCCAGGGAGAGAAAATTGCTCTTAGTGGTAATACAGGAAGAAGTACAGGGCCTCATATTCATTTTGAGATTATAATCAATGGAAGTCAGGTGGATCCTTTTAAGTACATGGAATAAAAGATAAGTGAATTGTACTCTTGAAACTATACTTTTGATAAAAAAATTTGTGCTTATTTCATGTTTACAAAAAGAGTACTTATGATATAATAAAGAATGGTTCTTTGATGATAAAAAAATTTATATTATTAATAGATAAGCTAAGAGGTGTGTAATGGAACAGTACGTTATTAAGGGCGGTAATCCATTAGTTGGAGAAGTAGTAATCGGTGGTGCAAAAAATGCAGCTTTGGCAATACTTGCCGCAGCAATTATGACAGATGAAACGGTAGTAATTGATAATCTTCCAGATGTAAGAGATATCAATGTAATGCTTCAAGCCATTCAGGGAATTGGAGCAATGGTGGAGAGAGTTGATCGACATACAGTTAAGATTAACGGATCTCATATTAAGGATGTAAATATAGAATATGATTATATAAAAAAAATCAGAGCTTCATACTATTTGCTGGGTGCATTACTTGGAAAATACAAAAAAGCCTGTGTGGCTTTGCCAGGGGGATGTAATATTGGCAGCCGTCCAATTGACCAGCATATTAAAGGATTCAAGGCGTTAGGTGCAGAGGTTTCTATTGAGCACGGACAGATTGCAACAGAGGCAAAAGAGTTAAGCGGAAACCACATTTACCTTGATGTGGTTTCGGTGGGAGCAACCATTAATATCATTATGGTTGCCGCCTTGGCAAAGGGAAACACTATTATTGAAAATGCGGCAAAAGAACCTCATGTAGTAGATATTGCCAATTTCTTAAATAGTATGGGAGCAAACATCAAAGGTGCAGGTACGGATGTGATTCGTATTAAAGGAGTTGAGCGATTACATAAAACAGAATACTCTATCATTCCCGATCAGATAGAAGCCGGAACTTTTATGTTTGCAGCAGCAGCAACCAAAGGTGATGTAACAGTGAAAAATGTCATTCCTAAACACTTAGAAGCTACCACAGCTAAGCTCTTGGAAATAGGCTGTGAAATTAAGGAATATGATGATGCGGTGCGTGTCATTGCCTCGAAGCCGTTACAGCATACTCATGTAAAGACTCTTCCGTATCCAGGTTATCCAACAGATATGCAGCCTCAGATTGCAGTGACATTAGGTCTTTCGGAGGGAACAAGTATCGTAACGGAAAGTATTTTTGAAAATCGCTTTAAGTATGTGGATGAATTAGCACGTATGGGCGGAAATATAAAGGTAGAGGGAAATACTGCTATTATTAGCGGAGTGGAAAAATACACCGGAGCCAGAGTTAGTGCACCGGATCTTAGAGCAGGCGCAGCATTGGTAATAGCAGGATTAGCAGCTGAAGGAATTACGGTGGTGGATGATATTGTATACATTCAAAGAGGTTATGAGGCGTTTGAAGAAAAACTGAGAGGACTGGGAGCTAAGATAGAGCGGGTGAACAGTGAAGAACAGATTACTAAATTTACCTTAAAAGTAGGTTAAAAAAGGGGCTGTCACACTAAAAATTAGTGTGCAGCCCTCTTTTAGTGACATAAATTAAAATTATATAATGGCCTCTATGGAAATACTTGTTTTCTTGGATAAATCAACAAACTCTGTACCGCATTTCACTATAGGGCGGGATAGAAATTGTCGATTAATCATAACAATTTCGCCTTTTCTTCCATCGCTAAGCTGGACAGTGTTATTAATAAAAGAGTTGGAGATATGCTCCAGAAATGTAAGTATAAATCTGGTATCATAACGTTGTAATCCTTCCAGCTCGAATCGTTTGATGACTTCAAATGGGCATTTTGCCTGGCGGTAAGAGCGGGAGGATGTTAATGAATCATACTCGGACGCAATTCCTACAATCTTTGCAAAATCTTCAATTTGTTCCCCTTTTAGTTTTTTGGGATATCCAGTTCCGTCATATTTTTCATGATGCATTAATGCGGTAAGTCGGATTCTCTCATCAATATCCTGATTTTTTAAGATTTCAAATCCATAGACTGTATGGGCTTGCATGAGTGTACGCTCAGTTTCGGTTAACACACCAGTCTTTTTTGTAATGCTGTCAGGAACGCGAATTTTACCAATGTCGTGAAGCAAAGCAGCAAGGGTTAGAACATCGATATCCTCTTTACTCATAGAAAGCCAGCCTCCAAATACATTACAGATTAAGGCTGTATTTAAAGAGTGTACAAAGGTTGCGTCATCGTAATCCCTCATACAATGTAGCATATCAAATACACTGACACCTTTGCAACTATCCAGTATGGAAGATATCTTATTTACAAAGGCATCAGGATCAATTTTTTCGTTATTATTTGCAATTTCCAGGAAATCTGTTTTGAATTGATATACATTTTTAAAGTATTCTTCCTTAAATGCTTTAAATTCCGCAGATTGTCTTAAGCGTTGTGCATAAGACTGTTCTGCCGGTTCTTTCTTTGTAGTGTTATCATTAGATGATGTCTCATCACAAACTTTCACAGATTTAATAGCGTAGAACCCCAATTTGTTAATCATATAATCGCTAAGCTCTGTTCCCTTTGGTAACAATAATTTATTGTTAAAGATATAAACATCATCTGCCAATATCATCCCAGCTTTTAATTGATCTAATGATATTACTGCCATACGGTTTACCTCCAAATTATTTTTATATGTTTTTTGATATTCCAAAATGTGCGATAAATTATAAAAATCTACGTAACTGTTCAGAACCAATGAACAGTTACGTAAATCGGGCAATGCTTACGCATGCAAAATTGCCCGATTTTTGTAAAATATACATTTTCTTACGGTGTCAGCAGTAAATGCTGACAGCTGTACTGAATAGTTACAAATCTACAATTTTGTACAAACAACTACTTTAATTTTAGGATTTTATCGTCAAAAAGTCAAGGTAATTTCCTGAAATGTTCACAAAAAAATAAAAGACAAAAATTCAAAAATATGTTAATGTTTATGTAGAGTCAAGATAAATGGAAAGCAGAGGAAAGGAACATTATGAAAAAGAGAAGATTATTAATAAGTATGATATTGATGGGAATCTTGTGTATCAGTGGTTGTGGGACGGATAAAATAGAGAGTACTTTTGTTGCTACAGAAAAAATGACTGGGCAGTACATGACTTTGGGAAATTATGAGGGGCTGGAGTTAACCAAGTATATCACACCGGTATCCCAGGAAGATGTGGAGCTTGCAAAGGAAGAATTTATGGAAGAATATAGTGTGGAGACCCAGGTGACAGATCGAGCCATTCAGTCAGGAGATTTGGTTAGCACAAATCTTACTTATGAAGAAAATGGTACCACAGAAGATTATGGAGAATTTGATTTGACTATTGGACAAGAAGAAATCAGTGCTCAGGTAGATGAGGAATTAACTGGTCATAAAGTGGGAGAAACCGTATCTGTGAAGGATGACAGCGATGGCACAGTAGTTACATATACCTTCGAAATTACAGGTATCACCATGGTAAGCTATCCGGAATACAATGATGATTTTGTAAAGGAGAATACCGAATATTCATCTACGGAAGCGTTTGAAGAGTATTTGAAAAATAAAGTAATGGAGGAGAATGATGAAAGCAGTGAAGAGGAGCTTCGAGACAGTGCATTGTCAGCAGTGGTAGAGGCTTCAGAATACAAGGACTTTACGAAAAAAATGAAAAAAGCCTCTTATGAAGAAGTGAAAGCCTCTTATGAAGATTATGCTGCAATGTTTGGAATGGAATTATCTGATATGATAAGTGATGAGGACTTGGAGGCTTGTGCTGTGTTAAATATCCAGGAAAAATTAGCTGTGCAGGCTCTGGTAAAAGCAGAAAATATTACGAAAGACCCAAAAGATTATCAGGATTTTATAAATCGTTATATGGAATATTATGAGGCTGCCACAGAGGATGAGTTGTATGAATCTTTTACAAAACAGGAGTTAGAGGAATTATATTACCGGCAAAAGGCTATGGATAAAGTGATTGAAAAGGCAAAAGTAACAGAGGAAGAGGCCCCGGAAGAGGTGGAAGAAGAGTAGTTGAATTGAGTTGAATTAAATTAATGGATAAAATACTTGACGAAAAGGTAAAAACGTAGTAGTCTATGAGAGCAGACAACAGAATATGACAATTCTCTCTTATTCAGAGTGGTGGAGATACAAAGGATCTGTGAAGCCACGGCAACCCCGTTTGGAAGGTGCCAACCTGAGCGAGTAATCGAACAATAAGAGGATTTGGTGAATGATAAACGAATCCTCAAATTACTATGAGGATTCGTCTTTTTTTGAAAAAATACCAGGAGGAAAGAAATGGAAAAATTATTATTTACATCTGAGTCCGTGACAGAAGGACATCCGGATAAAATTTGTGACCAGGTATCTGATGCGATTCTTGATGCAATGCTTGCACAGGATCCTATGAGCCGTGTGGCCTGTGAAACCCTTACCAACACAGGATTTATTATGATTATGGGTGAGATTACCACCAAGGCAAATGTAGATATCACACAGATTGTGCGTGATACTGTGTGTGAAATTGGATATAATGATTCTAAGATAGGATTCGATGGTAATTCTTGTGCTGTTATGATTGCATTGGACAAGCAGTCACCGGATATTGCTATGGGAGTGGACAAGGCATTGGAGGCCAGAGAGGGTGAACTAAAAGATGACTTAGACACCGGAGCAGGCGACCAGGGAATGATGTTTGGATTTGCAACCAACGAAACAGAAGAATATATGCCTTATCCAATAGCACTGGCACACAAATTATCAAGAAAACTGACAGAAGTTCGTAAGGATGGAACATTGCCATATTTAAGACCGGATGGAAAAACACAGGTTACAGTAGAATATGATGAAAAAGGAAAACCAATTCATCTGGATGCCGTTGTATTGTCCACACAGCACGATGAGAATGTAACCCAGGAGCAGATTCATGAGGATATCAAAAAATATGTCTTTGCACCAGTGTTGCCAAAGGAACTGATAGATGAGAATACAAAGTTCTTTATTAATCCAACAGGACGATTTGTCATTGGTGGACCTAACGGGGATTCCGGTCTTACCGGTAGAAAAATCATTGTAGATACTTACGGTGGATTTGCACGTCACGGTGGCGGTGCTTTTTCGGGTAAGGATTGCACAAAGGTGGATCGTTCTGCGGCTTATGCAGCTCGTTATGTAGCAAAGAATATTGTGGCAGCAGGGCTTGCTGACAGATGTGAAATCCAGTTATCTTATGCTATTGGAGTTGCCCAGCCAATGTCTATTATGGTGGATACGAATGGTACAGGAAAACTTTCGGATGAAAGAATTGTGGAGATTATTCGTGAAAACTTTGATTTACGTCCGGCAGGAATCATCAAGATGTTAGATTTACGTAGACCAATTTATAAACAGACCGCAGCTTATGGACACTTTGGTCGCAACGATTTGAATCTACCTTGGGAAAAATTAGATAAAGTAGAAGTCTTAAAAAAATACCTATAAATAAAATCAAAACTCCCCGTTGAAGAAAATCAACGGGGAGTTTTTTATACCATATAGTATATTATTCGGTTTTGATGGCAGAGAGAGGACTTAGTTTCATTGCTCTCATTGCAGGCAGGAAGCCGGCAATTACACCAACCAAAACTGCGAATATCAGGGCAAGAGCTGATAGCCATAGAGGAATGTAAGAAATGCCGGAACCACTTCCACTGCCCATATCCATGGCGCTGCTTAGTGCACCGCCTAGAAAAGCATTTAAAAGCCAGGATAATCCGTAGCTTAGGATTAAACCAAGAAATCCTCCTATAAAACCAATAAAAGCGGCTTCAATAAGGAAGAGAGAACGGATATTGCCCAAGCTGCATCCTAATACTTTGATAATTCCAATCTCTTTAGTACGCTCATATATAGACATCATCATGGTATTGGCAATACTGATTGCTGCTACAAAAAGAGCTACAGAACCAATTCCCCCAAGAACCATCTGGATAGTATTAAACTGCTTCTGGGTAGATTCTACGTATTCGGCATTGGAATCTGCCTGAAATCCCATGTCTGCAATCTTTTTTTGTACCTCAGATACATAATTAAAATCATCCACCTGAACATAGGCCTGTTCGTATACCCAGTATGAGTAAGGTTTTCCTCCCTTCGTGGTAGGCTGACCAGGAATAGGTTTGTTCTTAAATACCTTTTTTAGTTGTTTTTTTAATGCATCGATATTAGTGTATACACCATAGGAAAAACTGTTGTAATTGTCTACCCCTCCAGCAACAAGACAATTATTTTTGGTAATGTACTTTTTGGGGGGCTTTACCGGGGTTTCGCTATCTCCACCATATTGGGAATTATAAAAGGCTTCGGTATCATAAATAACAAAAAAGTCGCCATCAAAATCAATATCCGGGAGTTCTCCGGTATCCCAGTATGGGTAGGCATTTGTTTTATAATTATAAAAGTCCTGCACCGAAGAATTTCCAAAAATAAACCGTATTTCTTCATCACCGGTGGGGATGGTTCCAGAAGCAAGCTGTAACTTTTTCTTCGTCATAGCCTCTGTGGTCATGGCAGTTACATAGGAATCATATCGGTAGACGCCTTGTCTAAATATAATATTACAAGATAAAATAGGTGAAACAAAATCCACATGATCTAATGTTGCAAATTGTTCAATAATCTCATCGGTAATTTCAGTATCGGTGTTTGAAGTTTGTCCATCTTCACCGTAATAATAATTGTTACCACCGGAATATACATTGATAGTTGTAAGTTCACCAGAGTTCTCAATTTCGGCCAGGTAACTTTTCTTCAAGCCAAAACCTAAGGATAACATAACCACAATTGAGGCAGTTCCTATAATAACGCCCAAGATGGTTAGACAGGTTCTCAGTTTTCGGCGCCATAGATTACTAGCGCTCATAGAGAGTAAATCAAGAAAACTCATTAAAGTTCACCTTCCTCATCATCAAAATCAAGAAGCTCTAATTCTTTTTTCTTTTTCTTCTTTTTTAAGAAAATAATGCCAACAATCACACCAATAATTGCACCAATCACTATAACAATGGCAATGATAAGAAAAGAAATAGAATGGGATTTTGGGGCCTCCTCTCCAAAATCATCCATGCCTTCCATATTTCCAAAATCGTCCATACCTTCCATATCTGTTGCCTCGGATACAAAAAGTTCAAATTCCTGCTCTTTGGTGTTTATATTGCCAGACTCATCCTCATAGGATATAATTGCTTTTACTTTTCCTTCGTCTTCGGTGACTGCTGCACCACTGACCATAGCATCTACATTTCCTGTACCTCCGATTTCAATATTGCCGATGAAGGTATCACCACCGGAAATGGACTTGCCCTGAAAGGTAACATTTACATTGTAGAGTGTGGTTTTTCCTGTGTTATTGATATTGAACATTACATTGGATTCCCCGCCTACGTTAATGCTAGAAGGCATAACCTCCATACTGCTGATGTCAAATTTTGCTTCCTGCTTGATAGGAATGGAAACACTAGTGTCTGCACTGTAGGCGTTGGCACTGCTGTCCTCGTAATTCATATTCACAGAGATTACATAAGGTTTTTGTGATAAATCTGCTCTTGAATTCATATCGATGGATACATCCTTGGTGGCTCCAGCAGCAATACTATCTACGAAAATCACACTGGAACCTGACTTTGGAAGAAAGGCAGCACCTTCTGAGGTTTCATCCTTTCCTTCTGTGGGAGCCTGTAAATCAAATACAATATTTTTCACGGCTGTGGTCTTGGAGGTATTTGTAATGTGTAAGGTTAAGGTAAAGTCTGTTCCTGCCTTCACGGTTTCTGGCTTTGTGGTAAAACCGGAAACAATCAAACGAGGTGTAGATACATTTCCTTCTGGAGTTTCGGCCTCCCCGTTTTTCCCGATAGTTTGGAAGAAAGTTTCTAAGTTGGTAGTTTCTGTTTCTCCAGCAGAAGTGGTGTAAGTGATTTTAAAATTTAGTCTCTGATATCCACTGCTAACATTTTCACGGGTCTTAAAAGTGTAGGTAACCTCTCTGCGACGGTCAATAGGACTTAGTCCGCTGTCGGTTCCAGGTAAATCATTAATATACACATTGTAGCTTGTCTTTTCAATTTCAAAAGGAAATTCTTCTGTGCTGGTGCTGATTTCCGGAGATACAATAATATCTCTCAAGTTGTCGGTTCCAAGATTTACTAAAGGAAGGACAATATTTACTGTCTGCCCATAGGTGGCAACAGGGGTTTTCCAAGTGTCTAATAAGTCGATGTTCACTTCATTTGTAGCCACATTTTCCGGCTGATTATCCAAAGGGGCTGTACCGCCCGTTATGTTTGGGGTAGGGGTATTTTTTACATCTTTATCTGAAGCTGCGGTTGTCTGGTCTTCATCTTCTGTCTCTTCATCTTCCTGAGTGGTTGCTGCCATAGATATATAAGTGACTGGAATACACTGACTAAAGGTTGTACTTACCAGTCCGGCAGCTAACAATAATTTTTTAAATTTCTTCATTTTCATCTTTCATTTCCTTTCTGTTATTCTCCTCAATTTTCAATATTTTTCCGTCTTTTATGTGAAAAATTCTGTCAGCAAAGCTGGCTAAATGGTTGTCATGAGTAACCATAATAAGGGTAAGCTTTTGTTCTCTTACAATTTTTTTCATCAGTTCCATCACTTCTGCAGAAGTATTAGAGTCTAAGTTTCCAGTGGGCTCGTCAGCAAAAATAATATCAGGCTGCACCACAAGTGCTCTTGCAACCCCCACACGCTGCTGTTGACCACCGGACATCTGAGTTGGCTTGTGGAACTGCTGTTTTTTCAGCCCAACCAAAGAAAGCATCTTAGAAGCTCTGGCTAGTCGTATTTTCTTTGGTATGCCACGAAAACTTAAAGGAAGGGCTACGTTTTCTACGGCATTCATGGTTGGAAGCAAGTTAAAGGATTGAAAAATAAATCCTACATGTTCCCGACGAAATTTTACTAATTGGTTTTCGGACATTCGTTCCATGTGGTGCCCACGAATGATAATCTGTCCTTTGGTAGGTTTTTCTAATCCGGCCAACATATTCAATAAAGTAGATTTACCGGATCCGGAAGTTCCCACAATAGAACAAAACTCTCCTTTGTTAATAGTAAAGTTTACTCCGTTTAAGGCTTTCACCTTGTTTTCTCCAATGGAATAATATTTATATAAATCCTTCACCTGTATCAAGGGTTTGGATGTTGCATCACTCACTTACTCCACCTCCTATAAAATATGTCTGTGTGATAATGCACACAAAAATTAGTATAACACAGCGAAAACTTCTAATCTACTATAAAAATATAGAAAAATCTTAAGTTTTTTATAAGGTGATTTCATTGGTATAAGCATAAGTTAATAAAAAATTTAGAATTATTTATATGGGTTTTTTTGTATTTAATGGAAAGTATGTTATACTATTAGCGTTAATTATAGAAAGTTGGAGGATAACATGAAATTACGAAAGGTACTGTGCACCACCTTTATTTCAATGATACTAATACCTATGCTGTTATTTGTGGTGGTGCTGTGTGTTGTAGCTACGATAAAACTTAATACAATACAAAATGCCTATGGTATAAAAGATTTGGATTATAGTAGTCTGAATAATTCGGTTCAGGTTTTAAATGAACTGACTAAAAATGTCCATAATGAGATGAAAAAAATAGCCAGGGAAAATCCGGATCAGTTTATAGAACCAGCTTATTTATCAAAGTTAGAAAAGCGGCTAGAAAAAGATTCCTCTTTTTTGGTGGTATACTATAAAAAGGAATTTATTTATGTGGGAGATAATGATGAAGAAGAAAACTGGTATGAAATCCTTCCAGAATACGAGGCTGTAGAGGATGAGAGTCACTTTGAGGATGGATTTTATGTAGGAGGAGCTTTGCAGGCTTTGGTAAAAAAGGTAGATTTTGTGGATTCTAATGGAGGGTATGGAAGTGCCTTTATTGTTACAAAGTCAAAGGTCCTTTTAGACATGGCGAAATCATTTATGAATGAACTTTTGATTTCTGTTATTTTTGTTCTTTTGGTGACAAGTGGGATTCTCACCTGGTGGATTTATCGGAGTGTGACAATGCCTTTAAAAAAACTTAGACAGGCGACCCAGAATATGAAAGAAGGAAATCTGGACTTTACCTTGGAAGTGGATTCGGATGATACCTTAGGAGAACTTTGTGCAGACTTTGAGGAAATGAGAAAGCGTCTGAAAATGACCATAGAAGAAAAGATGGAGTATGATAAGGAAAGCAAGGAATTAATCAGCAATATATCCCATGACTTAAAAACTCCTATTACAGCCATCAAAGGTTATGTTGAGGGAATTATGGATGGGGTAGCGGACACACCGGAAAAAATGGATCGCTACATTAAAACTATTTATAATAAAACCAATGATATGGATAAGCTGATTAATGAGCTGACTTTTTACTCGAAAATTGATACCAATCGAATACCTTATGTTTTTAACCGTATAAATGTGGCAGCTTATTTTAATGATTGTGTGGATGAAATTAGTGACGAACTTGCTGCCAAAAATATCAAGCTTCAGTATTTTAATTATGTAGAAAGTGATGTAAAAGTCATTGCAGACGTAGAGCAGATGAAGCGTGTTATTAATAATATTATCAGCAATTCCATTAAATATATGGATAAAGAACAAGGGATTATTATCATCCGAATCAAGGATGTGGGAGACTTTATTCAGGTAGAGATAGAGGACAATGGTAAGGGAATTGGGGTAAAAGAACTGCCTTATATATTTGACCGGTTCTATCGTACCGATGCATCCAGAAATTCTAAACAGGGGGGAAGCGGCATAGGGTTGTCAATTGTAAAGAAGATTGTGGAAGATCATGGTGGTCAGATTTGGGCAAATAGTAAAGAAAACACAGGAACAGTGATGTGTTTTGTACTTAGAAAATATACGGAGGCGATAGTAAATGAGTAAAATTCTGATAATAGAAGACGAAGAAAGTATTGCAGATTTAGAGAGAGATTATTTGGAAATCAGCGGATTTTCGGTGGAAATCGAAAACTCCGGTGACACCGGATTAAAGAGAGCATTAGAGGAAGAATTTGATTTGATTATCCTTGACTTAATGTTACCTAAGGTGGATGGATTTGAAATTTGTAAAAAAATCCGGGAAAAGAAAAATACACCAGTAATTATGGTCAGTGCCAAGAAAGATGATATTGATAAAGTAAGGGGATTGGGCTTAGGGGCAGATGACTATATGACAAAGCCTTTTAGTCCAAGTGAATTGGTAGCAAGAGTGAAAGCACACCTTGCCCGTTATGAGCGGTTAATCGGAAGCAATGTGCCAGACAATGAAATTATTGAAATCCGAGGACTAAAAATTGATAAGACGGCAAGACGGGTTTATTTAAATGGAGAAGAAAAGACCTTTACCACAAAAGAGTTTGATTTACTCTGCTTTCTGGCGCAGAATCCAAATCACGTATTTACAAAGGAAGAGTTGTTTCAGAACATTTGGGATATGAACAGTATTGGAGATATTGCTACGGTCACGGTTCATATCAAAAAAATCCGGGAAAAAATAGAAATGAATAATGCGAAACCTCAGTATATTGAGACAATTTGGGGTGTAGGTTACCGGTTTAAGATGTAAAGTGATGGATGAAACATATTGAATTTATTATGTAACACGATATAAAGGGAGTTTGGCAAAAAATAATTAAAAGAAAGAGGTGTCTGTTATGACAATTGAGGAATTTTATAAAGTGGTTGGTGGAGATTATGAAGATATAGTTGCGAAATTGAGGGGGGAAGCCAGAGTAAGAAAGTATATAGGAAAATTTATTGAAAGTACCACTTTTAGTAAGCTGGAGCAAAATATATAAAATAAAGATTACGAGAATGCCTTTTTAGAAGTTCATAATCTGAAAGGGATGTGTATGAATATTGGGATTACGGAGCTTGCAGAGGTTTGTTCAGACCTAACAGAGGCCCTTAGAAATGGGCCCAAAGGAGATGTCAATGGTTTGTTTGAAACAGTGAAAGAAAAATATGAAAAGATTGTAGGGCTAATTCAGGCGATTGAAGGGTAGAATGAGCCTGGTTAAATTTTTTGAAAAACTCATTGAAAGTCATTTGGATTTTTAGTGGGTTTTTTCTATATGCTCGAAAAAACAGAAGAAATATGATAAGATATCTGTATAGGAAAGAAGCGAAGAGGTAAAAAGATAAGACAAAGGAGATGAATTATATGGCAGTGCAAGGAGCAACAAAAGAGAGAACTCGTACAAAAATTGCAGAACCTATTCAATATAATGTGATTATGCATAATGATGATTTTACCACCATGGAATTTGTGGTGGAAATTCTGATGGATATTTTCCATAAAAATATTGTGGAAGCAGAACGGCTTATGATGTTTGTACATCAAAAAGGACGGGCTGTGGTGGGAAAATACCCGTATGATATTGCAGCTACGAAAGTTGAGGAGTCCATGGCAAGGGCGAAGGCTCAGGGATTTCCATTTCGAGTGACCATGGAGGAATGTTAAATGAGCAGTATGAATGAAATGATAGAGTTATTAAACTGTGCTGTTGCCATTGCGAAGTCACAGAATTATGAGTATATCTCTCCGGAGGTGCTACTGCTTGCCATGTGTCAGCAGGAAGATTTTGTGGATGCCTTTACCGCCTGCGGAGGCGATACAGAGCAGCTGGCAGAGGATTTAAAGAAATATTTAGATGAGTATATGAAACTAGAACATACAGTGGAACCGGATTTTTCCTTTGGAACCAATCAGGTGTTGATGATGGCACAGTTTAGCGCAGAGAACAGTGGGAGAGAGATGGTAGAACTTTCCCATGTGGTACATGGAATGTGGAGCCTAAAAGACAGCTATGCAGTTTACTACATGAAGCTTCAAGGGGTAGATGAAGTGAGTCTGTTACAGGAATTGTCAAACTATGCAGAAGGGGAAGCTTATATTTATATGGAGGAAGAAGATGACGAGGACGATGAGGAGGATATCATCAGCAATCCAATGGAAACATTTCTGACTTGTCTTAACGATATGGCTGAGGAGACAAATCCATTGATTGGACGTGAAAGTGAATTAGAGCGAACCATTCAGATTCTTTGTAGGAAAGATAAGAATAATCCCATACATATAGGAGAGCCTGGAGTGGGAAAAACGGCAATTACCTATGGATTAGCCAGAATGATAAATGAAGACAGAGTACCAGAACCTCTTAAGGGAGCTAAAATATATTCTTTGGATTTAGGGAGTCTCCTTGCAGGAACACAGTATCGTGGTGATTTAGAAAAACGATTAAAAAAGCTTTTAGATGAAATCAGTAAGGAAGAGAACCCTATCATATATATAGATGAAATTCATAATTTATCCGGCGCAGGTTCCACGGGAGAAGGTTCCTTCGATGCATCTAATATGTTAAAACCATATCTTGCAGATGGAAGTATAAGATTTATAGGGGCTACCTCCTTTGAAGAGTATAAAAAATATTTTGAGAAGAACAAAAGTCTGGTGCGCAGATTCCAGAACGTGGAAATTTTAGAGCCCTCCTTGGAGGAAACCATTAAAATCTTACAGGGACTAAAGAAGAAATACGAGAAGTTCCATGGGGTCCATTATGGAAAAGGGGTATTAGAATATGCGGCGCAGATGAGTATGAAATACATTAATGAGCGTTTTCTTCCAGACAAGGCCATTGATTTGATAGATGAGGCAGGGGCTTACCGAAAAATTCATCCATTAAGCCAAAAAACCCAGACGGTAGGAAAAGATTTGATTAATGAGATTCTCACCAAAATCTGTCGTGTTCCAATGGAGGTTACAGAGCAGGAAAAGGAAGGAAATCTTGCAACATTAAAATCGAGAATCCTAACAAAGGTATTTGGTCAGGAGGAGGCAGTAGAGCAGGTGGTAAATGCTGTGAAGTTTTCCAAGGCAGGATTGATTGCAGATCACAAGCCATTATCCAGCTTCCTCTTTGTAGGACCAACAGGTGTTGGAAAAACGGAGGTTGCAAAAACTCTGGCGCATGAACTTGGGGTAAAACTTGTCCGTTTTGATATGAGTGAATATGGAGAAAAGCATGCAGTGGCAAAATTAATCGGAGCTCCGGCAGGATATGTGGGCTATGAGGAAGGAGGCCTTTTAACCGATGCTATCCGGAAAACTCCATCCTGTGTGTTGCTTTTGGATGAGATAGAAAAAGCTCATCCGGATATTTACAATATTCTGCTGCAGGTGATGGACGATGCCACACTGACAGACAATCAGGGACGTAAGGCAGACTTTCGAAATGTGATTATTATCATGACTTCCAATGCTGGAGCCAGCCAGATAGGGAAAACGGGCTTGGGCTTTCAAGCCCAGGATGTAACCTCAGATATTATTATGGAAGAGGTAAAGCATACGTTTCAGCCGGAATTTCGAAACCGACTAAATAAAATCGTAGTATTTAAGGGAATGAATCATGAGATGGCAGGTCTGATTGCAGAAAAGAAATTAAAAGAGCTTGCCCTGTTGCTGGCACAGCGAAAAGTAGTCATCTCTTATACAAAGGCGGCAGCGGAATTGCTTCAAAATACGGGATACAGCAAGGAATTTGCGGCAAGAGAAATGGACAGAGTGATTCAGAATGAAATCAAACCCTTGTTAGTGGATGATCTGTTATTTGGAAAACTAAAAGACGGTGGAAACTGTGAACTGGATGTGAAAAACAATAAATTTGTGGTTACATTCAAAAGAAAGAAAAGCAGTTTGTGATGATAGACTGTCAGTTTCACACAGAACATTTAGAAAGTATGGGAGGAATCACTATCTCCTGGAGTGAATATAGAGAGCTTTTAGCCATGGGAAATTCTTAGGATTTCCCATGGCTTTTGTATATGGAACATAGTTTGCTGCATTTTTTAAGCTTTGTTTAAAAAGGAGGTGGTTTTGTTGACAAAATTTAGTAAAGTTGATAGGATTGTCAGTGGAAAAAGCTGGAAGACCAGCAAAGGGAGGAAGAATATAAATATGAAACGAATGAACAAGGTGGTATCACTGACGGTTGCCACAGCATTACTTTTATCCAGTATGGATATGATAGGGGTAAAAGCCAGTGAAAACATCATAGAGGATACAGATGCGGTCAAAGAGCAGCCATTACAGGAAGTTACAGAAGTACAGGCAGTGTCTGCAAGTGCACCTACAGTAGCTGTAACAAATTCAAAGGATTTTGTGATAGAGAAGGGTGTACTTACAAAATACAATGGAAAAGAAAAGAATGTGGTGATTCCTAAGGGAGTGACTGAGATTGGAGCTGATGCTTTCACCAACTGTACATATATCGAAAGTGTAGTGATTCC
>JBGVDD010000027.1:0-3004 GCA_045119215.1 Lachnospiraceae bacterium | reverse complement strand
CCAATTTGCTATGTATAATTAATATTGGACACTTAATCTCCTCTGCCCAATAAACAGCAGAACGTTTTTCATATTCCTCTGGATTGCTCTTTGGTGTTTCTCCAACTAATTCTTTAAAAACCTCCTGCATATCTGTTCTTGTGGCATAAGCCATAAATGCATCTGATAAGCCAGATATAACCACAGCTTTCTTTATTCTACTATCCTCTCTGACTGCCATATAAGTCATCATTCCGCCTCGGGATACCCCCATCATATAAATTTGCTCCATATCTACAAAAGCAAATTCTTCACAAAAGTCAATGAGTTTAAGAACATCATTCAAATCTGCTCCACCATACTCTTCTGTTCCAGTTCCTCCATCTACACCTCTATACTGAGTTGCAAAAATGACTTTTCCAGAAGTTTCTGCCAAATATGCGATATTTTCTGGCTCATTTGCACCAAATTCCCGATTACCACCTCGGTTAAAAATTATGCATGGATAAGCATCTTGTTCTTCTATACACGCATCAGGAACAGAAAGATATGATACAACGGTACAATCATCGACCTGATATTTCACCTTGTAAGTAGATACTTCTACTCCTTCAGATGACATCTGCCCTAAATCCAATTTTTCAATGCTTATGATATCTTCTACCCTCTCATATTGATTTACATCCCACAATTCTTCTTCATTTCTAGTCACACAAGCACATAAACATAGTAACATGAAACAAAGTATCCCAAAAACAAACTTCTTTTTCATAGTATATCTCCGTCAAATTCAATTCGTCTCTCAGTTAAACGCACTTGTTTACTGAAATTTTACAATACAAATCAAGTGTTCGGTTTAATATTCCGCTTGTGCAATTTTGTGCAATATATCCGAAAATTCTTCCGATTTTGATTCAAGTAATCCATGTGTAGTGTCTTTCATAATAAACATCTGCTTGTATGGAGCATTTATTTCGTCAAAATACTTCTGTGCAAGGCTAAAATTCGTTTGATAATCCCTATCGCCGTTTATATTATAAAAAGGCACTTCATAGTCCGTTTTGCCAAGTAATGAGAATTTTTCAAATTCCTTTGAGCCTAAAAACTCCGAATACACGTTGTAATCAGAAGTGATGTTATTGTAAATATCTCCAAGCGAGTAGTATGGATTAAATATAACTGCTGCAATTATGTTATAATCCGTTCCGTCAACCATCATATCATACCCATATCTTTCCATCAGAGTATTTCTTGCAGCAAAATATTCCACTGTAAAATCGCCGACAATTAATTTTTCAGCAAGCTGTTTGTCCTCTTCATCGTTCTCTACCCATTTAAGTACTTCCTCCTTAAAGGCAATTTCATTCTGATAAAAGTCCACAAGTTGTCCCGTTCCAATATAACATTCATAATATTCGGGATATTCAAGGACAAGGTTACTACCGAAATATGTTCCCCAAGAATGACCAAGCAAGGTTATCTTATCCTTACCAAGATAGTCTAAGAGGTATTTTGTCATTTCTACGCCATCGCTCATCATCAGGTCGTAGGTCAGTGTAGTATCATTTTGCTCAGAAGAGTAGCTTTTTCCGCAATTTCTCTGATCCCATGTAACAACTGTATACACATCAGACCACTTTCTTGTGAAAGCATAGTCATAAAGACTTGTAGACGAACCCGGCCCGCCATGCAGATATAATAAAACGGGATTGTCCTTATCCTGTCCGTAAATACTTATCCACTGTTTTGTGCCATTTATATCTACATACATTTCTTCATTTATGCCACCTTCAGGTGTACTGCTATAAATCCTCTGCCCTATAAATCGAACAATCAGAAAAAGTACAAAGATGCAAACAAGTATGATAAATATCCATTTAAGTATCTTAAATAAAATTTTCCCCAATTTCTTCATTGTATTACTCCTTATAAATTCAAATTCGTCTCACAGTTAAACACACCGGCTTACTGAAAGTTACAATACTTAATACTACAAATTATTTTTTTCTTATAATATATATGCCATAACCTGCAAGTATAATATAAGACACAAGACAAGTTATCAAAGCTATTGTGGGGTACTGATTACTTGTCGAAAAACAAAAAGGAATACCGCATAGATTAATAATTAAATGAAGAATAATTGGAACCCACAGATTTTTACTTGCAACATAAACTGCTCCAAAATAAATACCAAGTGCAGTTGCCCAAATGGTTTTAGCTATTACTGTAACTATTGGTTGTCCTAAAGCACCGAAAATATGACCTAAACCAAATAATACAGAAGCAATTAAAATCGCATATAATGTTGCATTTTTTCTTTTTCCCAGCCACTTTTCAATAATATTCTGTAACAAACCTCTCAAATATAATTCTTCCATAATACCAACACCTATGTAATATACAATTCCTTCAATAACAACCCTCCACATTGTTGGTTTATTATCGAACGGTGTCAATCCAATACAGAAAGCAAATGTGACTATAACAGTCGCAATTATCGCAGGTAATCCATAATTTTTTAAACCTGATAAAATTCCTTTAAACTGTAAACCAAACCACCAATCTTTTATAAAAATCCTTTTACACATCCAACAAATAACAAAAGCTAATAAAAAATTCAACATCAAAGTAATGTAAATCGGATTTATGTCCTTAATTTTTACATTACAAAATAACACTGCTGGCAAAGCAGACATTTCCATAAATGTCATTATAAGCGTTAATATAACTACCACTACCGTTGTTCTTCTTTTCATCATTCACACCTTCAAATTCAAATTTTCGCTCTCATCGAACATATCAATTATATCATGATATATACAATTTCTCCACCGATTTTTTATGCTCAATTATAATACAAAAGCGAAGCAGTTTCCTACTACACTTCTGATACTACCTTGCCCCTCTGTCATTTTTATGTTGGTGGCTCTGTCTGCTATTTTCTCGTTCCTGCACTTCCTGTTGTTTCCTCTGTAATCTTGCCTTCATGCTGTCCGATTCTGCCTTATTTCCGGTCTGCTGT
>JBGVDD010000026.1:0-4679 GCA_045119215.1 Lachnospiraceae bacterium | reverse complement strand
TAAGGTCTCAGCAGAAGGAATCGCTCTTGTGATACCAAGAGCAAGCTTGTAATACTCAGGATCATCAGACATTTCATGAATGGCATCATAAGAAGTCTTGCCCTGACAAAGAAGTCCGATATAAGAAAGAAGAATATCTCCGTTTTTTATTTGGCTCTGGGAACGTTTTCCATCAACTTTCATGTTATTGCACTTTTTAATGAAACTGCTTTTGCCAAGCATCTGTCCCACAAGAGATAATCCGCTGGGAGTAATTAGTCTTTCATTAGAAAATTCGATTACAAGTTTTTTCATAAGTATCCACCTCATATATTGATACTTATATTTTACTATATGAGGCGCTAAAAACATAGGAAATTTGAGAAATTCAATATATTTTTATCTTCACCCATTGGGTGAAAACAGAAACTGGAAATAAAACCGTGTTCCACCTAGTCTTTATAAGGTATACACCATAAATTTTGGGAATGAGTTTCACGGATTAAGGTTAATATAAGTTTTGGTAGATTCGCAATCACCTGTTTTATTCTACCGCCTTTAAGGATTCTGTCATGCAGATTTTTCCTATTTGCCGTTTCATAAAAAGGTTTACTACGAGTGCAAAGATAGCCGTACAGATTAGAGACAATCCATAACTTAATGGTGTTACCTGAAGGTCAAAGGTTAGGTTATCTATCAATATCATGCTCATAACAATCCGGTGGAACAAGGTTCCAAGGGGCAATCCAATAAAACCTGCCAGTATCGAAAGAACCAGATTCTCACGTAATACATAACTTTCTGTTTCTTTTGGATAAAACCCGAGTACCTGTACTGTGGCAATTTCCCGGCTGCGTTCCGCCAGATTGATGTTAGTCAGATTGAAAATAACAATAAATGCCAGCGCTCCGGCAAATAACACCACCAGCCAGATAATATAGTTAAGACAGGATAGGGCACTGTCTACATTCTCCTTCGTGGTAGAAAGCTGGGATACGCTTTTGATTTCTTCCATTCCAGTGAGCATTTTTGCTATATCTTCTGTATTTTCTATCGTTTCTTTCACGTCAATCAATGCGGTGTTAACTTCCCATTCTTCAAAAGACTCCTCGTAGGTTTCAGGAGATACTACCACAAAATTATTAATATAATTATCAAATATTCCACTGACAATAACAGTACAGCTTTGCATATCAGCATTTCGAATTTCAAAACTGTCGCCTACAGATAAGGAAAGTTTTTCTGCAATCTTTCTATTGATGATTGCTTCCCCTTTTTCAGGAAGGGAAATCTCCTTTTCCCCCTGATAAAATCCCCAGAAATCAGAAATCTCATCTAATTCTTTAAAACTCATCATATTGACAGAATTTATGGAAGCACTACCAAATACGTCCACCCGATGAACCGAACAGGCAAGGTAATTTTCTATTTCTTCCATTTCATTAAGTTTTGCATAGACTTCTTCTTCCAATCCGGTTTCAAAAGTGGCTTCCATATCATATTTTTGAATTGTTTCGTATTGAAGTGTACCAACACCGGTCATGGAATCTCTTACTCCAAAAGCAGTCACAACCAGACCTGTACAGCAGCTGATACCTACCAGCATCATAATGAGCCTTTTTTTGTAACGAAACATATTGCGCAGCGTAATTTTCTGCAGGAAAGATAATTTATTCCAAAGCGGCGTAATCCGCTCCATAAGAATTCTCTTTCCGTTTTTGGCAGTTCTAGGCCGAATCAGCTTCGCCGGCACTCTTCCAAGTTCTTTCCGACAGGAGAAGAAAGTACTTCCAAGGATTCCAGCCAATGATACTACCAATGTAATGATTGCTAAATCCGGGCTAAAGAGATAAGAAAGGGATGCAAAATCATAAAGTGCATTATAGGCAAACCAAAAAATCAGTGGCAATCCCCAGGTACATATTAAAAATCCGATTCCCCAGCCAATGACGGTAGCACTTCCTGCATAAAGAAGATATTTCCCCATGATTTTCATATTGCTGTATCCCAGTGCCTTTAACACACCGATTTGTGTCCGTTCCTCATCTACCATTCTTGTCATGGTGGTCATACATACAAGCATGGCAATCAGAATAAAGAAAACCGGAAAAATATTAGCAACACCACTGACAATGGCAGTATCATTTTCAAAACTTACATATCCCGCATTTTCATCACGGGTCAGCACATAGGTTTCCGGCGGATTGATTCCCATCTCCTTTGCAAGTTCAGCAGTTAACCCCTGAGCGGAAAGGACATCCTCGTACCGCTTGTCCACCAGTTCTTTACAGAGCTTTGTTATCTTTTCTTCCTGACGTTCTATCAATGTTTCATATTCATCGCTATAAATAGTCGCAGTTTCCTTTAAGGTAATATCTATTTCCGTAAAATACTCCCCTATGAAATTTCCCTCTGGTAAATAAAGAAATCCGTAAATTGCTCCACTTCCAATACTGGTGCTTCCACGGTCAATCCCCAAATATAAAGGAGAATCTACAAGCCCCACAATGGTATACTCCTTGTATGAAATCTGACTATTTATGGACTCCTCATTGTCATCCGCAAGCCGAATTACCGTACCAATATCTTTCTTTTGGAATTTTACATCATCTGCCAGACACTCTGTATCCGATTCCGGCATTCTTCCTGCGGTTAAAGATGGAAGATTGATGTTTTCCGGCATAGAAAAAAGCTTAAATGGCCTGCTTTCTCCTTCATATTCCATCAGGGCATCTACCGTTTTTAATCCTTCTGCTGCTTTCACTTCCGGCAATTTTGTAAAATGTTCTACCTCCTCTTGTGTAAATCCCAGAGTGGAAAACAAACGAAAATCGTAAAAATTCTGTTGCTTTATAAATTTATCACCGGTGTTTACCATGGCATCTTTCGTTATCTTAAGGCCTGAAAAAAATCCTGCACTTAATGCTACAATCAAAAGCAATGCCATATACCGTCCAAAAAAAGTGCGTATACTACGCCAGGTCATCTTGAAAATAGAAGTCTTCATCGTTATCACCACTCAATCTCGTCAATCGGAGTGACGTTCTGATTTAATTCATTGGACTGTATTTTTCCGCTTTTGATTTTGATAATGCGGTCTGCCATCGGTGCAATGGCCTGATTATGGGTAATAATAATGACTGTGGTATTTTTCTCGCGACTAAGGTCATAAAGAAGTTTTAAAACTGCTTTTCCTGTTACATAATCCAAGGCTCCCGTAGGTTCATCGCATAAAAGCAGACGTGGATTCTTCGCCAATGCCCGGGCAATGGCTACACGTTGCTGTTCTCCTCCGGAAAGCTGTGCCGGGAAATTATTTGCCCTTTCTGTAAGTCCTACCATATCAAGGGCTTCTTTCGCCGGAATCGGATTTTTACAAAGCTGCGCCGCGATTTCCACATTTTCCAATGCAGTCAGGTTTGGAATCAGATTATAAAACTGAAACACAAACCCTACATCATGACGACGGTATTCTATCAGCTCCCGTTTTCCAAGGGAGGATATATCTTTTCCATCAAACCGGATGGTTCCGCTCGTAATGGTATCCATACCTCCAAGCAAATTTAAAAGAGTGGTCTTTCCTGCACCGGAAGAACCAAGTAGAATACAAAATTCTCCCTGTTCTATGTCAAAACTCACGCCTGAAAGAGCGTTAATCTGTGCATTCCCACTGCCATAACTTTTGATAACATTTTGAAATTTAATGTATGGTTCTGACATTGTTTTCTCCTATCATGTAATTTCATTTTTTGTTTATTTTACATTTTACCATAAAAAGTGTGAATCTCAATCAAATTCTTGTAAATTGGTAAAAATACAAAAAAAGTAACTGTGCCCAGCCTTGCAAACTGAACCGTTACTTTCTTTGTATTATAATCTATGGAATTTTCGGCAACCGTTCCACATTCTGGTAGTCTCTTTTCAAATAAAACATGTTACCCTTATTACGATTGTTACGTTTCTTATTTATTTCTTATTTGTTTCTTATTTGTTTCTTATTTGTTTTTTATATTGATTACGATTGATTTTGATTCATTGTCAATTATGATGTGGTGGTGCATAAATGGAAGATAATTTTAGAGAAGAATTACCGGTATTTAAAATATTATGCCAGGTTCCGGCTGGAATAAATAAAACGTCCCCTTCCACTAGATACAGGCAAAAATCTCGTAAACATTTATCTGTTCCCAACTTTACTACCGCACAACCCCGTTCCACGCCAATGATCTGTTCTGCATCCTCATGTACTTCGGTTCCCATTTCTCCTCCTACCGGAATGCACATAAAAGTCATTTGAACGCTACAGCCGGTCCAAATCACCCTGCGAAAATTTTCATTTCTAACTGCCATTTGTCTGGCATGAATCACATAAGGATTTCCACCAAAATCTCTTTGCCTTTCGAAACCTTCCATATACCCAGCTCTGTTTTTTATTAGCATATGTTTGGGTGGATAAAATGGTTACGATAAAAGGTATAAATTAACCGAATTTCTTCGTTTATTTTGTATTTATAATCCGTAAGAAACGATCTACAAATTCCTGATCAAGCTCACAGTTTTCATAGCCTTTTTCGCTTGCTTTTTTAGGGATTTTTAGTTTCCTTAATGCCTGGTCGAATTCCTCTAATTCTAAATAGGAATCTTCCTGGTATCTTTCAATATCTTCATTTACATTAGGAACGTGAAAGGTAATGATTCTT
>JBGVDD010000025.1:0-5688 GCA_045119215.1 Lachnospiraceae bacterium | reverse complement strand
ACCCGTTGTAACAACGTTTACTGTTGATTCACTATCACTTGGGTAATATTCATTTTCAGCAGCATCCGCCAAAGTGATGTTCTCCAACTTCAGAGTGTAATCTCTAATAGCCAATTTATCATCAGCTTTTAATGTAATGTTTACCACGGCACCACTGGTTCCCTTTATACTCTTGTTGGCAATGGAATAAACTATTACACGGAAGCGATTAGGTTTAACCAAGTTGGAGCCTAACGAATGAGTCTTTGTGAAGCGGCCTGGAGCCATATCTGCCATATACATTTCATTATCCTCATCATAAGGTACCGTGATACCTTCAGGGAGTATAAGGTCGAACTGGAAGCTGCAATAATCACCAGTATTATCCAAAAATACTGTCAGCTGCTTGGTCTCACCAGGTGACATTTGAATATTGCCAGCAAACATACGATCAGTAGTTGGACCACTCGTAGAACGAGTCATAAGCATTCTGTAAGGCTTAGCACTGGCTTTATTTTCATCAAGAAGAATATTCACAATACTATTAACATCAGAAACATTAATGGCATTATTCTCATTTATATCAGCCGCAGCAAATGAAAATGAAGGTGAAGGATCGCCCAGAATATAATTTACTGTACTATTGACATCAGCCAACGAAACCTTACCATCAGCATTAGCATCGCCACGCAACACTTCTTCTACAGAGATAGTAGAGTATGAATCCTCGCAAAGATACTCTTTTTCTGCTTTATCAGAGAGTACTATATTCTTTATGCTGATGCAATAATCTCCTTTCTTCAAATCACCTACTACAAGCGGAATATTGATTAATGCGCCCTTGTCGCCTTGGAATGCAGCATTGCTTGAAGAGAATGCAATAACTCGTATTGCTCCATCTTTCTGCTTTCTGGAAGACATGGTGTGTGTTGACTTCTGACGTCCTGCAAAAGTAAAGTCATAATCTCCATCTTCATTCTTGGCGACATCCATTCCTTCTGGCAGATAGATATCAAACTGGAAGCTACAGATAGGATCTGCATTGTTGAGATAAACTGGATATTGAACGGTGGTATTCTTCATTACAGTAGAATCATTGAGCACAATCGAATCATCAACAGGTGCACTGACTGTAATAACCGCAAAATCAGAAAGATTTGTACCATCCGTTGTGGTAGCCGTAATCGTAGCCTTACCATTACCAACTCCACTAACGACACCATTTTCTACAGTTGCTACCTTATTATCTGAAGAAGTCCATACTACAGACTTGTTGGTTGCATCATCAGGTGTAACAATAGCCTCCAATGTCATAGACTGTCCCACTTTCAAAGTACCCTTCTTTGGAGTCACTTCAATATCAGAGACAAGACCATAGACATTCATGTCAAGCGTAGGCCAACCATTTCCTTCACTGATATTCCACACATTATTAAATGACCAGCCAAGACTTTCGTATAAAGCTTTTGAATTTAATTCTGCCTCAGTTTTTGCGAATCCATCAAGAATATTGTCGGTAACTTTCTTTGGAACGCCATTTACAGAAAGAATCATTGAGTTGAGAGCATAATTGTTCTCACCAGGTTCCTTGGCTCCATTCTTAAAACCGCCAAGCACACGAATACTCCAACCAGTCTTGTCTGTCACATCAACTTTTGGATTACCTGCAACAAGCCCATTTATCATAGCTTTTTCACCATCATTATAACCTACAGCACCAGCTCCATACTTGACGCTCTTCACATTGCTACGAGTATAGCTATTACTTATCTTACCATAATTGTAAGCTACAAGACCTGCTGCATAAAGCGTAGCGGAAGCATCTGCTACAGAATAACAATTTTCTACAACAGCACTGGCTTGATTCTGACCAACGAGTCCACTTGCATAAGAGTTCTCTCCTGTCAAGGAAACTGCACCCTCCGCAAAACAGGAGTTTATTTTGCCGTTATTATTACCAACCAATGCACCAGCAATAATGCCATTACCGGAGGCATTTACTTGCGTTTTAGCTTGAGACTTAGTTAATTCACCACTCTTTATCTCACCAGCAATACCGCCCAAGATGGCATTTTCAGATTCAGACTTCAATGTACCATCAAATTTACTGCTGCTTATCTTCAGATTTTCCGCAACTCCTATGACACCACCACTTCTCTTCGAACCATTAATGAAGCCTGAAGCCGTGACATGATCAATAGAACCATTGGCAAAGCGGCCGATGACGATACCAGTACAGTCGCCACCTTTAACTTCTTTTCCTTCCGCAACCTGTACATTCAGATTTTGGATATATCCATCAGGGAAGTTAGAAAACAAGCCGTTGTATTCTGCCGTCGTATTACACCAGAGTCCAGATACAGTATGACCACCACCATCAAAGTAAACAGCAGTCAAGCCATTCTTACCAATGGCAGGCCATCCCTCGGTAGGACTGTTCTTGTTAATCCATTCTGTCAGATCTACATCATTCATCAATTTATAATAGCCCTTCTTGTAAACACCCTGCAGATCGGCTGCCGTGTAAATTCGATAAGGGTCTGACAAGGTACCACTGCCAGGATAACCTACGTAAGTATCTGTATAAGGAGATTGATTCTTGCCCTTAGACACTGCATAGACTCTAACAAGGTCACCAGACTGGAGGGATGGGACGGAGAAAGACCATGAGTTTCCGTTACATGCCACAGACGATTTGTAACTGTCACCAACTTCTATATATACAGTTCCACCATCAATACTCTTTCCACTAATAGTAGTCTCCTTGGAAACGAGTTTAGATGTGATCTGAGGCGGTGCTGCCTGCCAAGGCTTATAAGGATAGGTTTCCGTTTCCTGCATTGTCCAGTCGTTATTGAAATCCCAGCCATGAGCCACATAGTTTGCTTTCAATTTCAAAGCAGAAGGACCTGTACTTGTACCATTTTGATTACCATCGAGGATGTCCTGAACAACACCTGCCTTAGAGACAATCATTGTGGAAAGTCCAAGATTGCCTTCAGATGTACCCAATGTACCAAAACTTAGTCCATTTTTATCATCTCTACCATATATTCTACCAACGTTATCGTGAGAAGCACTAATGGCACTTAAACCAGACACACAGGAAGATATTTTTATTGAATTTCTATACTGAGTACCTGATAGTCCTACAATACCTCCAACATCATTGGCTCCAAACAAGGATCCTAATGACATATTATTTCTCACTTTACTTGAGGCACCGATTCTTTCTATATATCCAATTATACCTCCTACACCATTGTTACCATTAATGGTGCCGCTAAAAAAAGAATTATTAATATCAAAGTCTATTTTAGCTTCAGAACTATAAAAACGGCCTACGATTCCGCCTATATAATCATTTGCTTTTATATTACAAATAGAGTAACTATTAGCAACATTTAAAGTTAAACAAGAAGAATAAGAAGAATTATCATAATTACCGACTATTCCACCAACATTATTATATCCTGACAAATTTCCATAAAAAGCACATTTATTTATGGAAGTAACAAGCTTTGTATCGCCATAAAAGTATCCTAATATTCCTCCAATATTATTTTTGCCACTGATTGAGGCTTGAACTTTATTATCAGCTAAAGTGGACTCACTTATGCTATATCCTATCACACCTCCTAAGTTGTCATTTCCCGAAGCATTCAAATCTATATTACATAAACTTACTTTTACTTTTTCGTATTCATATCCGATTATGCCACCAACATTCTGACCTGTAATACTTTTTAAAGTTACATCACAACTTGTAATATTACTACCTTTATCATAACCAGAAATGCCGCCAATATTAGAAGTTCCTTTGATGTCGGATATGACTTTACAGGACACAAAAGTAGAACTGGTGGAGTAGCCACAAATTCCTCCGACCCTTTCTTTTCCTTCTATTTTTCCTCGTACAGTCAGATTCTTTATCGTAGCACCAGCGGTTGCACCAAAAAGGCCTACATTATTAGTACCACTTCGATAGATATTGACAGAGGAAATCTGATGCCCGTTTCCATCAAACACTCCCCTAAAAGAAGAATTTTCAACACCTATTGGCAGCCAACCTTGTTTTGGCGCATTTTCTGATATCCAATCAGTCAGGTCAATATCAGACATTAACTTGAAATACACATCCTTTCCAAGAAAGTTGCGTACTTGATTCAATTGCTCTGCATAGAAAATCAGATAAGGGTCGTTCTCGGTTCCTGACCCAGATCCACTATACTGAGCAAATACTGATGAAAGCGAGCATAGGAACAATGCCCAAATGAACAAAAGACGCTTCATAATATTTTATTTTAATGGATTTATAAATGTTCTAATAGTAAAAAGATGAAATATAATGTGTAAACATAAAAACAAACTACACAAAGACAAACTAAAAGCTATATAAAATAGGGAATCGAAAAATCTCGCAAATAAATTAAATAAAATTGCAGCAACAGCAATAATTGCCAATACACTCATTATTGCAACCAACTCATCAAACGGACTTCTTTTCTGATTACAAGGAACTTTTGATAATCTTCCTGAAACTTTTTCCGGGAATGAATATATTAAAGCCAATGATGCAATTGTAAAACCAAGTATTGTTGGAATTACATCTAAAAACATCTTTAAAAAATCAGTTTTATTAGATTTTAAGCAGAAAGGGTCACTCCAATAAAGGATGACACATATCAGCATTGTTAATATGATTATGATTTTTTCAGAAGAACCAAGACTTCGACATAAATCTTTAAGCACTACGCAAAATCCTTTACTAATCGTCATATCATTTCGTTTAAGCATTCAGCTCCCCGAGAATATTAAAAGATTTAGATAGTTATATATATGAAAAAGCGTGGGAGTCTTACAGTTACCCGTTCCACACTCTGAGGCTCTCGCATTGCCCATCGTAAGTTGAACGAGCAACGCAGAAGCCCACGCCGATATGTATACACCATTTGCATACCTTTGAATTGACAAAGATATACAATACGGCCTATTAACACATCCATGGACATCTACTGTTGCCTCATTCCTGACTTACGATTGAAACTTGCGAGATTTCAGAGTGTCAAGAACAAAGCGTCAAGTAAACGCCTTTATCATAAATATGATTCCCCACTTCCAAGACACTCCTCTTGAGTATCTCTTTCCACCCTTTGCGGACTTCTGCATTTTCAGACGGCAATAAAGCCACCTTAGCATTGCTCACTCGGGCTTCAGATCAGGTTCACGCTGCAAATTTAAGAATATTTTTCGATATTAGCCAAATTTTAAAAGACTTTTTTAAGAAATCTTCGCTATAAGTTATAAAAACAAAGGGGACATATCGCGAATACTAAACAAACACTAACAGACTAAGGTGAAGCAGCGGAAAATCGAACAGTAATCTTAATCAGTTTTCAAGCTCTGTCAACGCAATGACGAAAGAGTTAGAAAAGGGACAAAAGCGATTTATCACAAAAAAACAAAGTAAAGTGCCGCAAATCGCAAAGTAAATAAGCGATAGCTCCGCCCTAACTACCTATTTTTATATAGTTAGGGCGGAGTTATCGCAACTTATTCCATTCTTCACCCCCTGCACCATAGAGGAAGGACACCTTTACGCAACGGGCTACATGGAAGGAAAAAACAGCTGAGGAGGTGCGGACGACAGAACTTTTTATGCACATAAAAGCATAAAAAACTTTCATCATGCTCTTTTCTGCTGCAAAT
>JBGVDD010000024.1:0-18068 GCA_045119215.1 Lachnospiraceae bacterium | reverse complement strand
GTAGTAAGACCCCTTATAGAGTATGAGGTAGATAGGACAGAGGTGTAAGTGCAGCAATGCATTCAGCTGACTGTTACTAATCGGTCGAGGGATTGACCAAAAGAATTTCTTGGACTTCCATGTGGGATTTTGAAGGTATACAAACCTTATAAGTATCAATCAGTGGAGAGACTGATTGATTTTTGTATATAATCCTCGATAGCTCAATGGTAGAGCACACGGCTGTTAACCGTGGGGTTGTAGGTTCGAGCCCTACTCGGGGAGTTTTGTGCATTTTAAGTGCTCATAGCGGTACAACCTGCTAGGTTCGAAAAGACCTCACCAAGTAGGTTGCATGCATCGCACGTAAGCGAAAAAAGTACTGTCGCTAAGTGCTCATAGCGAGGCTCCTTGGTCAAGCGGTTAAGACATCGCCCTTTCACGGCGGTAACACGGGTTCGATTCCCGTAGGAGTCATTAGTCACGAAAGTGTGGCATATAATATGTATAAGAGTAAGTGCTCATAGCTAGGCGACTTAGCCAAGTGGTAAGGCATGGGTCTGCAACACCCTGATCGTCGGTTCAAATCCGTCAGTCGCCTCTAAAATCTATAGGAAAGCCTGGGAGAGAAATCTTCCAGGCTTTTTTTGTGTAACTCGCTAGAAAGCCTGAAAAAACGGGCATTGCAACCGCCAGTTGACGAATTTTCACGAAAATGTCAGGCGCAATTGGTGGTTGTCAACTGACTTTTCTGCTATGATAATAACAACGATATCGAAGAAAATGACGTCATACAAATATGAAATATGAAAAACGTAGAAAGGTGATGAGAATATGATATTAGGAGAAAAAATAGCATTGCTGAGAAAGAAGAATAACTATTCACAGGAGGATCTGGCAAATGAACTGGGGATTTCCAGACAATCCGTATCGAAATGGGAAAGTGGAAATTCTATTCCTGATTTGGATAAAATCATAAAAATGAGCAGTTTGTTTGGAGTAAGTACCGACTATTTATTAAAGGATGAATTAGAAGAAGAGACACCATCGGAATCAGATGAAGTGATAGAAGAGGGAAAAACAGTATCTTTGGAGGAAGCAAATAGTTTTCTGGAGGCTACGCCTCAATTTGCCAGTAGACTATCCTTTGCCATTTCTTTATTTATATTGTCTCCAATCACCCTTATTATATTAGGGGGATTGTCAGAGACAGGAATCGCTTCGATTACAGAAGATATGGCGGGAGGATTTGGAACGGCTGTGTTACTGCTCTTGGTAGCTGTAGGTGTTGTAATTATTGTAATGTCAGGCATTGCATACAGCAAATATGATTACTTAGAAAAAGAAAAAATTATATTGCAGTATGGTGTGGCAGGAATTGTAAACAAGAAAAAGTCAGAATTTGCAGAAACCTTTCGGAGAAATATTGCCTTAGGTGTAGGTATCATTATTGTGGGAGTAATTCCTTTGATGATTGCAGCAGGATTTAGTGCTTCCGAATTTGTAGAGGTAGTATGTACCGGAGTTCTCTTGGCAGCAGTGTCCTTTGGTGTACACCAGATTGTATGGGCAAGTGTGATTCAGGGCAGCTTCCAGAAGCTTTTGCAGGAAGAGGACTATTCAGAGGAAAATAAGGAATTAAAGAAGAAAACAGGAAGTTTTGCAGGAATTTACTGGTGTCTTGTAACAGCAATTTATTTGGGAATTTCTTTTACAACCAATCTCTGGTATAAGTCCTGGATTATCTGGCCGGTGGCAGGAGTGTTGTTTGCAGCTATCAACGGAATTTATATAAGCATTATTAAGACAAAACAATAAAAATAAGGAAGACTATAATTATTTTTAACTATCTATAACTCCATTGGGAACCATTTCCCCAATGGGGTTATTTTTTGTGATTTTAATAAAAAACGCAATTTACCTATATTTAACAGGAAATTAATGTAGAACAGATACTGTCAGCGTAAAATAAAAACATAATATTAAGAAACATAAAGTTTGATGTAACAATAGCAGTAAGGAACAGGGGACGTAAATATTGTGCTTACCTTTTCCGATGAGATACTGAATATATATACGGCAGAAGGCTCCGATGAACAAAGTCTTGAGAAATTGTATGAGAATATTGCCAGTTAGCCATGCAGTGGTGGTACGGATATTTATCTGGCAGCCCAGACAGCATTACGTCTGATGGAAGAGAAGTATGATTTAACCAAATACACACCGGCGATTATTTTGATGACGGATGGGAAGTCCAATGGTAGTATGACGGTTCAGGATTTTGCAGATACCTATCAGGAGTTTCAAAGTCAGGTTCCGGTATTTTCCATTATGTTTGGGGATGCACAGGAGAAAGAATTAAGACAGCTGGCAGATATGACCAATGCCAGGGATTTCGATGGAACAGAGAATCTGATGGAGGCTTTTAAAAGCGTGAAAGGATATAACTAAGTATATGGAAGAAACATTACGCAGTATAGTGTCCGGAATAGTGGCAGCCGTGGTTTTTCTGCTACTGTTTCTGGGATTAAAATGGAATTTTATTATTTGTGTATTGTTAGGTGGTGGGATTTACGGTTCCGTTTTCCTGTTGAGCAAACCCAAGAGACGAATTGGTGAAGTTCTCATTGAAAACATGGAAAATGGGGAAGAGTTGGAAAGAAAATTAAAAGAGGCCAAGGAGGACTTTCAGAGTATTCAGAACTCAATGGAAAAAATTGAGGATGAAAATTTTAAGGAGCAAATCAGGAAACTTGCCCAGACTTCATTGAGTATCCTGAATTATCTGGAAAAACATCCGGAGAAAATTATGCCTGCAAGAAGATTTATCGACTATTATCAGGATAGGGCATCTTCCTTACTTTTAAAATACATAGAGTTACAGGAAACGAGATTAGATACGAAAGAAGTAAACTCCTTAAAAGTGAATATTAAAAACGCTATGGGCACATTAAACATAGCCTTTGACAAACAGTTTCAGAAGATTATGAGCAATGAGCTTTTGGATGTGGATGCAGAGATTAAGCTGATAGAACAGGCAATGAAGACGGAGGGACTTTCATGAAACAAAAATTAGCAGGAATTATTCTTTTAGTGGTTGTAATACTGGCAGCGGGCGGTTATGTTACCTTCCTGGAAAAGAACCAGGTGACTGTTTTAAATGGTTATCTTGGGGGAGAAAAGGTGGGACTGTTTGAGGATGAAGAAGTGCAGCATATCCTGAAAAAGAGGTACCACTTGCAGTTTGATTATGCAAAAGCCAGTTCTTTAGATATGGTTACGGAGGATGCTACCGGTCTGAATTATCTTTTTCCCTCCAGCCAGACAGCCCTGTCATTTTATGAAGATGAGAAGGGAGAGCCTGTAAAAGATGAAATTATCTTTAATACACCTATTGTCCTGTATTCCCATAAAATTGTAGTGGATGCTTTGGAAAAAAAGGGGATTGTCACCAGCCAGGGTGGAATTTACTATGCAGATATGAAAAAACTGACGGAGATGATTTTAAATGATACTACGTGGGCGGAAATCGGAGTCTCCCAGTTATATGGGAAAGTGTCGGTGGATACTACAAATCCGGCAAAATCTAATTCGGGAAATATGTTTGCAGCACTGTTAGCCAATGTAATCAATCATGGGGAAACTGTGGATAAAAATACCATAGATAAAGTGTTACCAGAACTGCAGAACATATTTGCAAAGCTTGGATATATGGAAAATTCATCTTCGGACCTTTTCAGCCAGTTTTTGAAAATGGGGGTAGGGGCAAAACCAATCATTGCAGGATATGAAAGTCAGATTCTGGAATTTGCCGCGCAGAATCCAAAAGATTATGAAACATTAAAGGAAGATGTAGTGATTATTTATCCCTCTCCAACGGTATGGTCCACTCATGTATACATTGCTCTGGATGAGGCAGGAAAAGCTGGAACGGAGGCTTTGCTGGATGAAGAAATACAACAGATTGCATGGGAGAAGCATGGGTTTAGAACCAGCAGCTACGGTGGGGGCATCAAGGAAGATTCCATGAAAGTAAATGGGGTGGCAGATACGGTGACAAAAGTTATGATGGTACCGGATTACCCTATTATGAAACGCATCATAGATGCCCTATGACAGGGGAAAACAAAACTATTCAGTGGTTCTGGACAGATATCAAAAACAGAGGCAAAAGGAGAAGTTAGCATGGGAAACATAACACTATCAGAGTTGGCAAAGGCAAAGGAAACACAGGAGGTGGCTGTCGTGGCACCTCAGAGTGACCAACTGATGCAGACAGAGCAGTTTCAGTTTACAGAAGAAGAAAAGAAACGGATTGCGGAGATTCGAAAGACCATCAATTTGACAGATTCTCAGGCGGTCATTCAATATGGGGTAGGGGCACAGAGAGCCTTAGCGGATTTTTCAGACTCGGTATTGAATCATGTGCGAAATAAAGATACCGGACAGGCGGGAGAATTGTTGTCAGATCTGGTGATTCAGGTGAAAAGTTTAGATGTAACAAAATCGGACAACGGAGGATTACTTGGAAAAATTCCATTTTTAAAAGATGTGAAGCATAGTCTGGACAAAATGAAAGAGCGGTATGCGAAGGTGGAAGTGCAGATTGACAGGATTGAGGCAGAGTTAGAAAAGGCACGAATAGTAATGTTGAAGGATATTGGTATGTTTGATACCATGTATCAGAAAAATCTGGAATATTTTAGAGAATTACAGCTTTACATTGAAGCCGGGGAAGAAGAGCTTGTGCAAATGAGGGAGGAAACCCTTCCTTCACTGCAAATGGAGGCAGCACAGTCAGGCAATCCTATGGATGCCCAATTAGTCAGTGACTTTGAAGATACACTTAATCGTTTTGAGAAGAAGCTACACGATTTAAAGCTCAGCAGAACCATTGCAATTCAGGCGGCACCGCAGATTAAATTAATTCAGAATAATGACAAGATTTTAGTGGATCGTATTCAGACCGCTATTGTGAATACCATCCCTGTATGGAAAAGCCAGATCGTAATAGCACTTGGCTTGTACCGCCAGGAGAAAACATTGAAATTACAGCAGGAAGTCATGAATACCACCAATGATTTACTGAGAAAAAATTCAGAGATGTTAAAAACTACTACCATTGAAACGGCAAAGGCATCAGAAAAAGGAATTGTAGAAATTGAGACATTAAAGCGAGTCAACGAAGATTTAATCCAGACCATTGAGGAAACCTTGAGGATTCAACAGGAAGGAAGAATCAAACGCCAGAATGTAGAGCAGGAGCTGGTAAAGCTGGAAGATGATTTAAAGAATAAGCTGATGGAGAGCAGATAAATTTTTTCGCCTAAAAAAGATTAAAGTATACAAAAAGAAACTTGTAAAAAAGGAGAAAATTTGATATGCGACTGTTAAAGGAAGATTTTTGTGATATATTGGAAAAGCAGAGGATAAAGCCATTGTTTCAGCCCATAGTTTCCTTGAAAGATGGAGAAATCATTGGATATGAAGCACTGAGCAGGATTGTGGAATCCAAAAAAATAAACAGTACAGAGGAATTGTTTAAGTTGGCAGGGCTTTATGGGAAGACTTGGGAATTAGAACAGCTATGTCGAAATAAAATTTTGGAAAAGTATGGAGAATTATGCAAAAAGAATAAGACCAAAAAGCTATTTCTGAATGTGAATCCCATGGTGATTCACGATGAAACATTTAAAACAGGATTTACATACCAATATCTGGAGAAATACAGTTTGGCTCCGGAAAATCTCATCTTCGAGGTAACAGAAAGAAGTGCGGTGGAGGATATGAGAAGCTTTAGGGAAACCATTAGGCACTATAAGCTGCAGGGTTATAAAATAGCCATAGATGATGCAGGCTCTTGTTATTCCGGACTAAATTTAATCTGTGATATTATACCTCATTATTTGAAACTGGATATAGGGCTCATCAAGGATATTCACCAAGATACTATTAAGTATGCCATGGTAAAATCTATGGTGGAATTTGCTAATTTAACCAACATAGAGTTGATTGCCGAAGGAATTGAAAATAAAGAGGATTTAAGGACACTAATCAAGCTGGGGGTACATAATGGTCAGGGATACTTTCTGAGGGTGCCGAATGAAGAATTTAAGTCCATACAGCCAGAAGCTCTGGAAATCATTCGAAAGGTTCAAAGCAAAAAAAGTGTAAGAAACAAAATACAAAATGGTATAGATAAAGAGTACAGGGTAATATTATTTAAAATTGGGAGTTACAAGGCGCTTCGGGCCTATCGTCAAAAATATGGGGATGAACAGGGGGATGAAATTCTTAAAATGATGAAGTGTGTAGTAGATGAAAATCTTTCAGAAATAGAAACTATGGCTATGGTGGATGAGGAAACGATTGTGTCGGTACTGGAAAAGGAAAACAGCAGAATCAAATGTGAAATCATAGCGAATAAATTTAGAAGTAGATTGAAGTCATATTATAATGATAAGGACTGGAAAGCAGGATACATTGAATGTATGAATAAACATGACGAAATAAGAAAGTGTCCTTTACTGGATATCTGTGTAGAGAGGCTTGTATAATAAACATAGAATTTTAGAGATAACGAATACAACGAGGCGGATAGATTCCGACCTCGTTTTTTTAGGGAACAAAGGCAACAAATTATTTGGCTGTTATTACTAAAGATACGGGTAACATTAACCGATATAATAGTTGTATTGCATAAAAAAAAGAGGGATATAACAAAAAAAATGTTGAAAAGGACAATATATGTCCAGCAAGTAAGGTATCATAGTGTAAAAGAGGGAAAGAGAAGCAGGGGGGATTTGCAATGGATGAAGAAACAGAAAAATATCAAGGTGACAGAGCTTTGGCGATGTATTTACGGTTAGCCAGAGGACAGGTGATAAATAAAGAGGAAGAGGCCGCTAGATACGGGGTAAGCACCAGGACCATTGGACGTGATTTGGAAGTTATCAAAGACTGCTTAAGCGATTGGCAGGCAGAGACCGGGGAAGTGCAGCAGATAGAACATGATAGAAAGCGTGGGGGACATGTTCTTGTGACACAGAAAAGGAGCCAGTTTACCAACAGTGAGATTTTAGCACTCAGTAAAATTCTCTTAGAAAGCCGGGCATTTACCAAGAAAGAGATGGACGGATTAATGGAAAAGCTTCTTGCCTGCTGTGTGCCCAGGGAGAATTATCAGGTGGTAAAAGAACTGATATTAAATGAGCAGTTCCACTATGTGGAGCCTCATCACAAAACCGTCTTCATGGATAAAATGTGGGATTTGGCGGTGGCAATCAAGGAGCATAAAGTCATTCGGATAGCATATAAGAAACTAAAGGGTGAGAGTGTGGTAGAACGTCGACTGCAGCCTATGGCAATCATGTTCTCAGAATTTTATTTTTATCTGGTGGGATTTATCCTGGATATTGACAAGGAGAAGGCATTCCAGAATCCGGAGGATCCTTTTCCCACCATTTACAGAATTGATAGGATTCAAAGTTTGGAGGTTACGGAGGAAAGATTCCGGGTAAAAGATTCCATAGGAAGATTTGAAGAAGGGGAGTTTCGAAAGCGGATACAGTTTATGCAAGGGGGAAAGCTGCGAAAGATTAAGTTTAAGTACAAGGGGAATTCATTGGAAGCTGTACTGGACAGGCTGCCTACGGCGGAGATTGTACGGGAAGAGGATAACGGGGTGGTAATTGTGGCGGAAGTATTTGGGAATGGGGTGGATATGTGGCTTAGGATGCATGAAGGGGAGATTGAGTGGGGGGAGTAGGTTTTTTTGAAAATGGGAGAAGGTATGAGTGTACTGAGAAAGAAATAAAAATGAGAAATTTAAGTTTAGAGTGTCGGTTGTGTGTACTGTTATCGGAATATTGATTGGTGTAATTCCAGGTGTTTTGTGTTCTTATCTATAGGCAAATTATTTAATTGTTTTCTAATAGATAAAGTTAGACGGATTAATAAATTTTAAGGGGGCAGATTATGAATAGAAAAAAAATAGAGAAAAAATTATCTCAGATAAAGAGTATTTCTTTTTTTTCAACAGATTCTTTTTATTTGGACATGCTTAAAGGAATAGAAGAAGCGTTTGAGAAGAAAACGTTTAAAATTGCTATAGTAGGAGAATTTAGTACAGGTAAGTCTACTTTTATTAATGCTTTAATTGGTAGGGATTTATTGCTTCATGCTACCGAGGAAGTAACAGCTACAATAACGAACATTCATAATGTGTCTGTTGATAGTGAAAAATGGCATACTTGTGATGTGATTTATGATGATGGGACAATAAAACATCTCGAAAATGATTCTTTATTAATTGATTATACAACCACAAAGTCTCAGGTGACCGATGTTGTAAATACAATCAAGATGGTTGACTATTATACAGATTATTTGGATCCGTCAATGGATATTGTGCTTGTTGACACACCAGGCTTGAACGGCATGGCAGACGGGCATAGAGAGTTAACGCTTCACGAAGTAAAACATGCCGATTTTTGTATATACCTGGTTGGAATAAGAGGTCTTGCAGAAACTGATAAAACCATACTTAAAGAAATGGCATATTATCAGAAGAATTTTGTTTTTGTCATTAATTTTATTGATCAATTGAAAGCTTCTGAAGGTGAAACTGTAGAAGAAAGAATAGATGAAATAAGAGATTTCTTAGATGATGCTATATTTTCAGAATACAAAATAAATTATGAAATATTTGGAGTATCTGCTCTTAAAGCATTAGCAGGTAAAGATAAAAGTGTTAAAAGGCTTTATCAAGGAGATGTAACAGATATTGAGGATTCTGAAAGAAAAAAGTTATATGAAGAATCCATGATAAAAAGTATTGAAGATTATATTAGCAAAAATGTTAATAATTCTACAATTGATAAATTAACGGTTGAACGGGTTGGGCATATGCTTATTAATATGCTGGACACGGCGATTGATGATTTAGAACAAAGACAAGAACAAATAGAGTATCTTCGGGGAACGGATGCTGATTGTAAGAAGATACAGTCACTTGAAGAACGTTTGAAATTCTTTGTAGAGTCGGCAAAAAAAAATAAGGAAAGAGTGCTTAATTATGCTGAGAGCGAATGTGGGGCAATTAGAAGAGAATATATGGAATATCTTCGAAATGCACTCGAAGATTTATGCAGTAAATATGTGGGAATCTTATCAGGGTTTAAAAAATATGAGGAATTAGAAGAATATATTAAGTCGAAACAGTTAGATGCACAGGTTAAGGTTGATGCAGATATTATTTATGATTATGTAGAAGATAGTATGATTCAATGCCTTAATGATGTATTGAATAATATATTGGTGAGAATACAGGAGTATCTAAAAGATTCTCAAATAAATGCCCATAATCAAAAGATTACTTTTAAGATTATGAAAGGAATAAAAAGATCAGGTGCAGATATTGTAGATGCGGAATCGGCTTTAGGTGAGACGAAAAGAATGGAGGAAGAGGCGAGACAACGAACCTCCACTGCAAGAATCTTATATGAGAAAGAAATTAAGGCTCAAATTGATAATTGCCAAAGAGTAGATAAGATACAATGGAATTTACAGCAGATGAAACAAAATAAAGAAAGAAGGTTGGCGCAACTTGGAGCTAAACCAGCAGTAGAGACAAAAACAACATACACAGAAGAATCCTATACAGATTATGTATATAGGGGGGGATGGGGAATTAGGGATGCGATATTGGGGCCTAAAAAAGTCACAAAGACCAGGCAAGTACCACATACGTATAAAGATGACTCCAAGCAAAGGGCCTGGCGTAAAGAACGGGATAAAATATTTTCAGCATATAATCCAGAAATAGAGAGATTACAAAACGAATTAGACATAGAAGAAAATCAATTACGTTCTATTAAAAATATGATAAAGAAATCAAAAAAAGATGCGGAGCAGGCAGAGGAAGATTTGAAGTTTTATCAAGACAAATATAAGACAGATAAAAAGGTGCTGGAAAATCTTAAGAGAAAGGCAAATCAGGAGCTCCTAAATTCTTTGAGAAACAGCATTACTAGCCAATTAACAGCGTATTGTGATTTTGATGAAGGTGAGATTGCGTGTGTAATTAAGGAATATGTAGATAGTACCATTGATGTTAATCGAAATATTATTTGTGAAAAGACAGCGGAGTTTTATGAGACTCGTTTGGATTCAATGGTAAATGTATATCAGAGTGAGATTGATGGTAAATCAGATTTAACAAACAAAAAATATGACGATTACAAGAAATTAATCGTAGAAATAAAAGAGATTAGGGAGGAGTTATACAATGCAGGATAAGATTTTTGATGAATATAATGCATATAAAAACGAGGTATTAGATATCTTAGGCAATGCACTTGATTTTTATACCGAACAAGGGGATGATAAAATTGCTGGTTCTATAAAAGATAACATTGAAGTAATTAATTCAGGAGAGTTCGAGGTAGTAGTAGTTGGTGAATTCAGTTCGGGCAAAAGTACATTTTTAAACGCATTAATGCGTGAGAAATATCTTCCGTCATATACAAAGGAGACAACTGCAACCATAAATTACCTGCGCAATGCCTCAGAATCTGATTGCCCCGGAATTGCTTATTTTATGGATGGACATACCGAAAAGCTGACTTCATTGGATTATGATGAGGTTGCAAATTATGTTAGCACAAAAAATAAAGAGATGAAGGTTGAGGAAAATATCAAACATCTGGATTTGTTCATTGATTCGCCTTTTTTAGAAAACAAGGTTACATTAATAGACAGTCCTGGTTTAAATGGAATGAAGCAAGGTTTAGGTGATATTACTGAGACTCAGATAAGAAAATCTCATGCAGTTATTTTTATGTTTTCAGCAGAACAGTCGGGAAAAAGATCTGAATTCGAGTATTTGAAAAAAATTAAGGATCAGGTGGATACTGTATTTTTAGTTTTGAATAAGATTGATTGTATTAAAGAAAGCGAAAATGAGACAGTAGAAGATAAAATTCAGGATTTGATTGATTCATATAAGTCCGTTTTTCCAGAAGATGACAAATTGCCAGAAATTATACCGGTTGCTGCATATCCAGCCTTGGTTGCAAGATCCAAACTAAATCTTGACTATCCTCAGAATAGATTTGATGTTCCGGAAGAAGAAAAGATTAAGTTAGAGGAAAAGTCATTAATGAGAGAGTTTGAATCAAAGTTATTACATTTTCTTACAAATAGTGAGAAGACAGTTACACAGATTCGAGAACCAATGCAAAGATTAACAGCAATTATAACCAATACAATTGCAAAATGTGAAACAGAGATTGCAACAATTGAGAGTCAGTCCGATGGAGTAAAATTACAAGAACAGATTTCGATACTCAAAGCTACGTTAGTGGAATTGGAAAATGAATTAAATGAACAGAGAGGGCAAATAAGAAAGTCAGTAAAAACTGCCGAAAGGGATACCCTTGAGTCGTTGGATAAAGCATTAGAGGATGTCAGAAGACAAGCTAAAATGAATCAGGCTGAGCTTGATACGATAGATGCTTTGGGGGATTATTTTGAATTATTAAACAAATTAATTGGTCGCAAGCTGAAGGAAGTTGTGATAAAACTAGATAAAAACTTTAGGGATAACTTCTTTGATGCTGTTCAGGAACAATATGTCGGAATTATTAATTCATTAGAAGATAAAATGGAAGAAACAGAAGTAGGAAGTATAAGTTTTGATGTTAAAATCAATGTAAATGCTAATTCTATTAATGCTGGAATAGAAAATTTCAATTCCATGAAGGATGAGTTGAAACGTAAGATGGCTAAACTGGAAGAAAAAAAGGAAGGTTTATCTGTAAGAGAGGATCAACTCATTGAAATGGAGGCTCAAAGTGACGTACTGAAGAGAAAACTTGAAAGATTAGAACGAAGTGAAAGTGAGTTGGCAAGTACATTTTGTCCACCTGAAGTAGTAGTTAGATATGAGCAAGCTACAAGAGAAGTTGATCGAGATGGAATGTTTGGGAAAGTGTTTGACCGTTGCTTGGGTAAAAAAACAGAATCGTATACAAAAGAATATAGAGATGATTCAGAGAGGAAAGAATATATAGCAAATTTCAACGCACAGAAGAAACGAATTTCTGATAAGCAAGATGAATTAGAACGTAAGTTGGATTCTATGGCTGGAACAGAAGGAAAGCGGGCAAGAGTTTCGTCAGAAAGAGAAGATGTTCAAAGTGAACTAGCACAATTGAGGAAAGAAGAAGAGGATATGACAAAAAGATTCAATGAGGAACTCGAGCAGAAATATGAAAAGGAAATAGAAAGAATAAAGAGAAGAGCGTTAGCAGATGTAGATGAATACATTGAAGAGGTAAGACCTGAAATTAGTAAAGTGTTAAAAGATAATAGAGGTGTATATACAGAGATGCTTCAGGATCTTGTCGAGCAAAGTGTTATGGCACAGATTGAGCAGAAGAGAGAAGAATGCGATAATCTTATAAAGCTTAAAGAAGAGGCAAATGACAATAAGGAAGCTATTTTATCCGAAAAAAATGCTCTTATGAAGAAGGCAGTAGAATTAAAGGGAAGGGCAGATGCAATACTTGATAAGATTAATGCCATTGAGATTGACAGGATAAAATATCAAAGCATCTGAAGAAGGTAATTATATGGAGCTGATTAATGAGATTGAAACATTTCTTGGATATGAACAGTCATATCAGAAGGAAAAAGTTATCTGTGTATTAACAGGTCAATTTTCGTCAGGTAAAACTAAATTTATTAATTATCTATTAGGTGAAAACCTACTTCCAGTAGGCACTAGAGAAATGACAGCTGTTCCTACTTACATATACAAAGGAAGAAATAAGGTAGAAGTGTTTAAGGAGAATGGTGAAAGTAAGGAAATTGATTATTCGACATTATACAGTATTAGGAAGGGATCATGTGAATATTGTAGAATTAATGTTTCCGTAGAATCTATTAATATTCCCCACACGTTTTTGCTTATAGATACACCGGGTGTAAATTCGCTTAGCTTTGAGTGTAATAATGCGTTGTTTGAGAATGCAGATGTAATCTTATATTTCTTGGCTAAAAGTATTTCTGCTGTCGATGTTGAGACTATTGAGAGACTGTGTAGTCATGAAAATAAAAAAATAATATTTGTACGTACCAGGATAGATGAAATCAAGAAGTCTGAGGAAGACATATTTGAAACATATGCGGAAGAGCAAATGTTAATTAAATCAATATATCCTCAGTCTACACTATATTTTGTATCGTTGACAGATGAAAATGCTGAACATAATCAGATTAATGAATTGTTAGATTACTTAAACAATTATTTGGAGGGAGAAATTTTAGAAATAAGGACAGATAAAATGACTTCCTATATTTCAAAAGATTTATGTCCTTCATTAGAAAAAATGAAAGCAGAAATTTTAGCATCGGTTGAAAGCACAAGTTATTCAGCAGGATTATTAAAAAAGAGAAAAAAACAGTTAAAAACCATTGAGAAGAATTTAAAGGCAAATGAGGATAATATTAGACAGCAGATTATTGATGCAAAAAATAACTATCTTAGAAACGGAAACGTCTTTATTGAAAAACGTATAGATAGAAATGGTTCGGTTAGTTGCTTGGAAATTCAATCTTATGTTTTGAACTGTATTAGAAAACTTGAAGATTGGTATATGCTGGAATTTGACGATGTTGCATCTGATATGATGATTGATTCTGGCAATGGTAATTCTCAGCACCTTATATCCGAATGTGTTTTAACACAAGTGCTTGCAAAATATGAAAAAGTAAGAAGTCGCTTTTTGAATTCTTCAATTATTTTAGATAATGAACAATCGGAATTTTCTGATTTTAAAAAGGCGAATGAATATCTTAGAAAGCTTTTGAACAGTGTATTTATAAATATTGATGGAAGCTTTTCGGAGAACTATGAGAAGCAAATCGAACAAGTTCTTAGAGATGTCAGAGAAGAATATAGCAGAGAAGACGAATTGATTCAGCAATATGCTACGCCAGATCTGGATTCGATAAATAAAATCGATCAATATTTGTTGAGGTTAAAAAATTATGGAGAAGAACAAGAGAATTAAGGTTATTATTGAAAATAGTCCAATGACTTGTGTTTATGGTAACCTCGGTGATTTTAGTAGATACAAATTGTTGCAATATTTAACAGATACTTTTTATCAAAAAGATTTGATGTTAAATAAAGAATTTAAAGATCAAATAAATATATTGGTATATCCAAGTGCATGGGATATAAGAATATACCATCTTAACAATGGAAATTTTTGTGAATTACAAGAAATAGATAAAGCTGAATATCAGACAGGAGATACCTTGTATGTTCCAGGAAATTACAATAATAAGAAAGTGTATTTCTTTCCGGCAATATCTTGTAGTGATATGCAGGTGAAGGTAAATGAAAACATTTTTGTGGAGTCATTTCCTTATGGTAAGCAGGAATTCTTGGATTTTGTTTTCGAAATTATTGCTAAGCAGGGAATTACTTGTGAAAACAAAATTTTACTATATGAAGGTGGAAGGAAGTATGGCGCAACAGATATCACAGCTCAACAAGAGGGATTAGACAATGTGTATGAACGAATAAGTAAATATGTATCGGGAATCTTTACGGATATGAGCATTTTAGATGAAACATTCTCATTATGTATAGAGTCACAATACAAAAAAAAGAAAAGGATTGTATTGGATGATTGTAAGAAGCGATTTGCAGAGGGATATGAACGAGATTTTAATTACTTGAAACAACGGTGGATGTGTGATGAGGAAAAGTCGGGAATACTTACGGAATCAGCTTTTGAGTATATTTCAGATTATAAAAGAATGGAAAAAATGAAAGGTATTGAAAAGCAGATATTTGATAATTTGATTCAACATATTGATTCTAAGAAAAAAGAAATTAAATATATGATTAAAAACTTATTTTTCTCATACCTAGGTGATTTGATTGTCCTTGATGATTCTTACATTAGTGATTGTTTCACAGAATTTATTAAGACAATAAAAAAGAAATACAAATTTGATGTGGAAGAAAAATGTCCCGAGTCTCCGATTGACTTTCGTGTTATCTGTAACAAAAACCAATATGTTATAAAGATGAGGAAACATTTAGAATGTATGGTTGAAATCAATTTAAAGGATAAGATTAAGGCGGAAATTTGCGATAATCTAAAAAAATGTGAGGTGAAGTACTGTGAGTAAAGTGAAATATGAAATTCCAGGAATAGTTGGCTTGGTGTGCATAATATTATCCAGTGGACAGATAAAACAAACAAGCGTAAGGGTAAGTCTTAGTTTGGTATGTGTTATTGGTGCAATAATTCTATCATATTTTGTGATTAGAGAATTTGAAACAATAATTAAGAAGAGTATTGATAGCAGAGATAGAGCTACCAAGGAATCAATGGAGACTCTTAAAAACGCTATAGAAAAGTATAATGAAGAACAGCATAGATTTAATGAAGGTAATGAAAAAATAAAAACAATGATTATCGAAAACTATTCAGAAGAAAAAATGCTGTTTGAAAAATCAATGAAGCAATTTAAGGAAACAATGGAGGGCTTAAATAATACTATAGAAAAATATAATGAAGGACAGTATGCAAAAATGGAGCAAATGAATTCGCTTATAGGTGAATTTAATACAGCAACTACAGAGTATTCTCGAAGGGTAGATTCATTAGCGGAAATACAAACAGAAATAATAAAAGAACAACATAGACTAAATGAAGGTAATGAAAAAATAAAAACAGTGATTGTTGATCACTACTCAAAAGAAAAAATGTTGTTGGAAGAATCAATAGAGCAATATAAGGAAACTAGTATAGAGAATGCTAACAAACAGTTGGAGACAATTAATAATAGTTTTGAATATGTAAATAATATTTTGAAAGAAATAGAAAAGTGTATGCTTCAGGAATTAGATGCATTTAAAGAGAAATATACCGAAATAACGGAAAGGACAATATCAGAGGAAAAGAAGTATCTTGCAAAAATTAATAGTAGTATTGAAAAACACTTGACAAATTATGGGAATACACTTAACGGAAGTAGTGAAACTTTGCAGGTACTAAAAGCTACCGTGCAGACCAATCTTGATGCTATTAAGGCCATGGTAGGAAAACAGGCTTCGGATGTTAATGATGGATTGGAAGATTGTTCGGATGCGCTTAATGATGGATTGGACAAGTTTTCAAAACAGCAAAAGGCCAGAGACGAGGAGCAGAATAATAAGTTGAATGAAAGGCTTGGAACAATTGAAAAGGTTATTTCTAAACAAGTTGGAGCTGTATTGGAGGAGAATAAAAAACTATTGTCGTATATGCAGAATATTCAAGAAGAATGGACATCATTAAGTCGTGATGAAATAGACTTTTTAAGCAAGGTATGGGATGAATAATGATAAAAGAAGGTGCACAAAATTCTTTGCTATTATTAGATATTTTATTGGCAAAGACAGTAGATGAAATTAACCAATTTGAAGACGTGAAGTATGAGGTAGTATTAGATACTAAGTTTATGAAAAAAATTAGCGTTTTACTAAATCAGATTTATCAAGATAGATCCGCGGGTAATTTTAAAGCGGCAATTAGAAAAGTTATTTTTTTGCATAAAATGGCTGTCAGAGAAAGAAGGCGATTAGATGACTGTTGATAAAGAAAAGTATGGTTTAGTTTTTGCAGGCGGGGGAGGAAAAGGTGGGTATGAGATAGGTGTATGGAAAGCATTAAAAGAATCTGAAACATTACCGATAGGAGCTGTTTCTGGTACATCAGTTGGTGCACTGAATGCTGCACTGTATGCTTCAGGAGACTACGACAAAGCAGAAGAGATATGGTTAAATATTTCAACCAATAAGATTCTTTCACCGGATACATATTCGACAGATAAAATGATAAAGCAGTTAATGTATACTATTAAAAGTGTTATTCCAATGATGAGCTATCCTAATTCCTTTGGTAAGGCAGTAGGAACAATAGGTAAAGGGGTGGGGACATTAGGTGCAAGTGTATTAGTAAAAAAATATGTTTCTAATCGTGGAGGAATGTTTAGCAGAGAGGGGTTGGTTGAAATAATACAAGAATCAGGTGTTCTTGATAAAATTACAAGGGATTCTATTCCGTGTTATGCGACATGCTTCAACATTACACACGGCAGAACTCAACCATTTATGCTAAACATGGAAGGTAAAGATAGGATTACTAATATTTTATTGGCATCTTCAGCGATTCCTATTGCTTTTCCACAAGAGGAAATTGACGGAAATAAGTATTATGATGGTGGGATTCCGTTTGTTGGTGATAATGTGCCAGTAAAACCGTTATACGAGTTAGGAATTCGTAAGTTTATAGTAGTACATTTGAGCAGAGACGGTGTAGATACTTTTGCAGAGAAATTTAAGAATGCAAGTTTTATTCATGTTTTTCCAAAGAAGGATCAAGGTGGATTTTTTGATGGAACATTAGATTTTGATCCAAAGAATGCTAGAAAACGTATTAATGAAGGTTATAGAGATATGAAACATCAGATAAAGATGTTGAATAATATAGATTCTTTATTGATGGAAAGAAATAAAAGGACAGAAGAAATACATATTTACTCTGGGAAGTATTATGAGTCATTAAACTCCATTCTTGATAAATCAATCGAATTGTTGGATGGAACTAATTCAATAGAGAATTCGGAATTTACCTTTTCTGATTTGGATAAAGAATTGTCTTTGTTGTCAGATAGGATGAAAAGCAACAAATCAGAAATGGATAAATTCGTTTTAGAAGGAATAACGCATATCTCAGCTATGGATGCCCAGATGAATGAACTTCATCGAGCAGAAGGATTAAAAAAAATATGGAATGAAATTTCAGGTAAAAATAAAAGACTTAAGCAAGGGATTGACAGTAATTTAATTAATGCCCAGCAGGCAACTACAAAAATGATCAGTATTGAAAGGTAAAATTTTTTCGCACAAAATTCGCTTATTTACTGCGGACTTGAAGCAGATAGAGTACAATAAAAGAAAAAACTTTGTCACAAAGGAGTTTGTATGAGTAGAGAACGAGATAGAATCGCAAAAAAGA
>JBGVDD010000023.1:0-25161 GCA_045119215.1 Lachnospiraceae bacterium | reverse complement strand
GACTTCGAATGGATGGCAAACTTTCTCCCTTGGTCAAGGTATTATTTATCATCAAATCTTTTATCTGCCTTACAATTTGGGCATAGATCGGTTCCCCACTTTTTGTCTGAATTTTAATATTCATCTAACACCTCTCCCAATGCCTGATATAATCTTTTAAAGTATCCAATTTCTACTATACCACCCAGTATACAACACACGGCAATCACTCCTATTGTACTCTTTTGGTGCATCCAGTTCACCAGCCCCGGGAATAAATCATATCCCACATCCGTAAGATCTGCTACAATCCACACATATACCAATCCTACTTCACCTGCAAATATTACCATGGTAAGTATCAAATGTAACACAGAAGTATTTTTTAAATGCCGTTTCAAAATATTCTCCTTTGTTTCTCCCATGCTCAATTGAAGCTTTGACAAATAATTTGTTATGTACTGAATAATAAAGTACAGAAAGAATGTCTGACACATACATAGAATCAAACAATCTCTCCGTCCATTCATTGTATGTGGACTACAATATATGGTAAGTACATATCCCACTCCTAAACCTATGCAGTAAAAACCTGCCTGCAGCACACAGTCCCATTTAATGGTTTTCATAAATTCTGCTTTGCTCCTTGGCAGAAAAAATTCAATACTCCGAACAGTTGCCTTTGCATAATGAGCCCCCCCTACAATTCCTAAATTTGTAAGCCAGATAAGATTTACTGCATAAGGAAATCCCCTAAGTAAAATTCCAGAAAACAATAGTAAAAATAATACTATTATGTCCCAGACCAGCCTCCAGGGCTGTAGCTTATACTCCAATACTTTTTGATTTTTTATCATCATTATCGTTCTCTTCATCCATCTAACCTCTTACTTACTATTCTCCCATAATCTCCTTTAACTCTGCTCTTCGGGCACTATCCTTTAATTCCTTTGGCAAATCTTCTGCCCTGCACTTTACTAAGTATTCCTGATGAGCTCCTCCTATTCTCTTAGAACGAATACAGGATGTTATCTCCATCTTGTCTCTGCTCTGCAAATTCTGTAGCTTAGATAATTCTAAATCCGTTTCAATCATCTGATATTCATCCCTAAGCCCCTCCATGGTTCCAAAATATTTTTGTTCTCCCTTATCCAGCCACAAAAGATAATCTGTAAATAATTCCATTTCTTCCACCAGATGACTTACATAAATTACGGATGCCTTTTCCTCCTGAATGATTTCTCTTAAAATATCCTGTAACTCTCTTTGAAATATAGGGTCTAAATTTCCCGCAGGCTCATCCATCACAAACAGTTTTGCATTGGTTGCCAGCGCAAAGGCTAACTGCTGCTTAATCTGTTCTCCCTTTGACATAGCTTTTAATCGTTTCTTTTTGTCAATTCCATAGTTTTCTAATAACCTCAAGTATTCATCGTAGTCAAAATCCTTGTAGTAACTACCATACACCTTGCCACAATTCTTTCCATGAAAGACCAGTGGAAATGGTGTCTCATTGAGTACAAATCCAATCTGTTCCCGATATCCTACCACATCCTCTTCTGCCGACACACCGTTTAATCTAATATCTGCTCCCTTATTTCTACCCTGTAGCAGAATATTTAACAGCGTGGATTTTCCTGCCCCATTTCTCCCTATCACACCCATAATATATCCTGCCGGCAGTTGGAAATTAATATCCTTTAATTCAAAATCACCCTGTCGCTTACTCACATTCTTACATTCTAACAATATCTGTTCCATAACTACTCCTCTCCTTTTTAGGGATACTGCTCTCTACCTGACTTGATTTTATAACCTACACTAACGTTAGCCCAAAACCGAACCCTCTCTTGGGCAACTCCATGTTTCTGGAAAGACCTAATGTTTCAAATACCATAAAATTTTTTATTCTCAAGAGATATGCACAGTATATACAGTTATATACAGATTGTCAAGAAAAAAAATAACAGCAATTTCTGCTGTTATCTTTCACTTTCCAGTGTTCCATTAGAAATTGTATAAGAAATTGTACTGTAAGCTACAGTCTCTTTATCATGAGTCACCATAAAAATTATGGTTCCCTTCTTTGCCAGTTCTTTAAAAATTTCTAAAATAATCCTTGTATTTTCCTCATCCAAGTCTCCTGTAGGTTCATCTGCCAATAAAATATCCGGGGAGTTGACCAATGCCCTTGCAATGGCCACACGGCGCATTTCCCCTCCAGATAACTGTTCAGGATAAGAAGATTTTAAATCCATGATTCCCAGCTTATCCATCAATTCCTCTAATTCTTTTGCGGATACCTTTTTTTCTGAATCATATAGCTGATTGGGAAACCTGATATTATCCCATACCGTAAGATTTGATAATAAGCTTTGTCCCTGGGCCACATATCCAATATTCTGATTACGAAACTTAGATATGATTTTATCCGAAGCTCCATTATGAGAAATACCATCATACAATACCTCCCCCTCTGTTGGGGATATCATTCCCGCAATCAAGTTTAATAATGTACTCTTTCCACTCCCGGATTTTCCCACAATACTGATAAAATCTCCCGTTTTCGCTGATAAATTCACATGACGCAGTGCCCAGAAATCCGTCTGGTTTCTCGTATACTTTTTTCCAACATCCTTTAAAATCAGATTCACATTATTCACCTTCTCTCATGGTCTGGTATGTTTCCTTTTTATAAATTTGTGCCACTGAAAAACTGACAGATATCAAGCTTGCACCTATTACCAATATAATAGTTCCTACGATATAAACAAGCGTTGACAAGGACCCCGGTTGAACATACGGCTGACCGATTACATCCCCAATATGTACATTAAAGGGAAAAACGAAAACAGATGCTGTCATAATTCCAGCAAAAGCGCCAAGAAGCCCTTGAAGCATAGCCTCCGTCATCAACATTTTTCCTATTTTGTTCTTACTCATTCCCATCATCCGCAATAAAGCAATCTCCTTTTTGCGCTGTCCCATCTGTAAAATATATATTACAGATAAGGCTGCTAACACCATTGCAATCAACACAAACAATACATACTTTACTACCGTAGCTATAAATGAAAGACTGTCAGTCACAGAAGAAACTATTTTCTCAGAAATTACTACCTCTACATCCTTTGTCTGTTTTTTGATTTCTGTTGCTATTCTGGATATATCATCCTTATCTGACACCCGAATCATTACCGCAGAAATCTGTTTATCCAAATCTTCTTCCTCCCCGGATAAGAAACGAAATCCCTGTTTGGTAGCCGCCTGACGCATGTGTTTTAAAGTGTTCATATTTGCAAAAACGGTCTGATCCATACCTGTTCCTGTTTTATCCATCTTTGCTGCCACTTCATACTCCTGATTGTAGATACGAATAGAGTGTCCGTTACTTACCTGAATATCCCCTCCTACTACTACCGAATCATCCGCTATCTTTTCTTTTAATTTTTCTTGTATCCAGGGCTGAATCACAAAATCTGTATCCGGCTCAAACCCTATAATCTCCACTGGCATATCACAGCAGGCACTTCCTGCAGAAGCAAAGAAATACTGGTAAGTAATCTGATCAATCCCGTCTATATCCTGGACTTTATCTATCATATCCCTGCTCATATAAAAATAACTGGTGTTCCCCTGTAATAAAATGGCTTTCATCTCTTCTTCTGTATCCTCTGGAACCAGAATAATGTCCGCACCCAATCGTTCCTTTGCAGAATTCAATCCATTTTCCAGACTGAGAAACAAAATCCCCCCACCAAAAACAGAAGCGGCAAATATGGTAATAACCGCTAATGTTGCTATGGTCTGACTGCTTTTTTTCCTTAGATTCTTTACCGCCAGATTCCAAATAGTTATTCTCTTCTCTCTCATATTTGCCACTTCTCCTATACCTTATTTTTTTTGATAACTGAAAACTGCATATCCACTTATCAGCAATGTAATGACACCAAGAATCACTAACGCCGGTCTTGTAACAGCATTACATCCCATATGCACAGAACCACACACACCGATAAGTACCGTTGGATAGAGAATTACCAAAATTCCTTGTAATGCACTTGCTATACCGATTCCAAGCTTTGTCTTATCTTCTTTTAATACCAAAAATAAAATTCCAAACACTGCAATTAAAACGCCTGCTCCAATCTCTGCCTTGGCAGTATAGTTACATGCCATCTTTTTAGGCGACATAGCTGTTGCACCATTATTTCCTTCCGAAGACATATTCATATTTTCTGACATAGACTGGCTCTTTTCTGTGTTTGCTTTTGCACCACAAACCGGGAAAATAGTCTGTGGTCCAACTGCAATTAACAGTCCCAAAATAATCAAAATACTTCCTAAAATTATGTTTTTTTTCATCTGTTATCACTCCTTTTTTTTTAATTTACTGCTTCAAATGTTCCATCCGCTTTTACCTTATAGCTGTCTGGAACTCCATCAAAGTATTTAAAAGACTTATTTACAAATTCATCTACATCTGTTTCCTCTTTTAAAATACCAATCTTTTTCAAATCTGTTGCCACATTCTTCAACGCATCATATCCACCCTGTACACTAGGAATGAACTTATATGTTTTTAAGATACTTGCATTGTCCTCTGCATTCCCACTGACATATTCTCCATCAATCTGTATTCCAGTACTTGTGCTGCTAGAACAGACAAAATTAAAATAATTGGTTTATAAATACTGCTCTTCATCGTTTCATCTCTTTTCTTTGTTTATTATTTACTGATGTTTCCCACAGGTATTTTGGAATAATCAATCTCCTCACCTACCGGTGCTAACAGTAACTTTTTGTAATAAGCTCTGGACTGATAGAGCGCAGCTACCGGATTATGTCCTAATACCCTGTCTTTTGTAATTAAGGTAGTGGTAAGGCCCTTGGCATATTTTATAAATAAACTGTCATGTCCCACACACAAACCTACAATCACATTTAGATCCACTTTTTCTTTATTTAACTGTTTTGCCTGCAGAATCGGGTTGCACATTACCGGTCCTGTAACGCAAGTATATTTTTCATCTACTCCAATGTGGGTTTTATTCACGGAACCTGCTTTACAGCTAACACCATAAACCTCAAACCCGTTTAGTCTTAATATCTGTGCAAAAATTTTACTTTCCTCCAGAAGACCAATACAGGTTGCAATTCCAATTTTTTTTGCTCCTATTCTTTTTGCAAATTCTACGATTTCCTCAACTCTGGTATACTTTCCATAAAACTCACCTTCAATTTCCGCTGCTGCAACTGCCACCTTGTGATTTTGTCTGTTCTTTATGTATAACTGTGAAATCTCCTCAATTTCCTCCTGAGTTAATTCTGCCGTGGGACAAAACTTTGGATATACAGAATTTCTCTTGGCACAATTCATAACTGCACAATCCGCACAACTAAAGCATCTATTAACATTAACATTTCCATTTTTATTCTCATTTTCTGTTTTGGCATTTGTTTCTTTTTTTCCATTTTTTTCTTCCTCCTTGATTTATGTTTTACATCTTACCCCCTTATTCCTACTTTGTTAATAGGAGAAAGAGGGTTTTGTAAAAAAAAGAAAAGTGCACACTTACATACACTTTTCTCTGCCTAAATTTCTTTTAATCTCTGCCATATTCCTCAATAATCTCATTGATTTTATCCAGATTAATTTTTAATTTTTCTTCATAGATTGCCAAACCTACTTCTCCCTTTAAAGGATACACACAGGGCAAACCTTCCTCTAAAAAATCATAGGTAATAAGCAGTCTTTTTTTCGGATCTATCACCCAGTATTCCCTCACTCCCGCTTCGATATATTTGCTCAGCTTCAGAGTTAAATCTTTTTTTCTAGTGGAAGGTGACAGTACCTCCAGTACAAAATCCGGAGCCCCATAGATTCCAAATCCACGAATTTTTTCCCTGTCACAGATAATGATAACATCCGGCTGTACCATGGTTTTATTATCACAGTCTAACTGTACATCCACCGGTGCAATGGCAGGAACACATTTGCCCTTATGTTTTCCTATATATTCCCGTACTTGTCCATATATCTCCCCTGCAATAATCTGGTGAACGAACAGTGGCGAAGACATATCATAAATCACGCCGTCAATCAGTTCCACCCTCCGTTCATCCGGCAGAGCATAGTAATCTTCCAGTGTATATTCTCCCTGTTTCTTTTCCACAGGCTGGGTATTATACGCCGCTGCTTCCCGAATACAGTCCCCCTGGGTTTCACTGCTCTCTAGCTGGTAGGCATAGGCTTTTCCCTGATATACGGATTCTTCCCCCAAAAAAACTTTCTCAATGGCATCTAGCGTAGACTTCCTTGGATTTAAAGTCTCACCAGAGAAAATCTTCTGCAATGTTCCCACAGGCACCCCACTGTATTTTGACAGCTGTGTCATACTATAACCACGTTCCTCTTTCCTTTGTTTCATTTCTTCTATGGTCATAATTGTCAGCTCCTTTCCCTTAATTGTAATTATATGGTATTCCCTTTTTCGCCCTTTGTCAACCGTTTTTAATCCTTTTTATTCCTTTTATACCTTTTTTTATATATTTTACCCCAAAAAAGGTGCTGCATTTTTGCAACACCTTTTTCTAGTCTAATATTTTTCCACTATTTTATTGTTTTTCCACACCAAGGACTACATTTTCGCCGTTGATGTTCCACTCCTTTACAAAGCCATTTGTTTCACCTAATACCAAATCTACTGCCAAAACTTCTGACTTGATGTTATCTCCAAACTTCTTAAGAATTTCTGTCACCTTATCGCTTCCGGTTTCATAAATCTTAATCTTATCCATAACCTCAAATCCGGCTTCTTTACGCATGGTCTGTACCTTACTGATAATTTCACGGACGAAACCTTCTTCAATAAGTTCTTCCGTTAAGTTGGTATCTAATACAACTGTTGCCTCATTATCTCCTTCAGACACATAGCCATCCATCTGTGCCATGTCAATAAGCAGGTCTTCTTTTGTAAGTTCTACTGCCTCTCCATTGATATCTAAATGTAATGCACCCTTTTCATTTAATTCATCCATAGCTGCATTGCCATCTAAAGAACTTAACGCCGCCTTAATTCCACCTAAAAGTTTTCCATATTTTGGTCCCACGGTCTTTAGCTGCGGCTTAAAGGTATAAGATGTAAATTCACGAACATCATCTGTAAAGATTACATTCTTCACATTCAATTCGTCTGCAATGATTTCTTTGTAGAAGTCACTTAACTCTTTTCCTGCCTTGATAAACATGGTTCCAATTGGCTGACGGTTCTTAATGTTGGCTGCATTTCTTGCGGCACGTCCCATAACAACATATTTTAATACTCCGTCCATATTATCTTCTAAGTCTTTGTCAATAAAACTTTCATTTACTGTTGGGAAGTCACATAAATGAATACTTTCCGGAGCATCTTTATCAATGCTTCTGACTAAGTTCTGATAAATATCTTCTGTCATAAACGGAATCATAGGTGCAGCTGTTTTACAAATGGTTACCAGGGAAGTATACAATGTCATGTAAGCATTAATCTTATCCTGTTCCATTCCCTTTGCCCAGAAGCGGTCACGACAGCGTCTTACAAACCAGTTACTCATATCATCTACAAACTCTGCCAAAGCTCTTGCAGCTTCCGGAATCTTGTAGGAATCTAAGTTGGTATCTACCGCTTTTACCACGGAGTTCAGCTTAGATAACAACCATTTATCCATAACGGATAATTTATCGTATTCCAATTTATATTTTGTGGCATCAAATTCATCAATATTTGCATAAAGTACAAAGAATGCATAAGTATTCCAAAGGGTACCCATGAACTTTCTCTGACCTTCTGTCACTGCCTTTCCATAAAAACGGTTTGGAAGCCATGGAGCAGAGTTGATATAGAAGTACCATCTTACTGCATCTGCACCAAATTCATTTAGCGCATCAAATGGATCCACTGCATTTCCCTTTGATTTAGACATCTTCTGTCCATTCTCATCCTGCACATGACCAAGTACAATAACATTCTTATATGCCGGCTCGTTGAAAAGAATGGTTGATTCTGCCAACAGGGAATAGAACCATCCTCTGGTCTGGTCTACTGCCTCAGAAATAAAGTTTGCAGGGAACTGCTTTTCAAATACTTCCTTATTTTCAAATGGATAGTGATGCTGTGCAAATGGCATTGCTCCTGAGTCAAACCAGCAGTCAATTACCTCGGGTACTCTGTGCATTTCTTTTCCACAGTCCGGACACTTGATGGTAACTGCATCAATGTATGGACGGTGAAGTTCAATATCCTCCGGACAGTTGTCACTCATGCTCTTTAATTCTGCAATACTTCCCACAGAATGCTGGCATCCACATTCACATTCCCAGATATTTAATGGTGTACCCCAGTAACGGTTACGGCTGATACCCCAGTCCTGAACGTTTTCCAGCCAGTCGCCGAAACGTCCTTTACCGATACTTTCCGGGATCCAGTTGATTTTGTTATTATTTGCAATTAAGTCATCCTTAACTTCTGTCATCTTAATGAACCAGGATTCTCTTGCGTAGTAAATTAAAGGTGTATCACATCTCCAGCAGTGTGGATATTCATGCTCAAATTTTGGAGCATCAAACAATAATCCCTTAGCTTCTAAATCTTTTAGAATCTGTGGGTCTGCCTTTTTGCAGAAGGTTCCTGCATATGGTGTTTCTTCTGTCATTTCACCTTTGCTGTTTACAAACTGAATAAAAGCAAGGTCATATTTTCTTCCCACATTGGCATCATCTTCACCGAACGCCGGTGCAATGTGAACAATACCGGTACCATCTGACATTGTGACATAATCATCACAGGTAACAATATGAGCTTTCTTTCCGGCCTGCTTCTTTACTGCTTCCCCGGTACATTCAAATAATGGCTCGTAAGATTTTCCTTCTAAATCTTTCCCCTTATATGTTTCTAAGATTTCGTATGCCTTGTCCTCTTCGTTTTCTACTAATTTGCCAAGCACTTTATCAAGGAGTGCTTCTGCCATGTAATAAGTATATCCGTCCGCTGCTTTTACCTTGCAGTAGGTTTCTTCCGGATTCATACATAATGCCACGTTAGATGGCAGTGTCCAAGGTGTTGTTGTCCATGCTAAGAAGTAAGCATCTTCTCCTGTGACTTTAAAACGTACTACTGCAGAGCGTTCTTTTACTGTCTTATAGCCCTGGGCTACTTCCTGTGCGGAAAGTGGTGTTCCACAACGAGGACAATATGGCACAATCTTGAAGCCTTTATATAACAGCTTTTTATTCCAGATTTCTTTTAATGCCCACCATTCTGACTCAATAAAGTTATTGTCATAAGTGACATATGGATTTTCCATATCTGCCCAGAAACCAACGGTTGATGAGAAATCTTCCCACATTCCTTTGTATTTCCACACACTTTCCTTACATTTTTTAATAAATGGTTCGATACCGTATTCTTCAATCTGTTCTTTTCCATCTAATTCTAGAATCTTTTCTACTTCCAGTTCCACCGGAAGACCGTGGGTATCCCAGCCTGCTTTTCTAGGAACCATGTAACCTTTCATGGTACGATAACGTGGAATCATATCTTTGATCACACGGGTAAGCACATGACCGATATGTGGCTTACCATTTGCAGTTGGGGGTCCATCATAAAAGGTATAGGTTTCTCCCTCCTTGCGGTTTTCCATACTCTTTCTAAAAATGTCATTGTCTTTCCAGAATTTTTCTGTAGCTTTTTCACGTTCTACAAAGTTTAAGTTGGTAGATACTTTTTGATACATATTTCTTTCTTCCTTTCTTTTCTATTCCTACTTCCTGTTTTCACGATATAAGGCAACATGGATTGCTCCATTTTTACCTAAAAAAACTCCCGTCTTTATTGTAAAAAGACGAGAGTTACCTTCGTTTACCACTTATTACAACATACCATCATATGTGTTCCCCTGTAACGGTGGGATACCGTTGATTCCTAGCTAGCTATGAGCACTTAACGACTGTACTTTAGTCGTTTACGTGCGATGCATATCGCCGCCCTTGGCGAGGTTCTTTCGAGCCTAGTAGGCGATAAGCTATGAGCACTTATATGCGATGCAAGTTCGGATCAAAACTCGGAAGTGATATTCGGTATTTCCTACTCCTGCCAGACTTCCACCAACTCCGGCTCGCTAAAAGTTTCAAAAAATACTTACTGTCTTCGTCTTAGTCTTTCTTATTTTTATTTTTATTTGAACTATGGTGTTTCCACCACTATGGTTGATTATATAGCTTAGATTTGTAGTTTGTCAAGGTAGGATTTTCACCACCATGGTACTATAGGATGCCAGGAGGATGCTATCCTCCTTCCATGTATTTCCTTCTTTACTTTCTAAACTGTCATCATATAGAATGATTCCTTCTTTCAACATTTCATTTTGAATTTCTACCTGCTCTTTCGAAAGGTTGTGAAGAACCACCAGCTCTTCTTCCTGATTTTTTCTGCTGTAAGCCAGAACTGTTTTCTTTCCTGTTTCTATTGCCTGAAATTCCCCATCTGCCAATACCTGATGTTCTTTTCGAAAAGCGATTAATTTTTTGTAATGATGGTATATATTATTGGTACTGTCTGACTCTAATTCCTGTAAAGAAGGTGTTTTTCTATTCGAAGAAGCCTCTTCCCATGTGGTATCCATATCACTTCCATCTAAACTCCATTTAAAAGGTTCTCTGATTTTTTCATCCGGTTTTTCACCGCACATTCCAATTTCTTCCCCATAGTAAATAAATGGATTTCCCGGCAGTGTAAGATAAATACTTGATGCCAGCTTTGCTTTTTCCACACTTCCTACCTGGGACATAATACGATCCTGGTCGTGGTTTGTTGCAAATATACCATCAATATATTTTTCATCCTGTTCCTTATACTGCTGCAAGATATCTTCCAGACTTTTTGCCAGTTCTTTTCCTGTAGATGTTTTTTCTGTAGATTCATTGATAATTGCATTCATCATATCCTGGGCAAAGGTAAAATTAAATTTTGTGTCAAATGGCTGTGCATATTCAGCTAACACTTTTTCATCTTCCCACGCCTCTCCTACAAGATAAACCTGCGGATTTATACTTTCGCAAAAAAGAGCAAATTCATTCCACCATTGTATGTTTGCCTGCAACTGGTCCTTTTGCTGCTTGAATTCATGATCCCCATATATGTGTCTGGCAGCATCCAGACGAAAACCATCCACACCAAAGGTCAGCCATTTTTTCGCAGCATTTTTTATCTCTTCCCGAACCAGCTCATTATTGTAGTTTAAGTCCGGCATTTCCTCTGAAAAAATTCCATAAAAATAGTAATCTCCGCTTTTATGCCATACCTGACTGTTCCAGGAAGATTCATCCGACAGGCTGTAATCTGCGGTGTCTTTTTTATTTACCCAACGGTAATAATTCCTATACTGACTGTTCACGTCTGCCACTGCACTTTGAAACCATGGATGTTCTGAACTGGTATGATTTATAACAAAATCCATAATCACCTTGATATCTCTCTTGTGAGCTTGTTCCAACAAATTTTGAAACTCTGCTTCTGTTCCGTAATCCTCATTTAAACTATTATAATCTGTTACATCATATCCATGATATGATGGTGATGCATTGACAGGCATTAACCAGATTCCATCCACTCCCAGCTCTTTTAGGTAATCCAGTTTTGCAGTAACACCGTTAAAATCTCCAATCCCATCTCCATCAGAATCTGCAAAAGAACGCACAAATATTTCGTAATAAACTCCCTGTTTTTTTGTCATATCCCCTTTATTGCGTAGCTGCATTTCAAACTCACCAGTATCATAGTCATCACAGCTTTCTTTCTGATATTCCTGGTTCTTTTCCTTCACTGCACCTTTTAAAAAGGGTTTTACAGACATTTTATATATTTTATTTTCAAGAAAATTATCCTGTGCTTTCTGAATAACAAAATAAATAATTCCACTTTTGTCATTCATCGAAATGTTATATATTTCTTTTCCTTGTAATTCCTCTGGTAATCCTATTTCTAAAGATTTTGTACTTATGCCATCCTCTAATTCTGACACATATATACTTTCAAAGTACCCATTTTCATCCCGTATGATATACAATACCTTATTTTTATCCAGGCAGGTTACATTCGCTATGTATTTGCTATTTATGCCTAAATCTAATTTTGTTTTTTTATAATTATCTCCCTCTTTGCTGGCAATATATGTATCATATAACTGTTCCTTAAGATTCAAAATATACAAGTTTCCATCTCTGTCCACATCCCCTAACAAATTATACAGGCTGGTATTCAGTTCCTGAATTCCTTCTATATTCACAAGTTTATGGTTTACTAAATCACCTTGATATATATTTATTTCCGTTTCATTCTCTTCTGTCCAGTTCCATGCCCAAAAGTAGGCTTTTTCCCCATCTTCTGACACAGAAAGATTTCCCATCACTAAATCTTCGTTTTCTATTTTTAACTTTTCTGCTGCTCCATAACCATTTTCCGTTTTGTCAAATACGAAATAATCATACGTGTCGCCATTATATCCCAGCACATATGCCTGATTAGCTGTCTCCACCTCCTCAATGGACATGGGACAATAATTATCCGGTAATGTAAATTCTGTAACTTCTACTGGTTCTGATATCTCCTGTCTGCCACAGGCTGTTAACAATAGAAACATTGCAAACATCAACAATAATTTTACTCTTTTCATATGATATACAATCCCTCCTACATTCAATTTTAATATTAGCATCTATTCAGTAATTCTGAACAGATGCTAACATTATTATACAGGAAAAGAACTGTTCTTGCCAATTTATTTTTATTACTGAATAATTATTATAATACAAATTTAATTGTTTTTTTATTGCATTCTCCCTCAAACAGATTATAATTTTTACGTAACTTTAATAGTGAATTTACCACACAGAAAGGAAAATTTATATGCTTAGTTTAGTTGATATCAAGAAAGAGTATGTTTCCGGTGATACCAAAGTACAGGCTCTCAAGGGCATAAGCGTTGACTTTCGGGAAAATGAATTTGTTTCCATTCTTGGACAATCCGGATGCGGAAAAACCACCACCCTTAATATTATCGGTGGTCTGGACCACTACACCAGCGGTGATTTGATTATCAATGGAAAATCAACCAAAGAGTTTAAGGATAAGGACTGGGATACTTATCGAAATCACTCTATCGGCTTTGTATTCCAAAGTTACAACTTGATTCCTCATCAATCCGTACTGGCAAATGTAGAAATTGCCTTGACGCTATCCGGTGTTTCCAAAAGTGAACGTCGGGAACGTGCCATCAAAGCGTTGGAGAAAGTCGGTCTGGGAGACCAGCTTTACAAACATCCAAACCAGATGTCCGGTGGACAAATGCAGCGTGTTGCCATTGCCAGAGCTTTGGTAAATGATCCTGACATTATTCTTGCCGACGAACCCACAGGAGCTTTGGACACAGAAACCAGTATTCAGATTATGGAAATTCTAAAAGAGATTGCCAAAGATAAATTAATAATTATGGTTACACATAATCCGGAACTGGCGAAGAAATATTCTACCAGAATTATCAAGCTTTTAGATGGCAAAGTTGTAGATGACAGTAATCCTTATCATCCAGAAAATAAAAAAGCAGACAAAAAGGAAGTCACAAAAAAATATACCTCTATGTCCTTTGGCACAGCCTTATCTTTGAGTCTTAACAACCTAATGACCAAAAAGGGGAGAACCATCTTAACCGCCTTTGCAGGTTCCATTGGCATTATTGGAATTGCGTTGATTTTAGCCCTTTCCAATGGTGTACAAAACTACATAACTACCACAGAGGAGGAAGCTTTGTCCAGCTATCCTATAACCATTCAGGAAAATTCTATAGATATGTCCAGTATGATGACCACTATGATGGGAATGAAGCAGGGAAACGATGAAGATATCTCATCACAAAAGGACAATCATATTTACTCTAATAATATTATGACCTCTATGATGGATAGTATGATGTCGGAAACGGCTACCAACAATTTAAAGGATTTTAAAACCTTTATTGAGGATGATTCCAACGGAATCAAAGAACTTACCACAGATATTACCTATGGATATTCTACCCAATTAAATATCTATAAATCAGATACCTCTGATGGTATCGTTCAGGTAAACCCCAGCCAGGTGTTTAACGAAATTGGTTTGGGTGGTCTTATGGGAACCGATGACAGCACTGGTGCTTCCATGGTAAGTGCTTATTCTATGGGAAATGGAACCGATGTGTGGAAAGAATTGTCCGATAACCAGAAAATAATAACTTCTACTTATGATATCATTCAAGGTAGACTTCCAGAAAATTATAACGAAATTGTAGTAGCTGTTGACCAGAATAATCAAATCAGTGATTACTGTCTCTATGCCTTAGGGGTGCTTGATATAGATGAATTAAAAGACATTATGAAGGATATTTCTCAGGGAAATAATATAGAAGAAACGAAACAGACCAACTATTCCTACGATGAAATTATGGATTTAAAGTTCAAGCTTTTATTAAATACCGATTACTACGAAAAAGAAGATGATGTGTGGGTGGATAAAAGCGAAGATACTTTATATCTAAAGAATAAATTGGCTGATGCTGTAGAACTAAAGGTTGTGGGTATCATCCGTCCAAAAGCTGACAGCGAACAATCAGAAACCGGAAATATTTATTATTCCAGCAATCTTATGAAATACTTAATCAATGAAATCAATGCTTCTGAGATTGTAAAAGAGCAAAAGGCTGACCCGGATACAGATATATTTACCGGCCTTCCATTTTCTTCTGACGAAGAAGAAAATGCGAATTACACCCAGGAAGAATTTATGACAGCATTGCAGTCTATGGTTTCTGCCGGGCAAATGACAGAAGAAGAATTTGCTTCCATTCAGACGGAAATGGGACAACTATCTGCCACTGGTGCTGACGAAGAAACTATCATGTATCAGATTGTAGAGGCACATCCGGCAGTAGCAACTTTGTTTACTTCCAAGGAAACCCAAAATACTTACGAAGGAAATGAATTGCTTCTTGGCGTAGCAGATTTGAATTGTCCTAGTACCATTAATATTTATCCAAAGGATTTTGAAGCAAAGGATAGTATTTCAGATATTATCGAAGAGTATAATAATACCGTGGAGGAAGACGATGCCATTACCTACACTGATTACATCGGCTTGATGCTTTCTTCCATGACCACGATTATCAATGCCATCAGCTATATTTTAATCGGATTTGTTTCTATTTCCTTAATTGTATCATCTATTATGATTGCTATTATTACTTATATTTCCGTTATGGAAAGAACAAAGGAAATTGGTATTTTAAGAGCTGTAGGTGCTTCTAAGAGAGATATTTCCAGAGTCTTCAATGCAGAAACTTTAATTGAAGGCTTTGTGTCAGGTATCCTTGGAATCGGCGTATCCTTACTGATTTGTCTTCCGATTAATGTAATTGTAAGTGATAATTTTGATATTCAGAATATTGCTAATCTGCCATGGCAGGCAGCACTGATTCTCATTGCTATCAGCATGTTCTTAACATTTATTGCCGGCTTAGTTCCGTCTAAGATGGCATCTAAGAAAGACCCTGTAGTGGCGTTGCGAAGCGAGTAACTACCTTTTATCTTTGTAGAAATCTCTATATTATTTTGTATTGACAAATGTTACGGCATGGAATTCCTGTTCTGGAATCCCATGCCATAATTTTTAACCCGATTCATCCTATTTTATCTGTTCCATCAAAGCCGCAAAATCCACCATATCTCCAATACTATTAGATAGTTCCTTGGGCTTTAATGCATCTACCACATACTTTAACTTTTCCGTAAATTCCTCCTCATTCTGAGCCAGCGCAAACAATTCTGCAGTATTCCTTGCATCAAACAGTGCATCATGCTGTCGTCCCTTAAATTCAATACCTGCATATTCTAATGCTTTCTCCAAAGCCACCGCTCTATGCAATCCCAGCTTTTTCATAAACTCTTTCTGGAAGTCATACCATTCCTTCATCATTTCCTGTTCTTTTTCTGACATGACATAATTTTTGATTTTCATTTCTTTTTTTACCTGTGCATAATCATTTTCACTCCAGGTATAAATCCTATATTCTTCCCCTGACTTTTCACACCACTGAAAAAATTCCAAAAAAGCTCTTCTAAAATGTGGTGCCCCAACCACCATATTTGTACTGATTCCGGTAAGGTCTTCATATTTTTTGAAGATTTCTGTGTTATACTCAGGTTTCACATAGGTTTTATAGCAGTCTATCTCCACCAGATTTTCATCCAACATCACCGCACCGATTTCTATAATTTCTAATTTACATTTTTTTCGAATCTCCTTATATTTATTATCCACCGGATTCATTTCCAAATCAAGTATTATGTATCTCAACGAATTTCCCTTCTTTCGTATTTATCTATAAATCAAAAAAAACATCTACAAACAGTATACCATAAGTAACTATGTTTGTAGATGTTTTTTCTTACTCTTTATATTGTAATGCTCTGGTTGCATTCAGCACTGCAATGACCATCACTCCCACATCTGCAAATATTGCCCACCACATATTTACAAACCCTATGGCTCCCAGCGCCAGGCATCCTAATTTAACTGCCAATGCAAAGACAATATTCTGATAGACAATTCCCAGCGTTTTCTTTGATATCTTTATGGCTAAAGCTATCTTTGATGGATCATCATCCATCAATACAATGTCCGCTGCCTCAATGGCTGCATCCGAACCTAATGCTCCCATAGCAATTCCCAAGTCTGCTCTGGATAACACTGGTGCATCGTTGATTCCGTCTCCCACAAAGGCCAGCTTTTCCTTTGCCCCCTTTTGTTCTAACAGTTTTTCTACCTCTGCTACTTTATCAGCTGGTAAAAGTTCACTTTTTACCACATCCACTGCCACTTCTTTGCCAACTGCATCTGCTGTTTCTTTGCCATCGCCAGTAAGCATCACCACCTGCTTTATACCAGCCTTCTTTAAATCCAGAACCGCTTCTTTGGCATTTTCCTTTACTACATCAGATATCAAAATATATCCTACATAGACCTGGTCAATCGCCACATGAACCTCTGTTCCAACCTGTTTAGGTTCTATATAGGAAATATTTATCTTCTTCATAAGCTTTCTATTTCCTACATGAATTCTCTTTCCATCCACGGTAGCAGCCACGCCATGTCCACTGATTTCCTCTACATCCAGTATTTTCGATGTGTCAATGTCTTTTCCATAAGCAGCCTTTAGGCTTTTGCTTATTGGATGGTTAGAGAAACTCTCTACAAAAGCTGCCTTTTCAAGTAATTCTTCTTTAGAAATTCCCTGGGGAACAATATTTGTCACCTCGAATACACCCTTCGTTAACGTACCGGTCTTATCACACACCACATACTTTGTATCTGCCAGTGCCTCTAAATAATTAGAGCCCTTTACTAAAATTCCTTTTGCGGATGCCCCTCCTATTCCACCAAAAAAACTTAATGGAATAGAAATCACTAGGGCACATGGACAGCTGATGACTAAGGTCGTCAATGCACGAATGATCCACAAAGACCAGTTTGCCGGATTTCCCATAATGATATTTATCAGCGGTGGAAGTAGAGCTAATGCCAATGCTCCATAGCAGACTGCCGGAGTATAATACTTTGCAAATCTGGTAATAAAATTTTCGGACTTTGATTTTTTCATACTGGAGTTTTCTACTAATTCCAATATTTTTGACACGGTAGATTCCTCAAATTCTTTAGTGGTTTCAATTTTCAAAAGTCCGGATAAATTCACACATCCACTGATAACCTCATCTCCCGGCTTTGCCTGCCTTGGAACACTTTCCCCTGTCAGTGCACTTGTATTCAGTGTAGTAGTACCTTCCACAATCACTCCGTCAATTGGAACCTTCTCTCCCGGCTGAACCACAATGATGCTTCCCACTTCCACATCATCCGGATCCACCTGTACCAGTTTACCGTCTTCCTCTATATTTGCATAATCCGGGCGAATATCCATTAAATCTGTGATATTCTTTCTGCTCTTTCCCACAGCATAACTCTGGAACAATTCTCCTACCTGATAAAACAGCATAACTGCGCTGCCTTCCACATATTCACCTAAAGCAAAAGCCCCCAAGGTTGCAACTGCCATCAAAAAATTTTCGTCAAACACTTCACCATGGATAATTCCCAACACTGCTTTTCTTAAAATATCATATCCAATAACTGCATATGGCACAAGATATAATATCAGTTGTAAATATCCTTCCACTGGTACAAAATGAAATGCCACCAGCAAAACTGCTGCTATAATAATTCGGATAAATACCTTTTTTTGTTTCTTATTCATGTGCTCACCAACTTTCCCATATTCTATGCATTCATCTCATGACTAAGGTCACCAGGGTTTTTCGTCAGATCATAGATATATCTCGCAGTCATCTTCCACTCTCTTACAAGCCTTCACCACTTCCTCCATTACTGCATCTATATCTGCTTCCTCCTCGAATTCCACACTCATCTTCTGTGTCATAAATCCCACGGTAGCATCTTTAACCCCTGCCACCTTTTTGGTTGCCTCTTCCATCTTTGCTGCACAGTTTGCACAATCTACTTCAATTTTATACTTCTTCTTCATAACATGTATCATCCTTTCTGTAATATATAAATTATTTTTGTTTATATGAACATTTAATCATATGTTCGTCTTATTGTCAAGGACTATTTACATATTTCTTTGGATCTTCGTAACAGTTCATCCATAGGCTAAACTGTTACGGATCTTTTCCTAATTTAGAAAAAAGGAGGTTCTATACCGAGTGGTATAAAACCTCCTTCTTTACAATTTCACATTTATTTTTCTTGGATGTATACTTTATCTTTCTACCCTTGAATCACTCGTGTCTATTTTTTTTCCACAATATGGGCAATATAAGGTATTTGAAGACATATCCCTCGGCAATATTTTTTTACAGGAAGGACATCTTCCCAAGACACAATACAGAACCACTCCAATTACCATAAATGTCCACATGATCCAACTATATTTTATATCCACATCTGCAAATGCACACCCTATTCCTGCTACTAAACCTAACGCCATAACCCCCAGACCTATTCTTCTCTTTTTCAATGGATTCATATCATCTTTCCTCCGTAAATATATCTACTATGTGCACCTATTGAACATCAAGCATGTATACAATATTCAAAAGTTCTATGGCATACAACTTAAGTCTATTTTCCTTTAATACAAGACATAGATTATCATCTTCCGATATATCATTTTCGATAGTATATAATGCATGAATGAAAGAAACGTATTTGTTTGTATGTTCAGTAAAGTCATGCCCAAATTTTTCTTCAATTTTATTCGCTGTTTCATGAATAAGTTCTTCCAATTCATTACTATTCTTTTCGTTTATTGAATAAGAACTTAACGTTTCTTCAAAATCGGAGCTATATTCAATACAAAAGGATTGAGGCGAAAGAGAATATTCATTGTCATTGTTTGTTGTCGTAGTATTTTCTGCAAAGGATACATTGCTTGATAACTCATATTCCTGAGACAATAATGCAAATGATGTTAACTTGCATTTTTCTATTAGCACATCTGCAGATATAGCTGTATACATACTACCTAAAATCATTCCATTGTTTCCATATAATTCACGATTTTGATAAACCTCTTCTTGATAATACTCCTGCCAAAGACTTATTGCATTCTGTAATTGTTCATAGTCAGCTTCACTTAGTAATTTTTCTAGTTCGGAACCGGTGAAATCAATTTGTTGATGCCATGCTTCACATTTTTCTAAAGCAGATTGCCAAATTTCCAGAGGAGCTGCTTCTTGTTCAATTACATAGTTCTGGTCAATTGGATTGCATGCAACTTTTTCATAAAAATCGCTATTCGTGGAAAGGAAGTATGCATTTTCGTTGGAACTATCTGGAATATCAGATTGTTCTTTCGAGCTATCCTGATTATTATCACCTATTGATTGAGATGAATTATCCAATATTTCATTGCTTGTTTCAGACTTATTTTTACTATTATCAGAAGATTCATCTACATGAACATCATTATGTAGGTTCTCATTGTATGTGATGTCTTCTTGCGGAATTCCGTTTTTATTGCATCCGCTAAGCACAAAAAACATGCTCAAAATCGTACAAAATAATAAATATTTATTTTTCATAATAAGATACCTTCCTGCAATATTTTATTATCGTTATGCAACGCATTCAATTATAGTTTTAAGTAGACCACAACAGTTTAAATATTACTTTCTAAAAAATAATATATATTATCTATACATTCTCCCTTCTCCTCCTCGTTTGAAAGTTATAACACTAAATTGCAAACTTCATGGTTCCATACTTATCGGTACCCTTTACCTTTGTACCGTAAAAAGCATAGTTTCCACAGACACAAAAGCTTTTTCCCTGTACCTTTTTCAGCTTGCTACACCTAAAAAAGGCTCGGCTTCCCACCTTATAGCAGCTCTCCGGCAAAATTACCTTTTCATATTTTGTGGCTACAAATGCCCGGTCTGCAATAACTTCTACACCTTTTCTGACTTTATATGTACCTGTCCCCTGCACTGCTGCATACAGAATCTTTCCATTCTTTGAAAACAGTCCTTTTTCGGTGGACATATACACAGGATTTTCCTCTGCCACATTGATTTTTTTTAATTTTGAATAATAACTAAACGCACCTTTTTCTATTTTTTTCACTGTCTTTGGAATATTTATCGTCTGTGTCTTGTTGTTCTTCACATACTCTTTTGCATCCCTTCCCACTTTTTTATACTTTGATTCTACAATAATAGAATCATGGGGTATACTGTTGGACAGGAGTTCTGTTACCGTATATTCTTTTTTCTCAATGAAAACGGTCTCTGGAATGTCCACCACAGATTTTCCCGATGTAATCTTCACCGACACCGAAGATGTATTCTCCTTGATGTAATAGGACAGTCCCTTTGCCTCATAATTTGCCTTTGGCTCCTGTACCGCTGCTTTTACCTGTAGGGTACACAACATGGATATCACACTAAATGCCAGTGCGAAAATTTTTAAGTTCTTTTTCATATTCATTTCTCACTCCACCTTTCTAATTTACATATATCAAATTTGCATCTCTGATATACTATGATAATTTTCTAAAATATGCCGTTTATTGTCATAATTAGTGTCTTTTGCATTTTTACAAGGAACACTTTATTTTCGAAAATTCTGTTCCCTTACAGCCTCTTCTTTCATTTGTTCAAATTCTTCGCTCCAGGCTTTTTCAAATTCCTCCCCACTTAAGTTTGATTTTTCTCTATATGTCTCTTTCATAGCTGCATTGTATTTTTGAATTGGTAAATCCACTTTATATACGGCAAATTCATATGCCCAATAGTCATCCTCCGACAAAAAACCTTCCATGGCACTTTGATACATTTCTTGATTATTATCCTTCTGCAACATAGCTTTCAATTCATCCAGGTATGCATAAACCTCCTCATCCGTCACATCATATCCATTCTCCATAGCCTTTACATACAAAGCATTCCTTTCTTTTGCGTAAGAGAGTGCTTTTTCCTCTGGATTTTCTTCTCCCTGTAATTCGTAAAATACTGTGTACTGATTTATTTCTGTCTCAGTAATTGCAATATTTTTTCCTACTTCTGCCAGTTTTTTATCTGAGCTTGCTACCACCTTTTCCATATTCCCGTCTGCAGAATAGTATTCTGAATAATCAATACCTTCTACATCAATCTTACACATTTCCATACTATACTCTGCTTCCCGTACTTCATTGGCACCTGTGGCATTGGTATATAAATTTTCTATTCCAAAAATTCCATAATAGCTTACTGCAGCATATACTACAGTGCCGCTGACTGCCAAAAGAAGGCAAATTGCCATAGCCGCAGCTATCTTTCTCATTCCAAATTCTCCGAATCTTCTATTTTTGTTCTTATTATTTTTCAGTTGTTCTACCTCCAACGATATTTGTTCAGAGGATACCAATACATCAAATACCTTTTTATATTTCTCTTTATTCGTCATATGACCAATCCTCCTTTAATACATCCTTTAATAATTTACGTCCTCTGGACAACCTGGTTTTTACATTGCTTTCACTAATATGCAGAATCTGGGATATTTCTCGAATACTCCAGTCCTCATAATAGAATAAATGAATCACTATTCTGTATTTTTCCGGAAGATTCAACACTGCCTCAAACAAAGCACTGTCTTCCTTGGTTTCAAAGGGTAGGTTCTGTATGTAATTTTCCAATGACATTTTATCTTTATTTATATTCCTATGCCAAAAAGATTTACTTACGTCTTTTGCATCCTCTACATTTTTGCAAATATTAAATGCTGTTACAAACATGTTTGTCTGATACTCATTTATCAACCACTCTAATGGTTTTCTCATAAGTGTACCTCAATTTTTTAATAATATTTTCTTGTAAAGACCTTTACATAAATAAATCGATTCAGAACAATAAAAGGTTACATCTGTTTGAAAATTTTTTTATATTTTTTGATATTCATAAAAAGAAAAACGCAATTCCATGGGAATTGCGCCTTTCCTATATTATCTTATTGTTGTCTACATTAACTTCATTAAATTACACATTTCAATGGCAGAACAAGCCACATCATAACCTTTATTTCCAGCCTTTGTACCTGCTCTTTCAATTGCCTGCTCGATATTATCTGTGGTAAGAATACCGAATAATACTGGAATTTCAGCTTCCAAAGAAACACAGGCCACTCCTTTGCTTACTTCTGCACATACATAATCATAATGTGATGTAGAACCCTTGATTACCGCTCCTAAACAAATCACCGCATCATATTTTCCGGATTTTGCCATCTTTTTTGCAATCAATGGAATTTCAAAGGCACCTGGAACCCAGGCAATATCAATATCATCTGTGTTTACTCCGTGACGTACACAGGCATCTTCTGCACCGGATACTAATTTGCTTACAATAAATTCGTTAAATCTTGCTGCTACAATTCCTAACTTTAATCCACTTGCTACTACATTTCCTTCCAAAACCTTCATTTTTTCTTCTCCTTTACTTGTTCTTATTTTTTATCATCCTAATTACTTATTTGTAGTCTGTCATATGCTCCATTTTTTCCTGCTTTGTCTTCAGATAAAACACATCATTTTTCTGTGGCTCCATCTGAATAGGCACTCTTTTTTCAATGGTGATTCCGTATCCCTTTAATCCTGTAATCTTCTTTGGATTATTTGTCAAAAGATTTAGCTTCTTTGCTCCTAAATCATAGAGAATCTGGGCTCCAATCCCGTAATCCCTCATATCTGCCGGAAATCCCAATTTAATGTTTGCCTCTACCGTATCCAACCCCTGTTCCTGAAGTTCGTAAGCTTTTAACTTGTTGATTAAACCGATACCACGTCCTTCCTGTCTCATATATAACAGGATTCCTCTGCCTTCCTTGGCAATCATCTTCATTGCAGTCTCTAACTGTTCTCCACAGTCACATCTCTGGGAGCCAAATACATCACCGGTAAGACATTCCGAATGAACTCTACATAATACAGCCTCGCCGTCTGACACATTCCCCATAGTTAATGCTACATGATGTTCACCATTTAATTTATTTACGTAGCCATGAATCATAAATTCACCGTACTTTGTAGGCAGTTTTGCACTTGCTTCCTTTTCTATCAAAGATTCTCTCTCTAATCTGTATTTAATTAAATCTTCGATGGTAATCATAGTAAGATGATGTTCCTTTGAGAATTGTTTTAATTCCGTGGTACGCATCATGGTACCGTCTTCTCTCATAATTTCACAGCAAAGACCACATTCCCCAAGGCCTGCCAATTTTACAAGATCCACCGTTGCCTCTGTATGTCCTGTTCTTTTTAAAACACCGCCTTCTCTTGCCTGCAGTGGAAACATATGTCCCGGTCTTCTAAAATCCTCTGGTTTTGCATCTGGGTCTTCTACTTTCATGGCCGTAACAGAACGCTCATAAGCAGAAATTCCTGTGGTAGTATCCACATGGTCAATGGAGACGGTAAATGCAGTCTCATGATTATCTGTATTTTTTTCTACCATCTGATTTAACTCCAACCGTTCACAAAGTTCTTTTGTCATAGGCATACAGATTAGACCTTTTGCATAGCTTGCCATAAAATTTACATTTTCCTGTGTGGCATACTTTGCCGCACAGATTAAATCTCCTTCATTCTCTCTGTCCGGATCATCTGTCACCACAATCATCTTACCGTTTTTTAAGTCTTCTAAAGCCTGTTCTACTGTTCCAAAATCGCTCATCTTATCTCTTCCTTCCTACAAACTTTATAAATTAAAATCCTATCTGTTCAGAACTACCGAACAGATACTTAAAATCCATGTTCTCTCAAAAATTCTTCTGTGATTCTGCTTGTGCTTTTTTCTTCTGTCTCCTGTACCGGTTTCATAAGCTTCTCCACATATTTTCCAATAATATCACACTCAAGATTTACCTTATCCCCCAGATTCTTTGTGGCAAGATTGGTTTCTTTTTGTGTATGGGGAATAATAGAAACCTTAAAACAGTTGTCATCTACATAGGCCACTGTTAAACTGATACCATCTATGGTAATAGAACCCTTTTCTACAATGTAATGCAATACCTTAGGTTGTGCTCCTATGGTATACCATACTGCATTATCTTCCGGCTTGATTTCTTCAATACTTCCCATTCCATCTACATGTCCCGACACAATATGACCACCAAATCTTCCATCTGCCGCCATGGCTCTTTCTAAGTTTACAATACTTCCACTTTTCAAGCTGCCTAAGGAACTTCTCCTCATGGTTTCTGCCATCACATCTGCAGTGTACTCATTTTCCTTCATGGAGGTTACTGTTAAACACACGCCATTGACTGCAATGCTGTCACCAATTTTCGTTCCTTCTAATACTTTCTTTGCCTGTATGGTAAGAACGGCAGAGTTTTTTCCTGTCTGAACTCCTTTTATTTTTCCCAGTTCTTCTATAATTCCAGTGAACACTTTCTCACTTCCTTTTTGCTAGATAAATAATTCTTATTTCTTAGTTTTATTTTTTTCGTCCATATATACTGCAAGGCACCAACACACCGCTGCTGCTGACCAAATAAA
>JBGVDD010000022.1:0-2088 GCA_045119215.1 Lachnospiraceae bacterium | reverse complement strand
AGACCTTGACAAATACTTTACTTATCTCATCGTGGATAATATCCATTACGTTATCCTTATTGATCTCATAATTTCCAATCCACTCATCTACCCAGTCACCTTAACTTTTCTTTTTTTTATAACTAACTTCTCTGATTTATCTTGTCCGACACACTATTAATGTAACTCTCCGTCACTTCAAATTCTCCTAATATCTTCTTCTGTTTTTTTGTTAATCCATACCTTCTTATATAGACATCTTTACTGTTTTTTACTAAACTTATTTTTTCAAGTTCACTTATTGCTGCCGGTACTGTATAATTCTTTCTGTCTTTTTCCTTTATACTTATCTTTTTTAATCCCTGAAAAATATAATTCCTTACTATGCTGGCAATAAACATAACATATGTCTTACTCTCCAATGAATCCTGACTATGTACTCTGAATGTATCATATTCCAGTCCTGTCTTTAAAATCCTGAATATTTTTTCCACATTGTCTCTTTTTCTGTATATATCAAGTGCCTCTGATGCCGTCATCTCTCTGGAAGTCAGTATCACAAAAAATCCAAGCTTATCTATTTCTTTTTGAATTTCCCTTTCATTTCTCTTGTATGACTCTAAATATCCGTTATTGTCATATTTCAGTTTAAACAGCTTTTCGTATGATGTCATTTCCTCTTTCCTTCTGATTTTTTCATCTACTTTTTTCTGCAGGTGCTCTTCTTTTTTCATCAGCTGTTTTAAATATTCGTTTTTTTCCTTGCTTGCTCTCACATTATCATAATAAATATGGAAATATCGTACTTTTATCTCATCTCCTATGGTTCCTGTTTTTGTCATGCCATATACATCTTGCTCTGGCAAATAATACCTGGCTTTTGTCAGCAACGGAAGTCTTGCATCTTTTAATTTATCAGCCACAAGCACACTGTTGTTTTTTATCATCATCAGAAAATCATAGTTCTTTTCATCAAAATATTTTATGTTTCCAAGGCTGAAATATCCCCTGTCAAGTATAAGTCCTACATTCTTATAGCCATATTCTCTTGCCCTGTTTACCATATGAGTACACTGTGTATTGTCTATAATACTTCCCGGATACATCTCATAAAACAAAGGGGTTGCATCTTTATGATTTACTGCATAGCTTATATTTACCTGTGGTATATCACTGTCATTTTTTGCATGACCATACTCCGCCATATCCACCCCTTCCGCTTTGGTGTTCATGTTTGTACTGTCATAACTTATATATATATTCGAATGCTCAGGCTGTAATTCATTCCATTTTGATACAAATAGTTCTGTTTGTGCATAATCTATTTCATTCTTAAAAAACTCACTAATTTTACAGTCATCCCACTGTTTTTCAGCATTTATAAGATGATTCCACACAAAATCAGAGTAGTGTTGCATTGTGCTTGTTTCCCTTATAATCATGTAACTGATTATGTCTTTTATGAGATCAGCATCTTCTTTTCCATGAATCGATTCAAGAAGCTCTGATATTTTTAAGTCTTCCATAACTTTAAAAATCAGTGATGCTGCCCCAACCTGTATTGCATCAGAAAAACGTGGTGGTTTTTCTTCATTTCCACCTTCTATTTCATAATACTGATAAAAGTTATCATTAGGTATCATATTTTCATCATCTATCATTTTTCCGATGCATACTCTTTTTTCAACAACATATTTTTTATCTTTTTTATATTCACTTCCTGTCACATGATAAACATAAACACAATTTCTCTGACGGTATATTTTTGTCCCTTCCGGACGCTGAACTACTACATCTTTTCTAAGCATTTTTAACGCCTCCTTTAGTTATGTATATAACTAAAATTATACCATAGCTTTAAAATTTTTGCAATAAAAAAGTGCCGATTTTCTCGACACTTTTTCTATTTTTTATTAATTCAGTTATGATTTTAAAGAAAAGTTAAGGTTTTACTGTTCTGTAATCATCTTATATGGCTCAATTTTTCTTACACCTGTCGATACTAAAATACACATTACAAATGCAATTACTGTTGTTGCAGCAAATAACCCGATTATAATAAACAATGGTATAGAAAGATTTGCCTTAGCTATTCCACATAATGACAAT
>JBGVDD010000021.1:0-21183 GCA_045119215.1 Lachnospiraceae bacterium | reverse complement strand
TATAAGGAACTGGAAGGTTTATTGAAAGAAGAAAAGTGTGTGGCTTTGGGGGAAATCGGATTGGATTACTACTGGCCAGAACCGGATAGAGAGATACAAAAAAAATGGTTTGAACGACAGTTGTACACTGCCAAGGAATACCAAAAACCAATTATCATCCACAGCAGGGAGGCGGCACAGGATACTTATGAAATGATGCAGGCTACTGACCCCTGGGATGCAGGTGGGGTGATTCACTGTTTCTCTTACTCTGTAGAAATGGCAAGAAAGTATTTAAATCATGGATATTATATTGGAATTGGAGGGGTATTGACCTTCAAAAACGCAAAAAAATTAAAGGAAGTGGCAGAGTATGTGCCGTTGTCAAGTATTGTGCTGGAGACAGACTGCCCTTACCTGTCACCGGAGCCTAACAGAGGAAAAAGGAATTGTTCTACCAATCTTTCTTATGTAGTGGAAGCCCTGGCAAACATTAAGGGGATTTCAAAACAAGAGGTGGAGCGTATTACCTATGACAATGCATGTAAACTATACAGGTTAGTATAAAGGAGAACATATGGCAACATTAGGAATACCACAAAATACCATAGCGGTATTACAAAAATATAATTTTAATTTTCAGAAGAAATTTGGTCAGAATTTTTTGATTGATACTCATGTGCTGGAAAAGATTATTTCTTCTGCGGATGTTACCAAAGATGATTTTGTTTTGGAGATTGGGCCGGGAATTGGAACCATGACCCAGTATCTGGCAGAACATGCCAGAAAAGTGGTTGCAGTAGAAATTGACAAGGCTTTGATACCTATATTGGAAGATACCTTAAAAGATTATGATAATGTAAGGGTTATCAATGAAGATATTTTAAAGGTGGATATCAACAAATTAGCATTAGAGGAAAATGAAGGAAAGCCAATTAAGGTAGTGGCAAATCTTCCGTATTATATTACTACCCCAATTATTATGGGACTGTTTGAAAGCCATGTACCAATCAGTAGCATTACAGTTATGGTCCAGAAGGAAGTGGCAGACAGAATGCAGGTAGGACCGGGAACCAAGGATTACGGCGCATTATCTTTGGCAGTACAGTATTATGCAAAACCGGAGATTGTGGCAAATGTACCTCCTAATTGTTTTATGCCCAGACCTAATGTGGGCTCGGCGGTGATACGTCTTACCAGACATGAAAACCCACCGGTTCAGGTGAAGGATGAAAAGCTGATGTTTCGTCTGATTCGTGCATCCTTTAATCAGAGGAGAAAGACTTTGACCAATGGATTAAATAATGCATCGGATTTATCTTTTTCAAAGGAGGAAGTAGCACAGGCTTTAGAGAAAATGGAATTATCTCCTACCATCCGAGGGGAGGCATTGACATTAGAACAATTTGCAAAGTTAAGTGATTTGTTAGGCGAAAGGGAATGAAAAGAGAAGTCGCCTCATATATTCTTCATAGAAAGAAGAATATATGAGGTGATTTTTTATGTCTGAATTTCGTAAATTTATGAGTTACATATACTGTTATCAGCGTACTGCAAAAATAAAAAATACAGGATTTGCTAAAATAGAAGCCAGGGATGAAGAATTGAGTATGCAGATATCTATCAGAGGAATGCAGCTATTTCCTTTTGGGACCGGTAAGGTATATGTGTGCGTACAAAAAGGAAACTTACTTCAAGGAATTTGTGTGGGAGATATGGTATTCAATGGAGGCATGGGAGTATTAAATATAACTACCAAGAGGGATAACATCATGGGAGAACAGGTAACTTTGGAGGAAGTATGCGGACTTTACATAAAAATAAAAGAAGATAAAAGTGTGTATATGGCCAGTGCCTGGAATAATGTACAAATGCAATATTTAGAATTTGTGGAGGGAATCAAAAAGGATAATAATCAGAAAGAAAATAATGTGGAAAACATCACAGAAGATAAGCTAACTCAAAACACATCCAATGGTATAGAAGTGGTGGAGAAAGAGAGTGAAACAAAAACGGGAGAGCTGCAGTTAGAGCAGAATAGCAAAGGAGCACAGCAGAAGGTAGTAAGGGAAGAGGAAGAAAAAATATATGAAAATAACATTGATTCTGCAAATCATATCATAGAGATTAAACAAGTGACAGATATGGAATTTCAGGAGAATGAGGAAGAGGAGAACGTAGTACTGCTTCGGGAAGAGCCTCAGGAAGATTTGAATGTACAATGTGTTTGCGGTGGAGAAGCAGGGGAAACTGTGGATAACTGTGAAAAAAAAGAGTCTTCGTGTGAAAAACATACATGGAATGATTGGTTATGTCATTTTAAAAACATACATCCATTTGAATGTAGTGGAAAGGTAGAAGTCATTCGAATGGAACCAAAAGATATAGGTCGATTACCAAAAGAATGCTGGGGATTAGCAAATAATAGTTTTTTATTACATGGATACTGTAATTATCGTTATTTGATTTTGTATAAAAATTTAGATTGTGAAAAATTTTATCTGGGTGTGCCGGGGATGTATCATCCAAGGGAGAAAATGATTGCGGGAATGTTTGGCTTTGGGGAGTTTGTAATGGCAAGAAAAGCTCCTGTAAGACAAGGGGAATTTGGGTACTATGTAAGAGAGGTCTGTCTATAAGTGACAGTTATTACACCTGTCATCCTTCCCCTCGTATCAGCACATGGGAAATAAAGGGTTCCAGCACTGCTTTCATCTGATGTAATTCTTCTATGGAAAAGCTTTCTAACGTTTTATCAGGAACATCCTTGGAGAAAATAAAATTTTGCAGATATAAAATCTGGCTGTGTTCTAACAATCTGCCAAGAGATGCAATATCCTCCATGGAATGCAATCCCTTTGCCACAGTTGTACGAAATTCATAGGGAATCACATTGGATTTTAACAGGGCAATGGAATCGAAAATGGCCTGGTTATCCGTAAATTTTCCACCACAGAATTGGGCATAGGAAGTGAGAGGGCCTTTTACATCCATGGCAATATAATCTATTAATTTGTTTTCTATAAGAAATTGTAATACTTTAGGCTTAGAACCATTAGAATCTAACTTAATGTCGTAACCTAGGGATTTGATTTCAGACAGAAATTCAGGAAGGTCTCTTTGTAATGTGGGCTCTCCGCCGCTGATGCAAACCCCTTCTAAGATTCCCTGGCGTTTTTTTAAAAAGGTGAGAATCTGTTTGGAATCAAAAGAAGAGATAAGGTGCTCTGAATCTAAAATAGAATTATTGTGACAGAAAGGACATCGCATATTGCAGCCTCCTAAAAATATGGTGGCGGCAACCCGATTTGGATAATCTAATAATGTCGTTTTTTGTAGTCCTGAAATTATCATAAGCAACCTCCCTGGTTGTGGTAAATTGGATAATGTGTTAAACTGTTATTCAAAAATCGTAACATAAGGTGGCAGAGAAAGTCAAATGAGGATAGAAAATATGACGGAAGATGAAAAGTATATGAGAGAGGCCATGAAACAGGCAAAAAAAGCTTATCGTCTGTGGGAGGTTCCTATTGGGTGTGTAATTGTATATGAAGGGAAGATTATAGCAAGAGGCTATAATAGAAGAAATACAGACAAGAATACCTTAGCCCATGCGGAAATTACTGCAATCAAAAGGGCCAGCAAGGTGATGGGAGACTGGAGACTGGAAGGGTGTACCATGTATGTGACCCTGGAGCCTTGTCAGATGTGTGCTGGTGCTCTGGTACAGTCCAGAATATCCAAAGTGGTAATTGGCAGTATGAATCCCAAGGCAGGATGTGCAGGTTCTGTGCTTGATATGTTTCACATGGAAGGATTTAATCATCAGATAGAGACTGTCAAAGGAGTGATGCAAAAACAGTGCAGTGAAATGCTGACCTGCTTCTTTAAAGAATTAAGACAAAAAAAGAAGGAAGAAAGCAGTGTATCAAAAGAGAAAGAATAGAATGACGAAAAACATATTAGAATTTTGTAAATATTACCAAGAGCAACAGTGATAGAATAAAAGTGTGAAAGAATTGTGTACAAAATATGAATGTAAAATTGTGCAAGATATAAAAAGTGCTTTAAATAAGCACTTTTTTCTTGAAAAAAATTAACAAAATGCATTATACTAAGAAAAGTCGTAATAAAATTTGTGGTGCAAAATTAACAAAACATTACAAAAATATTACGAGAATATTAAAATATCAAACAAAGAAAGAGAGGATGAAAAAGACTATGAGTGAAACACGTTATGCTCTATTAAGAGACAAAGTTTCTAGAAAAGTGATTGCATGGCTTCTTGTAATGGCTATGATGATTGGTCTTGTACCAAGCGACTTTTCTATTGTGGCGCAAGCTGCAGAAGTTCCAACATTAAAGCTTTATGTAGAAAAGCCTAGTGATTGGACAACACCAGTGGTTAATATTTGGAATACAGCAGCCACAGTTGAAGGTAATGGAACAGCGGATATAAAGGGATGGCGGGACAACAAAACGCAACCCAAATTATATCAGGATGAAACATCAGGGTTATACTATGTAGAGGTAACTAATCCTGATTGGAGTGGATTTCAGTTTGTAGACGCAGAAACTGCAGCTGAATTCAAATTTGAAGATGCATCGTTATTAAAGAAATTCAATGAAACTACAGAAGCTACTTCATATTATTACCTGAAGGGTGATAAGGAAGACTATGCATGGTATACAGACGCAGAGGGAAAGAATAAACTTGCTTTAGAAGAAATTACGGCAAAAGAAGAGTATTACTTGGTGGGAACCATCTCTCCTATCAAATGGAATGCAAAATCAGACGAAAACGCAAAACTGACAAAGAATGAAGACGGTACCTATAGTATTACCGTAGAAAATGTAGAACCAGGCAAGCAGGAGTTTAAAGTACTTCAGGATCCAGATAATTTCAAATGGACATATGCCTGGGGAGGAACCGGAGCAGGTGGAAACTATGTGCTTGAATTAGAAACTACAAGTAAGGTGACAATTACCATGGATCCAGCAGATGCTACTAAGCAGCTTATTGTAACAACAGAGGCATCAGAAGTATCTCCGTCAGAACCAGTATCCCCAGAAAATCCGGTATCTCCGGGAGAACCAACAGAAGATGTAAAGAGCCCGGTATATGCAGATGGAAAGATTACATTTAATCTGGTATCTAAAGCTGCAGTTGCTGGTATCAAGGGTGCGTTTAATGGCTGGAATGTAGAAGAAATGACAAAAACTGATTTTGGTTTTACCTATACCATGAATGCTCCAAAAGAATCAGGAATTTATGATTATGGTATGGTGTCAGGTAGTAATGAAACTTGGGAATCTGACCCATTAAACAAAACAAGAAAGGCTAACGGCGGAAATCCGATTATCGTATCTAATCCAATTGCTGGAAATGGAGAAAGCTATGTATATCTTCCATCTACAGAAGAAAACTTAGATGCAAAGGTATTATATAAAACAAAAGAAGAAAAAACTTACAAAGAAGTTAAGTTTGAAAAAGCAGAAGGCTATGACAACTTATATGTTGCAGCTATTACAGAAGTGGGAACCTTTGAGTACCTTGTAAAAATTGGAGATGAAGAGGCTACAAAGGATCCATACAACTATACAGAAAAAGAAATTGTAGTAAAGAAAGAGATTAAGAAACCGGAATTTACTTCCCCAATTCTTGATGAAGAAAACGGCAAGGTTACTTTCAACTACTGGGCACCAGATGCCGAAAAAGTTTTACTTGCAGGAAACATGACAAGTTGGGCAAGTAAAGCAGTGGAAATGCAGAAGGACGAAGAGACAGGATTGTTCTCTACAACTTTGGAATTACCATTTGGTTCTTATCAGTATAAGTATGTTGTAGAAGGAAAAGACTGGGTAACTGACCCTGTAAATCCAGAAATGAAGGATGGAAACTCAGCATTTACTTTTGGGACAATTGAACCACAGGTAAATTCTGAAACTGGCGATGTAACATTTACATATTATGTAAAAGATTATGCAAAGACTGTTGAAAAGGCAGAAAGCGTAAAATTAATGGGTCTTGCCGGTGTTACTTATGTAGATGAAAACGGTAAGGAAATTGTTGGAAACTGGGATACAGGTCTTGATATGGCAAAGAATAAGGATGGTAACTTTACAATTACCATTAAGAACATGCCAGCAGGACAGTATGAATACAAATTTAAGGCAAATAATGCTACCTGGTTAAAGGACAATAGAAATCCAGCAGGGGATGATAACTCTGTGGTAACTGTACCAGGTGTAGTTGTAGCAGGAGACGATATCGCAGGTGCAGGTGTTTATACACTTGGAGTAAAGGTGCTTGGAGATGCAAAGCCAGCAGATGATAATAGTGTGAAATTCTCTATGTTAGATGATGTAGAGGGAATGAGCATCACAAAGGATGGCGTTCTTACTGTAACAGATAAGGCAAAGACTGGATACTTTACAGTTAAGTTAGAGTATACAGCAGACAAGGAAGCTAAGTCTTCTACATCTCAGTTCTACTACACAGAAAATGCAGTAATTTATGAGTATGTTCCTACCGAAGGAGAAGGACTTCATGCCCAGATGGACAAGGCAGATGTTTATTCATGGAATAATGCAAAAACAGGATCAAGCTTCCACTTCAAAAATATTGGAACAGAAGAAAAAGCAAAGTATGCAGCATATGTAACTTTGGACAAGAACATTGAAAGCTTTGGATATATTCTTCGTCTCTATGGTGCATGGGGGGATGATGACAGAGAGTTCTCTGACAGAACCATCTATGTAAACAAGGGAGAAAAATACACGAAAGTAAAAGGTGGAGATGGCGTAGAAAAGCCATACACATGCGCATCTGGTATTACTGGCTACGATGAAGGAATTATTTTCAGATATCGTGATGATCAGAAATTCCATGATGGAACTATGGATACAATTGAAGGTGTAACTGTTGTTATCAACGATAAGCCATACCAGATGGAGTATAATGCGAAAGATGAGTTATTTACTTATGCGCACCAGAATATTCCAACTGGAGATTATGAATATTACTTTATAGTTGATGGTAAGAGAGTGAGAGACCAGTACAATGAGTCTGGAGTACTTCATTATGAAAGTATTGAAGGTGCTAATGTAACTTATGAATGTACCAATAATTTGTATAGCTATGAAGAAAATGCAATTATTGCAAATTATGACCAGAACCCTGCAGTACATTTTGAGTTGACAACAAAGGACGGAAAAGAGATTGAATTGTCGGATATCGACGTAGATTTAAGTGCATTAAACAGCACAAATGTAAAATTCAGTACAGTAACTAACAAGGGTGTGTTATACATTGACAGAAGTGTGGCACCTGGTGAGTATGAAGTAAAAGTAACTTTGACAGATAAATACGGAAATCGTGTTGTGACAGCTATTCCAGTAAAAGTAGTAGAAAGAGAAGCAGAAGATAAGTCCTGGGATGAGTCTAGAGTTTACTTTATCGTAACAGACCGTTTTAATGATGGAGATGCTTCCAATAACGGAACATTAGCTACAGGATACAATAAAGATAAAATCGAAGCTTACCATGGTGGAGACTTAAAGGGTATTACACAGAAGCTTACTTACTTACAGGAATTAGGAATCAACACCATTTGGATTACACCAATCGTGGATAATGTTGACCAGATTGTAAACGAAGATTTGATGCAGACAGGTTACCATGGATATTGGGCTAAAGACTTTACAAAGCTTGATGAACATTTAGGTACCACTGCAGATTTAGATGAATTATTAGATGAAGCTCATAAGCATGGTATCAAGGTAATGGTTGATATTGTAGTAAATCATTCTGGATACGATGATAAGAAAAAAACACAGTTGACAAACTTCAAAGGAATGTTACGTGAAGGGGATGAAGTTGGAACAGACTTCCTACATGGTGGATACAACTCAGACCTTCCGGACTTCAAGACAGAAGTACCAGAAGTCCGCAATCAGCTGATTGCATGGCAGACAGCTTGGGCAAGTCATACAACTGCAAATGGAAACAGCATTGACTACTTTAGAGTAGATACTGTAAAACATGTGGAACACGAAACATGGTCAGAATTAAAGACAGCATTAGCAGAAGTAAATCCAGCATTTAAGATGATTGGTGAATTCTATGGCGCAAGCTATAATAACACAGGTGATTATCTTGGAAATGGAGAAATGGATGCAGAGCTTGACTTTGACTTTAAGTCAATTGCCGGAAAACTGGTAAATGGAGACGTAGACACAGCAGAAGCTAATCTGGAGACACGTAATAGTGCTCTTTCAAGTAGTGTAACCATGGGACAGTTCTTAAGCAGCCATGATGAAGACGGATTTGTATATAGTCAGGGTGGAGACTTAGCAAAAGGAAAATTAGCAGCTTCTCTACAGATGACAGCAAAAGGTATTCCTGTAGTTTACTACGGTGAAGAAATTGGTTTAACAGGACCAAATGCATTTGGTGAACAGAACAATAACCGTTATGATATGGTATTTGATAATTTAACAGATGACCAGAAGGATATGCTTGCACACTACAAAAAACTGTTAGCAGCAAGAGAAATGTATTCAGAAGTATTGGCAACAGGAACACGTACCAAAATTGCTGGAAGCAACGAAGATGGATACCTGGTATTTAGAAGAGGTGAAGGTGCTAATGCAGTTTATGTTGCATTAAATACCACAGATGAGACAAAGAAGATTAGCTTTAAGGTAAACAGTATTCAGACAGTTACCGGTGAAGTTCCAGAAACTGTTGAGACAATGACTGATGTATATGGAAATAAGACTTATGCAGTAGTGGAGGATACGGTAGAAATTACAGTTCCTGCTATGAACAAAGGTGGAACAGCAATTCTTGGAAAGGGAGACAGCATTAAATTAACTGGAATTCAGGCCGTAGCTCCTACCAAGACTACATACAAGATTGGTGAAACATTAAATCTTGATAACCTTTCTGTTGTTGGTATCTATGGAAAGGCAAAGATTGCACTTCCAGTAAGCAAGTGTAAAGTGAATGCTCGTACTTTTGACTCATCTAAGGAAGGTACCTACATTATCGATGTATACTATGGCAATGGAGAAGAACTGTTTGAAACTTCCTTTGAGGTAAAAGTAGTAGCAGACCCTACAGTTATACCGACAACACAACCTACAGGACAGCCAACAAAGGCACCAACAAAGGCACCGACAAAGGCACCAACAAAGGCACCAACAAAGATTTATACTATCAAGTATGAACTGTCAGGTGGTACAAACAACAAAGTAAATCCAAAGACCTATTCTACTAAGGATGTGAAGTTATCAAATCCTAGCAGAAAGGGATATGAATTTGCAGGATGGTATGTAAATGGAAAGAAAGTTACAGTCATTAAGGCTTCCACAAAGAAGAATGTGACAGTAACAGCTAAATGGACAAAAGTAAAGGTGGCAAAAGCAACCATTCAGACTGCAAAAAATTCAAAGAGTAAGCAGATTGCTGTAACATTAAAGAAAGTAACCAAAGCAAAGGGATATGAAGTAAAATATTCTACTTCTAAGACATTTAAAACAGGAAAAATCTTAAGAGTTACTAACACAAAAGCTACTCTGAAGAAATTGAAAACAGGAAAAACCTATTATGTAAAAGCGAGAGCTTATAAGGTAGATTCTGCAGGTAATAGAATTTATGGTAAGTATAGTGCTGTCAAAAAGGTTGTAATTAAAAAATAATAAAGCTTGTCAAAAACAAGACAATTAAAAAACGAAAGAGAAACTCCCCGGAATGTGAAAACGGGGAGTTTTTTATTGACTGTTTCGGTGGCTGGTAGTATACTGTAACGGATTAGATGCGTTTGGAAAAAAATTATAAACGAATCGAAAGAAGGAGAGTGCCATGAACGTACTGTTTTTTTTGACACCAAAAAGTGAAATTACATATATGTTTCAAGATGATAAGGTAAAAAAAATGATGGAAGTCTTAGATAGTCAGGGATATACAGCCATTCCTATGATAGACAGGCAGGGACATTACATCGGGACATTGACAGAGGGAGATATTTTAAGACTGATAAGGGATAAAAAAGAGTTAAGTTACGATTGTGTTGAGCAGATTACCGTGGGTAATGTGCCTATAAAACGCCAGGTAAAACCGGTGAGTGCCAGTGCAGACATGGGGGATTTGATTAAGATTTCATTAGAACAAAATTTTGTACCGGTGGTAGATGATCATAACATATTTATAGGCATAATCACAAGGCGTGATATTATACATGTCTGTTATGCAAAAGCAAAGAAAGATTTATAAAATCCGTATGGGCAATCCTATACGGATTTTTTGCAATAGTTCAGGCAGGTCTGCGCATTTACTGCGCTGACCGTGCCAAAATGTGTATTTAACAAAAATCGGGCAATTTTGCATGCGTAAGCATTGCTCGATTTCGTAACAGTTTAGCCTATGGCTGAACTGTTACCGATTTTTTAAAAAAAGTTAAGAAATTATATTGTTGGAATTAAAAAAATAGGAGTACAATAAAGAGTCAGAGGATTTTTGTACAGAGGAAGGAAAAGAGAAATGTTAAATATTTTAGTGTGTGACGATGATAAAGAAATTGTTGATGCGATAGAAATTTATCTGATGCAGGAAGGATACCATATATTGAAAGCTTACGATGGACAACAGGCAATTGAGATTTTGGAAGATAATCAGGTGCATTTGTTGATTATGGATATTATGATGCCAAAGCTGGACGGAATTCATGCTACAATGCAGATACGGGAAAAAAGCAGTATTCCAATCATAATGCTGTCTGCAAAGACGGAGGATTCTGATAAGATTTTAGGCTTGAACATAGGTGCAGATGATTATCTGGCGAAACCATTTAATCCATTAGAATTGGTGGCGAGAGTGAAATCGCAGTTGCGAAGATATACAGAATTTGGGAACATGCCTTCAGAAGATGACAATAATGTATATAGCACAGGTGATTTGATCATTAACGATGATTTGAAAGAAGTCATTGTGGAGGGAAATAAGGTCAAAATGACACCAATAGAGTACAATATTTTACTATTTCTTGTGAAGAATCAGGGAAGAGTATATTCCACAGATCAGATTTATGAAAGCATATGGAATGAAGATGCAGTGGGGGCGGATAACACGGTAGCTGTACATATCAGACATATTAGGGAAAAAATAGAAATCAATCCGAAAGAACCCAAATACTTAAAAGTGGTATGGGGAATTGGATATAAGATAGAAAAGGTGTAAAAGGTAAAAAATGCAACATATTAGATACAAAAAAAGTATAAGAGTATTAGTGTTTGTGATTCAGAGTATTGCTACAGCAATTTGCCTGCTGGGTGTGAATGTATGCTTAAGCTACAATGGGGTGGCTTTGGGAACAAATGATATGCTGGGGGGGAAAACTTATGAAAAATCAGCATATTACGAAGAACTTGTAGAAAATAAACTTTATGACTTGGCAGAGTATATCCGTTTGTGTGCAATCTTTGAGAGTGAGGGAGAATATAATCCGGAAAAAACTATTGATGTTGAGAACTATGTGAAGAGAAATATTGTAACGGCTAGGGAAAAAACGGACTCAGATTCTGATAAAGATACGATTTATTATGTTTTGGAAGAGCTGATAAAATGGGGTAAAGAGGGGATGAACTATGAAAATTTGAAGGTAGATAGTGAGCCCCAGAATAATTATGGGTGGGGAGTTATCGAATCTTTGCCTAGGATGGCGGAAAATTCAGATTATAATAATATTTTAGAGGATGCTGTATCACAAAATGCCCAGGAGATAGCAATATCAGAAAATACTTCGGTGATTTCGAAGAAAGACGAAGAAAATACGGTTACGTTAAAATATTTAGATGAATATTATCTTCCGGTAGATGGAGTAAGTTTGGTGGACCGGATACATTCTGATGAGGATAGACAAAAATTTTATGGTTACTTAGAGGCTGCAATTACCAAACTTACATCGGATTATGAAACATATAAGACCTTGGAAAGTGTATTTCACGAAGGAAATTCTAATTTGTATTATCTGGTGGTAGATTTTGAGGATGAGGTAGTATACAGCAATGACCAGGAGTTAAGAAAACAGATTGATTTAACGGATCCGGTATTTCCTTCGGACATACTGGAAAAAGAATTAAAAAAATACGGAACATACTTTTTTATGAATTCTGTTACCATGGGATATGATACCAGCATGAATTTGGAGAATGGAAATTTCGTAGAAATTATGAAAAGTTATAATAATGTGCTGAAAGGAAATTACTATGTGGTTGCTACAGTGGACACAGAATTTCCGGTCCATGATAAATTATATACAGAAAAACTTTCGTATGAAACAATTCAGCCTTGGTATCGTATGGCTTGTTTTGGTGCATTTGCCTTTGGCTTAATTTCCTTTATTTTATTTTTGGATATTACCTTTATGGCAGGAAAAAAAGAGGAAAATGGCGAAGTGTTTTTATATGGATTTGATAAGATAAAAACAGAAATTGCAGCTTTATGTATGGGTGCTATTACCATATTGGAGATTTTTGTTTTAAATAGTACAAGAATAGAGTATGAATTTAGTTTATGGAATAATCTTTTGGTATTTGTTTACGGGATTATTTTAGATTTATCGTTTTTGGCAGGATATTTGTCCCTGGTAAGGAGAATAAAAACAGGGCAGCTATGGAAAAACAGTATTACATATTCTATGCTGAGCTTAATTTCCCAGATATTTCGGGGAAGAAAGAGTTCTACTCGTATGGTTATGATGTTTGGCGGATATTTAATAGTGATTATTATACTACAAATTTGGGGATATTTATCTGGTGATTTATGGATTGCACTGGTGGTTTCAGTAGTACTTAGTATGTTTTTGGGATATTACTTGATTCGGGATACGTTAGAGAGGGAAAAGATTATAAATGGATTGGAAGAAATTGTATCTGGAAATCTGGATTATAAAATCAGCACAGAACACATTCACCAGGATAATAAGACGATAGCTAATTCTATCAATAATATTAGCAATGGATTAAAGTCTGCGGTAATGGAGAGTACGAAAAATGAAAGAATGAAGACAGATTTAATTACGAATGTCTCCCATGATATAAAAACCCCTTTGACATCGATTATCAATTATGTGGGGTTGATTAAGAGAGAGCAGATTGATAATGAGAGAGTAAAAGAATATGTGAAAATATTGGAAAATAAGTCTCAAAGGTTAAAACATTTGACAGAGGATTTAGTGGAGGCCTCAAAAATTAGTTCAGGAAACATTACGTTGCAGATTCAAAGAATAAATTTAGTAGAGTTAGTATATCAGACAGCAGGAGAATTTGATGAAAAATTTGATGCAAAGGATTTGAGCCTGATTTTGAATATGCCAAAAGAACCGGTTTATGTTATGGCAGATGGTCGCCGTGTCTGGCGTATTATTGAAAATTTGTATAATAACGTAGCAAAATATGCACTTACTGGAACCAGAGTGTATGCGGATTTAACTGTGAAGGAGGATGGTGGCTGCTTTTCTATAAAAAATATTTCTCAGAATCAGTTAAATTTTGATGCGGAGCAGTTGACGGAGAGATTTATTCGTGGTGATGTGTCCAGAAGCACAGAGGGGAGCGGCTTAGGGTTATCCATTGCAAAAAATCTAACAGAGCTTCAAAATGGTAAATTTGAAATTTTTGTGGATGGGGATTTGTTTCGGGCTACGGTGATTTTACCTATGGCGAAGGATTGATAGTGGTAACAAAGCTTTCTATCCTATCTTGCAAAATTTGTTTGATTCATATATGATAGAAGGTAGAATATTGTAATAATTTGATATAAGGGAGAATGTATATGGACGGCTTTTTTAATCCGGAAGGAAGTGTGATGCGTGCACTTTCTCGTGTTGCAGACCTGGCGATATTAAATGTGCTGTGGCTGGTTTGCAGTATACCGGTAGTTACCATGGGGGCTTCAACCACAGCTTTCTATTCTATAAGCATGAAGATGGTTCGAGATGAAGAGAGTTATATTATAAGGGGGTTCTTTAAGGCATTTAAAGAAAACTTTAAAGATTCCACTTTGTTTTGGGTTGGGTGTATGATTATTTTTGCAGTGCTGGGTGGAGATTTTTATATTTTCAGTCATTGGGATAGTCAGTGGAAGTATCCAATGTTGGTATTGCTTTTAGTGGCTTTTATAGTGTTTGTTTTTATGTACCTATATTTGTTTCCGTTGATAGCAAAGTTTAAAAATTCAAAAAGTCAGTATTTAAAAAATGCTTTTTTTATGAGTATAAGACATTTACCTTATTCCATAGTACTTATGGTGGTGTTTGGGTGTGAGATTTATGCAAATATTTATATTTTGGAAAATATAGAAACTTACCTTCCCTTGGGGATACTTTTTGGATTTTCCTTATTTGCTTATGCCAAGTCTTGGATTATGATGAAAGTATTTAAACATTATCTAGAGGAAGAATAAGGGGGGATTTACATGCAGAAAGATAAAAAAATTCAAAAGAGGATAAAAAAAGTTCTAAAGAATAATACGGTGCGTATTATTGTGTATTGTATTTTGCTGCTGTTTGGTACAGAAATGATTTGTTTTGTTTCTGGTAGTGAGCTGGCAATTCATATGGGAAAACGGGAAGACAGTGGGCTGAAAGAAGTGGTGGAGGCCTGTGGAAGCCGTTTTGAAACCAGAATCAGCGAATACATGGGTATGGTAAATATAGTTGCAAAATCTATTCCAGATTCACAAAATTTTGGAAATGAGAGAAATCAGGACACCATAAAGGAATTAGGACAGGTGGCTTACATACAAGATGTTTACCTTGTAGATTTAAATTATCATGGAATAGGGTATCAGGGAGAAACAAAAGATTTTGGCGACAATGAGTTGTTGAAAAAAATATTTCAGTCAGGGGAGGAATTTCAGGAGTCAAAGATTCGGCAAAATAGTGATAATGTGATTTATATGGGTGCACCCATTCGAGATGGGAATAATAAGGTGACAGGTGCAGTTTTGGTATCTGTTAAGGCTTCATTGTTTGCAAATGAAATGGGTTATGGACTTGCTGTAGGTGAAGGTCATTGCTTTTTGACAGATAAAAATGGAAATGTCTTAGAGTATTATGCCGGAAAAGCAGATAAATTAGAACAGATAGACAATGTTATCCAATATTTAGAGCCGGCAAAATTTTCTTATGGAAATGATTTTCTGGCATTAAAAAATGATATTCAGACCAAACGGACTGATTTCACGCTTTGTTCCTTAAATGACAAAGAACTTTATGTATGTTATGCCCCGGTAAAAGATTTGGATTCCTATGTGTTTATCATATATGATAAATCTTATGCGCATTACAACTATGAAAATATATATAAAACCCTTTACCAGATTATGAAACTAATTGCTCTTGCCTTTTTTGTTTTCTGTATCGTCATTGTGGTCAATGATATGCTTGTTACATTGATTATGAGAAATAGGAACAGGGAATTGGAAGAGAAGGCAGAACTGGATGGCCTGACTACACTATATAATAAAATGGCCACAGAAAAGTATATTCGCAAATATCTGGAAACAGAGGGGGAAAACCAAAATAGTCTCCTTTTTATTATTGATATTGACCATTTTAAGGAAATCAATGATACTAAGGGACATGCCCACGGAGATGAAGTGTTGTCGACTATTGGAAGAGAAATTGGTTCGGAGTTTCGGGCTACAGACATTATAGGTCGAGTAGGGGGAGATGAGTTTGTAGTTTTCTTGAAAAATATTCCGGATAGGAAAGAGGCAGAGGGAAAAGCCAAAAGGCTGATTGATTTCTTTCACAGTCTGCATCCGGGAGAATATGTGAAAAGTCGTGTTACGGCAAGTATAGGTGGAGCCGTGTATCCGGAAGATGGAAATGATTATGAGAGTCTTTATAGAGCAGCAGATAGTGCTGTGTATAAGGCAAAAAAACGTGGCAAGGATCAGTTTGCTTTTTTTACAGAAGAAGATGATGATAAATAGGACGAAATCTTTCGTCAAAATGTATAGATACTCCCGGTTGTTCTTAGTTAGAATGACGGGAGTTTATCATTGTAACCAAAGTAATGTAATAATCTTTGTGTAAATGTGGTATTTCCCAAAATTCTATTATCGTATATACTGAACTAAGTAAAAAACACTAAGGGAAAGAAAAAGCCGTGTGTAATAAAAAATAATGCAACTATAGAAATTAGGAGGAAGAAAAATGGCAAGTGTATCATGTAAGAATATTTGCAAAGTATATCCAAACGGATTTGAAGCAGTAAAAGATTTTAATTTAGAGATTGAAGATAAGGAATTTATCATTTTCGTAGGACCATCAGGATGTGGAAAGTCTACCACACTTCGTATGATTGCAGGTCTGGAAGACATCAGCTCTGGTGAATTAAAGATTGGGGATAAGATTGTAAATGATGTAGAACCAAAGGATAGAGATATTGCGATGGTATTCCAGAACTATGCTTTATACCCACATATGACAGTTTATGACAATATGGCATTTGGTCTTAAGATTCGTAAAGTACCAAAGGATCAGATTGATAAGATGGTAAAAGAAGCTGCTAAGATTCTTGACCTTGAGAAATTATTAGACCGTAAGCCAAAGGCTTTATCCGGTGGACAGAGACAGCGTGTTGCTATGGGACGTGCTATCGTTCGTAACCCAAAGGTATTCCTTATGGACGAACCTTTATCAAACTTGGATGCTAAGCTGAGAGTACAGATGCGTATTGAGATTGCTAAATTACATCAGAGATTAGGAAGTACTATCATCTACGTAACACATGACCAGACAGAAGCTATGACTCTGGGTACAAGAATCGTAGTTATGAAGGGTGGAGTAGTTCAGCAGGTAGATACACCTCAGAACTTGTATGAAAAACCAGCAAATCTTTTTGTTGCAGGATTCATGGGAAGCCCACAGATGAACTTCTTAGATGCAAAATGTGTGGTAGATGGAAATAAGGTATCTTTACAGACAGCTGGATACAACATTGAACTTCCAGCTTCCAAAGCTAAGGCTTTAATTGATGGAGGATATGCAGGAAGAACAGTAGTTCTTGGTATTCGTCCAGAAGATTTATATGATTCACAGGTAATGATTGAAACTCATCCAAATGCAGTAATTGAGTCTACAATCAAGGTATATGAATTATTAGGTGCAGAAGTATACCTTTACTTTGATTTAGGTGACTTCCCTATGACAGCAAGAGTTGACCCTCGTACTACAGTAAGAACAGGCGATAAGGTTAAATTTGCTATGGACGTAGAGAAAATTCACGTATTTGACAAGGAAACAGAAAAGACTATTGTTAACTAGTCTGGATGATAAGTTGAATTTAGAGGAACAGCTCAATGAGTTGTTCCTTTTTTAGTTATGTTACGTTTTGTGTAAATAAAATGTAACCGAGAACAAAACATTTGCTTTTGCAAGTTAATTGAGCTACAATACTAACTATGGATTAAGGAAAAGGAGTGACATTTGTGATAGCAAACCAGATTATACAGACGAGCATTGATGAGCTGCGAGGAATTACAAGGATTGATTTATGTGTAATGGACTTAGAAGGGAATATTCTGGCTACTACCATTGAAACGGAAGAAATACAGCTAGGAGAAGTTCAGGCGTTTGCAGATTCGGCAGCGGACAGTCAGGTAATCAAGGGGTATCATTTTTTTAAGGTATATGATGATAGACAGTTGGAATATATATTGGTAGCCAAAGGAAATGGTGAAGACGTATATATGATTGGAAAGGTGGCGGTTTGCCAGCTGCAAAATTTGATTATTGCCTATAAGGAACGGTTTGATAAGAATAATTTTATTCAGAATTTGATTTTGGATAATTTATTGCTGGTGGATATTTACAATCGGGCAAAGAAACTAAGAATTCCCATTGAGGCCAACAGGATTGTATATATTATAGAAACCAAGTATGAAAAAGACAGTAATGCTATGGAAACATTAAAGAGTATGTTTTCTAACCGGACAGGAGATTTTGTCACTGCAGTAGATGAAAAAAACATTATTCTGGTGAAAGATTTGAAGGATAATGATGGACAAGAGGAGTTGGACAGTATTGCCAATACCTTGGTGGATATGCTGAATACGGAAGCTATGACTCAGGTACGAGTATCTTATGGTACGGTAGTCCATGAAATTAAAGAGATATCCAAATCGTATAAAGAAGCAAAGATGGCAATGGATGTAGGGAAAATATTCTATTCAGAAAAAACGGTGGTAGGTTACAGTTCTCTTGGCATTGGGAGATTGATTTATCAATTACCTATTCCGCTATGTGAGATGTTTATGAATGAGGTGTTTAGTGATGTGACGCCGGATAATTTTGATGAGGAGACGTTGACAACAATTAATAAGTTTTTTGAAAATAACTTAAATGTGTCAGAAACCTCAAGACAGTTGTTTGTGCACAGAAATACATTGGTATATCGATTAGAAAAGCTTCAAAAGAGTACAGGTCTGGATATCAGGGTGTTTGACGATGCACTTACCTTTAAAATTGCTCTTATGGTAGTGAACTATATGAAATATATGAAAAAATACGATTTTTAAAGAAGGAAGGTTGTTCTATGGTTCGTACAATTAAAACACAGGATATTACAGATACAGTTAAGGAAATGTGTATAGAAGTAAATCATTTTTTGTCAAAAGATATGGATAAGGCTATGAAGGATGCCGTGAAAACAGAGGAATCCCCTTTGGGAAAGCAAATTTTATGCCAATTACAAGATAATTTAAAAATTGCCGGAGAAGATATGATTCCCATCTGTCAGGATACAGGAATGGCGGTAATCTTTATGGAGATTGGACAGGAAGTTCACGTAGAAGGTGGAAATTTGGAAGATGCAGTGAATGAGGGTGTGAGAAGAGGATACGTAGACGGATTTTTAAGAAAGTCAGTGGTTTCAGATCCGTTGATTCGTGAAAATACCAAGGATAATACCCCTGCAGTCATTCATTACAGTATTGTACCAGGAGATAAGATAAAGATTACCCTGGCACCGAAAGGTTTTGGAAGCGAAAACATGAGTAGAGTGTTCATGTTAAAACCGGCAGATGGCATAGAAGGTGTGAAAAATGCAGTTTTGACAGCTGTTAAAGATGCAGGACCTAATGCGTGTCCACCGATGGTAGTAGGTGTAGGGATTGGAGGGACTTTTGAGAAGTGTGCTCTTATGGCAAAGCATGCACTTACCAGGGATATGGCGAAACGTTCTGAAATTCCGTATGTAAAAGAGTTAGAGGAAGAATTATTAGGTAAAATAAATAATCTGGGCATAGGACCTGGTGGCTTAGGTGGTAGAATGACAGCTTTAGCGGTGAATATTGAAACATATCCTACCCATATTGCAGGACTGCCAGTTGGTGTAAATATTTGTTGTCACGTCAATAGACATATTGTAAGGGAATTATAGTAACAGTTCAGGCAGGTCTGCGCATTTACTGCACTGACCGTGCGAAAATGTGTATTTAACAAAAAAATCGGGCAATTTTGCATGCGTAAGCATTGCCCGATTTCATAACAGTTTAGCCTATGGCTGAACTGTTACGAATTATAGGAGGAGATATCATGGACAGAAAATTGAGTGCTCCATATACAAGGGAGGATGTAAAAGAATTTCGAGCAGGCGATTATGTTTATATTACTGGAACAATTTACACTGCTAGAGATGCTGCACATAAAAGAATGTATGAAGCATTACAAAGAGAAGAAAAATTACCTTTGGATGTGAGAAACAATGTTATCTATTATATGGGCCCCTCACCGGCCAGGGAAGGTCGTGTTATTGGCTCGGCAGGACCAACCACGGCCAGCCGTATGGATAAATATGCTCCGGCCTTGTTGGATTTGGGGCTGGCAGGTATGATTGGAAAAGGAAAGCGTTCCAAGGAAGTTTTGGATGCAGTGGTGAGAAATGGCGCAGTGTATTTTGCAGCAGTAGGTGGAGCAGGTGCTTTATTATCTAAGTGTATTAAAGAATCAGAGGTGATTGCTTATGACGATTTGGGTACAGAAGCAATCCGTAAGCTTCACGTGGAAGATTTTCCGGTAATTGTAGTAATTGATTCTGAAGGAAATAATCTGTATGAGACAGCAATCAAGGACTACGCAAGAGAAGAGGATTAAGAATACTAAAAAACAAAAAATGAAAAAAAATAAAAAAGTGATTGACAAAGTCGGCAACATTGAGTATAATAAATTTTGCGTGTGACGCATAGAAGAATATTGAAGAGTTGAGATACTCGAGAATTCGGAAAAGGAGAAATACTCAAGAGGCCGAAGAGGCGCCCCTGCTAAGGGTGTAGGTCGGGCAACCGGCGCGAGGGTTCAAATCCCTCTTTCTCCGTTTGGAAGTGATGAAGGTCACTTCCATTTTTTTCGCAAAGTGGTGTTGGAAACCAAAATGTCATGTTTGTTGAGAAAAAAGAGATAATAAAAGCGTGATATAAATAAAGTAAAAAAAGTGGTTGACAAAGCTTTGGGAATATGATATATTATAACACGTCGCTGGGAACGGCGGCCACGAAAAACCTTGATTTTACTGGGGATTCCAGTGTTGAGCCACAGGCCTCCTGAGAAAAACCAAAAGAAAAAATCAAAAAAGTTTTTCAAAAAAGTTCTTGACAAAGGCAACTGCTTATGATAAGATATAGAAGTTGTCGCTGATGACAAGGAACGACAAAAACAAACAGAACAATGAAAACTAAACAATAAACCAAACCCCGAAAATTCTTTGACAAGAAACATCTCGTCACTAAGTTTGAAAGAACCTCACTAAGTGTCAAGATGTACATTTTCACTAAACTCGAGAAAACCTCGTTAAGTGAAAACGGCAAGAAGTTTCGGATGAATTTGAAACGAACCTAAAACAGTAAAAAAACGGGATGAATAGCCAAGTGTTATTCTGAACAAAGGAAATTAAACTTTAACATGAGAGTTTGATCCTGGCTCAGGATGAACGCTGGCGGCGTGCCTAACACATGCAAGTCGAACGAAGCACTTTGTTTTGATTCCTTCGGGTTGAAGAACTTTGTGACTGAGTGGCGGACGGGTGAGTAACGCGTGGGTAACCTGCCTTATACAGGGGGATAACAGTTAGAAATGACTGCTAATACCGCATAAGCGCACAGTACCGCATGGTACAGTGTGAAAAACTCCGGTG
>JBGVDD010000020.1:0-33377 GCA_045119215.1 Lachnospiraceae bacterium | reverse complement strand
AATTTTATGTTCTTTACCGGGTATTTCAAAAAAACAAAAGAAATCTATGAAAATAGAAAAAGATATATTACCATCAAAATACCCAACTGGGAAGTGGATTATATCTTTCGGGAAAAGGTCTTAAGCTGGTTTGAGGAAAAGATAAAGGAGACAGACAGAAGTGCCTTATTTACAGCCATTGTAAATGGGGACACGGAAAGCTTTACCAGAGAATTGGGAGGACTGCTCCAGCAGACCATCAGCTTTCATGATTTCTATGAAAACTTCTACCATGGTTTCGTGGCAGGTGTACTTACAGGAATGAAGGGCTATATTATCAAATCCAACCGGGAAGGCGGAAGTGGAAGAAGTGATATTTTCGTATCTCCTGTAGATAGGGAAAAACAGGCCTTTGTTTTGGAATTTAAGATTGCATCATCCTTAAGAGAACTGCCAGAAAAAGCAAAAGAAGCGGTGCAGCAGATTGTGGAGCGAGAATACGAACAGGAATTAAGAGACTTAGGATATATCAACATCAAAAGATATGGAATTGCATTCTTTGCAAAGAACTGTCTGGTGATTTCGGAGTAGAACAGGGGACGGCAAGTGGTTTATGGGAATTTGGAACCACTTGCTTTGAATATCGATGTATTTTACAAAGGAATATCCTATGCAAGCGCCTATAAAGCACAGTCAAAAACTGTGGATGGAATTAAGGCGGAGGATATTAACATTACTTACGTCAGAAATGAAAAACCAGTAAAGTTAATGAAGTAGCTTCAACAATATGGATTTTTCTGTGAACATAGACCTGCCGGCATATATGTATACAAAAATATCTGCGTGTTTGATATTCAGATTATAGTTATTAATGAGTTAAGAGAAGAACAACATATATGGCTGAAGGCTTTAAATAAAAGAATAAAGAAGTCAGTAGCCAAAGAACTTGTAAAAGAGTATGATAAACAGTCAACGAAACTGGACAGGGAATTAAGTGAGTCGGTGCTGCAGGTGGCGGTAAAAGAGAATAATAAAATATTTGAAACAATAAAGGAGGAACTGACCGTGTGTGAAGCTTTGATAGAGTTGATGCAATCAGAAATTGAAGAAAAAGTGAATGAAAAGGTGAGTCAGAAGATGGAGGAAATAACCCAAGAGGTCACCGAGCAGGTCACCCAGCAAGTCACCGAAGAAGATATTCCAAAAACAATTGCGGTGGCACTGAAATTTAACCCAGATGAAGCCCAGGTGATTCAAATTGTGGCAGAGCAGTATGGTGTGGAGCTTTCTTATGTAGAAACGATATGGGAAGATTTTCAAAATTCTCATAAATTAAAGTAAAAAAATAACATATAATTGGGAAAGAACATTAGGATTTAGGGGGCAAAACTACGGCATTTATCACAAAAAATAAAGAAAACCACAAAAAAGTTAAAAAAAATAACGAAAAGGGGTTAAGGATTAAAATATGACGTCGATATATATAGCAGGTAATCAAGCTGAGTTTGAAATATGAAGCGTACGGTCATAGAAAACACGGGGAGCATTACTAAAAACTATAAAAATAATATTAAAGCAGCAAGGAAGCTGCTGAACATTCAAGGAGGAATTTATTATGGTAGTACAACACAATTTGACATCTATGAATGCCAACAGAAACTTAGGAATCACAACAGGAAGCTTAGCAAAATCAACAGAGAAGTTATCTTCCGGTTATAAGATTAACAGAGCAGGAGATAATGCAGCAGGACTTGCAATTTCCGAAAAGATGAGAGGACAAATTCGTGGTCTTGACCAGGCTTCTACAAATGCAGAAGACGGAATCTCCTTAATCCAGACAGCAGAAGGTGCTCTTACAGAGACACATTCTATCATCCAAAGAATGAGAGAGTTAGCAGTTCAGTCAGCATCTGATACAAACACAGATGACGATAGAACACAGATTCAGAACGAAATCGATGAGTTAACAGAAGAAGTAGATAGAATTGCTAATACAACAGAATTCAACACCAAGAAATTATTAAATGGTGACAGAAAGGGTGCTGTTTCAGCAAAAGAAGGTACAGGTAAAGTTGAAGGAACATTTGCAAAAGCTAATGTTCAGATTGCTACAACAGCGAAGTTCTCACTTGCAGGTAAGACAGATGTTATCCGTATTGAGATTACTCATGATATTACAACTGGAACATTAGACAAGACCGCTAAGACTGGTAACTGTACTGTAACTAGTATTTTTGGAAACGATGCAAATGTTTCTGTTGGGGCTAAAGGAGAGATAACATTATCTGGTGACATTTTCTATGATAAGTTAACTGAAAAAGGAGATTTAGGTGGTGAAGATGTTAAGATTCAGATTAGTGGAGCTACTAACTTGAAAGCTGGGGATGTTATTACTATTACTATGGGAGAGGCTACTAAGACAAAAGAAGCGGCAGCAGGAAAAGAAGCATTACGTCTCCAGATTGGTGCAAATGCAGGACAGGAAATCGCCCTTGGTATCAACGATATGGGTACAGATGCGTTAAGAATTTCCAAAGATGGTAATGCATTAGACGTATCTAGTCAGTCAGGAGCATCTAAGGCAGTGGAAGCTTACGATATGGCTATCCAGAAGGTATCTACAGAAAGAGCTAAGCTTGGTGCTACTCAGAACAGATTAGAGCATACAATCGCTAACTTGGATACATCCGCTGAGAACTTACAGTCGGCAGAATCCAGCTTACGTGATACTGATATGGCAGAAGAAATGACCAACTACTCTAAGAACAATATCTTAATGCAGGCAGGTCAGTCAATGCTCGCTCAGGCAAATCAGTCAAATCAGGGTGTATTAAGTCTTTTAGGCTAATGACTCAGATACTATTCATACATAGAATAGGAAAGGCAAGACAATTATTTGTCTTGCCTTTTTGCTTACAGTACATTGCTACTAAGGAGTGGAAAATATATAGATTGACATAAAAGGAGAACATACATGAATCTATACCAAAAAAATATTAATGTGCTATCCAGCATATTAGGAGATGCCGAAGTCAGGAGAGAAACCTTGGAGAAAACCTCATATGAAGGATATGTTTCATATAATCAACAGGGAATTGTTGGGGTACAACGCCAAGGAGAATGGTATCCCCTTACAAGCAGACGACCCAAAGAAGAAACGGTGTGGTTGACACAAAAAATAGATTTCAATAAGGATAATTTAATTCTTGTATATGGAATTGCTAATATAGAATTATTGAAATATCTTGTGAAGTCAATGTCATCAGGTTCCAGATTAGTGGTGTTTGAATCAGATATGCAGGTTATGAAGTTTTGTCTGGAACAGGAAGATTATACATTTTTGGCTGTACCAGAACATTGCTATCTGATTGCTTCAAAAGAGTATGATGTATTGATTGAAAAAGAACTTCGTATTGTGGAACTGTTGGGATGGGAAAAACTGGTGTATAATATTCAGACCATCATGTTGCCTAATAGCAGTTATGGTAGAGAGTTTTTTCATAAGTGCATTCTGGAAATTAAAGAAATTATGTCCTCCGAAATAAAAAAAGCAGGTAACAGCCTTTCAGACATGTTTCATGGGTTAAAAAATGACTATTTAAATATAAGGCATTTTGTAGAATGTAATAGTGTTAATGAGGTCATTGGAAAGTTCAAGGGTTACCCGGCAATTATTGTGGCAGCAGGACCTTCACTGGAAAAAAATATCAGTCATATTCAGGAGACAAAGGGAAAAGCATTGATTTTAGCCTGTGACGCCAGTGTGGATGCATGTAAGAAGTATGGCGTTGTGCCAGATGCGGTGGCAAGTATAGAACGTGTGGAAGCTACTTACCGACTATATTATAAGGAAAAAGAATTTGACAAGGACATGGTACTTTTAGGTCCTACTCTGTTACATCCAGAATTGCTAGAGGAATATCCAGGGAAAAAGGTACTATACCAGAAAGTGGATCATGGTATGGATGTGTTGGTAGGAGAAAGTTTTAAACAGATAGAATATTATGATATAGGGACTTCCTGTGCTCATGTGGCATTTGAAACTGCCATGCTTGCAGGATGTAATCCTATTGTTTTAATAGGACAGGATTTGGCATTTACGGATGATAAACTTCATAGTGATATAACACATACAAAATACGAGGGAGCTAATAATGACAGAAGATTTGACGGAACCTATGTGGAGGGAGTTTATGGAGAACCGGTAAAAAGTAATGATATTTTTAATTGGTTTAGAAGTTGGTTTGAAAGTCAGATGCTTATGCATCCAGAGGTTACCTACATTGATGCTACAGAAGGAGGAGCAAAAATTGGTGGCACACAAATAATGACGTTTCAGGAAGTAATCGCGAAATATTGTGTGAAAGATATGCCCTATAATATGCATCAGTGTCTGGAAGATAGACAGGTTACAACAGAAGACTATCTAAGAGAGTATTCGGAATTTCAGAGAAGAATCTCAAAGGTAATATCAAAAATTGAGATAATACAAAGAGATGCAGAAGCATATTATAAAAAATTGGAAGAAATTTATGACAGAAAAATTGAACAAATGAATAAAAAAGAATTAAATAAGGTAATACAAGAGATGAATGAGGGCACTAAACTTGTGCAAAATATTTCATTAGACACAGAAGTATATTCTTTTTTTGCACAGCTTATTCTTCAGACTATGTATAGAGTAAAGGCAATTGGAAATGATGTAACCAATGAAAATGTTATGAAGAATTTGAAACTTCAGGGGAACCTTATGGGAATGATTATGAGAAGTTGTTCTGTGATTATAGGACAGTATGAAGAGGCAAAATCATATGTGCAGGAACAGTTAGAATCTTTGGAAAAGTAATTCTTCAGTTTTTTGGTAGCTACTTAAATATATGAATGAGGTAAAGAAAATGGAAAAAGAAAAATTGTCTATCGCAATAGATGAATTGGTTCGTGCGGTTTATACATCGGATCAAAAAGATATAGATAGGATGTTTATAAACTTTCTGGAAACCTTGGAAGTTTACATGAATACAGGATGTCTGTTTGATGATGGTATAAATGAAAAATTAATAGCACTACAACAGGCATACATAAATAAGGATTACATTACGATGTGCGATGTTCTTCTATATGATATTAAAGAGGTAAATTTGTCATAAATAGTAATAAAATAATGAATGCTTCTAACCGACATAATATATATGAGGAAGTTTATGGAATGAGAAGAAAGGAGGAAAGAAAACAGGAATAGATGGATTAAAACAGCGTACAAAAGGTATAATTACAAGGAGGTAATGACTATGAATAACTTATGGAGAAGATTAAGAAAAAGTGTATCGATACTTGCAACAGTCAGTCTGATGATTACAATGATACCAATTCTGTCATTGCAGGTTAGTGCAGCAACCCCAGCCTCTGTTCGGGTAACATCCGGTGTGTCGCCTGTGGCTATTTATCCAAATCAGACAGCGTCTGTTAAGTTGAATGTTACAGGAAAACAGGGCACGTTTGAAAGCACAGAGACATCAAAAATTATTCCTACAGATATTATACTGGTAATTGACCAGTCAGGAAGTATGTCGGGAAGTAATATGTCTGCTTTGAAGCCAGCAGCGATTAATTTTGTAAAAAAGATTGATTTTACAAAGCATAGAGTTGCAATTGTGGGGTATTCCAATGTCATTGAGACGTCTACGGGTTTTGCAACAGATGCAGATAGTGCGATTGCCACTATCAATAGTATTAATGCGAGTGGAGGAACATGTATTGTACCTGCCATTAATGAGGCAATTAATATTTTTCAAAGTGAAGGCAGACCAGATGCAAAGCAGAATGTTATTGTGTTGACTGATGGTCAGGCGACAGATAAGGATCAGGCAGCAATGACTGCACAGTCAGCAAAAGAGAAGGGCGTTATCTTTTACACGATTGGTATGTACGGAACAGCGTCGAATGCTGAAATACCGGGAACAACAGAATATATTATTAATAAAACTTTAGGAGATTTGGCAACATCATTAGAACATCATCATTTTATTGGAGTAGAAAATTTAGATACTATATTAATAGAAACATATGAAAAAATAGCATCGAATGTAGGTAAAGATAAGGCCTCTAATGTAAAGATTACACAGACAATTCCAAATGAATTTGAATTAGTATCAGGTTCTGCCGATGGCAATGTTCCAAGACCGACAATCTCTGGCAATACATTAACATGGGAGATGCTCGAGGTGTTAGATGGTAGTTTTAGTCTGGAATATAAAATTAAGCCGAAAGATGGATTGGCATATGGTACATATTCTAATGTGGGAAAAGGAACAGTAAGTTATGAATTGAGTGATGGGACAAAAAAAGATTTTACCACTACAGGTTCAGAGCTTACATTAAAAGAGGCAAAGAGCATTGAAGTGACTGATATGTCACCAACTTCTGGTAAAGTTGGGGTGGCAACCATAGTTAAAGTGACTGCTAGGAATATGGATTACGATAGTGGATTTGGCGTAACAGTGGGTGGAAAAAAGGCAAAAGTAACCTTTACTGGTGGTAATTATTTCAAATTTGAAACTCCAACGGATTTGACAGCGGGTAATTATGATGTGATAGTGACTAATGGTGGCGGAAATCAGACGTTGGTTGGAAAGTACAAATATGAACCCATACCAACTCCGACACCAGCGACAATTACAAGTATTAGTCCAATCTCTGGACCAGAAAAAACTTCAACAGAGGTAAAGGTTATGGTGAAGGGAATGGATTATACAGGGTTTGGAGTAAAAGTAGGAGGAAAAGCAGCAGAGGTAAGCTTTACCGGAAATAACTACTTTAAATTCAAGACACCATCGGATTTAGCAGCAGGAACCTATGAGATAGAAGTTACAAGTAATGGAAACAGTAGAATTATTGGAAACTATACATATAATGCAAAGCCTGCTCCGACACAGGTACCAATAACTAATATAAGCCCAGCATCAGGACCAGAAAAAACAGCCACAGAGGTAAAAGTGTCAGTTCAGGGAATGGATTATACAGGATTTGGAGTAAAAGTAGGAGGAAAAGCAGCAGAGGTAAGCTTTACCGGAAATAATTACTTTAAATTCAAGACACCATCGGATTTAGCAGCAGGAACCTATGAGATAGAAGTTACAAGTAATGGAAACAGTAGAATTATTGGAAACTATACATATAATGCAAAGCCTGCTCCGACAGTAGCACCAGTTACGGCAATAGTACCAACATCGGGGAATGTGAAGGCGGCCACCGTGGTGAAAGTTTCGGCGAAAGGAATGGATTATAAAAATGGTTTTTCTGTTTGGGTGGGGGATCAATTAGCACAGGTTACTTTTACTGGTAACAATTACTTTAAATTTAAGACACCTACGAGTTTGTCAACAGGAACCTATGATATTAAAGTAAAATATAGTACCACGGAAAAGGTAATTGGGCAATATACATACAAATAGCGAACTTATAGAAAGTTGTAGTAAATTAGAGGGCACCCTGCTTGTTATGCAGGGTGCTTTTAAATATATTGGAAATATCTTACTTTTTGTAATGTAACGTTAAGAAAATAACAAAACCTGCCGATAACATTATAAAAGGGTTTTATGACGGATTTCAGGAAGAAATGTCAGATTCATGGAGGAATATAGATGTTAGCAGGAAAAACAATTCTCATTACCGGTGGAACCGGATCTTTTGGTAATCATTTTGTGGAGTATGTACTAAAACATGAAAATCCCAAGAAGATTATCATCTATTCACGAGACGAATTCAAGCAATTCAATATGGCGAATAAATTCAGAGAATATAAAAGTAAATTACGTTTTTTTATTGGGGATGTACGGGACGAACAACGGTTACGCAGAGCATTGAATGGGGTAGATTATGTGATTCATGCGGCAGCTATGAAGCAGGTTCCTGCCTGTGAATACAATCCCATAGAAGCCATTAAGACGAATATTGATGGGGCAACTAATATTATCAATGCAGTATTAGACACTCCTTCTGTAAAGAAGGTGGTGGCATTATCTACAGATAAGGCAGTGAATCCTATTAATTTATATGGAGGAACCAAGTTGGTATCCGATAAGTTATTTATCGCAGCCAATGCTTATTGCGGCGGGAGAGATTTAAGCTTTTCTATCGTGCGTTATGGTAATGTAGCTGGAAGCAGAGGTTCTGTGATTCCTTTTTTTGCCGAAATTTTAGAAAAAGGATCAAAGGAACTTCCAATTACAGATTATCATATGACACGTTTCTGGATTAGCTTAGAAGAAGGAGTTCAACTGGTGTTAAAGGCATTAGACGAAGCAACCGGGGGAGAGACATTTATCTCAAAGATTCCTTCCTTTAAGATTACTGATTTGGCAAAGGCAATGTGTGAGGACTGCGCTATGCCAGAGGTGGGAATCAGAGAGGGCGAAAAGCTCCATGAGATAATGATAACCAGAGAAGATTCCATGAATACTTATGAATATGACAGACATTTTATTATATATCCTAATTATATCTGGTGGGAGAAGCGAAGTGTGTTACCAGGTGGAGTGAAGGTAGAGGATGGTTTTTCCTACAGTTCGGATAATAATAAAGAATGGCTTTCTGTAGAACAATTAAGAGAACGTCTGGCAAAGTTACAGAAGGAATCTGTTGAAAAAAAGTGAAGCTTTCAGGGGGAAAAGGGAATGGAAAAAGGCATGGAATATGCAATACACAGACAGGCAGTAGACAGGTTTTACTGTGCACTTAATGATTTAGAAACACAAATGACGGATCAGGATAAAATTCTTATCTTTGGGACTAATAAGGTTTCTGGAATGATGGCATATTATTTAAAAGAAAAAGGAAGACAAATTTGTGGCTTTATTGATAATGATGTTACCAGACAGGGAAAAGAAGTCTTTGGTCTGCCTATATATGCACCGGAACAAAAACTGAAACCATTTGATGATACATATCGTATTCTGATTGTTTCAGGGCATCAGGATAGTATGGTGAAGCAGTTAGAACAGTTGGGATACACATTGGAACGGCATATAAAGATTGTAATTGACCTGAATAAGGAGATGCAGGATTTTAGTTTTGTAGATCGCAGAGGATATGTAGAGCTGACAGAAGATGAAATTCGTCAGGGACAGCTTCGGGTGTTAAAACATTTAAAAGAAGTGTGTGAAAAGCATCATTTAAGATATTATCTTGCAGGTGGTACTCTTTTGGGAGCAGTTCGCCATCAGGGCTTTATTCCATGGGATGATGATATTGATGTTTTTGTTGAGTTAGAAGATTTGAAAAAACTTAATGAGATTATGAAAGAAGATAAGGATTATTCCCTTCTTACTTTTGTGGATGAGGAAAGCGAATATTGTGATGAGTATACCCTGTTAGTGGAACATGCCACTATTATGGATAATAATCACTTTCCAATACAGTTGACCACAGGGATCAGCATAGACATATCTTACTTAAGCGGGATACCTGATGGAGAGGAAGAGCTTAGTGCATATGCTCAAAAGGCAAAAGAACTTGAACAGATCAAGTGGAACAAACTTTATTCCAGAGAAGAATGTAAAAAAGCAACAAAGGATGTAGTTGCATATCTGTCCCAGTATAAGTTTGGGGCAACAAAGCGTGTGGGGTCAGTACTTTCCCCACATTATCTGAGAGAGGTTTTTCAGTATGAATCTTTTGCTAAGCCAACACAGGTGTTGTTTGAAGGAGAGTATTATTCCGCTCCAAGTGATTATGATGCGTATTTAACCCAGCTTTATGGAAAAGATTACATGACACCTCCCCCAGAACCGGCAAGGGATGGTCATCATTCTTTTAAAGTATACCATAGAAAATAGGACAGGAAGGAATATCTATAGTTTACTCTGATGTACTACTGAGTGATAAAAGGTATCTTCTCGTATTGGTATTTGTCTCGCAGGGAATACCAATCCTCTTTCAAAATACTGGTTAATGTTACATCATGAAAAGAATTATTTTTGTAGATATGTTGTCTCAGAACACCTTCTACCTGACTACCACACATTTGATGTATGCGGATAACCTCTTTATTAAAAGAAAAGATTTCACCACATAACTTATTTAATTGCAGGGTATCAAATACATAATCGTAAAGATTCCATTCCAATGCCATTGCAAGCTTTAGAGAGCGTTTTTCTTTTACCGCCATGTAGTAGCCCCAGTGACAACGTTTGTGAAAGGGATCGATATCAATTATATTTAAAATACCAGAAGGCACATTATCCACTTCAATCATAAAAGTAAGATTGTTGGCATCCTGCTGTTGCTTGAGATACCACTCTTTTTGCTTAGCTAATGTGAGGATGGGATCGGTGTACATATATTTGGTGATTTCAGGCATCATTCGCCAATGCATAACCATTTCCAATTCGTTTTCTAAAACAGGGCGTAATTTTGTCATAAAAGTCTCCTTTACATTATAGTTAGACCGTCTATCTCTAATATCTGACCACTGATGTAGCTACTGGAATCTGAGGCGAGAAACAGAGCGGCATTTGCAATATCTTCTGGAGAGCCAACGTGTCCTAACATAATCTGGGAGATACGTTGCTCTAATTTGTCAGTAGGAACTGAATTTAGCAGATCTGTCTGTATAGTACCAGGGGCAATAGAATTTACACGAATGTTACTTGCGGCAAGTTCTTTTGCGGCAGATTTAGTGAAAGCGGCAACTGCCCCCTTACTGGCAGAATAGACACACTGACCGGAATTTCCACGAGTACCAATGATAGAGGAAATATTAATGATACTGCCGGATTTCTGACGTTTCATAAAGCGTGAAGCTAATTGAGTTAATTGGATCACAGAATATACGTTGGTTTGAAAGACACGTTCTATCATGTCGGTGGTAATCATGCCGAGAATGGCATCTTCCATAATACCGGCGTTATTAATTAGAATATCTATATGTCCATGCTCTTTGTAGATACTATGAAAAATGTCTTTAAACTGTGCTGTATCACAAACATCGGCTTTGATGCCGTGGATATTTGGAGAAGACGCTTCTAATTGTTGGAGTGCATCTGTATTTCTTCCGATTCCGTATACGATAGCATTGTTTTTTGAAAATAGCTTTGTGATGTCTGCTCCAATTCCCTTGGTAGCACCGGTAACGATGGCAACTTTATTTGATAACATGAGAAGTCTCCTTTGTATGATTTTTAACATGTATGCATGATGATATAATAATAAATGTCATACTATATTTATCGGAAAAAGTCAAAAAAATATTAGAAACTATGGGAAAATAAATAACCCAATTATAGAAAACAGGGATGGAAAAGAGGGTGTAATAATGGATAAGAATATTGCGATTATTACTGCAAGGGGAGGAAGTAAAAGGATACCTAAGAAAAATATAAAAGACTTTTAGGGAAAACCCATCATTGCGTATGGAATTGAAGCGGCGTTAGAATCAGGGATTTTTCAGGAAGTTATGGTATCCACCGATTCAGTAGAAATTGCAGAGGTAGCAAAACAATATGGTGCAGAAGTTCCCTTTATGCGTAGTGCCAAAAATTCGGACGATTATGCAACAACATCCGATGTTTTATTAGAGGTATTGGACCAATATTATAGCAGGAGAATGTTTTAAATACATGACGTGTATTTATCCAACAGCCCCTTTTATTACAGCAGACAAATTAAAGTTTGCCATGGAAAAGCTTCAGACCACAGGCGCATCTATGGTGATGCCGGTAGTTCCCTTTTCCTATCCACCTCTGCGTGGATATACCATGGAGGGAGAACGAATAAAAATGAAGTGGCCTGAATATCGTACCAGTCGTTCCCAGGATTTAGAAACCATATATCATGATGCGGGACAGTTTTATTGCTATGATGCAGAAGAATATCGCGTGAACAGAGGAAAGGTACAGCGTGGAATTGTACCTGTAGTGATAAGTGAATTAGAGGTGCAGGATATAGATAATGAGACGGATTGGAAGCTTGCTGAATTGAAGTATCGGATGTGGAAAGGGGATAGAGAATCAATGGGAAAAGGTTAATTATAAGTCATGTTATGTCGATATAGGTAAGGTATGAGAAAATATAAAATGGGAGAAAAGTTATGACGAATAGAGAAAAATATATCAATGCATTTGTAACGGCGTTAGGTGTGGATGCTTCCCAGGTGGAAGGGCTACAGTATCAGGGAACAGAAGCCTGGGATTCCGTAGGACATATGTCTCTTGTAACAGAACTGGAGGAAACATTCGATATCATGATGGATACAGACGATATTATTGATTTCAGTTCTTACCAGAAGGGAATTGAAATCCTTGGAAAATATGGGGTAGAAGTATAGAAAAGATGTCATCAGTGGATGAGAAAGATACTTGTTGAATTTAAAAATTATTGTGGAGGAATGAGGATATGAAAGTAGGAAAGGTAATTGTAAAAGTTGTAGAGGCATTGGCATTTGTTGGAAGTGTTGCAGGGGTAGCTTACCTAGGGAACAAAGCGTTAAAAAAAGAGACAGAATTAAAAGAACGCTATAAGAGCTATTATATGTTGACAAATCAGTGGTTATTAAATAGAAATGCTGGAAGAAGTATAGAGGAATATTTTTCCCAGAATGATAAAGAATCCATCGCAATTTATGGAATGGGTACTCTGGGTGAATTATTTTATCAGGAAGCAAAGAAAACAAATGTAACTGTAAAGGCATTTATAGACAGAAATGCAGATGAGATTTATTATGGCTTAGACAATCTTCCTATTGTAAATCTGGAAAGATTGAATGAAATAGAAAAAGTAGATGCTATTGTTGTTACACCAGTGTTTGATTTTGATGATATTAATGAGGAAATAAGAAACAGTGGAACATCCTGCAAGGTAATATCACTGGAAGATATTATATATGATATTGTGTAGGAAAAAATACCAGGGTTGAGAAGTATCAGCATACAGCCAGCGTTAGCTTTTATGCTGGTGTCTGGTACAGTTGGGAGAAGTGAAAGAGATGCAAAAAAAGTATATTGATCTTGACACAAGAAAAAGGTTACAGTTACAAATTCTGAAAAGCGTACACAAGATTTGTGAGCAAAATCAACTGTACTATTTTTTAGGTGGGGGAACATTAATTGGTGCAATCAGACATAAGGGTTATATCCCATGGGATGATGACATTGATATTATGATGCCAAGAAAAGATTATGAGAAATTGGTGAAGCTATTAAATAAAAAATCAAAGCATCTGAATATGGTTACTTATAAGGATTTGGGCTATTATTATGCATATGGCAGGGTATCCATCAGGAGTACCTGTGCGAAAGAGAGAAACCGATATCAGGTAGAAAAAATGGGAGTTTATATTGACGTATTTCCCTATGATGGCATAAGTGATGATAGGAAAAAAACAGAAAAAACATATGCGGTAATGAAATATCTGCAACAGCTCAGAAATGGGCTTACCAATCCAGCGAAAGTGGGAGAGGACTACCCTTTGTGGAAAAAAGTGCTTGTATATGGGTTGATGAATACAATGACTTTAATCGCTAAAAGGTATAAGGTGGGAACTACAGCAAAGGTAGCATGTGTAGTGGCAGTAAAATGTGGAATTCGGGAAGTGGTGCCAAAAGAAGTGTTTGCAAAGAGAATCTTAGTACCATTTGAGGATTTTTATTGTTATGTGCCTGTGGGCTATGATTTTTATTTAAAACAGTTATATGGAGATTATATGACAGTTCCTTCGGAAGCAATGCAGAAAGAACATCATAATATATTGGCATGGAGAAGATAAATATGGGCGTGAAAATTTCTGTGATTATTCCTGTGTACAATGCAGAAAAATATATCAGAGAGTGTCTGGAAAGTGTAATAAATCAAACCTACCCAGAATTGGAAATACTTATAATTGATGACGGTTCTACGGATAACAGCTATGCTATTTGTAAAAAGTACGAAGAACAGGATTCCAGAATAACAGTATTGCGTCAGGAAAACCAGGGGGCATCGGTGGCGAGAAACCTGGGGCTAAAGCATGTTACAGGACAATATGTGGGCTTTGTGGACAGTGATGATGTATTAAGTGTACATATGTACGAAACACTTCTGACAGGAATGCAACAATATAACGCCAATATAGGAATATGCAATATACAGGTGTTCAGAGGGCAATTTCGGACGATAGATGCAGTGGGAAAAATAAGAGTTGACTATGTATGTGAACAAAAAAAGGAACTTTTTAAATATGCATTATCGGTGTCCCAGTCAGTGGGAAATAAATTATTTGATATCAGGCTATTCAAAAATATACAATTTCCAGAAGGACAACTGACAGAGGATGGTTATATTGTGTATGATTTGTTGTATAGAAGCAGGAGAGTGTACTTTTCAAGTCTCAACGGATATTATTACAGAAAGTATACAGGAAGTTCTACTACCGGTGCAATAAAAAAACAGGACATGGGATTGATACATGGAAATGTGCGGACATATTGCAGAATTAAAAGAATATATCCAGAATTAACCCAGGATTGCCTGAACCGATTATTGAAGAATGGATTCAGCGAGTTTACAGACAAATTGTCAGATACGGGAATAAAATTATATCTCTCAATGAGAAAAGATATAAAAAAGGCAAGAAATGACATGAAGTATGCCGTAAAGGATGTTGTCAAGAGCAATGAACTACGGATAGAGAAGAAAATACTGGTGTGTATGTTTATATGGATGCCGTTTATATTTTATGGAATCAATCGATTAGTGCCATTGAAGAAAGTATGGTATTAGGGGATTAAATGGAGGAAATGCAGCATGAAAAAAAGACAGTTTGATGTACTATATCATATTTATGAGAATGGTCTGAAGGAGACAGAGTATATCGCACATGATTTGTTTTTGGCTTACGAAAATGTAAAGGAAATCTGTGGGTATTTGGAAAAAATGGGATATATTACTCAGGATGGTATTACAGAGTCAGGAAAAAAAGAGTTGGAAAAGGGTAAAATTCAAAATGCAGTAATTTTGGCAGCAGGGATGTCCTCTCGCTTTGTACCCTTATCCTTTGATATGCCAAAAGGATTATTAAAGGTAAAGGGCGAGGTATTAATCGAACGTCAGATCCGCCAGCTAAGGGAAAAAGGAATAGAAGAAATCATTATTGTAGTTGGATTTATGAAAGAAAAATTTCAATACCTGTCAGAAAAGTATCATGTTACATTGGTGGAAACAGAAGAGTATCTGTATCGAAACAATCATTCCAGTATATATGCGGCAAAAAAATATTTAAAAAACACCATCATTACATCATCGGATTTATACTTTGAAAAGAATATATTTCAAAGTTATGCCTATGATGCTTATTATTGTACCATTTATCAGGCGGGAAAGACGGCAGAAAGAGGTATTTATACCGATGAGGACGATAAGATTATAAAAACCTTTTATGGGGATAGATGCTGTGATATCTGGGTAACATTGGGATATGCATATTTTTCGGAAAATTTTTCCAAAAAAATGATAGAAATTCTGGATGCAGAGTATGACAAAGAGCAGACAAAGGGAAAATTCTGGGCAGACATACAGGATGAACATCTGGAAGAATTGTATATGTATGCAAAACGATGCCAGGAAGGAGTTATTCAGGAATTTGATTCCTTAGAGGAATTACGTCTATATGATAAAAAATATAGAAATAATTCCGGCTCTGAAATTATGAAACTCTTATGTTTTATTTTGGGAGCAGAGGAGAGCGATATTGTTTCCCTTCAATCACTGCACAAAATGAAATATGGAATGTTTCGCTTTGTATGTAAGGAAGACACCTATATCTGTGATATTAAGCCCAATACCAATGAAAAAATATCCTATATGGGACAGATGTATTATTTGTGCAGAGATTTTAATTCGGGAAATATTTGCTTATATAAGTTGGATAAATCCATACATCCAGGATATGTAGTTAAGGTAGATGGAAAAAAGGAATTAGCGGAATTGTTGAATTATACAAAGGAATTCCGTAAATATCATCAGGAAGCAGTGCCTTTGTGTGCCGCAGAGAATGTACTGTCTCCATTTGCCAACATTCCTTTAAGTTTGGGCTTTCAGGAACGATATATTATGAACAACACCTATTCTTTTAATATGAATGATAATTTTATAGGGTGCGAAAAATTGTTTCCTTTTTATCAGAAATTATCAGACGTATGTGGTCGAATATTCAAGGCACAATTTGTAGATGCCAGACCATTTACCGGAATGCATTGTATTGATATGATTGTTAAGACCATTGCAAAAGCAGGGGAAACTATCATGATATTAGGAAGTCAATATGGTGGACATGCATCAGTAAAACCGGTAATAGAACGATTGGGATTGAAGGTGATAGAAGCACCGTATTCCATGGAGCACAATGATTTAGCGTACGAAGAATTAAACGACATATTAGAGAAAGAAAATGTGCAGTATATTTTGATTGCACCATCTGATTTGATTGTAGCACCAGACATATCTAAGATTAACAGCTCAAAGACAACGGTTTTATATGACTGTAGTCAGATTCTTGGATTAATTGCAGCGGGAATGGTGGAAAATCCTTTAAATCAAATGAATAATATTATTATGTTTGCAGGTACTCATAAGACCTTTCCAGGTCCTGCATCGGGATTAATTTTGACCAATGACAGAGAACTTCATGCTAAGATGGAGACACAGATCAATCCCAAATATTTAAGACATTCTCAGATGCATCAAAAGATTTCATTACTTTTTGCTATGGTGGAGTTTGAACAGTTTGGGACTGCTTATATGGGACACATGATGCATTGCGCAAATTATCTGGGACAGAAACTGAAAAGTAAAGGGTATCATATAGCAGAAGTTGACGGAAAAATAACCCAGACACATCAGATTTTTGTCTTAACAGATGAAAAACTGATGAATCGCATATATGATAATGCTTACAAATGTAAAGTAACTTTAAATAAAAAACATAAAAAGTTATTTGACGAATATGGTATCCGTTTAGGAGTGCAGGAAATTGCAAGATATGACTGGAATGATGAGGCACTGGATACTGTAGCTGAGATATTTGATAATTTAGCAAAGGAAGATTTAGATATCCAAAAAGTGGAACAACTGAAACGGACGTTACCGCCAAAGGAAATAAAATATGCATTTGCCATGGATGAAATTCAGGAATTTAGTGAGCTGTTAAAGGAAAGTATGGGAATCTAAGTGTTGCAGAATAGAAAAGTTTAAGGAGAGGTAAGTGGAGGAAAAGGATGAAGTTATTGGCATTTTATTTACCACAATTTCATGAAATACCAGAGAATAATGATGCCTGGGGAAACGGGTTTACAGAATGGGTTAATGTGAAAAAAGCAAAGCCTCTGTTTTGGGGACATTATCAGCCAAGACATCCGCTAAACCAGAATTATTATAATTTATTAGATAAAAATGTGATGGTTCAGCAGATGAAATTGGCAGATAAATATGGTATTGGGGGATTTTGCTTTTATCATTATTGGTTTAAAGGGAAAAAAGTGTTGGAAAAACCAACGGAGATGATATTAGAAAATCCAGAGGCAAAATTACCCTTTTGTTTTTCCTGGGCAAATGAAGCATGGACAAAAACATGGCATGGTGCAGGGGGAGAAAAAGAGGTATTAATTCGCCAGGAGTATGGGGACAGAAAAGACTGGGAGGAACATTATGAATACCTTTCAAACTTCTTTAAAGATGAAAGATATATAAAGAAGGATAATAAACCGGTGTTATTAATATATCAGATCAGAGAAATTCCCTGTTTTGATGAAATGATGGAATGTTGGAATGGGTTAGCAAAAAAATCCGGCTTTGATGGAATTTATATTGTAAGTATGCTGACAAGTAAAAACTCATCAAAGCCCCGTAAGTATATTGATGGAACAGTAGATTTTGAACCTGGAAAGACAAGGAGACAGCAGATAAGAAAGAATGATTTGCTTAGTGGCATAAAGCAGGCTGTCCGTCAGAAAAATATATCCATACCATTTTTAAACCGGTTTCTTATAAATCAAATCGACTATGACAGCATCAATCAGGAAAAAATGAAGGAACACCATAAGCAGAATGAGTATAGAGGGGTATTTGTGGATTATGATGATACTCCCCGAAGGGGAGTGAATGGTATTGTTACAACAGGTTCTACCCCCTTAAAGTTTGAAGCGTATTTAACAAAACATATAGAAAAGGCATGTCTGGAACACAGCGACTTTATTTTCATCAATGCTTGGAACGAGTGGGGAGAAAGCAATTACTTAGAGCCTGACGAAAAGTATGGATTTGCTTATTTACATTCCGTAAGGAGAGCCCTGAAAGTAAATGGTGTGAAGTGGGATCGGGTGTATAAAAACAGGTAAAAGTTTGGAGTAGTGTATGGAAAACGAAGAAAAGTTTTTTGATATTTGCCACAAAAAGATTGCAAGATTAACAGAATGTGCAGGAAAACGAAAAATTCTTATATGGGGAGCTTGCGAAAGTGGAAAAATTGTAAAAAGAGTCATAGAAGAAACAGGATATTCCTGCCATGGCTTTATAGATAAAACTGCTAAGGATGGGGAAGAGTTTTGCGGAATCCCTGTCTATGCCACAGAGGTGTTGAATCCAGAGGATTATTATGTGGTGGTAGGGATTGCCAGATTCTATTATGAAATAGAGGAAGTGTTATGGAGTAAAAACTTTACCCATAAGGATTATATCTATTTATATGATAACGAATCTTATCTGAAGGAAGATATTGTATATAGAGGATGTAGTATTGGACGTTATACCTATGGTTATCAATCCTTATTGAAGGAATATCCAATGGCAACAAAAATAGGACGTTATTGCTCCATTAACGGAACAGCAAGAATATGGAACAATCATCCGCTGGATTGTGTAACCACCCACCCTATGTTGGATCATAGAATGTTTTATTCCTGGGATAAACAGGAAGAACGTATGAAATATCAAAAAAAGTATGGGACACACTTTGATAATTCACCTTATGAAAATAGTCTTATCAGAGATAATCGACCAGTTGAAATTGGTAATGATGTATGGATTGGAGCTAATGTGGTGATTTTGCCTGGAGTAACAATTGGAGACGGAGCAGTGGTTGCGGCAGGAGCTGTGGTGACGAAAAGTATACCACCCTATGCTATTGTTGGGGGAGTTCCGGCAAAGTTAATTCGCTATAGATTTTCCCAAGAAATCATAGATGCTTTTCTGCAGATTAAATGGTGGGAGTGGAGTAGGGAAAAAATAGAGGAAAATATAGAATTGTTCTATCAGCCTGAGTTGTTTTGCAAAGAATTCCTAAAGGATGAACAGAGAGGTATGTAAAATGAAGTTAATGTATCATTTGTATGTGGATGAGTATAGGAAAAGAAGGAAAGATTTAGAAAATGCGTTTCAGAAAAGGGATATTAACAAGACCATTTCTTACCTTAGATATTTAACAAACTTTTTGTATGAATCCAACTACAAATTTACAGATGACTTTTTAGAGGATGTAACACAGGATATTTCAAAAGAATTGCTGGGGGAAACATTTATCAGAAAAAGCAATAAGAAAACAGTGCTGTTTTATGACGGATTTGGACTGATATGCAGAGGATTAGCAGACATTTATGTAAAAGCACTGGCAGAATTGGGCTATGAAGTAATCTATGTTTTGGGAGAATGGACAAGACTAAGCGGTAAATTTCAGGAATTATATGGTGATATTCCAAATATAAAGTGTCGTAGGATAAAAAATGGTGGTATCACGAATAGAATGAAAGAATTACAGGAAATCATTCTTGAGGTTAGTCCGGCTACATTATTCTTATATACGCAACCAAGTGATGTAGCAGGAGTAGGGACTTTTTCTACAATATGTGGTGAGCAGGTTACCAGATACCTGATTGACTTAACAGATCATGCGTATTGGCTGGGAAAATGTGCTGTAGATTATTTTATTGGATTTAGGAATTGGGGTTATAATTTAGCCATAAAATATCGTAATATTATTCCAGAAAAATATATTATCTTGCCTTTTTATCCTGACGAACGGACAAGTTATTCTTTTGAAGGATTGCCTTCTGCGATGGAGGGAAAGGAGTTTGTTTTTTCAGGTGGGAACATTGATAAAATTCTGGGAAGCAAAAAGTATGAAAAAATGGTAGAGCATATATTGACAGTTTATCCAGAAGTTAATTTTCTATATGCAGGAAACGGAACCAATAAAGTGTTGGAGAGATTAAAAAAGCAATTTTCCAATCGTTTCTTTATAGTAAATGAGAGAAAGGATCTGGACGAAATTTTTTCCAGAGCCAAGTTCTATCTGTCTACTTATCCTATCGGCGGTGGATTGATGTTGCAGTTTGCCTTAAAAAATAAATGTATACCACTTACATTATCAAAGCACAGAAATGGATTTAGTGATTTGAATATGATGTTACTTTATCCAGAAGAAGTGAATATTGTATTTTATAATACAGAAGAACTTTATGAAGAAATGGATCAGATAATGAGAACGGATGGTTATTGTGAGAAAGTACGCCAGAGCTTAGGAAAACAGGTAATCGAGAAAGACAAGTTTCAGGAGCAGTTGGAGCTGATTTTGAAGAATCATGTTACAGAGTTTGTGGGAACAACGGAAGATATTTATGTGAAAGATTTACTACAGACATTCAGAAAGAAAGCTACCTATAAAAAATATTGTAACATTATTTTTTCATCCCGCAACGAAAATGTCTATAAGAGCCATCCGATGATTGTAAGGAAAATGCAAAGGTTACAAAAAAGAAAACTAAGAGGTGAAATATAAATGGAATCAGAACGTTATATTCCATACTTGAATATGGAAAAATTACATAAACCCATACAGGAAAAATTACAACATGCCATCAATGAAGTGTGTGAAAAAAATTGGTTTGTACTGGGAGAGGCTTTAGAAAAATTTGAGCAGGAGTATGCAACCTATTGTGGTGTGAATTATTGTGTAGGTGTGGGAAATGGGTTAGATGCATTGCAGTTGATACTTAGAGCATATGGAATTGGATACGGTGATGAGGTGATAGTGCCTGTTAATACATTTATTGCGACAGCACTTGCAGTAAGTTATTGCGGGGCAGCTCCTGTGTTTGTAGAAGTAACCCAGGATGCACTTATAGATATAGCACAGGTCAAAGAAAAAATCACCTCCAGAACAAAAGCCATTATTGCAGTTCATTTATATGGAAAATTAGTAGGAATGCAGGAGTTAAGAGAGTTAGCGGATACCCATCATTTAAAATTAATCGAGGATGCTGCACAGGCCCATGGAGCGAAGGAGATAGCAACAGGAAAAAGAGCAGGTTCTCTGGCAGATGCCGCAGGATTTAGTTTTTATCCAGGAAAAAATCTAGGAGCACTGGGAGATGGTGGAGCGATTACAACGAATGATGAACAACTCTATAAAAAAGCAAAAGCACTTAGAAATTACGGCTCAGAAGTAAAATACAGACATATCTATCAGGGAGTTAATTCCAGACTAGATGAGATACAGGCAGCGGTATTAAGGGTGAAACTGCAATATTTAGATTTATGGAATCAGGAAAGAAGAAGTATTGCAAATCAGTTGCTCCAGCAGATAAATAATTCGGCTATCAGATTACCGGTAAAATCAGGGGAAAATCATGTGTGGCACACTTTTTCCATCTATTGTGAAAAGAGAGACCAGCTAAAAGAATATCTGGAAAAAAATGGAGTTGCCTCACAGATACATTACCCCATTCCCCTGCATATGCAGCAGGCATATGAAAATTTAGGCTATGTACCGGGAGAGTTTCCTATAGCGGAGAAACTTGCACAGGAAGAACTTTCCATACCACTCTGGGTGGGAATGGAATCAGAAGATATAGCAAAAGTAATAGATGTATTGAATGCTTTTTAAAAGCCAACCAGTGGTGTTCAGGCGAAGGGAGGAAGAAATATGCAGATTATTAAATATGCGTTCCAACAACATGGGGATGAAAGAGGTATGTTGGTTGCGTTAGAGGAATTCAACGATATACCTTTTGAGATAAAGAGAGTGTATTATATGTACGATACAAAAGAAAATATTCGCAGAGGATTTCACGCCCACAAGAATTTACAGCAGATTTTAGTTTGTATTCATGGTTCATGTAAAGTATTGCTGGACAATGGCAGGGAAAAGAAGATTGTATCCTTAGAAAAGCCTTACGAAGGTTTATATGTTCCAAATAATATGTGGCGAGAGATGTACGATTTTTCTCCAGATGCAGTGCTTATGTGCTTGGCATCTGAAGTGTATAAAGAGGAAGATTACATTAGAAATTATGATGATTTTTTAAAGCTGTGTGATGACTTACAATAGTAATTTACGTCATATTGCAGATGGGAGAAGGTAAATGAAAAGAATATTAATAGCAGGTGCAGGTGGTGCACCTACAGAGAATGTGGTACGTTCACTAAAAGAGGCACAAAAAAAAGAATATTTAATCGGCATAGGAAGTGAACCATATGATATGGTTATATCCAATACAGATGTACGCTACCAAGTTCCTTATGCAGTAGAGCCAGGATATAAGAAAAGACTTTTTCAGATTATTGAGAAAGAACGTCCAGAATTAGCTCATTTTCAGAATGATATTGAGATACGGGAAATTTCCAGAATGAGAGAGGAAATTATTGAAAAAGGGGTAAAGTTATACATGCCTTCTAAAGAGACAGTGGAAATATGCGTGGACAAAGCAAAATCCAGCGAAATATGGATGGCTGAGGGCATTAAAGTTCCTAAGACAATGCTGATTAAGGAGGAACAGGACTTAAAAAATGCGTTTCAGCAGCTAGGAGATGAGGAAGGAAATATCTGGTTGCGTGCAACCGTTGGTGGAGGTGGAAAGGGTGCACTTCCAACCAATGATTATGAATTTGCTAAGATGTGGATGAATCGTTTTGATGGTTGGGGAGCATTTACCGCAGCAGAATTGTTGACAAAAGCAACCGTTACCTGGCTGTCCATCTGGTATCATGGGGAGTTGGTAGTAGCCCAGACCAGAAAGAGACAGTCATGGAATTTCGGAAATCGAACCTTGTCAGGAGTAACAGGTATTACAAGAGTAGGGGAAACCTGTTCGGATGAAGTAGTGAACAGAGTTGCTATGGATGCAATACTGGCGATTGATAAAGAGCCTCATGGAATATATGGAGTGGATATGACTTATGACAAGCAGGGAATCCCAAATCCTACAGAAGTTAATATTTCCAGGTTTTTTACCACCGTATATTTCTTTACAAAAGCAGGATTAAATATGCCGGAAATATTTAAAAACATTGCCTTATATGACGAGTTTCCAAGTCTGAAAAAGAAAATAAATCCACTACCGGAAGGGTTACTTTGGATTCGGGGAATGGATAGAGAGCCTGTATTAACCACGAAAGAAGAAATTGAGAAAGCGATTCATTTGTTATGAAAATAAAAAAATATGATTACATTTTTCTTGACTTGGATGGAACGATTTTGGATGGAAAAAACAGACATTATCATTGCTATACAGATATTGTGAATAAATATGGAGGAGTTTTACTGGATATAAATTGTTACTGGGAAATGAGCAGACAACGGGTTGATAAAAGGAAACTGTTGGAGTTGTCTGAATTTCGTGGAACGTATCAGCAATACAGAGAAGAATGGATACAAAGAATTGAACAGAAAGAGTATTTGGAGTACGATATACTGTTGCCTGAGACGATAACCACTATAAAAAATCTCAGGGAGTGTGCACAGCATTTGTATCTGGTTACATTGAGAAATCACAGGGAGAATCTTATGTGGCAGTTGCAAAGGTTACACATACTGAATTTATTTGAACAGGTAATTAGCGGTATACCAGGAGAAAAAAGGACGAAATATGATTTGATTAAGGATATTCCAATGGAAAACGCTCTTTTTATTGGTGATACAGAAATAGATCTGGAAACGGCAAAGTTATGTGGTGGTGAATTTAAAGGTGTATTAAATGGTATTCGGAGCAGAGAAGCATTTCCAGGGGCACAGGTGTATGAAAATTTATCTGAGTTATATTTAAGTTTGTGAGGAGTGAGACAGGAATGGGAGAAATACAGGTATTAGATTGTACCTTGAGAGATGGGGGAAGATGTTTTGGAAATACATGGGGAGATACAACAATCAAGAGTATTTCTAAAGGTCTGTCAGATGCAGGAATTGATATTATAGAAATCGGTTTTTTATGGTATATAGCAGACGGGATATGCAGAGAAAACTCCACACATTTTAGAAGTTTTCAGGAAATAGAGGAATTTCTATGTCCTGATCAGAACTATGCTGCTTATATCGAGTATGAGGTCTTTAAAAAAGGAGTATATAGTATTGTTCCCAAGGAAAAATCTTCTATCACCGGAATTCGACTGGGGGTATTAAAAGAGGATATCAAAGAGTCTTTAACATTGATGGAAGATATTATAGATAAAGGTTATCAGCTTTATGTTCAGGGAATTAATACCCTGTCTTATACAGAAGATGAATTATTAGATTTTGTACAGATTATCAATACGGTGAAACCTTATGCCTTTGCCATCGTGGATACATTTGGCAATATGCAACAGCAGGATCTTATAGAAAAATTTCAGCTAATTGACAAGAATCTTGATAAAAATATTGCTATTGCGTTTCATAGTCATAATAATAAAAATCAGTCTATGGAACTTGCAAAGACCTTTGCAACAATCAGTGAAGAAAGAGATATTGTAATTGATAGTACGCTTATGGGAATAGGTATGGGAGCAGGGAATCTCAGCACAGAGTTAATTACAAAATATCTGAATCAGGAAAAAGAAAAAAATTATGATATAAGTATATTGCAGGACTTAATCAATAAGTACATTGTAAAATTTCGTGACAAATTTGTATGGGGATGCACAGCAGTATCAATAGATTCAGCAAAAACATGGCGTTCTCAAATAGATGTAAGCTACATTACAACAGAGTATAAATATCTGACAATGGAATTACAGAGATATCTATTAGCCATGTGTGCCATAGGACGTGGAACGGCATTGGGAAAGATAGATGGATATGCAAAGTTGCTGTTAGCACCCTTTCCCTCAAAATCTGATTACAAAGAATTACAGAAACATTTTATTGGAAAAAAGATAGTGATAGTTGGAAGAGGACCAAGTGTTACGAAAAACAAGGAAAAGCTTGCAGCATTTGGACAAGAAAATGATGCCATTTTTGTGTATATTAATGCACATGAGAGAAATGTTTTGGGAATAGATTCCCATGAGATATACTATTTCTTTTCCAGAGAAAACGGGTATGAATTTTTCAGAAAAGAGAATGTAGAGGAGACGGTTATAACACTAGCTGGCTTTAAGCAGACACAAGTTTCTAAAGGCAGAGAATACACCATCCATGTGCGTCAGTGTACAGAAAACGTGGAACAGGTGGCAGATGACGGAGTGATGTGGATGTTAAATCTCTTGCATGGAATGAAAAATCAATGTGAAGTTTTTGTTGCAGGATTTGACGGTGGTGATGCTGGAGGGTTGCAAATTGAAAAATACAGGGATTGTATTGAAAATATAAGGAAGGATGTATCACTTAGCTTTTTAACAGAGAGTGTGTATGAGGAGAAGGGAAACAGTATATTATGAAACTTTCAGATTATGTAATAGATTTTTTTCAGAAAAAGGGCGGCAAGATTTTTTTTGGTTATCAGGGAGGTTCCGTTACGCATCTGATTGATTCTGTGGCAAGAAACGGTAAGGTATCTTATGTACAGAATTATCATGAACAGGGGGCTGCATTTGCGGCAGATGCGTATGCAAGATGTGCAGAGGAAGAGTTTGGCATTGTGATAGCTTCTAATGGACCGGGGGCTACCAATTTAATTACAGGCATAGCCAATGCCTACTGTGATTCTGTTCCTTTGATATGCATTACGGGACAGGTACATACATATGCTATGAAAAAGCAGCTTTCTATACGACAGGAAAGTTTTCAGGAAATAGATATTACATCCATGGTTAAACCGGTGACAAAGTATTGTGTTACCGTTATGGAACCAGAGGATATCAGATACGAATTAGAAAAAGCCTTTGATTATGTTATGGAAGGAAGAAAAGGTCCTGTATTGATTGATATTCCGGTTGACGTTCAGGGAATGGAGGTAGAACCGGAAAAATTAAGAGGATATCAAAAAAAGGAACCAGAAAGATACGAAGCTTTTACAGAAGATAAGTATCAGGCAATCTACAATCGCATAATGGATGCCAAGAGACCTGTAATGATAGCAGGTGGAGGTATTCGTATGGCAGGGGCAGAAAAAGAGTTTCAGACCATGGTAAATAACCTGGGAATTCCTGTGGTGTGTTCCTTGCAAGGGATAGATGTGCTGAATCATTCAAATAAATATTTTTGCGGATTTATCGGTACATATGGGAATCGTAGTGCTAATATTGCGGTACAGAAAGCGGATGTGATTCTTGTGCTTGGCTCAAGACTTGACTTGAGACAGACAGGAAAAAATAAAGAAAAGTTTGCACCAGAGGCATATGTTATACATGTAGATATTGATAAAGCGGAATTAGGACACAATGTGCACGAGGAACTGAGTCTGCACATGGATTTGAAAACCTTTATCAGTCAGTGGAATTGCAGAGCTCCAAAAGGCAGCGGAAAATATGATGCCTGGCTTGCCAATATAGAAAAAATAGAACATAATCTTAGGGATGAAACAGAACAGAATAAAGAGATCAAATATATTGGAAAGTTATTAAAAGATGATGTGGCAGTGTGTGCAGATGTGGGGCAAAATCAGATGTGGTTAGCTCAATCTTTAAGAATATCTGGAGAAAATTTCAGAATTATAAATTCAGGTGGACTGGGAGCAATGGGCTATTCTTTGCCAGCGGCAATTGGTGTATATTATACTCATAGGTTTAAACAGGTGGTGGCATTCATGGGGGATGGAGGATTTCAAATGAATGTGCAGGAATTGTGTCTAATAGGAAGCAGGAAGTTACCTATAGTTATCATCTTATTGAATAATCATTCCTTAGGGCTGATTCGGGATATACACCATAAGTATTATGATGACAGATGTGTAGGTTCTGTGGAAGGATTTTCCCAGCCGGATGTAAAAAAGTTAGCAGAAAGTTATTGCATTGATTATATGCTTATGAGTTCGGAAGAACAATTAGAAGATAAATTGCGTACCATCAATGTGAGTAAACCAATCCTTATTGAGGTAGAAATAGACAGTCAATCAATTATAAAACCAGAGTTAATGGGAATGGATACATTAGACCGGCAAACTCCTTATATAACAGATAATTTTTACATGGAATGAGACAGATGGAGGAACAGTAATATATGAATACAGTATGTAGAATATGTGGTAATAAAACCGATAATAAAATACATCTTGTAAAAGAACGAATACTTAATAAAGGGGATGAATTTCACTATTTAGAGTGTTCAAGATGTAAAAGCTGGATGATGATTGATCAGGTAGAGATGAAAGAGTGGTATCCAAAAAATTACAATCCATACTTAAAGAAGAATAATGATAACTGGTTATTTAAGTTAAGAGAATATTTTCTTATAGAATATATTATATGGAGCAGGCACAAAAATTTTGAAAAAGTATTGCAGTTAAGTAATGTAGATATTTTATTTAAAAGATTATGTGGAACCAGAATAAAGAGAAAAGATGCTATATTAGACGTGGGATGTGCAAACGGACATTGGCTGGACGTGTTGGCTGATATGGGCTGGAAACACATAACAGGACTGGACTTGTATATGCCAGCCGAGAAAATGAAAAATAAAAAATGGAAGTTCTTAAGCAGTGATATTTTTGGGGTGAATCATCAACAGTATGATTTTATTTCATTGATTCATTCCTTTGAACATATGGAAAATCCATTAGAGGTATTGAAGAAAATTAATAGTCTGTTAAAGAAAGATGGTCTGTGTATGATATCAATTCCACTGGCAGATGGAATGGCACATAGAATGTATGGAGAATATTTCTGCCAACTGGATGCTCCAAGACATTTATATTTGTTGAGTAAAAGAGCAATGGGATATCTGTGCAAAAAGGCAGGATTGAAAATAGAATATATTTCATATGATTCCAATGCTGGAGTTTTTTCACTGAGTGATGGATACAAGAATACAGATAAATCACATGGACAGTTGACAAGGGAAAACATGGTGTCTCCTACAAAGATTTCAAGATATAAGGAGATGGCAGAGAAGAGTAACAGATTGAAAGAGGGAGATCAGGCAATTTTTTATATTCGCAAGCAATAGTTACTACAGCATATAAGGTTAAGCTAAACACAAAGGGGGCATAACAATGAATTATTTTGCAATCAATGAACAATACAAAAACAGAACCGCAGTGATAGATGATGCTGGGACAACCTTAAAGTATGAGGAGTTATATCAACTGTCTTATGTATTTAAGGAGAAGATTCCAACCAGAAGTCTGGTATTTTCTTTTTGCCATAACAGTGCAGGATCTTTGGCAGGATACTTTGCTTTCCTGTCCAATGGAATTGTTCCTGTGTTATTAGACAGAAACATTGATGAAGAGCTGGCAAAGAATCTGTTGCAAGTGTATCAGCCGGAGTTCATTTATATTCCTGCTGACAGGGAGGAAAGTTACCCGCACTTTACCTGTGTTCATCAGCAATATGATTACTGCCTTTTGCAGACCAACTATGGAGTAATCCATTCCCTGTATCCGGAGCTGGCACTTTTGCTGACCACTTCCGGCAGCACAGGAAGTCCCAAATTTGTGCGTCAGAGTTATGGGAATATACAGTCTAATGCAGAGTCTATTGTAAAATATTTAAAATTGGATCAAGCAGAGCGTCCTATTACAACACTTCCCATGAATTATACCTATGGTTTGTCCATTATCAACAGTCATTTGTTAGTGGGGGCAGTGGTGTTGATGACAGACAGGTCTTTAATGGAAAGGGAGTTTTGGGAGTTTTTTAAATCCAAGGAAGCCACTTCTTTTGGGGGTGTACCGTATACATATGAGATGTTGAAAAAACTACGCTTTTTTAGAATGGATCTGCCCAGCCTTCGCACTATGACCCAGGCGGGGGGCAAGCTGTCACCGGAGCTTCACAGGGAATTTGCAGAATACGCAGCACAACACAAGAAGCAGTTTGTGGTGATGTATGGACAGACGGAAGCTACAGCAAGAATGGCATACCTGCCCTATGAAAAATCTTTAGAAAAGTATGGCAGTATGGGAATTGCCATACCTGGTGGAAAGTTTACTTTGGTGGACGTCAATGGACAGGCAATTACCCAGCCGGATGTGGTTGGAGAACTGATCTATGAAGGAGAAAATGTTACTTTAGGTTATGCAGAGTCCATGGAAGATTTAGCAAAAGGTGACGAAAGACAAGGACGGCTGGTTACCGGAGATATGGCGAAAATGGATGAGGATGGGTATTTTTATATTGTGGGGAGAAAGAAACGTTTTCTGAAGATTTATGGTAACCGTGTGAATTTAGATGAAGTAGAGCGGATGCTAAAAGATAGATTTCCGGAGACAGATTATGCCTGTGCAGGAAAAGATGATAAGTTATATGTTTTTTTGACCTCGACGGATGAAACACTGAAAGAGCAGGTGAAAAAATATCTTACAGAAAAAACAGGCTTAAATCATAAAGCTTTTCATGTAAAAGAACTGGAGAAAATCCCCAAAAATGAGGCAGGAAAAACTTTATATATAAAGTTAGAGGAGTATTATGATGGAATATAGTGAAATTTTAAAAATCCCTCCTTATTCTCTGAAAAAAAAGGGAAAAACACAGCTTTTATCAGAGAACTTAGGCGATTTGGCAGCCTTTCATTATGAAAAATGTGGAGAATATAAAAAAATTCTGGATATGCTGGGGATAAAATTATCTCAGAAAGAAAGCTATGAAGAACTTCCTTTTCTGCCAGTACGCCTTTTTAAGGAATTAGAATTGAGAAGTATTCCAAAAGAAGAGGTTTTTAAAACCATGACTTCCTCCGGAACCACAGGGCAGGCAGTGTCTAAAATATATCTTGACAAAGAAACAGCCAATAACCAGCAGAAAACCCTGGTTAAAATCATGAGTGATTTTACAGGGAAAGGCAGAATGCCCATGTTGATTCTTGACAGTTCGGCGGTATTGAAAGACAGAAAAATGTTTTCTGCAAGAGGAGCAGGAATTTTAGGTTTTTCCATTTTGGCATCTGACAGGGCATATGCCTTAGATGAGAATATGAATCTTGATTTGGAAGGAATCAAGGCATTTTTGAAAAAACATCAAGGAAAGCCCATACTGATGTTTGGGTTTACTTTTATGATTTGGCAATATTTTTATAAGGCATTGTCAGAGTGCGAAGAGACACTTGATTTGTCAAAGGCAATTTTAATCCATGGTGGCGGCTGGAAAAAGCTGCAGAATGAGATGGTAAGCCCCACAGAGTTTAAGAAAGCCCTGCAACAGGTCTGTGGTGTGAAACGTGTTCATGATTATTATGGAATGGTAGAACAGACAGGTTGCATTTATATGGAATGTGAATGCGGTCATTTGCATGCCAGTATTTTTTCGGATGTGCTGGTGCGGCGGTCAAAGGATTTTACTCTCTGTGATACTGGCGAGCCGGGGATTATTCAGGTAGTTTCTATGATACCCAAATCCTATCCTGGATTTTCTCTTTTGACAGAAGATGAAGGAGTGATTCTGGGGGAAGATGATTGTCCTTGCGGAAGAAAAGGAAAATACTTCAAGGTGTTAGGGCGGATAAAAAATGCAGAGATAAGGGGGTGCAGTGATACTTATGAGAAAAAGTGACGTAATCTATTTCGCGGGAAGGGAAGATGTAAAGGTCTTTCCAAGAGAGCCATTTGACAGCCTAGTCTGTGATTTTTTAGAGGAAGTGTCAAAGGAAGTGTTAAAGGATGTAACCCTTAAAACTTATCCGGATGTGGTCTCTTTTGCTTTTTGGATTCGCAGGGCAAATCTGCAAAAGCAGAAAGAAACTTACAATCATAAATTGGGAGAGGGGATATCTTTGGGAAGAGGCCTGGTGTTTCATATTGCTCCTTCCAATGTACCTATCAATTTTGCATTTTCTTTTGTGTTTGGTCTTCTAGCAGGAAACAGCAATATTGTTCGTGTGTCTTCAAAGAATTTTACTCAGGTTACATTGCTGTGTGAAAAGATACAGCAGGTAATGGAGCAGGAAAAATATCAGGCAATAGCACAGAGTAATGCTATTGTGGGATATGAGAGAAACAAAGAAATTACAGATTATTATTCTAAGCTGTGTGATGTGCGTGTTATCTGGGGTGGGGATGCAGCCATAGAGGAAATACGCACTTCTAAGTTAAAACCACATAGCAAGGAGATTGTGTTTTCTGATAGATATTCTTTTGGAATCATTGCACCGGAAGGGATACTTTCCATGACGGAGAAGGAACGGTTAAAGCTTGCTCACCAGTTCTATAACGATACTTATCTGATGGATCAGAATGCCTGCTCTACTCCTCATATGATTGTCTGGAAAACATCTTTGGAAACTTCACCGGATCAAATTCAACAGGCACAAAAACTGTTCTGGGGCAGCGTATTTCAGGTGGCACAAAAATATGATTTGGCAGACAGTAAGGTAAGTGACAAATTTACAGATATATGTCTCTACGCAGTGAATACAGAGATAAAGAGCAAGGTACACAGATATGGGAATTTACTGTATGTGGTGGATTTGGAGAAAATTCCAGAACAGATAAGTAACTTAAGAGGAAGATATGGTATGTTTTATCAATGTAGCATCAGCACATTAGATGAACTTGCCCCTACCATTACCCAGAAGGTACAGACAGTGGCAGTAGAGGGTGTGGATAAGCAGGAGATTCTGGAATTTATGATAAAAAATCATCTTACAGGAATTGATCGGATTGTACCTTTTGGAAGTGCTTTGGATATTGGTCTGATCTGGGATGGCTATCATTTGATTTCTGAGATGAGCCGACAGATTTTATAAAGGTTGCATACGGGAGGAAAAGAGAATGAAGTTGTATGAGAAAATAAAGAATGGTGTATATGTGATTGCGGAAATGTCTGCCAATCATGCAGGAAAGTTGGAAAATGCACTGAAAATCGTGGAAGAAGCTGCAAAAGCAGGTGCAGATTGTGTAAAAATTCAGACTTACACTGCTGATACATTAACGATAGATTGTGATGACGAGGCATATCGGATTAAGGGTGGGTTATGGGATGGATATAATTTTTATAAATTATATCAGGAAGCATATACTCCTTGGGAGTGGCAAAAAGCATTGAAAGAGAAGTGTGAGGAGGTTGGGATTGATTTTTTATCTACTCCCTTTGACAATTCGGCAGTTGATTTCTTGGAAGAATTAGGAATAGAATTTTATAAAATAGCATCTATGGAGCTCGTTGATATACCACTGATTGAATATGTGGCAAGTAAGGGAAAACCTATTATTATGTCGGTTGGGATGGGGAGTATCGAAGAAATTGAAGAGGCATTGGCAGCTTGCGAGCGTCAGGGAAATAATCAGGTTATCTTACTAAAATGCTGCAGTCAGTATCCAGCGAAGTTTGAGGATATGAATGTTTCGGTTATTCCAGATATGATGAAACGGTTTGGGGTTCCTATTGGATTATCGGATCATTCGTTTGGATCTTTGGCACCAGTTGTTGCAGTGTCTATGGGTGCAAAAGTGATTGAGAAACATGTGTGCTTAAGTAGAGAAATCAAAAACCCTGATTCGGATTTTTCAATGGAAATATCGGAGTTTGCACAGATGGTTCGAGATGTAAAAAATGCTTCTGTGATTATGGGTAAACCTACATATGAGTTGACACAGAATGAGAAGAAAGGATTGTTAGGAAGACGTTCTCTTGTTGCTGTGAAAGAGATTAAAAAGGGTGAACCGTTTACAAAAGAAAATGTAAGAAGTATACGTCCGGCAATTGGAATTAAGCCAAAGTATTATAATCAATTGTTGGAAAAAAAAGCAAAAAAAGATTACCAATTTGGTGAACCCATAGAAATGAATGAAATATATTGAAGAAAGCCGTTCTCGGCTTTCTTTTTTTTCACAAACTTTTCCACCAAAATCCATAGACTTATCCTTCCTTTCGTGATAAAATAAACCCATCTGGGTAAGTGCTCCAAAAAATAGCGTTCTTCAATCTTCTACTCATACCTGATATAATTTCCTGGATTAAATTTATCCAGGAGGTAACATATGGAAAGCGAAAAGTTCTTATTATGGAAACAACGTCTTGAAGAAATTAAGCATAGTGATTTATCTGTTGATGAATGGTGCAACCAGAATCAGGTTTCAAAGCATGCCTATTAT
>JBGVDD010000019.1:0-7564 GCA_045119215.1 Lachnospiraceae bacterium | reverse complement strand
ATTGGGAGAGGTGTTAGATGAATATTAAAATTCAGACAAAAAGTGGGGAACCGATCTATGCCCAAATTGTAAGGCAGATAAAAGATTTGATGATAAATAATACCTTGACCAAGGGAGAAAGTTTGCCATCCATTCGAAGTCTTGCCATGGAATTAAAGATTAGTGTAATCACCACAAAGAGAGCTTATGAAGAGTTGGAAAAAGAGGGACTGATTTATTCCGTTCCGGGGAAAGGATTTTATGTAGACAGTGTAGATGTTCAATATATGGAAGAAAAGAAGGTGCAGGGTGTGGAAGAAGAATTAGTGCAGTTAATTGAAAAATGTAAAAAGGCTGGAATCTCTTTGGAAGAGGTAAAGGATATGGTGGAAATCTTATGGGAATAATGTTAAGAGTGGAACAATTAGAATATTCTTATGGTAAAGGTAAAAGATTAAGCAGACAAAAGAGTTCCCCCTTTTCTATTTCTAAGGTAAATTTTGAGTTGGAGTCAGGTTATATTCTGGGAGTTTTGGGAAGAAATGGTTCCGGCAAAAGCACGCTATATGAAATACTGTATGGAAATTATAAACCCAAAAGGGGAACTATTTATTGGAAAGGGAACCCATTACAAGAGAAGTTATTGACAGCAAGGCAAGAGATTGCATATGCGGGACACAATCCCATTTTTTTAGTGGAAGCTCCTGTGATGGACAGTGTAGTGTTATGTTCTAAGCTTTATCCTACCTTTGATATGGAGTGTTGGAGGGAGGGATTGGACTGCTTTGAGATTACAGAAAAGATGTTACATACAAAATATATAGAGTTGTCTACAGGACAGAGAAAAAGAATGGAACTGGTATTTACACTGGCAAGAAAGCCGGAACTGTTTTTGTTGGATGAACCTACTGCAAATCTTGACCCTGTATTCCGTCAGAGATTTATGGAGTGTATACAAAGACAGGTGGCAGAGAGAAATGCCAGTGTGGTGATATCTACACATATTATGGCAGATATAGAAAATATTGCAGATTATATTATGGTGCTAAAAAAAGGAACCATGATGAGGTTTTGTGACAGGGAACAGTTATTTGAGGAAGGAATCGAAGATTTTGTAGAGGTTATAGAACAATATGAGGAATTTGAAAAGTAGCAGGGAGAAAAATAAATATAAAAAAATTGGCATTCTCTTTTGTATTGTGTGCATTGTGGCTGGTATTTGTTTTTTGATTTTAAATCTAAATAATTACCTGGACAGGCTGGCAGAGAAAATGAATGGGCCAGACTGTAGCTGTAAGATTAAGGTGTTAGAGAAAGCAGAAAATTCAAATGATGAGGATACTGAGGCTTCAGAAAACAGTTTCTTTATCTACAGAGAAAAAAAGGAATCCTTCCAGTATGATTATCATGTCATGGCACTAGATGCCTCTGGTAAGGGAAAAAAGCTTTTTACCTTAAGGGAAGATGGAATGGATTTAGACAGGGCCCCCAAGTTAATCCATGGTAAAGATACGCTGTATGTTTTGTTTGAGGGAATTGATAATGAAGATTCTATTGAACGTGTATATTCAGAAAAGGTGGGATCAGATGTGCAGGGGCTGATGCCATATCTGTTTACCTTTCAGAAGAATTCTGGAATGGTAGAAGAAGTTAAGATACCACAGTCTACAGAGAAAATGCTAATAGATGTGGCAGAATATGATGAAGATGTCGCTTTGGTGTGCCAGAGATTTAAGGGTGTGTTTTTGGGATTACACTTAGGATGGTATATGGGGGTAAAGACATCCACAGAAAATTTAGGAAAAACTTCTTTTTATGTGGATAACTACCAGAATTTGTTTGGTGATGGTGGATTAAAGGCAGAAGGTGTTGTGGATGGAGATAGCTATTATGTTTTAGGGCAGGATGGAGTCTATAAAATGGACTTAAAATCAAAGACAGGAAGTTACATAAAAAAGAAAGATTATGGAATGGTCTATCGCAGTGATATTAAAAAAGTGGTGGTAGCTGGCAAAGATAAATTTATTCTGGTGACAGGATATTTTGATACATTAAATCGGTTTGATGAGCCGGAAAGTTTTTATAGTGAAATAGAGATTTATGACAGTGAATGGAATTTGCAGACCACACTTTCTATCCCTGTGGGAATCAGTCAGTTGGAGTGGGGAGAGAGAAGTGTAATGATATCAGGAAGAGAGTTTATGAGGGGACCTTGTGAAAGTTATTACATAGATTTAGAAAAAAATAGTTTAACAAAATTAGAACTAAAAAATCCGGCATTATTTAATACTGATTCTCTGGATGATGAAGAAGTAAGCAGCAGTCAGTGGGTATACCAAAAAGACGCCAAGGGATATTATTATATCAATATGGGAAATGAAGGCGAGAAGAAAACAGAGTGTTTCGTCAAGGAGTAGGGTATGGAAAATAAAGTATATGAAAGTTTTGCAGATATGGTTTGGGGAGTAAATTCCTCCTCTGAGAGAGCAAAGAAAAGCAATCAGATTTGTTTGGCATTGATATTGATTTTCTGTGTTTTTTACAAAAAATATATGGAAGGGTATTTCTTTGTAGGGATACTGGTTTTGTGGGGAATTGTACTGTGGTTTTTCTATAAAGATATCTGTGATGGGTATACCAGATATTATGTAAGGACTGTGGGAGAAGAGGAATTGGTTTACTATTTAAGATATCACAGCTTTGATAAAAAGAGTTATTTTCAGGTGATAAAAAAGAAGATGCTTTGGACTATGAAAAGAAGTTTAGAATTTACTCTTATTCCCATTGTTTATCTTGCTTTTCATAATCTAAATTTTGTGTTGTTTTGGATGATGGAAATCATTTTCATGTTTTTGATTTGGAAAAAAGAATGGCTTCGATGGAACATGGAGGAAGAAAATCAGTCTGTCATAATAAGGGGAATCCTGGATGGGATTTTTATGTTCATAAGTTTTCTGATTAGAGTCTGTGTCAAGATTGCGATTTTGGGTCAGGCAATGGTGCAATCCCTGTACTATATAAATAAAATATTTGAAGGAACGGGAATGGAAGATATCAGAAACCTTGTGGGAAGGTTAGGAATAAGCAGTACAGTTTTGGCGTTGGAGGTTTGTCTCTATGTAGTATATGTATTTGGAAACCCGAAAAATGGGTATGTGACAAAGGGGAAAAAGGAGTGATATATTATGTTCAAAAAAATAATAAATTACCAGGTGCTTCTGGGCTTCAATGTGCAACAAGGCCAGTATCAGAACAATTTAAGACATACTTTTGCAGCAACTCTTCTATGGTTTATCTGGTGTCTGGCATCTCCATTGCAGGTTAGTGTTCCCATAGGAATCATGCTCTGTATACTGGCTACGGCAGGTATGTTTGTGGAGGAGCAAAAGAAACAGAACGTACAGCTTTGTGTTGTGACAGATAAATTTCGGGTGGCTAATCTTTTGTATGTCACTCCTGTTGCAATGTTATTTTTTTGTGGTGTTATATTGGCAGTTTTCTTTTTGCTGGGACTTGTGTTGTATTTTACTGTGATAAGCGATGGAATGGTCCAGTGGCATACAGCCCTTGGGGATATGATGGAGAAGCTTCAAACTTTTAGAACATACGGCGTATTTGGAATCCTGTTTTTTGGAGGACTATTATACATTTCCTGGTTTATCAAGGTGATGTTTCAGTTTCAGAAATCGAAATGGATGCATTTGTTAGGAAATATATTGCTGGTGGCGTTTCATATAGGTTACATTGCATATTTGAGGATTGTTATAAATGGGTCTACAGAATATGGTGGAGTTGGACAGTTGAAAATTACAGATTTACCTCAAATCTGGAAAGGAAGTTATATTCATCTAATTTTTTTGTGGGGAATTGTATTGCTTTTGGGAAGCATTGCATGGATTGTCTGCAATAAGAGAATGGGAGAGAGTATCACTGCCGGGCAGGTGCTTTCTTTGGTAGAGACCATGGATGCAGCACAGAAAAAAAGGGTGATGGAGAAAGAAAAAAAGAAAGCCCAAAGTCAGGCAGTTGTGGCTTTTTTATTGGGAATCTTTCTCTTGGCAGTTTTTGGAGGAATTTTTTACTGGATTCTCAATCCAACAGGAGGAGAAAAATTCTCCATTGTGGTAGATGGGACAGAAAAGAATTTAGGTGAAGCCTATGATAAATGGGATGATTATAGAGCTGAAATAGGAATCGATAAGGAACTTTGGTATTCTCACAAATTAAGCATTTTTCCCCAAAAGGTAAAAGAGGAGAACATACAAACATATTTGGCAAAAGTGGAAGGTGAGTTTGGGAAAAACTGGTCCTCGAACTGTGGATACTACAGATATCTGGAATGTAAATATTCTGAGGAAGATTATAAAAAAGAAAAGGACAGACTATGCAGTGTGAAAAAAAGCTGTGGTATGTTAAAGGATACCACTCATTTTGATACCTTGGCGGTAATCGCCTGCTACAATATGAAGTTTAATGAATTTGAATATGCCCTGTTAGATGATAGCGAGAGACAGATACAGTATATATTTTGCGAACAGAGCATAAATTTAGAGGATATCAAAACAGAACACAATATATTGCCTAATACCATGATGTATCAGGTGATTCCAAAAGAAGAAAGGAATTATCAGGGGGGATTTTCTATTTACGAAGAAAAAAAATGAGCTAAATTTGTCTCCTCTTTTTTATTCGGTTTATACCGAGTCGGTTTAAACTGAATAAAATTTAAATTCAACTTTTTTGTGGTTTCAATGAGAAAATGTAACAGTTCAGGCAGGTCTGCGCATTCACTGCGCTGACCGTGCGAAAATGTGCATTTAACAAAAATCGGACAATTTTGCATGCGTAAGCATTGCCCGATTTCGTAACAGTTTAGCCTATGGCTGAACTGTTACGAGAAAATTGTAAAATTTCACATAAAATCTTGACACAAACCTATGCAAAAATGTACAATAGAGCTAAATTGTATTTGTGTTTCAGTTTCAAATGACAGATACCATGAAAAACAATTTGAGGAATATTCAGAACCAAGGCAATTTTGCAAATGTGGTTTTGAATATTTAAATAAAAGACAGCACAGAATAAGAAGAGACAAAAGGGAGGACAAAGGTATGGCAGTTCAGAAGTTTGACAAAGAAGAATTCAAGAAAAGCGTGGAAGACAACATCAAAACACTCTTTCGAAAGACATTACAGGAAGCAGATAATCAGCAGATTTTTCAGGCAGTATCTTATGCGGTAAAGGATAGGATTATTGATGACTGGCTGGCAACCCAGAAGGAGTATGAAAAGTCTGATCCAAAGACGGTGTATTACCTGTCTATGGAATTTTTGATGGGGCGTGCATTAGGAAATAATCTGATTAACCTTTGTGAATATGATGAGGTAAAGGAAGCATTGGAAGAACTGGGCGTGGATATCAATGTAATAGAAGACCAGGAGCCGGATGCAGCCTTGGGAAATGGCGGTTTGGGACGATTGGCAGCCTGCTTTTTGGATTCCCTGGCAACCTTGGGGTATTCTGCCTATGGATGCGGAATCCGTTACCGTTACGGTATGTTTAAACAAAAAATAGAAAACGGTTTTCAGGTAGAAGTGCCAGATCAGTGGTTAAGGGATGGAAATCCCTTCGAACTTCGCAGACCTGAATATGCCACAGAAGTTAAATTCGGTGGAAATATTCGTATTGAGAGAGACCCAGAGACAGGTAGAAATAACTTTATACAAGAAAATTATAGCTCTGTTCTTGCAGTTCCCTATGATTTCCCAATCGTAGGATATGGAAACCATGTGGTAAATACCCTTCGTATCTGGGATGCACAGGCGATCAATGAGTTTCATTTGGATTCCTTTGACAAAGGGGATTACCAGAAAGCAGTAGAGCAGGAGAACCTTGCGAAAACCATAGTGGAAGTATTGTATCCAAATGATAATCATTATGCAGGTAAGGAATTGAGATTAAAACAGCAGTATTTCTTTATCTCAGCAAGTGTACAGACAGCAGTAAAAAAATATATGGATAAGCATGATGATATCAAAAAGTTCCATGAGAAAGTAACCTTCCAGTTAAATGACACCCATCCGACGGTAGCAGTAGCGGAATTGATGAGAATCCTCATGGATGAACAGGGCTTAAGCTGGGATGATGCCTGGGATGTCACAACAAAAACCTGTGCTTACACCAACCATACCATTATGGCGGAAGCACTGGAAAAGTGGCCAATTGAACTGTTTTCAAGACTTCTCCCTAGAATTTATCAGATTGTAGAAGAAATCAACCGTAGGTTTATTTTGGATATCCAGAAGAAATATCCAGGGGATCAGGAAAAGATTCGCAAGATGGCAATTATATATGATGGACAGGTAAAGATGGCCCATCTTGCCATTGCCGCAGGTTATTCTGTCAATGGTGTGGCAGCTCTTCACACAGAAATTTTGAAACATCAGGAATTAAAGGATTTCTATGAAATGATGCCTGAAAAGTTTAATAACAAGACCAATGGTATTACACAGAGAAGATTTTTAAAGCACGGAAATCCACTGCTTGCAAATTGGGTAACAGACCACATTGGAAAAGAATGGATTACAGATTTATCCCAGATGAAGAGACTGGCTATATATGCAGATGATGAGAAAGCCCAGGCAGAGTTTATGAATATCAAATATCAGAATAAGCTAAGACTGGCAAAATACATTAAGGAACACAACGGAATTGAGGTAGATCCTCGTTCTATCTTTGATGTGCAGGTGAAGAGATTGCACGAATACAAGAGACAGCTTTTAAACATTCTTCATGTAATGTATTTATACAATGAATTGAAAGAACATCCGGAGAAAGAATTTTATCCAAGAACCTTTATCTTTGGCGCCAAGGCAGCGGCAGGTTATCACCGGGCAAAGCTTACCATTAAGCTGATTAATTCCGTAGCCGAAGTCATCAACAATGACAGCTCCATTGAAGGTAAGCTTAAAGTTGTATTTATCGAGGACTATCGTGTGTCAAATGCTGAAATGATTTTTGCAGCGGCAGATGTGAGTGAACAGATTTCTACAGCCAGCAAGGAAGCATCGGGAACAGGAAACATGAAATTTATGTTAAACGGTGCCCTGACCTTAGGAACCATGGACGGAGCTAATGTGGAGATTGTGGAAGAAGTAGGAGAGGAAAATGCATTCATCTTTGGATTATCCTCAGATGAGGTAATCAATTACGAACAGCACGGGGGATACAATCCAATGGATATCTTCAACAACGACCAGGATGTGCGCAAGGTGTTGATGCAGTTAATCAATGGTGTGTATTCACCTAACAATCCGGAATTATTTAGAGATTTATACAACTCTCTCTTAAATACCAACAGCTCCAACAGAGCAGATACTTATTTTATCCTAAAGGACTTTCGCTCTTACGCAGAGGCTCAGAAGCGAATCGAAGAGGCATATAAGGATGAGAGGGCATGGGCAAAGAGTGCCATCTTAAATGTAGCATGCTCCGGTAAGTTTAGCTCAGACAGAACCATACAGCAGTATGTAGATGAAATCTGGCATCTGGATAAGGTGAAGGTGACAGTGTAAAAAGTTATAAA
>JBGVDD010000018.1:0-5699 GCA_045119215.1 Lachnospiraceae bacterium | reverse complement strand
TTATAAGCGCATGGCTTCCTTGGGTGCATGAAACAATGGGATGTTGCCAATATAAAAATTGATAGTCAGAATCGTAGATGTATACGACATTTTCAGAAGCTTGGAGCGGTTGTTGATTATGAGGGTAGTGAGGTGGAATTACATATAATTCTTCAAAAAGTTGATTAAGGTGGTGTTAATATCAGAACGCAAGATATTGTTGATTTGGCTGATAAGTTAATATATGAGGAAGCTAGTGATTGGATTACATATAGTAAATGTTTTAGTGGTTTGCAAAGGAAAAAAGAATATGATGCGTTATTTCTTTTATATGCTATTTGGATTAATAAGAAGATTGATTGCGAGCTTTCAAAGATAAAGGTTGAAAAGGGGTATGATAAGTTAACCGAAAAAATTTCGCCTACAGAAATGTACGAATATAGGGAAGAGGTAAAAAGCTGGCAGAAAGAATTAAGAAACGAACTTCTGAAGAATATAGATTATTTTTGGAAATACATAGTGGAGGAATGCCCTAGAGTAGATGATATTCCCATGGGCTTGAAAGATTATGTTTATATAGTTGGCAGAAACCTTGTCTATTCTGCAACTTATTATGACGAAAAATTTGAGCGTGATTGGGATATTATTTGCACAATGTTAGCTTTACAATATCCGTCATATGCACGGGAAAATATAAAAGAAAAATATCAAGATGAGTATATGAGTGCAAATAAATTTTTGAAGGAAAATAAAGTAAATCTATCAAAATTTTATGTTGTATGTTGGGATATTTATAAGACGGCAGAAGTCCATAATAGAAAAGAACGAGACGAAAGTTATAAGCATAATTTTGTTCGTATGTCAAAAATTTTGTCTGATTTGCCAGAAATATATAGGTTAATTCTATCGGGTAAAGAATTAAGGCCTACTCGTGATAGAAAAAAAGCTATAGGCGTTGATGGAGAAGGAAATGCTGTTATAGAACAAATTTTATCGGTTCCATTTGATTTGTATTTACCAAGTTTTACAAACAAAAAAACAAATAATGAATATTGGGATAATTATTCTCCGAATAAAGAACTTCCAAAACATCGTGTATGCCATCCATTAACCCAGGTAACCTTACCATGTACAGAGTTGTTTTTAAGAACAGATGTTGATCTGTATATTGAAAGCATATATAGAAAAGTTGAGTTTCAAAGAATTGAAGAGCGTATTAGCAAATTTGAACCAAGCTTATCTGGAACAGAAGATCAGAAGATTAGTCCTAATTTCAAAACGATAGAAATTCCAGAGAGGGATACATTATTGTTAAAATTATCAAATCGTGCCAGTAGGACAAGCGAGTTAATGACCAAGTTTCAGGATAGGGAGAATGCGGTTGAACCGAAAGTTATTAGAGAAAGGCTTAACAAGGTCGGATTTTCTCGTAAAACTTTTTGGGAACTTACAACTTATCAAAGACCGGGAGAGAAGAAAGCTTTGCCGGGTAAAGATACATTGATTGCGGTGGCATGTGCTATGGAATTAAGTAAAGAAGATGCGGAGCGGTTATTAATCTCAGCAGGGTATATTTTTTCACCAGCGTTGGAAAGGGATATGATAATTCTTCACTGCTTAGAAAATGGTGTGTACGATATTGAAGTTATAAATGATATCTTAGTTGGAATCGAAATGAAACCGATACGAGGAAAGAAAAATGTTACTTAACAAGTAACAAAAATGAGTTTTCAAGGTCGCTTGTATGTGATAGAATTCAATCATCTTAATTAAGAAATTAAAGAGTGATTACGCTTTTGAGGAAGAATCCTTTGAGGCTGATTACGAAAGTTATTCATGAATAATGAAGAAAATGGCATATAAGTTTGAGAAGACCGTTGCAATTTTATTCTAATGGGTGTATTGCAATACGGGAACAGATGTCCGGATATTTTGAGCATCTGTAATCAGCATAGAGTTATGCAGTAGGGGATACTTAACTCGGTATCTATCGGAAAACCTGCTTCGGTGGCCAATTGATCACGGTCATAGTTATAATTGCAGAGAGTGACAGTAAATCCCTTTTTTCTCGAACAAGATGATAATTGTTATCTTTTTGGAGGTGAATCAAATGCAAGAGATTAGAAGTTCTAATAAAGAAATTTTAGCGCATGCCAATGAAGTACATGTTGCATGTCCATGTTGCAAGAACAAGAGATTATTTGACGCAGATCTGATGACGGAAGGCATTATAAAGATAAAATGTCCTATTTGCAAATCTGTTATCGCCGTTAGTTTTCATCATAAGAGTATATGCACTGAGCGAATCGCCGTATAGATATTTCTATAACGAGCAAGGCCTGGCAAAACAAAAGGTATAACCTAAAATCCCACTCAAATTATACACTGGTGAATCAAATCACCAGTTTGTATAATTCAACTATCTCTGACTGAAAACCAGTCAGTTGTGTAATTAACTTTTTACGTTTACCCTCGATGCTAACCTCTCGTATAGATTTCATTTCTTCTATTACTTCCTGAAGATTATGATTTTGAAACCAATTGTTTTCCCTCATAACCTCTTTGAGCTTTGTTATCAGAATCAGGGCTATAAACTGAATAAATATACGACCATCCATAGTCGACTGTGTATGTATGCGGAGCCGTTTCATATCAAGTTCGTTTTTTAGATCGTCAAAATTCTTTTCAACAGCATCTTTGCTACGGTATATTTCCAATGCCTTGACTTTATCTTTTATGTCATTTGTTGCAAGAACAAACCAACCTATTCGGTTCTTTTTATGAAGAGAAATTGCTTCTTCATTATATTCGACCTTCAGCCCACGCACTGGTGTTTCCTTTATGATAAAGTACTTTTCATAAAAGCTTTCATTTGCTTTGTTTCGATTACCAGAAACCAGTTCGTTATAACATACATACAGTTTGTGGTCAAATTTTTTAGAATCAGTCTCTGCTTTGTAACTGTCAAAATATATGTGGACATATATCCGGTGATTATCCCATGACATCAGTTCGGTCACGGCATATAATTCATCATCCATTACCTGGCAGTAATTGTGATGGTTGCATATATCTTTGCGATGACGCTCTACAGCATCTTTTGCGAATGATGCCGTAAATGGTACGCCTACCATATATTTCAAATGTCTGTCGTAAAAAGCATCAATGTTTTTTTCACTGTAAAAACCTTTGTCCATCACATAATGCAGTGATCCTGCTTTGATAAGTTCAAGATTTTCAAGGCTTTCCTGAAGCGTGCTGACATCCTTGATACTTCCCGGTATGATTCTGTAATACATTGGCAGACGGCTTTTTTCCCCAGTAAGCATGAGTAGATTTATCTGCGGAAGTTCTTCTCCATCACGGTTATAGCCCCAACGGACGAACTCTATGAATTCGCTGTAAGAAGAAATACTTGTTATATCCATGGCATAGTATTCGTCCTGTTTATTGACTTCAATCCATTTTTGAAAAAATTCCTGTTGCAGTGAAGGTGTAATGCGTGTGAGCAGCTCCGTTATTCTTTGAGAGGTCAAAGAACCATTGTATGGAGCACGGTTACGGGCAATCCACTCTGAAACATGACATAATGCACCACCTTCACTGACAAGATAATAAGCACCTGTCAGAATCTGCTGCCAATCGTCAGCGAACACATTCTGAAGTAATGGCTTTAGCCCGGTTTCATCTGCCATTTTGTCAAGCAACAGGGAAACGCCTATATTTGTTACAATACAATGTTCTTTATTTTCTTGCAGCTTCACTTTATTTTTTGCAGCATCACCTTTTTTACGATTCGCTACTATAGCACCTGTATCCGGATCCAGGTGTCCAACGCTTACGCGTTTGTGCTTGCATGTTTTAGTTTCTTTATCCCAGTATGTTGTATTCTCGTAAACATAGGTTTTACCATTTGGATTCTTCACATAAACGTATGATGACATGTATTTCTCCTTGCAAAACAGTGTATAATTATTATGATTATATTATACATTTTATACACTATTTTGTAAAGAGAAATACCAAAAAAATCCAGTATTTATGCGGGTTTTAGAACACATTCGATATGACATGTGTATAATTTTTTCGGGAGATTAGGATACAATGTTTTCCGTTGGCCGGATAAACTGGATATTTACAAGTTAAATAAATTATATAAGTTAGATGCTCAGGGAATTCATGACGAGGTTTTGGCGGATGAGATTGGGCTAATATTGTATTTACGTTGCAAATATGGAAAATCCGATATGCAATTAATGGAAAAAAATCAAATCAGATGCCATGGATGCAATCGTGCCCTTGATGGAGAAACAGATTTTAGACAATGTGAGTGTGGTTATCAATACTCACCAAAACTCCAGCAATAACGCCATCTTTTACGATATCCCCATCTTCAGGAACAAATATGCTGTATTGCACTTTAAGGAGAGGCTCTCCTTTGGTGCTTGCAGCGTTTTCTTTATTTATAGTCTCATTAGTTTCACGTTTTTCCATCAAACTCCATTCATCATCATCTGCTTTTACATAGGCAAATTCAATGTAGCAGTCCAGCATATCCGGGAGAGTAAATTCTGTGTCCTCATCGGATAAATATGCCACAAAGATATCTGTGCATCCGTCATGATAGGGATCGTATTCGCTGTCGACCCAGGCATTTTGTTGTTTCAAGTCATCAATGGCATCGGCAATTCTGGTACCGATTTCTATGCCATTTACAGATAGATTTCCTGTATACCCTTTGACAGGTTCATCATTTAATAGAATTTCATTGGCATGGGTTGGGAGCTGGTTACGTTCTAAATCAGCATCGGAGGTTTGTTCTATGGTATTGCCTTCGAGGAGGGAGATAGGTTTTTCTCCGATTTGAATGTTAATTGGCAGTGTCTCCTTTGAATTCAGAAGAATCTCTGTCTGTGCATCAGTTTTGGTGTTGCACCCACTGAACATAATACTGCTTGCGATGAAAAGTACGAATAATACAATTTCAAGTGTCAGCAGCTTCGCAGGACGTGTAATATAATCAAAGTGTCTCATAGGAGTCTCCTTCATTTTGGATTTATCTCCATCATTTTAGCAATTAATGAAGGCGATTTCAATGCGCATGATGGATATAGAAGCTCCACATCCATAGGAAATATACATGTTTTGCTATTTCTTGCGCAGAAGTCAGTGGATGCAACGGAAGCGGATTGTATAAAGAATGGAATATTGTAATATGATGGAACATATCATATTATTATGCTGTTCAGGGGGTAAAAATATTGATAAAAAGAAAGAATATTGGAATGGTTTTCTTGATTGTAGTAATAATGTTGTCATTGACATTATTTGTTGTGCTCTATAGACAGACGCGTGTCCCTGTAGATGTATTGAAGACGGAGTTTGTAGATTCTGCCCTTTCTGATTGGACTTTAGAGGAAAGTGTCGTGAATGGAGCTCCGCTGAAAGAGGACAAATCCATTTACGGAGAACCGGATAATTCGATAATTGTTAGAAAATGATATTACACGTGATAAAATGACGGTGTTAATAAACGATTACAAGAAAGTTTTGGATAAGACAATGATTCTTGAACCGGATATTTTTCTTTTAGAAATGCCTCCTAGTGAGCTGCCGGATTATCTTGACAGTTTATATGATGGAATTTTGGAAAATTATGAAGCTTTTCGTACTGCAGTTTCTTATCCTGTTCCAATGTATGTATCAAAACCGGTGCAGAA
>JBGVDD010000017.1:0-20382 GCA_045119215.1 Lachnospiraceae bacterium | reverse complement strand
TCCACATGGGACAAGAAATCTTCTAAAAGGAGTTTCTCTTATCCACAATAAAGCTGTTTTTGTCAAAACAGAAAAAAAGAAATTTCTCTGTTTTGTACAAAATAAAGTTACATGAACCCACTAGGGTTCTGAACAGTTACGAAATGGGAATATATGGATTATCTTGAAGCAATCCGGTTTAAGGATTTATCGACCATAACACTTTGTGATGCCAAAGAAGAGATTTTGTCCTATGAGGAATTTGCAGGTATTAAGGAAGCGACAATTAAAGAAAAAGAGCAGGAGCAGACAGGTGAAGTTTTTTCGGTTGAAAAGATGGGTAACACTATTATTAATAAGACAGTTGAAGAAAAGGTTGTTGAACCAACTCCTGTTGATTTTACAAAGCTTACCATTGAGGAGCGGGCAGCAATTCTTCCAGTGCCTACAGATGATATCAAAGCTGAATATGACGCTTATTGTGAACGTATGGGATATACAGTGGAGAACATAAAGAGTATTCAATATAAGATGTTTTTGTATGACGAGTTTATGGAAGAGTATGAGACAAGGAAGAAGTGGTGTGGAACAGAAAAAGGTAGAGATTTTGAGCAACATAAGGAGAGGGGGAGAAGGTAATTTATATACGATCTTCCCCAAATCAGATTATTAGTTTTAGTACAAAACAGAAGAAAATTGTAGCACTATATCAATCAGTCGTAGATTTTTGAGTAGACCAGGGACCTTTTCGGTAAAATGCAATAGATAATATGGTTGCCACACACCATCCGATAGGCCATGCACACCAGATTCCCGTTGCGCCAAGTGCTGTTTTGGAAAAACAGAATGCCAATACAACACGCAGGATCAAGTCCGTAAAGGTTGCGATCATAAAATATTTCATCTGTCCGGCGCCTCTTAAGATACCATCAGCCACCAGTTTTGCAGAAACCACAAAATAGAATGGGGACAGAATCTTTAAATAGATGATGCCTGTATGCAGTGCAAGTTCTGTCGGTTTGTCCATAAAGAGTTTTAAAACAATATTCCCTCCAAAGAAATAAAGTAAAAATAGTGGTAAAGAAAGCATCCAGACCAGTTTTATTCCGACCTTAAATCCCTGTTTGATACGTGCCGGCTTTGCGGCACCAAGATTTTGTGCCGTGTAATTGGAGATTCCGTTGCCAAGAGTGGTAAATGATGTGATTACCAGGTTATTTAACTTGACGGCTGCGGAATATCCAGCCATGACTGGTGCACCAAAACCGTTGATAATACTCTGGATAATGATGTTTCCGAGAGAAATGAAGCTCTGCTGTAAGGTACTCGGAACTGCGATTACCACAATCTGTTTTAGAATCAGTAAGTCAAAAATCGGTGCCTTTTCTTTTCCTTCAATTCTGGAAAGTCTTCGGAATACAACGGTCATTGCAAGAATACAACTAATCCCCTGACAGATAAATGTTGCCCATGCCACACCGGCAACACCCATATGAAAGGCTTTCACAAACCATATATCTACAGCGATATTGGATATGGAAGATATTGCCAAAAAATAAAATGGTGTTTTGGAATCGCCAAGTGCTGAGAAAATACCGGTTGCTATATTATAGAAAAATACGAAGGGTAATCCCCAGGCATAGATGTCCAGATACAATTTGGAGTCGGCAAATACTTCATCGGGAGTCCTGATTAAATGAAGCAAAAGTCCGGAACCGGCTATTCCAATCAACATTAATAAAAGACAAACCGCACCGCTGAAAATGCAGGCTGTGTAAACTGCGGTTTTCATTCCTTTAAAATCTTTGGCACCAAACAATTTGGAAACGATGACGGAACATCCCATGTTACAGCCAAAGGCAAATGCAATAAAAATCAATGTGATTTCATAACTGTTTCCAACGGCTGCCAGGGCATTTTCACCAACAAATTTGCCGGCGACAAGACTGTCTGCGATATTATACAACTGCTGGAAAATGATACTGCCAAAGAGTGGCATACAGAATTTCCAAAGAACGGTTTGTGGATTTCCTACGGTCAAGTCTTTATTCATTTTCGGGCTCCTCCATTTTTCTGATGGTGTCTGCTATTATTTTGGCACAGCCATTTATACCAAATTTGCTGCTTGATAACATCATATCATAGCTTTCCGGATTTCCCCATGCAGTATCGGAGTAGAAATCAAAAAACTGTTTTCTCATTCTGTTTATGTGTCGGATCCTGTTCGCTGCCTCTTTTTCATTTATCTGATTTCGTTCCGTAACACGTTTTACTTTATCTTCGCTATCAGCATAAATGAATACAGAAATTCTTTTTTCTTTGGGAATAATGGCAGATGCACAACGTCCAATGATTACGCAAGTCCCTTTTTCTGCAATTTTACGGATTACAGCTTCCTCGGCATCGTATGCCATCTGGCTTTCAGAATAAAAGGTGTTGCCGATGCCTGCTATATCTGCGTATGGATTTCCGCTTAGGAACTGAATACTGTTAATTGGAGATTCCTCTTTTTTGGAAATAAAATCCTCACTTAGTCCGGATTCTAATGAGGCCTTTTTGATTAACAGCTTGTCATAACATGGAATGCCGAGCATTTCCGACAGCTTCTCACCGATTTCACGACCACCGCTTCCATACTGCCTGCCGATACAAATAATATTTTTCATAAAATCACTTCTTTCCTTGCATATTGTTTTTTTTTACCGTGTGTATTATAATTCGTTATAAGATATGTGTAAAATATCAATATAGAAATTTAGATATATCAATATAATATATCAGGAGTGGAAATGAACATTAGTTATGATTATTACAGGGTATTTTATTATGTTGCAAAATATAAAAGTTTTACGGGAGCGGCAGGAGCACTTCTGAATAATCAGCCCAATATTACCAGGATGATAAAAAAGCTGGAAGAGGAACTGGGATGTACGTTGTTTGTAAGACAAAGACGAGGTGTATCACTTACTCCGGAAGGAGAAAAATTATATGCACATATATCTGTTGCGTTTGAACATATTTTGAGCGGTGAACAGGAAATTGCCAGAGATAAAAGCCTGCAGTCAGGAATTGTCACAATCGCTGCCAGTGAAATTGCCTTACATTGTGTGTTACTTCCTGTACTGAAAAAGTTTCGTAATACGTATCCCGGCATTCGCATTAAAATACTAAACCATTCCACACCACAGGCAATAGATGTCCTGAAAAAAGGGTTGGCAGATTTTGCAGTTGTGACGGAGCCCTTTGATACTTCCGCAGGTATTTCTTCTAAGAACTTGGGATTGATTCAGGAAGTACCGGTATGCAGCAGTGCATTTTCACTTTCCACAGGAACAGTCATTACGAATGAGCAATTAAAACAGTATCCATTGATTGGTCTTGGGGAAAAGACGAGTTCCTTTACTTTTTATTCTGATTTCTTTAGCAGTATGGGATTTTCTTTTTCGCCTGATGTGGAGGCTGCAACTGCAGACCAGATTTTACCGATGATAAAATCAGATCTGGGAATTGGGTTTGTTCCTACAGATTTTTTGAAAAAAGAAAATATGAAACAGCTGGTTATACTTAAAATGAGACCGTCTATACCGAAAAGAAATATCTGTATTCTGAAAAAAAAGGATACATCACTTAGTATTGCGGCTTCTGAGTTAGAAAAACTTCTTCTGAAGGAGCATAGAGTAAACAAGAAAGAGCAGGTGAAAAGATGACATTACAGCAATTAAAATATGTGATAACAGTAGCAGAGACAGGGACAATTACGGAGGCGGCAAATAAGCTGTATATTTCACAGCCGAGTCTTACAAATGCCATTCATGAATTGGAAAAGGAAATGAATATTGTTATTTTCAATCGAACCAATAAAGGAATCAGTCTTTCCAAGGAAGGTGACGATTTTTTGGGTTACGCAAGACAGGTATTGGAACAGGCTGCAATTCTGGAAGATAAATACAAAGGAAACAATGGCGGTAAAAAGCAGTTTTGCGTATCCACACAGCATTATTCCTTTGCTGTCAATGCGTTTGTGGATTTAATCAAAGAATATGGTCAGGATGCATATGATTTCAGTTTGAGAGAGACGCAGACCTATGAGATTATAGAGGATGTGGCCAGAATGAGAAGTGAGATTGGTATTCTGTTCATGAATGATTTTAATGAAACGGTGATAGGGAAGATTCTGAAATCTCATGATTTGGAATTTTATCCATTATTTACAGCCAGGCCACATGTATTTATCAGCAGAGAACATCCGCTTGCGGGAAAAAGTGTGATTACAAATAAGGAATTGGAGATATATCCATACTTATCTTTTGAGCAGGGAGAGCATAATTCTTTTTATTTTTCGGAAGAAATCTTTTCTGAGTCGGAGAGGAAAAAGAACATCAGAGTACGGGACAGAGCGACGCTTTTCAATCTTCTGATTGGGTTAAACGGTTATACGGTGTGTAGCGGTGTGATTGATGAAAAATTAAATGGAAAGGATATCATTGCAGTTCTTCTGGCAGATGAAAGCAATATGAGAATCGGCTATATTACCCATAAAAAGGGTATGCTGAGCAGATTAGGCTTTTCATATCTGGAGGCATTAAGGAAATATTCGGCAGGAGGACAAAACAAATGAAATGGATGATAGCATCAGATATTCATGGCTCCGGGTATTATTGTAGAGAGCTGTTAGAAGCATATGAGAGTGAAAGAGCAGAACGATTATTGCTACTTGGAGATATCTTATATCATGGACCTAGAAATGACCTGCCAAGAGAGTATCAGCCTAAAAAAGTCATTGACCTGTTAAATGCATACAAACAGGATATTATATGTGTCCGGGGAAATTGTGATACGGAAGTGGATCAGATGGTACTGAAATTTCCCATTATGGCGGATTATTGTGTGGTAGCGGATGAAAAAAGATTGATTTATGCAACGCATGGACATCATTTTCATGAACAGAATTTGCCGCCGCTTCATAAGGGGGACGTTCTACTGTGCGGTCACACTCATTTACCAAAATGTACAGAGCATGAGGACTATGTTTATATGAATCCCGGCTCCGTTTCGATACCAAAAGAAGGAAGCTGGCATGGTTATATGATTTATGAAAATGGCAGATTTTTCTGGAAGGATTTACAGGGGAAGGAGAAAATGCAATATCCAAGGAGAACATTAGAAGCGCGGGGAAGGTATAATGAATGTGGCAGTGAGGGAAACGATATTTACAGGATACAGGAAAAGGCAAGAAATCATATGAAAAATATGAAATAGTATTGTAGTATTTTTGGTCAAACAGGTTGCTCATAGTTTTAAACTATGGATAACCTGTATTTTTATATATTTTGCAAGGAAAACAGTTCCATTTATAATGGAGAAAATTATTTCATTATAAATTGGAGGACATTATGCAGACATCAGTCATTGGTTTTCCCAGAATTGGAACATTAAGAGAATTAAAGTTTGCTTCTGAGAAATATTTTAGAAAAGAAGTTGAAGTAGCAGAATTGCTTGAGACAGCAGAAAATTTAAGAAAAACACATTGGAATATTCAGAAAAATGCAGGAATTGATTATATTTCCAGCAATGATTTTTCTTTTTATGACATGGTTCTTGATACTGCAGCGTTATTAGGGATAGTTCCAAGACGCTATAAGGAATTGAACATATCTGAACTTGATACATATTTTGCCATGGCAAGAGGATATCAGGGAGATTCTGGAGATGTGAAGGCACTTGCAATGAAAAAGTGGTTTAATACGAACTATCATTACATTGTTCCGGAAGTGGAGGATGATACAGTCATTCAATTATCCGGAAATAAGCTTTGGGATGAGTATGCAGAGGCGAAGGCACATGGAATCGAGACAAAGCCTGTTGTAATCGGTGCATATACGATGCTGAAATTGTGCAGATATACGGGAGAAAAGACTGCCGCAGATTATGTGGAGGATATTGTAAAAGCATATCAGGATTTGATTCATAGGTGTGAGGAGAATCAGATTGCATGGGTACAGTTTGATGAGCCGGCATTGGTACAGGATATGGAAAAAGAGGATATTGAATTATTCCATAAAATTTATGATGCAGTTTTAACTTGTAAGAAGCAATGCAAGATTCTGTTACAGACTTATTTTGGAGATGTGAGAGATATTTATCAGGATTTGCTTCAGATGCCTTTTGATGGAATCGGACTTGATTTTATAGAAGGAAAGGAAACTATAAATCTGATTGAAAAATACGGATTTCCACAGGATAAGATATTGTTTGCCGGATTGTTGAATGGAAAGAATATCTGGAAAAATCATTATGACAAAACATTAAAGACTTTGTCTGTGCTTAAGGATAAGAATATCAAAGTAGTATTGTCAACATCATGCTCTTTGCTTCATGTTCCTTATACATTAAAGCATGAAAGTAAGCTTTCGCAGGAATATTTATCACATTTTGCTTTTGCAGAGGAAAAGCTGGCAGAACTAAAGGAACTTAGCGTACTTGCGGATTCAAAGGATTACGCATCGGAAGTTGCTTATATGGAGAATCAGAAGCTCTTTGCAGGAAACAGAAATTGTGAAAATGAGGAAGTGAAACAGAGACTGTCCGAGGTTACAGAAAGTGATTACATAAGACTGCCTCAAAGAAGTGAGCGTCAGAGATTACAGAAAAAGGTGCTGGGTTTACCGGAATTTCCGACAACTACAATTGGTTCTTTCCCTCAGACAAAGGATGTAAAGGCAAATCGTTCCGCTTTCCGCAGAGGGGATATTTCAAAGCAGGAATATGTGGATTTTAACAGGAAAAAAATAGCAGAATGTGTGGCATGGCAGGAAGAAATCGGATTAGATGTACTCGTACATGGAGAATACGAAAGAAATGACATGGTAGAGTATTTCGGTGAGTCGTTAGGCGGATTCTTATTTACGGAAAAAGCGTGGGTACAGTCTTATGGAACCCGTTGTGTAAAACCGCCAATCATCTGGGGAGATGTATACCGCAAGAATCCGATTACAGTGGAATGGTCTGTGTACGCACAGTCATTGACTAAGAAGATTATGAAGGGCATGCTTACGGGACCGGTTACCATATTGAACTGGTCATTCCCAAGAGAAGATATTTCCATAAAAGAATCTATTTCACAGATTGCATTGGCAATCAGGGATGAAGTACTTGATTTGGAAGCAAATGGAATCAAAGTAATACAGATCGATGAGGCTGCACTGAGAGAAAAACTGCCGCTTCGTAAATCCGATTGGTATACGGAGTATCTGGATTTTGCAATCCCTGCCTTCCGTCTGACCCACAGTGGTGTGAAGCCGGAAACCCAGATACACACCCATATGTGTTACAGTGAATTTACGGACATTATTCCGGCAATTGATGATATGGATGCCGATGTGATTACCTTTGAGGCATCCCGTTCAGATCTTCAGATACTGGATTCATTAAGAGAAAATCATTTTGAGACTGAGGTTGGGCCGGGAGTGTATGATATTCATTCTCCGAGAGTTCCTTCTATAGAAGAAATCGTAGATGCACTGAACATCATGCTTACTAAAATTGAAAAGGAAAAACTATGGGTAAACCCGGATTGTGGGTTAAAGACAAGAGGAGTACCGGAGACAGAAGCAAGTCTTAAGAATATGGTAAAGGCTGCTAAAGTGATAAGAAATCAGGTATAAATATATTATGAGAAATGGAGAGAAATACTATGAGTAAATTACTGACACCTTTTCGATATGATTTTGTAGGAAGTTTTTTAAGACCGGAAGAATTAAAGACGGCAAGAGCAGAATTTGAAGCAGGAAGAATTACGGCAGAAGAATTGAAAGAAGTTGAAGATACTTGCATTCGAGAGCTTGTAGAAAAGCAAAAATCAGCAGGATATCATGTGATTACAGATGGAGAATTCCGCAGAGCTACATGGCATTTAGATTTTATGTGGGGCTTTGATGGAGTCGGACATTCAAAAACAAAAACAGGTCTGCCATTTCATGGTGAAGCTGCAATGATAGATGACACTTATCTGACAGGGAAAGTTTCTGTGAATAAGCATCCATTTGTAGAGCATTTTAAATTTATTAAGGCATTGGAAGATGAAAATACTGTGGCAAAGCAGACAATTCCGGCACCGGCACAGTTTCTAGAACAGATGATTATGCCTTTTGCACTGGAAAACACAGAAAAGTATTATGAAAATACGGATGAACTTGTTGACGATATTGCAAAAGGATATCGGAAGGTCATTGCAGATTTGTATGAAGCAGGATGCCGCAATATCCAGTTGGATGATTGCTCGTGGGGAATGTTAGTTGACCCAAGAGCATGTGAACTGTTTGGAACGGATGAAGTGGGACTTGAAAGAATAAAAGAACAATTGCTGGAAATCAATAATCTTGCCATAGAAGGAAAACCAGACGATTTGGTAATCAATACGCATGTATGTCGCGGTAATTTCCATTCCACTTATGCAAGCAGCGGTTCTTATGATAGCGTGGCAAAAACTTTATTTGCAAAAGAAAATGTATCCGCATATTATCTGGAGTTTGATGATGAACGCTCTGGCGGATTTGAAGCATTGTCAGAGATTTCAGATAATAAGAAGGTTGTTCTTGGCCTTATCACTACCAAATCGCCTGTATTAGAGGATAAGGAAAAAGTGATTGCGAGAATATATGAGGCGGCAAAGTATGTGCCACTTGACAGACTGTATTTAAGTCCTCAGTGTGGATTTGCTTCCTGTGAAATCGGAAATAAGCTTACTGAAGAAGAACAGTGGGCAAAGTTGAAACTGGTGAAGGAAATTGCCGAAGACGTTTGGGGGAAATAGAGTCATATGTAACAAGTGACATAAAAAGAAACTTTGTTTTCAGTCAGTGTCAACAGTTGTTCACGGGTAATATGTGGATATTGCCTAAGTACCAAATTGCAAATTCCCATTTCTGGGGAATTTGCAATTTCTTGTTTTCTTAGCATAATCGGGATCGGGAATAGCTGGTCAATATACCATCAAGACGATAGCTATCAACTGCATTTCTTCAAAGAGTATTATCGACTATTTCCTCTAACATACCGATACTTTCAATAAAATCCTTCTCAACAGGAGATAGTGTATCATCCAGACGATTCTTATATTTATCATATTCCGCATGAGCTTTTTCGATAGCCTGTTTATGGCTGATATGACCGCTGCTGGTAAGAATATCACGGCGTGTCATTTTCAGATAATCGTCAATGGTTTCCAGCCAGTCTTTCATATACATGGGTTCTTTGTTAAGGGCGTGTACCTCAGCAATATCAAGGTAGGCGGTGACAATCTTATTGAGAGCATCAAGCTCTTGTTCAGTAAGATAGTTCTTTGCTACTTCTACATCAGAACGACGGATTTCGTCGTGTTCCCACGAGGTAAGTCCCATATTTTCTTTTTCTGCATCAGCACGTTCGTAGATCACTTCTGCAGCGGTGTGCTTGTGGGCAGCCCAGTGCATTTTGTTTTGCACCTGTTTGAAGAACAAGACAGAGCTTTCAGCATGGGGATCATAATCAATGCTGGTTGCATAGATTTCCAAAACCTTTCTCCAGAATACTTTTTCGGAAGAACGGATGTCTCTGATACGGGCAAGCAATTCGTCAAAGTAGTTGCCACCACCCAAACGCTTCAATCTGTCATCGTCTAAGGCAAATCCTTTTTTCATGTATTCTTTTAAGATTCCCATAGCCCAGATGCGGAACTGTGTACCACGGTGGGATTTTACACGGTAGCCGACGGAGATGATGACATCGAGATTGTAGTATTCGATGTTTCGTTCTACGGAACGAGTGCCTTCCATTTGAACTGTTGCAAATTTTGCAACAGTTCCCATTAGCGACAATTCGCCTTCTTCATATATTTTACTGATGTGTCTGGAAATAGTAGATTTATTTCTCTGAAACAACTCTGCCATCTGGTCAATGGATAGCCACACAGTATCCTCGTCAAATGTGGTTTCTATTTTCGTCAAGCCGTCTTCGGTTGTGTACATAATAATATTCGATTTGTTCATGTGTATGTCCTCCTCTTTATTCAAGGTTGCTGTCGTTATTTTTCTTTGCTCTGCTCTTATATACGTTGTACTGGTTTTTACACTGTGGTGAGCAGAATTCCATGTTTGGTCTTGTGGCAACAAATGCCTTACCACAGTGTTTACATACCTTCAGGCTGGAATTGTCATCGGTCAGCATAAAGGAAAACATCATCTGTACGCATAACAACAGGGAATTGAAATCCCAGACTAAGGTAGGGTGTTCACGCAGTTCAATGTGATAGGTGGGAGCTACGCCGCCAAATGCAGCCATTCCCTGACGATAAAGATTCCGTTCATTTTCATCCAGCCTGTCATAGTCCTGATAATATAGAAAACTGGAGAAAAAGGTAAATGCCCAGTCACGAAATACTTCAACCAGCCAGTCATAGGATTCGGCATATTCCCTCTGGAAGCTCATCACCACTGCCTGTGGTTTGTTTTTCATGGTCATAATAAGTGCAATCATCTCCGGGCTGTCTGTACTCCAGCTGGATTCGATGCCTTTCTTGCGGAAATCAATCTTATCGAAAGGGAAGAAGTAGGACAGATACTTTTCCGTGGAAATGTTTTCTTCTCTGATAAAATGATTTTTCGGCAGATAGACTGCTTCATAGGTAATAAAATCCGGTGTGGTAGGCAGGGCAGTCATAAGTCCCAGCATACCGTATTCGGATACAAAGTCCATAATGGCTTCTTTTAATTCTGATTCACTTGCCTTGTTCATGGCAGTAGTACCGATGTTGATGGCGGTCAGAACCAGCGTCTCATAATCCTTGATGGGATTATAGATGGATGGCTTGGCATCGGCGGCGGGGGTGATATAACATTTCCCATCTGCAGCAGTTCGCCATTCGTATTTATCATATCGTACCCAGTTGGAACTGGATTTCTGAAAGATATTCTTCATAGTAATTCCTTTCATTGCAAAAACTATTACTATCATAGCATGTCTGTATTCGTTTTTAAACTTCTTTTTTTCGATTCGTCCGATTATTTTTCTTATGTTTCTTGACTTCTTCTTTCGTCCGCTTTTCCTGATCTCTGGTAATTCTTCTTACTACTACACCGATTTCATTTAGTAGAGCCAGCTTCTCTTTATCCAACTTTTTCATGGTAGCCGGGATTTCTGCTTCGTGTCTTGATAAGAAATCCAGTTCTTCAATAGTAAAAGGGAAATCTTCTCCCTGTCTGTCCACTAGTATCATAAGAACTTTCTTTTCAATCTGCCCAAGTACAGTAGAGCGGACACCACGGATATTCCTGTCACTCTGATTACGCAGGGCAGCCAGTTGGCTGGTTGTAAAATCCCTAAGATATAGGAAGTATATCAGCTCCTTGTGGTCGTCCTTTAAGTCATAAATAATCTTGGAATAGTCTTCGTCGGAAAGGGAATTGTGCATTTCATAAGGACAGTTAGATATGATATCTATATAGTCTCCCTTCATAAGCTGTCGCCAGTAGGCATGATTGATAGGAGCCGGGATAATAATGGCAAGTGGTGCTACATCCTTCTTACTGTCGATGTTTTCCCTGCCTATTTCGTGATAGCGTTCTTTACGTTCCCTGTTGTCATCCAGATGATTCCATTCCTTTATCACTTCCTCAAAATCTGAAACAGAACGGGCACCGTCCTCCAATCGCTTTAAAGCAATGGCACGAAGCTCCCTTTTTAACATGGTCTTATTCGGGTGCTCATCCTCTGGTTGGATATCATTATCCTTTATGGGATGCAGCTCCTGCTCTAAATCCATTTCATTAAAATGTTCTAATTCAATTTGTAATTCCTGCCGGGATGCTTCATAGGAAATATCCTCATCTATGGGAATGGTTTCGTCTTCGTTGTCGAAACCGTGGGAATATTCCCAGAAGTCCAGCAATTCCTGATGTTTTCTAATGTTCATTTATCCGAAAAACCTGCCTTGAATATACATTTTCATATTTTTTTGCAACTTTTTTTAAAAACACTTCCGCAAAACCCCTCCTAAATCTCCTATAGATGAGGAAGTAATCTTTTTTGATAAAAAGATATTACTCAATGTGCGGGCTGATTTTTGTAATCAGTATAACACATTTCGAATGAATGTTCTATATCTATTCGGAGAAAAATCGAAAATATGTTCGCTTGTAAAGAGAAAAAAGATTTTGAGAGGAGGTTTTGCTATGGGGTGGTATCAGATGGATGCAGGAAAGTGTCTGGAATTCAGTAAGAAGATGGCAGTGCTTAGAAAACTGGTTCATCTTAGATTGATTTCAGAGAATGAATATATTCTGGCAAAGAATAAGATTATGAGTTCGTATCATATTCTGGAGTCGGAATATTTCAAATCCGGTACAGAAAATAAGGTTGCTTAGCAGCCATAATCAGTATTGGGGAAGATAAGGAGCCTGTGTATGCATGAAAATGAGTATGCAGGCTCTTTTCGTATGTTCGTTCATATTTTTATTTTTAGTATGCTTGGTATGTAGGATAAACCAAGTACGGATTTAAGAAGGAGGATTTTTATGGCAGAAGTAGAAGTTATCAAGGCGGTGGAGGGACCTATACTCCGCAAGAGAGATTATGAGGGTAAACCACTTGTTATTACGAGACAGAGAGTTGCGGCATATGTCCGTGTAAGTACGGATGATGACGAGCAGCTTGAGAGTTTTCAGTCACAGAAGCAGTATTATCAGGACAAAATATCTGAAAACAGAGACTGGGTTATGGTGGGGATTTATGCAGATGAAGCTATTACCGGAACAAAGGTGGATAAGCGAGAGCAGTTTCAGAGGATGATACAGGATTGTATGGATGGAAAGATTGATGTGATTATGACAAAATCAGTATCCCGTTTTTCCAGAAATACAGTTGATATTCTCCAGTATGTCCGTCTTCTGAAGGAAAGAGGCATAGCGGTTATTTTTGAAAAGGAAAATATCAATACAATGACGGAGCAGGGCGAAATGATGCTTACCCTTATGGGAACACTGGCACAGAATGAGGTGGAGTCCACATCCAAGAATGTGAAGATGGGCATCAAGATGAAAATGAAGCGTGGGGAGCTGATGGGCTTTAACGGATGTCTCGGTTATGATTATCACCCGGAAGACAAAACCATTACGGTGAATGAGGCAGAAGCAGAAACCGTGCGATTGATTTTTGAACTGTATCTGCAGGGATACGGAACTTATACCATAGCAAGGCGTCTGGAGGCACTGGGGAAACTCAATAAAAAGGGCGTGGCAAAATGGACGGACAGTGGTGTGCGGGGCATTATCAAGAATGAGAAGTATAAAGGTGATTTGCTTTTGCAGAAAACCATTACCACTGATCCGATTTCCAAGAGGCGAATCGAGAATTTTGGTGAAGAGGAGCAGTATTATGTCCGAGACCATCATGAGCCTATTGTAAGCAGAGAGGTGTGGGAGCAGGCAAAAGAAATTCGCTTATCCCGTAATCATCAGTCAGATAAAAAGGCAGATGGAAAGAGAGAAAAGTATACGAAAAAGTATGCATTTTCCAGTATGTGTGAGTGCGGTTTCTGTGGTACGAAGCTCACCAGACGTACCCTTCATAGCAGCTCTAAGTATGAAACCCCAGTCTGGTATTGCAGAAATGCAGCCAATAAAGGTAAGCATAACTGCCCTAATAGTAAATCGGTTCATGAATCTATTCTGGAAAATGCTTTCCTTGAGGCATATAAGCTGTTGGCGGGAAGCTTTGATGATGTGATTGATTCTGTGATAGGAACGATTGAAAGCATTGGTGCGAATAATGATGATATTGCCAGACTCAAAAAAGAGCAGAAAGCTCTTGATAATCTGGAGCAGCGAAGAAAGAAGCTTACGGATATATATCTTGACGATGGTCTTACTAAGGAGGCATATGATGAGAAGTATGAGGAGCTTACCGTAAAAATTCAGAAGTCGAAGGACTCCATAGAGCTTCTACAGAAGAATGTTTCTAATCAGAAGGATGTGGGCAAGAGAATGACTTCTCTTAAGAAAGCACTTGCTGATGGAGACATTCTGGATGAGTTTGACAGAGTGGTATTTGAAAGTATTGTGGATAAAGTCATCGTGGGAGAGACAAACGAAGATGGTACAGTCGATCCTTACAAGCTGACTTTTGTTATGAAAGGGAATGGGAACAGTGTTGTTCCTAATGCGAAGGAGTGGTTTAAGACTGAAAAAAGTGCAATACAGCCAGCGTAGATTGTGGTATACTATGTAAGGTAACAAGGCACTTGTTTCTATATGGTAGGGATAGGTGCCTTGATATAAAAACATTCATAAGGAGGGCTTGATTATGGCTAATCAGACACAAATTTTGAATGTTAGTGATGAGATGAAATTAAACGATAATGTGCAGACGAAAAATGTGAAAGAGCAGGAAGAGAATATGTATTCTTCTTCATCAGACACTACTGAAGAATTGTGTTCTTCTTCAACAACCGACACATGTGGAGACTGTGGTGTTACTATGTCGCACCGATACTTAGAAATCCTTGATTTTACGCAGTTTTTTGACCATTTCGTATTTACACCAAATGCGGAAAATGTGTTAGAAAAGGAGTTAAAAAGAGAAATTCCTGTGAGTGTCGGAATAGAACTGGTAGTGGTAGACATGTCAAGAAATGCTTAATTTATAAGGAAAATCGCACTTTTGGCTGTAAAAAGCTGAAAGTGCTTTTTTTATGCACTTTTTTAGAGTGAAAAGCCTTGAAAATCGCCAGTATAGAGGAAAAATTATATAAAATTTTTCAAGGTAGTTACACGTTATTTCTTGAAATCAAAAGCTAGATTGTAACCGCACCCATTTATATATGCGGACAATTAGCACGACCTAGACAAGTCGGTAAACTGTCTTTTTTGTTGCCTAAAAATATGTGCTGATGAAAGGAGAAGATGAAGCATGAGGAAATGGTTTACAAATGTAACAACGATTGAGGAACTACGAAAGCGGTATAGAGAATTGTTGAAGAAATACCACCCCGACAATGAAAACGGAAGTGTTGAGGTTACACAGGAAATTAACGCTGAATATGACCTTGTATTTTCGATTTTAAGCAAAAAAGAACATTCAGACAGTCAATCTTATACCCAAGAAGAAAACGAGCAATTTAAGGTGATTTTGAACGCTATTATAGGGTATAACATCACGATTGAGATTATCGGAAATTGGATATGGTGTTTTAACTGCTACGCTTATAAAGACCAGTTAAAATTATTTGGTTTTACCTGGTGTAGTAAGAAAAAAGCGTGGGTATGGCATAGCGGAGAATACCACAGACACCACAAGAAAGAAATACCGCTGAATGATATTAGAGCAAGGTACGGTTCGCAGACTATCAAAAAGCAGTCTTTTCAATATTCAATAGATTAAAGGAGTGTGAGAACTATGAGCAAGGAAGATTTTATCACAGTATTTGAAGCTACATTGTTATGTGCCAATCTTGACATTATCGGGTTATCCCTTGTTGATGATAATAATGTATTGATTACATTTAAGGGGAACGGTACACGTAAAGTAAATATCACAGCTGACAGCTTTGGTGCAATCATAGTAGATGTAATGAAGTATGCATTTTAAGAAAGTGAGGATTTTATTATGAACACAGAAATAAAAACATTAAATGGTTGGTATGAGTTTTCAAACCGCACAGGAAAATCATTAGTATCAGATTCAAATAAAAGTTTTGATGAAATCTCTGACGGGAAATATTCATCAAATAGAATTAAAGGATGAACAGAAAACAAACAGGTATTTGAAACAAAAAATATCTGAGGGAAATTTGTTTTTATTGTTGCAAAATAGAATACCTGATATCTTGGTCAAGGGACACTCTTTGTGACAAAAGGAACGTCCCTGGACTACATAAGCATACGGTATCCGCGTTTATACTTCATGGAACAATGGTCAAAAACTTTTGCAAGAAGCTCTGTTTTAGATGAACGTGATCGGTCAAACAAGCTGTCATCAATGATAAACACATCCTTCCTGTCCTCAGCTGTCAACGGTTTCATAAATTCATTGATGATTCTTACAGACAGCAAAGTCGTAAAACGCTGCCAGTTGGTTTTTGTGTTGTTAAGAAAGTGATAAACGGTATTTTTACAGAATCCGCCTTCAAAAACCCCTGTTTTTCTCTGCATGTACATACTTCTGTCAGAGAAAATGAGGCAGAACAGATAACGAAAGATATCCATTACAGGAATTCCCTTTATCTTTCCGGCATTACACTGGAAAAGAAGCTTTCCAACCTGAAATTCTTTTAAAAATTTTGTAGCAGAATCAAAAATCTCATTTTTATTTTCGGTGTTTTGTGGTATACTTGACATGGCATAAATCTCCTTGCTGTTTAATTGTTTTTAGGCAACTCAATTATACCACAAGCAAGCGGTTTATGCTTTTTTTATGAGTTAAAGTATTGATTTTTCAAGGTTCATCCCACTAATTGGTGTGGGAAGTTTGAGTTTTTTATTTTTTATGCCCTGCTAACTGTATGGTTAGTGGGGCGTTTTTTGATTTTTTGAAAACAACAGCTAAATGAGAAAAAATCACAAATAGATGTTGAATTTTATAAAAAACTGTATATACTAGAAAGTAGAAAAGAAGGTGAGGTAGCAATCATGTTAATTCAATTTAATTTTAAAAATTTCAAATCATTTAGAGAAGAGGCTAATTTGGATTTGTCTGCGGCAAAGATGACCGAGTTTTCAGACAGAGTAGTGACGGTTGGTAGCGAGAAGATTTTGCCGGTTGCTGCCATTTATGGTGCAAATGCAAGCGGAAAGTCCAATATATACAACGCTTTTGAATATATGTCTGAGTATGTTGCAGAGTCCTTTAAGTATGGCGATGAAGAGGAGAAGTTTGAAGAGTTCAGACCGACTCCGTTCTTGTTTGATTCCATATCTGCTGATGCGGAATCCAGCTTTGAGGTGTACTTCACATTACCCGGGGATAAGTCTGAGAGAAGCTATAACTATGGTTTTTGTATCAATAAGGAAGGTGTAACCGAAGAATGGCTCAATTCCAAGGCAAAGACTGCCAGAAAATACAGTACAGTATTTTATCGTGGAACTACTGACGAGGAGCTTGATTTGTCGGGCTTCCCTAAGAGCAGTAGGGATAATATTCAGGTGGCATTGGAAAAGCAGGTGCTTATTATTTCTTTGGGTGCAAAGTTGAAGATTGGAAAGTGTAAGGCAATAAGGGATTGGTTCCTTGCAAATGAATTTGCTGATTTTGGAGATCCTTTTACCAACTTCTTTATGTCACGAAGATTGCCGAAGGGATTTGTAGAAGATAAGAATGTGCAGCAAAAGGTTGTGGAATATTTTGCATCTTTTGATGAACATATCAAGGATTTCAGAATTGAAAAGGTTCCTCAGGAGGCTGAAAGCAAGGAAGAGAGATATAAGATTAACGCACTCCACAAGATGATAGATTCTGATAAAATGGCAGAAATCCCGTTGGGATTGGAGTCAGCCGGAACCTTAAAGATGTTTGCATTATATCCAGAATTGCAGGAAGTATTGGAAAAGGGAAGCGTATTCTTCATTGATGAATTAAATGCTCGTTTGCATCCGTTACTTGTAAGAAATTTCCTGCTTACATTCTTAAATCCGGAAATCAACACCAACCATGCACAGCTTGTATTTACAACCCATGACACATGGCAGTTGTCTAATCAGTTGTTGCGTCGTGATGAAATCTGGTTTGTAGAAAAGGATGAAAGAGGTGTATCCACACTTTACTCATTGGCTGACTTCGTAGATGAGAATGGTTCACGTATCCGTAAGGATGAAAGCTATGAGAAGAATTACCTGATTGGAAAGTACGGTGCGATTCCTACCTTAAAGAGTATTGATATAATGGAGGCAATTTGATGGATAAAGATCCTTTTAAAGAGTATATAAAGCAATCAGAACCGAATAAAAGAGACAAAGGTTACGCCTGGCATACAGCTATCGGACTTCAAGCAGTGGATGGATTAAAGCCATCGAAGTATTTGATTGATACTGCAATAAAGAATATTGAAGGTGATATTTCAATTGATGAAGCGCAGGAGCTTCTCAATACGTATTATGAAGAAAATCCAAAAGAAGATACAGAAGACCGTACGGAAGAGGCCGACAAAGTTGCCGTTAGAATTGCAAAAATATTGTCGGAGAAAGCATTTAGTTTTACGCCGAATGAGTATATCTCTATTCATAAAAAGTTGTTTGCTGGGATTTATGGACATGCCGGAAAACTGAGAGATTATAATATTACAAAAAAAGAATGGGTGTTGAATGGAGCAACGGTTCTTTATGGAAGTGCGTCAGAACTCCGCGCAACCCTGGACTATGATTTTGCAGAGGAAAAGAAGTTTAGCTATAAAAACCTGAGTATGGAAGATATTATTCATCACTTGGCAATCTTTATATCAAGATTATGGCAGATACATGTATTCGGAGAGGGAAACACACGAACTACAGCAGTATTTTTTATTAAGTATCTTAGAACGCTAGGATTTGACGTAACCAATGATATTTTTGCGAAGAACGCATGGTATTTTAGGAATGCGCTTGTTAGAGCTAATTATAACGATTTAAAAAATGGTGTTCATGAGACAACTGAGTATTTGGAAATGTTTTTAAGAAATTTGTTGTTGGATGAGAGGAATGAACTTCATAATCGTTCGATGCACATTAGTGGAAGGTTTGCAGAAGTGGACATTGAAGGTGTAAAAGTGGATATTGAGAGTGGAGAAGTGGACATTGAAAGAACAAAAGTGGACATTCGAAATAAATTACTTTCTTTCTCAGATACGATTTCAGAAAAAACAATAAATCATACAGTAAAAATATTTTCAAAATGTGGAAAAGAAAATTGTTTCGGAAGAACGATAGTAGAAGAGATTACTGGATTAAAGCCATCAGGCGCTTCCAAGTTAATAAAACTGTTGGTTGATAGTGAAGTGATTATGCCGGTAACTGGACATGGAAAAGGAAAATATCGGTTTCAATAAAAGGGGACATTGAAAGGGTGTTAATGCCATTCGCAAAACTGCCCAAAACAAATCTGCGGACCGATATAGTACCAAATTCGGTAGCAGTATTTATAATGATTTTGCATTATAAAAGTGTTACAAAATATCGGCGTACCCGCCACACGTTTACAAAGTCAAAAGGTCTGTACGCCATGTCTTAACCTTATGATTGCGGATGTTAGCAACATGTCAAAGGGTGTAAAAACCAAGTAACCATGCGGGTTCGCGTACTGTTAAAGCGGTGAAAAACGATTCCGCATGTGGAGACTGTAGTCCTCTTGTCCCAACGGAAAGCGGATGATTATGTTGAAGTGGAGTTGGAACTGGATGAGCTTGATGTGACGAGTGCGGAGAGTAAGGCGACTTATGCAGAGATTAAGGATTATGTGCTGAAGGAACATGGATTGAAGGTATCTAATCTGTATATTTCACAGGTAAAAAGGAAATGTGGAATAGAGGTTGGGGAGAATTATAATTTGCCTAAGTCGGAAGATAGTAGACAGCCTCAGTGTCCGGAAGAGAAGGAAAAGGTGATAAGGGATGCGTTGGAACATTTTGGGATGGTTTAAGAATTTAAGACGGAGGATATGCTCGAGTTTCAACGGAGCATGAAGAACAGGCAGTAATTGTGAGATATATTTACAAGAGATATCTTGAGGGATATTCCACATACAAGATTGCCTGTGAACTTACCGAAATGGGAGTGAAGACCCCTGCTGGGAAAGATAAATAGCATCACGGAACATAATATCATCTCGGAGCAGATGCAGATTGCTATTTCAGAGAACAGCCGGGTAGCATTAGACCAGGATGAGTATGAAAAACGCTATGCCGAACTTACGGCAAGGTATGAAAAGGCAAAAGCTAAGTATGATGACATCGCAGAGCAGATAGAAAGCAAGAAGGCGAAGAGAGAATTATTTAAAGGCTTCATTCGAACTTTGGAGAAGCAGGATGGCTTAATGGAAGATTTTGATGCCGGGATTTGGAGTAGCCTTGTGCAGGAAGTGATTGTTAAGACCAAGGATGATATAAGATTCATATTCAAGAACGGATTTGAAGTAAGAGTATAGAAATAGGATTTGATGGCACTCAGGCAGAAATGCTTGGGTGTCATTTTTTTGTGGTAGAAACATAACAGTTATTATGATATTATATTTTATTATATGAGCGAAAGTATATGCTCGCTAAAATTTGAATTTTCTATTATCTTTCTTAGTTTTATTAGGATTCTGGCTTTGCGTTTGTTTACAACGCTCTGGGTTATGCCCAACCTCGCCCCGACTTCACGCTCGGAAAGTCCGTCAAAAAAGATTGCCTGTATCAGCTCCTGTTCA
>JBGVDD010000016.1:0-40008 GCA_045119215.1 Lachnospiraceae bacterium | reverse complement strand
TTTCACTTCATGATGTGCTTTTTTCTGTTCAATTGACAGTCCATCAAAAAGTCATTTCAGTTGTTGGTAAGTTACTTCTTTTACTTCTTGGATCTATGTCAATACCTTGGACACAAAAAGTTGAACTTTTCCTCCCTGCCTAATAGACAAGGAGATATCGTTTTAAGCTGCAAGAGCCTCATCCTCAACCTGCTGTGGTGTCTTGTAACCAAGGGCACTGTGACGTCTTTTTCGGTTGTAAAATGACTCTATATATTCAAAGAGTGCTGTTTTTGCCTCTTCAAATGTCTGATAAGTGCTTGTGTATACTTCTTCTTTTTTCAGCACAGAATGAAAGGATTCTATGCAGGCATTGTCATAAGGATTGCCCTTTCGACTGAAGGAATGAAGAATTCCTTGTGAGTGTAAATAGTTTTCAAATTCATCGCTGGTATACTGACTTCCTAAATCACTGTGAAGAATAATTCCTTCTGTGTCAGGTATATTCAGACAGGCATTCTTAACAGCCTGTGTAGCCAGTTCAGCGGTGATGTTTTTACCATAAGACCAGCCTATAATTTTACGGTCATACAAATCCATCACTGACGCTAAATATGTCCATCCCTCATTCACTACATGAATATATGTTATATCAGTGACAAGCTTTTTAAATACAGTATCAGCCTCAAAATCACGGTTCAGGATATTCTCCTTATCATCGGGTACCTTACCCTGATTCTTTGTATACTGGTACTTTTTGATTACAATGCTCTTGATGCCAAGGCGTCGCATATGCCTTTGGACTCTGTTCACAGAGCACGGAATGCCTCTGTCAGATAACTCTCTTTGAATTTTTATGGCGCCGTAACGCTTCTTAAATTCTGTGTAAACAGATAACACCTGATTACTGAATTTATTATATTCCTGCTCTCTTTTTGAAGGCTTGCGATGAATTACAGCATAATATGTGCTTCTTGGGAATTTAAGAGCCTTACACAGTTGTTTTACAGTATATTTACTACGATAAGTCTGAATAAAGGACACGTATTCAGCTATTGATTTTTGGCGAATATGGCAGTAGCTTTTTTTAATATTTCATTTTCGATTTCAAGCTCTTTCATCCTTTTTTGCAGAGCCTTATACTCCTTGATCGAGATGGTCTCTGTTTCAGATACCTGCACCGGTGACAGGTTCTTAATCCAGCTAGAAATTGTGCCTTTGGGAATGCCATATTCGCGAGATAATTCAGATATACCTTTGCCAGCCTGATTGTGTAAATCCACAATCTGTTGTTTAAATTCTTGGGTGTAACTTCTTTGATTTTTTGCCATAGTGTTGAACTCCTTTTTTATTGATTATAAGTCGTTCAACATTTCGTGTCCATAGTTATATCTTAGCACCAATTCGTAGTCAGTTTGTGAAGAAAACACTTTCCCTCCCTGCCTGGCTCTCTGCTGCCGCCGATGCTGACGGTGTGAATTGTTCTAAATTATTTCAAAACGCACTTATGGATTATCTTGGTGTACAAAACCGCAACTAAATTATTAAAATTACAAATGTGTCGAATATAGCATTCTTATCAAATTCTTCAAGAACCTCATAAATAAAGAGGTTCTTTTTTCTTTTATTTTTGTTACCTACGTGTTACCTGTGTGTTACCTATAGACTTTTTTTAATGCTTTTTTGTAGTGTTTTGCAGTCTCCCCTAAACAAAGAAAAACCCCGCAAACATAAGCATTTGCGAGGTTTTTCCCTATTTTCTGCGATTTTAAAAATTCGCTGTTTATTATCTCTTTGAGAACTGTGGTGCACGACGTGCAGCTTTGAGACCGTATTTTTTTCTTTCTTTCATTCTTGGATCTCTTGTTAAGAAACCAGCTTTCTTTAATGCTGGACGGTATTCTCCGTCTGCCTGTAATAAAGCTCTTGAGATTCCGTGACGGATTGCTCCAGCCTGTCCTGTGTATCCACCACCGTGTACGTTAACGATTACGTCAAACTTATCAGCTGTTTCTGTTAAAGCCAATGGCTGACGAACGATAACTTTTAATGTATCTAAACCGAAATATTCATCGATTGTTCTCTTGTTGATAGTAATTTCTCCCTTACCAGGTACCAAATATACTCTAGCGATTGATTTTTTTCTTCTACCTGTTCCGTAAAACTTTGAACCCTTTGCCACTTGTCATTACCTCCTTGTCAATTAAAATGTTAATACTTCTGGCTTCTGTGCTGCATGATCATGTTCTGGTCCTGCATATACGTGAAGCTTTGTGTACATCTGTCTTCCTAAAGGTCCCTTTGGAAGCATACCCTTTACTGCAAGTTCGATAACTCTTTCAGGCTTCTTTGCTAACATTTCCTTTAATGTGGTTTCTTTCATTCCACCAACATAATCAGAGTGATTGTAGTAAATCTTCTGCTGTAATTTCTTACCTGTTACTTTGATTTTATCAGCGTTAACTACGATTACGTAGTCACCTGTATCGATATGAGGAGTGAAGATAGCTTTGTTCTTTCCTCTTAATACCTTAGCAACTTCTGATGCTAAACGACCTAATGTATATCCTGTAGCGTCAACTACATACCATTTTCTTTCAATTGTAGATGGACTAGCCATAAATGTTTTCATTGGTTTTCCTCCTTATAAAGTTCCATTCACTATCAAATAATCCTTGTACGAAGATAATATTATTTCGGGGCTTTGAAATAATATTTGGAAAGCAGTGTGTCCGTCACTGACCCTCGCACATTGAAATATTATATTACACATTCCCTGGTGTGTCAACTAAATTTTCCATTTTTTTGACTAAAAACCTACGGTTTTCCACAAAATTATTTTATTTGCAATAAGTTATTCACACTTATTGTAATTCATCTGGGGATAATGAATTTCCACTAGTGTTAATCCCTTGGCTGGTGCTGTATTTCCTGCAAACTCTCTATCCTTTTTTTCCAGGATGTATTTCATATATTCCGATGGGAAGAAGTTCTGCCCGGCATCCATCAAAGTTCCTGCAATAATACGCACCATATTGTATAAAAATCCATTTCCCGTAATTCGAATGGTAATCACATCCTGCTGTTTACTTACATTTATATCATAAATGGTCCGCACTGTGCTCTCAACTTGGGCATGAATACTACAAAAACTTTTAAAGTCGTGTTCCCCAATCAAATAATTGGCTGCTTCCTGCATCTTATGAATATCCAGAGGATAATAGAGAAAATGTTCGTACAGCCTATGCTGTGGCGATGGAAATTTCGCATTATATATCTTATATTCATAGGTCTTGACAGTTTCCTGATGCCTCGGGTGAAAATCTAAGGGAACTTCGAAGGATTCCTGAATCTTAATGTCATCCGGAAGACTGACATTTAACGCATATGCCACCTTTTCTGCCGGAATTTTCGCCTCAGTGTCAAATACCGCCACATTCCCTAATGCATGGACCCCCGCGTCTGTCCTGCTGGCCCCGATAATTGTAATCTCTTCTTTTAAAATTCGGGATAACTCTCTGTTGATTACCCCTTCTATGGTTTCAGCATTAGGCTGCACCTGAAATCCGTGGTAATTAGTTCCATCATAGGCTATTCTCAAAAAAATACGTTTCATGCAAACACTCCTATTGCTACAATGACAATGAGATATATAATCATCACCATATACGCTCTTTTATCTATATTTTTATAAATCAACGGACGCATTTTGCTCCTGCCCTCGCCACCTCGATAACATCTGGCATCCATTGCCATGGCTAATTCATCTGCCCGTTTAAACGCTGATATAAACAGAGGCACTAAAAGAGGCAGCATCCCTTTGACTCTGTGAATAATATTTCCCGTCTCAAAATCCGCTCCTCTTGATAACTGGGCTTTCATAATTTTGTCCGCCTCTTCCATAAGGATGGGAATAAACCGCAAGGCAATAGACATCATCATGGCCACTTCATGTACAGGAACATTGATTTTCCTTAAAGGCGAGAGTACACTTTCCAATCCATCCGTAAGCTGAGTGGGAGTTGTAGTTAATGTAAGTAGGGTTGAACCAATCATTAACATTATAAAACGAACTGACATATAAAAGGCAAGTTCCATCCCTTCTCGTGTAACGTTTATTATCCATACAGAATATACCGGTGTTCCCGGAGTAAACAATAAATTACAAAGCACTGTAAGAAACAAAACCATCATAATAGGCTTTAATCCCCGCACCATAAATGAAAAAGGCACCTTGGAAAGTTTAATCAAAATTACCAGACAGCCAAGAACCGCCATATATACAAATACATTTCGAAATAAAAATAATGAGATAATGTATACTAACGTTCCCATAATTTTTACTCTCGGATCTAATCTGTGTAACAGGGAATTGGTCTGATAGTATTGTCCTAATGTAATATCTCTTAGCATCTTTATCCTCTTCCATACAATCTTAATATTTCCTCTTTTGCCTCTTCTACGGTATGACAGTTTACATCTACCCGAAATCCGGCTGCTTTCATAGAATACATCAGATGGGTTATCTGAGGAATGGATAATCCCATTTCTTCTAATTCTTTTTTATGACAAAACACATTCTGCGGCGTGTCCAAATAGGCAATCTCCCCCTCTTTCATCACCATCACCCGGTCTGCATAATCTGCCACGTCATCCATACTGTGTGAAACCAATACAATTGACATATTTTTTTCTTCCTTTAACTTTACTAACATAGCAAGCAGCTCTTTTCTTCCCTGAGGGTCCAATCCTGCCGCCGGTTCATCCAAAATTAAAATCTCCGGCTCCATTGCCAACACTCCTGCAATGGCAACTCTTCGTTTCTGTCCCCCAGACAACTCAAAGGGAGATGCATAGAAAAGTTCTTCTGGCACTCCCACCTGTCTCAACGCTTCAAAAGCTTTTAGCTCTGCCTGTTTTTTTCCAATTTTCTGATTTTTAGGTCCAAAACATACATCCGAAAAGACATCACTCTCAAACAGCTGATATTCGGGATACTGAAACACCAAACCTACCTTACTTCTCAAATCCCGAAGATTATAATCTTTATCAAACACATCCTTGCCATGGTAATATATGGTTCCGGCATCTGGCCGCAGCAACCCATTCATCTGTTGAATCAGAGTGGATTTCCCGCTGCCTGTCTGCCCGATAATAGCCAGAATTTCTTTGTCCTTTATCTCAAAACTTACATCCTGTATAGTGGGTTTTGAATTCTCCTTGTAGGTATAACTTATATGGTCTACGATCATCCTCATACTTACACCTCCTTAACTGCCTGAAGCTCTTTTATAAATTCTTCCTCTGTTAAAATGCCACTTTTCAACGGCACTCCCGCCTTTTTTAGTTCATAAGCCAACATGGTAATCCGGGGAACTTCCAAATGTAACCTACACAAATCCTCTACTCTGGAAAATATTTCCTTGGGTGTCCCTTCCATCACCACTTTGCCATGATCCATGACAATCACATGGTCCGCATAAATTACCTCCTCCATATAATGGGTAATATGAAGAATTGTTATCTTCTCTACTTCATTCAAATTTTTTACCGACTCCATGACCTCTAATCGTCCCTTGGGATCTAGCATAGCCGTCGCCTCATCTAAAATAATACATTTGGGATGCATTGCCATGATTCCTGCAATGGCCACTCTCTGTTTCTGACCGCCGGATAATTTATTTGGGGAATCCTTGCGATATTTCCACATTCCCACTGACTTTAGGGAATCCTCCACTCTCTGCCAGATTTCCTCCGGAGCCACTCCCAGATTTTCCGGTCCAAATCCTACATCCTCTTCTACAACACTGGCTATGATTTGGTTATCCGGATTCTGAAACACCATTCCTGCACTTTGCCTGATTTCCCATATATTTTCTGTATCCTGGGTATCCTTCCCATCCACCACTACACTGCCTTCTCCCGGGTAAAGCAAGGCATTGATATGCTTCGCCAGAGTAGACTTCCCCGAACCGTTATGCCCTAGAATCGCCACAAACTGCCCTTTCTTCACTTCAATATTGACACCATCAATCGCCTTGGTAATATCTGTTACCTCATCATTCTCATCCCGTCGTATGTATTCATGCACTAAATTTTTGATTTTAATCATGTTCTATTCCTCAAATTACAAGCCTTTGATTGTTAACCTTTTGACATTATACTAGATAACTATTAGGTTGACAAGAGAGGGGATACAAAAGTTCCTACTTACAGAAAAAGACTCTAGGACATACAAATCCTAAAGCCTTTTCCTATGTAATTTATGTCATTTAATTTTTCACTGTAATTTTACATTTTGCCTGCTTTTTACCTCCATCTTTTGATGTTATGGTAATCACAGCGCTTCCCTTTTTCTTTGCTGTCACCACACCCTTACTGTTTACCGTGGCAACCTTTGGATTTGAACTTTTAAATTTTACCTTTCCATTTGTAGCATTAATGGGCTGAATTTCATAGGCAAGATTATACTTTTTACCTACCTTTAAACTCTTTTTCTTTGTACAGGTAATACTCTTTACCTTAATATCTTTAGCGGTAACGGTTACCTTTACAGAAGCCTTTTTTCCATTTGGCGTTGTAACTGTAATCGTTGTACTTCCTACTGCCTTACCTTTAATCACACCATTTCTGTCTACCGTGGCAACCTTTGTATTTTTACTTTTCCAAGTTAATCTTGTATCTGTTACCCCTTTATTTGCATATGTAACCTTCAACCATTTATAGCTGCTTCCTCTCTTGAGGGTAATCTTGGTTTCGTTTAATTTGATTTTTGTGGGAAGGATATGTTCAACTGTAATTTTAACTGTCGCTATTGCTTTTCCATCCTTTGACTTTGCTGTAATAGTAACTATTCCGTCATTGATACCCTTGACCGTTCCATCACTGCTGACTGTAGCTATATTTCTGTCAGAGCTGCTCCAGATAACTCCACTTGTACTTGGAGATTCAGGTACACCTGTTTCCAGGGAAGCTGACAATTTCGTTGTCTTTCCAACCTTGACCTTTGTTACTCCTTTAATCTTTATATTTTTCACATACACTACGCTATCTGATACGACTATGACAAAAGTATCCTTTGCCAGTGGGTTATCCACCGAAGTACATGTAATCGTTGCCCTACCATTCTTTAACGCTTTTACTGTACCATTGGCATCAACAGAAAGTACACTGGTATCTGAACTCTTCCAGAGCACCGCTCCATTACTAGCCTCATAGTCAACTCCTGTATCAATATTTACCTTCAATTTTTGGGTAGAGCCCCGTTGCATTGCCCCTTGACCTAAAACGTCTATAGACTTCACCGGTACATATTTGGGGACTATTTTTACAAATCCGTAATATCTGTTGTTAAATTTTGTGTCTTTTGATACATACTGTCCCTTTTCATCAACAAACCCCTGACATATAGTATTATACATATTATAATTGGTAACTATCTTCTCAACATCAGCGTATGTATCCTGATTTTCTCTGATAATACGACTATCGACAGGATAAAGAAGCCAAATATCCTTCTGATTTTTAAACTTAGAACTGTCTACTACCAACGTATAGCCATCTCCCACCCGATACTGGGATTGTACTCTCCAATCATAATCCTCTTTCATATCTTTATCCGCTACCAGATTCACTGTACCACCTGATGCAAGATATGCACGATATCTGTCATAGTCAAAAGCATAATACCTGTTTGCCTTTTCTACCTTAACACTATATGTCTTTTTATCCATATTAACTACTTCTAGATCAGAGGTACCATCCGTCCTCAGATATCCCAGAATTTCTTCTACTTCTTTATCTCCTTCTTGATACCAGCTTCTATCAATCACGTTCATATACATTTCCTGCATTTCCACAGACCAGTCATCTTTTTTTATTGTCCAGCAATAGCTCTTATTTTCTTCCGGCGTTCCTTCCAGTTTTACGTAATCAATACTTGCCTGATTTCGCTCTATTTCCTCGCTTAATTTTATGGTAAGCTCATTGGTTTGCACCGGCCAGATTTTAACTGTAATGTTCTGTTCTGTTGCCAAATCTTCATTATTGACAAAATTAATAATCCTATCTTCATATGCCCATAATTTTATACTTAAAGATTCCCCACTGTTTAAACTTGTTCCATCCACATAAATCGGACTGGTATTTCCGGTTACTGTAACCCAGTAATACTTGTCTTTAGTGATGTTTTCAATTCCAAGTCTGGCTAATTTGTTAAAGGTTAATGTCGTCTCTAACTGTTCCTGCATACTTTCATATACGACACCCCCTTCTTTGTAAATGGCCAGACCAACTTTTCTGGAAAGACGAGTATTAATTCTAAAATAATAAGCCTTTCCCTCATACATATAGACACTTCTGATTCCATCTGTAATATAGCTACTACGTGTGCTATAAAGTTTCTTATTCCGAACGTTATATACTTTTACAGTAGTGGAATAATCTCCACACTCCTGAGCATATTGAGCTAAAGTTGCATATGTATAATATCCAGTTTTTTCCGGCACATATTTTACCCATTGTTCTTTATCCACATTAATTTCACCAAACGCGGCAAAATCATTAAATCTTTCAATTTTTAGTTTCACAGTGTCATTTGATACATCCGGCTTTCCTTCCTTGACATCTGTACTATAAATGTAAATTGTCTTTGTTCCTTTTGACAGATACACCATACTATCCTTCCATGTAGCTGTCAAAACATTTGACTTCATGTAATACTTTTTATTTCCTGTAACTGTAACACGATACAATCCTGATTTCGAAACCTGTATTTCTCCTTGGGAGCTTCGATTAAGATTAATCTCTACCTCTGTCTGTCCTTTTGCCATGTTAAAAGAAGTATTATGTGTTACATAAAACATTCCTTCCATTCCTGATTTCCAACCAGTAAGTTTAACATAATATGTACAGCCTTTTTTTACATTAGGAACATTAATTTTACTTCCATTTTTAATATAATAACAATACTCTAGACTTTCTGTCTGTTTTTCATATACATTTATAGCGTAGTTGGAAACTACCTTTCTACCATCCTGATAATATAATTCAAAGAAATAACTGCCATCTTCTGACGGTTTAAATTCATACCACACTTCCTCATTAGAATTTTCGAAACAGAAACCATTAGGCTTTAAATCCTGTGATGTGGACACTTCAATTCCATTTACATCAGATGTTTTTTCTAAGGTAAACGTCACCTCATCCTCAGATGCTCCATTGTTTAGTTCTCTGCTGATACGCAGTACATTTTCCCCCTGCATATCCAGATAAACTAACTTCTTCTGATTCGGATACAACTGAAACTTTGAATCTCCTTCCAAAGTATAAACACTAGACTGTCCATTGGCTGTCACATAATAGAAACCAGGTTCCTTGATATCCACCTTTATAGTAGCACATTTCATCATGGACGCTGTGATACTTCCTTTCTGGTCATTGTCCAGATTCATTACTTTAATATCATCTTTTTCTTTCCCTAAAATGATATCTCCCTGCTTGGCACTGACATCAGAAGCAACCATCAAATAATATTCACTGTCTGATTGTGGTGTATATGACATGGTGGCCTCAGTAGAGGTATATTGACTGTCTTCACACCACATTTCAAAATATGGATTTTTGTCTTCATCCAAATATTTTACTACTCGATAACGTTCCATTCTGGTTGAGGCATAATTTATGTAATCTTCATCACTATAACCGATTACATTACTGTCCACCCAAAGAGTGCTTCTTTCCAAATCAGATGCAACCTTCACAAGCATTGGATGATATTTATCTACTCCCCCTTGGCACTCAATCACTTCACCTTTACTCAAAACAGGGGCCTGATATTTTTCAACTTTCAAAGAGTATTCTTTTTGGTTATCCAGCGTAAGAGTTAATTCATTTCCTGCCATATAGTAATATTCACAGTATTCAAAATTACCACTATAGCTATCAAACATTAGATAATTTCCCCATCTGTCTTTGCATAGACCATCTGTACTCTCTTTCTGATATGTAAGCTTATAAATCTGATTTGGTTCTGTGGTAATTTTTATTAAGCTAAACCCTGTCAACTGCTCTGTCTGACTATTCTCTCCATTTAAAGAATATTCTGTTACCGGCTCTAAACTCATATAAAACTGGGCCTTTCCCTCCATACACACATATCCATAACACAAATAGGTTTCGCCCGCCTCTAAATCGCACACATTATCTAATGAAGTTACAGACTCACCAGTTTTTTCATTGATTATTTGGCTGCTTCCACTCCACCAGCCTGTTTCTGGTCCATCAAACCGAACATGATATTTTCCAGACATGTTTGCAGTTGTTTTGACAATAAATTTTATGTAATCTTCACCGTACTGACTTGTATATTCGATACCATCGATAGCTATAGGCTCTTTTGCATCCATATTGTAATCCAATATTCCTGAAGTATTCATTTTCAAAATACCATTGTCAACACTGCCATTATAACTCACAAGAGAAATGTTTGCTTTCTTAGCCTGGCGGTTCTCTATAATGATTCTACCTGACGAATCAAAATAATAGAGATCATGAACACCATTTTCATCATCTACCCACAGTTCATATGAATTATCGTAAGAACTAAGTCCCTCTGAATAAAACTCAATATATCCCTGTGGTAGAGAGACGTCACTTACCGTAAGCATATGATTGTCTCCAAAATCAAATGCATAGCCATCTTCTGTATTTTCTAAGCTCTTTTCCTTTTCAAAATATACTCCTTGATCGTCTCCCAGATCATTCTTAACTGCAATATAGTAGGTCTCCCCTGCCTGTAGTTCGACCTGGGTGCTCTTTGTTACATTACTGCCTATCTCAGTGCAATGCAATGCTTCATTGACATTAGTACAGCCTTCTAAGGTGTATCCGACTCCCACATAAAAACAGGTGTACCCATTGGTACTTACCACAAAATTGTATTTACCCGTCTCTTCCGGTGTATAAGTATAATAGTTAAATTTCCAGTTTCCTGCACTCAGATACCCCAGCTCTGTTTCCGTTACTGGCTGTGTTTCACTCTCTTCTGGTTCCTGACCTTCCTCTGGTTCCTGGCTTTCCTCCGGATTTGTTGGTACTCCCGTTGGTGTAATTCTTGGCGCATTTGTCGGCGTCGGTACCTTTGTAACCAATACCTTTGTAACCAATACCTTTGGCGTCGGAGTTAGTGTCGGGGTCGGTGTTGCCGTATAATCTGCCATCGGCGTTGGTGTCGGTGTTGCGGTGTATGATACTGCTGGAATCGCCGATGGCACAACAATACTGGTTACTTCTATTGTAACCATTGGCGTTGGCCATGCCGTGCTTGCTGCTTCCGGTGCGGCTGTGGGTGTACTTATCCCTACTGGCGCCACACTCACTGAACCCACTTCCGCTTCTGCGTTAATACTATTATCAACACATTGCTCTTCCACCTCATTTTCCTGGTATCCCGAATGCAATATCGGAATATCCTCCCCCGTATTCTCCTCTGGACTTGCATTTACCTCCTCTTCCTGCACTTCTGTGATTTCATCATTTAATGAAATCACATTTTCCGGAATTTTCTCCCCAGCTTCATTTTCTGTCACACTTTCCTGCTGTACTGTTTTTTGTACCTTGTCACTAGCCGTTACCACTTGGGCACTGCCGCAAACCTGACTGGTCAACATGGCTGCACTTAAAACAAATGCAATTCTTTTTTTCCACAAGTTCTTCCTTTGACTCATAGAATCCTCCTCCTTACTACATATTTTATTTTGTTATTTGTTTTCCGACATCGTCATTCCAATTCCTAAGCCTGACAATAGCCAGAAAGTCGGTGCTACTGCAACACTAGAATCATTTGTAATTCCTAGTATGCAGTAAGCCATGATGGCAATTATAAATGTCATCAAAATTTTTATATTGAAATCATTGTTCTTTTTGCATGCTTTATACAGCCGCTGAAACAACGTTTTCATACACAAGCCCCCAAAGACCAAAAGTGCCATACAGGAAACAACTCCTGTCTGCACTGCCGTCTGTAAATACATATTATGAGGTTTGGTTAATATCTCATAATAAAATCCACTTCCTGCTTTTGATCTGTCCACATAATCATTTTGAGGAAAACCAAGTCCAAAAGTATTTGGACCGCTTCCCATAAGGAAATATTTTTTTAAAAGTGGAACTGTTCTATTCCAAATATATCCACGATATGTAAATAAACCATCAAATTTTGTTGAATATGCTTTTTCTGCACTCTCAATATTCTCAAGTTTCCCATAAGTACTGATGAAACTATAAACTCCTTTTGGAGTATCTTTTGTAAACGTCCAATTTATATCATTGTGGCGAAAAAACAGATACGATATACCGTTTTGTTCGAAACAGCCAAAGCAAAAATCCGAAAACTTTTTTTCATCCAAAATCAATGCATTTTTTTCTGCATTGTATGTATACGAATACAATTTTCCCTTATCATCACTGACATAAACACCTACTCGGTTTTCTTTTGGAATATCTTTTTCCCATAAAAACAGTTCTGTATCATGAAAACGAACACCAATTTTATCTTCATACACTGTTACCTGCTGCAATTCTTCATCCAGATTACTGCTAATCTTCTCTTCATCTAAATCAGCAAATTTATACCCCAAAAAACACAGTATAACTATAACCGCCAATGTGGCTATCACAATCAGAAAATTATTTTTTTTGTATTTCATCTGATAAACCAAAATACCTGCGCTCATTACCAATACTTCAATCGCGCATACCATAATACCAGCTTTACTGCCTGTTCCAATGAGACATATTAAAAATCCAATGCACGTTATCCCATATAATCCTTTCCAGGACTTTTGGGGGTCAGTAAAAAAACCTAACATCAAAAAAGGCAATACAAAGTCCAGATACACCGCTGCATAATTTGGATTATAGAAAGTCAGGTAAACTTTTTTTATTTGTTCCCCTGCAAAATCATAAGCAACCTGTCCTTGAAAACTATCTGGAAGTAAGCTTTCGATTAGTCCGCTCATTTGGATGATATCATGGGAGAAAAACTGGCTTAGACCAAGCACAGACAACACAAATGCCGGTACCACCAATATCCTTAATATATTTTGAAATGGTACCTTATCGTATAAAAAATAACCATAAAAACATAGAATTCCATACGCAAGACACACCCATATATTTTCATATTGATCAAAAAAGCCAGTGGAACTTATGGGTGTATTTATGGAAAAAACATAAGAAAATATACATGCCAATTCAAATATCAGCATTGCAATCCACATTTTAGAAATTTTAATCTTCTTTCCTTGAATAAATTTATAATCAAAAATCAAAACAGACGCCAACACTGCCGCAACAAGTGTAACCACAGATTTACCATACAGGAATAAATCTCCCCATGCCTCATAGTCAGGAAAATAAGGATACTCTGCAACCTCCATTTCCTGCATATGATACAATATTGTAAACGGCAACACCACAAACAGCATAATTGCCGGCATCAAAATTACTATACTACTCTTTTTACTACCATTCCCCATTGTTTATACCCCCATTCTTCTCTTGTACAATTTTACTACTTTCTTACTTTTATGTCAATTTTTTTTATGTATTTATATCAAAAAAATGTATCAAAAAAGCCCTCTGGATTTCTCCGGAGGGCAAAAACATCATATATAATTATACTAATTCAATGATAACTTCCATTGCTGCGTCACCTTTACGCTGACCAATTTTAACGATACGTGTGTATCCACCCTTACGGTCAACATACTTAGGTGCGATTTCATCGAATAACTTCGCTGTCATATCTACTTTCTTTGTAGCTTTTTTCTTTCCTGCGTTTTCTGCTGGAACTTCTGTTACAGGGTAAAGAACCTTTAACATCTGACGACGAGCATGTAATCTAGAAGGCTTATCCTTCTTAATTGTCTTTTCTACTTCATCATAAACAGTAACTTTCTTACCATCTACAACTTCTTTCACTCTCTTGCCATCTTTGTCTTTCTGAGCAACCTTTACCTTTACGGTAACTTCTTCAAAGTTATCTTTTTCTTTTACAGCAGATGCGATAAGTCCTTCAGCAATCTTTCTGATTTCTTTTGCCTTAGCTTCTGTTGTTTTGATTTTTCCGTAATATAATAAATCTGTTACCTGGCTTCTTAATAAAGCCTTTCTCTGACTAGATGTTCTTCCAAGTTTTCTATACTTTGCCATTTTTTATAATCCTCCATTTGTGGAACGCAAATGCATGCACTTCGGTCTTACTGCAAGAACGCTTTATTCTCCATAAATTGTATCTATCCTAAATCGGACCCGTTGTTACTCTTAATCTTCACTTGGGTTTAACTGTAAACCAAGTTCTTTCAATTTTGCCAAAACTTCCTCTAATGACTTACGTCCAAGGTTACGAACCTTCATCATATCATCAGGAGTTCTGTTAATCAATTCCTGTACAGTATTGATTCCAGCACGTTTTAAGCAGTTATAGGAACGAACAGACAATTCTAATTCGTCAATGTTCATATCCAAAATCTTGTCTTTTTCATCATCTGCTTTTTCAACAATGATGTCTGCCATCTGACCTTTTTCTGATAAATCAACAAATAAGTTCAAATGTTCGCTTAATACCTTTGCTGCAAGACTGACAGCTTCGTCTGGAGCTAAAGTTCCATTGGTATAAACGTCTAAGGTAAGCTTGTCATAGTCTGTAATCTGTCCAACACGAGTGTTCTGCACTGTTAAGTTTACACGCTCTACTGGTGTGTAGATAGAGTCAACAGCGATCACTCCGATTGGTAAATCGTCACTCTTGTTCTTATCTGAGCTTACATATCCTCTTCCCTTTGTAATGGTAAGTTCCATATAAAGTTTAGAATCTGCCCCACCGTTAAGTGTTGCAATTACTAAATCAGGATTTAAGATTTCAATATCTGAATCTACGTGAATATCTCCGGCAGTCACAACGCCTTCGCCTTCAAATTCGATATATGCTGTCTTTGCTTCGTTAGAATCGCTGGAATTCTTGATTGCCAAGCATTTGATGTTCATGATAATTTCGGTAACATCTTCCTTTACTCCAGGAATGGAACTGAATTCATGTAAAACACCTTCAATCTTCACCTGACTTACTGCAGCACCCGGTAAAGAAGAAAGCATAATTCTTCTCAATGAGTTACCAAGTGTTGTACCATAACCTCTTTCAAGTGGTTCTACAACAAATCTTCCATATTTCTTGTCATCTGAGATTTCAGCAATCTCAATCTTAGGTTTTTCAAAATCGAACACTATAAAGCCCCTCCTTTTGGGTTTATTTTGACAATAGAATATCTAAAAATATCTATTTAAAGTTGTCTATTGTATCTTGAGGGTAAATCTTCCTTTAGCGCCTAATACCGAAGACAGCTGCCTCCGGTAAAAGTGCATTACAAAGTTAATTTTATTTAGAATATAATTCGACGATAAGCATTTCATCTACTGGAACATCGATTTCTTCTCTTGTTGGAAGTTCCTTAACTGTTCCCTTTAATGCTTCCTGATCAGCTTCTAACCAAGCTGGAACTAATCTAGCGCCTGTTACTTCAAGAATATCCTTGTATCTCTGAGAACCCTTAGCCTTCTCTTTGATTTCAATAACATCACCAGCCTTGATTAAATAAGAAGGAATGTTTACTAACTTTCCGTTTACTAATACATGCTTATGATCAACAATCTGTCTTGCTTCTTTTCTTGTTCTGGCAAATCCTAAACGGAAGATAACGTTATCTAATCTTCTTTCAAGAAGAATCATTAAGTTTTCACCAGTCATACCTTTCATTCTATCTGCCTTAGCATAGTAGTTTCTGAAAGGTTTTTCTAATACACCATAAATGAATTTAGCCTTCTGCTTTTCTCTTAACTGAAGACCATATTCACTCATCTTCTTGTTTGCTCTCTTTAATTCTCTATTTGATTTCTTGTCTACTCCTAAATAAACAGGATCTAAACCAAGTGATCTACATCTTTTAAGAACTGGTACTCTATTAACTGCCACTTTATTTACCTCCTAATTAGACTCTTCTACGTTTTGGTGGACGACATCCATTGTGTGGTACTGGTGTTACATCAGTAATACTTGTTACTTCAAGACCACATGCCTGAAGTGCACGAATTGCTGCTTCACGTCCTGAACCTGGACCCTTAACTAATACTTCTACTGTCTTTAAACCGTGTACCAATGCCGCCTTTGTTGCAGTTTCTGCTGCCATCTGTGCTGCATATGGAGTAGATTTCTTTGAACCTCTAAATCCTAGACCACCAGCACTAGCCCATGATAAAGCGTTTCCTTCTGCATCTGTCAATGTTACGATTGTGTTGTTAAAAGATGCCTGAATATGTGCCTGTCCGCGTTCAACGTTTTTCTTTACACGCTTTTTTGTTACTTTTTTTGCAACTTTTTTAGCCATAATAAAACTAACCTACTTTCTCAAAATTCTATTTTTGTCTACTTAAATTATTTCTTCTTATTTGCTACTGTTCTCTTTGGACCCTTACGTGTTCTAGCATTTGTCTTTGTCTTCTGACCACGAACTGGAAGTCCTTTTCTATGACGGATTCCTCTGTAACATCCAATTTCCTGTAATCTCTTGATGTTCATAGCGATTTCACGACGTAAATCACCTTCTACTGTCTGAGTTTCATCGATTACAGCACTGATTGCCTTTACTTCATCATCTGTCAAGTCTCTGACACGAGTGTCAGGATTTACCTTAGCCTCAGCTAAGATACGGTTTGCACTTACTCTACCGATTCCGTAGATGTATGTTAAACCGATTTCTACACGTTTTTCTCTTGGTAAGTCTACACCAGCGATACGAGCCATGTAAATATTCCTCCATTTTCCATTTGTTGTAAGTATTCCCTCATACTTACCTTTTTTTCAGTTACTAATTGATTGGGGCATTGGCAGCTGACACTAACTGTGCGAAGATCGTCTGTTTCCAGAACCCTGCATGACCTTCCAAAAATTTCCATCTGTTGCGTATGGCTACTTATTTCTCCATAGGCAACGGAAACCGTAGCGCCGTCCCTGCAGATAGCGGAACTCATATGCCCAACTGCATAAAAGCTTTGCTTCTTTGCAGTCTGTCCGATAAAGCTTCCTCGGTATCAAAAAGCAGTATCCGTTTGTCAGTAGTTCAACGCCTCCTGGCGTTTCCTACTTCAACCGCTATTGTGACAAAGAATTATCCCTGTCTCTGTTTGTGCTTAGGATTTTCACAGATTACTCTGATGCTTCCTTTTCTCTTAATGATTTTGCACTTTTCACAAATTGGTTTTACTGATGATCTAACCTTCACGTTAAATCCTCCTTTCTTGTGCTACGCCCTGCTGTCTGTGGGTTAATCAGACAAAATACAGGCATCTTTAAACGTACGCTAAATAGTATAGCACTGTAAAATACAAAAAGCAAGCAAAAAATAAAGTTTTTTGCTTGCTTTTTAAGAATTCGACCAACCTGCTAAATTGTCACCTCAAAGATTTCCTTTCCTGTGTCCTCACTCTCACTCCATCCCGATGTATATGGTTTGTTTTTCAAAAACGAAAAACTGACCAGATATCCCTTCTTGGCAATTCTACTATCCATATATGCTTCTAACTGCTGGATTCCTTTTTTCCGATATTCCATTCCACGCCATATTTTTAGTTCAATAATAAATTCCTCTGCTCCATAAGCTACCACAATATCCATACGCTCACTGTCTCTGGTTTCCGGTTCTACATAATAAAATCCTGTTCCGTTAATGATTGGTTTTAGAAAACATAGGAAGAGCAGGCGACCTTGTCGCTCCAAAAATTTTTCATCTGAATCCCTGTGTTCTGACTGCATAAGTTCTTGAAACTTGATAAGTACCAGTTCCATATTCAGGTGATTATCATGGATGAACTGGTTTCGAGGTGGTGATAAAAGCTTATTCTCCAACTCTTTTACTCCAACACTATAATCATACAAATATCTCTCAAAAATCAAATTGGATATTGCAATACATCCATTTTTTTCCTTCCAAATACCAAGCACCGCTCCCAATTCTATGGCAGGAACTGCTGGATGAAATACAATTTCCTTTCCCTGGTACAGAATATCCAGGACAATTTCTTTAATTTCTGAATAATTTTCTACATTTTTAATCAAGTCATCCAACAGTGTAGTTCTTGTCTTTAGTATAGACTTTACAGCACTTTTCACACCTTCCGTTGTCCAGCATTTTTGTCCCTGCTCATCAATCCACTTACAAATACAACTTACTAAATACGGATACCCACTGGTATATGCATATATTTCTTCACAAATTTTTTTCATATCCATTCCAGTGTGATAATCCAATTCATATTCTTTCAACATAGTTGCAATTTCTTTGGGCGAAAAGCTCATATCTACATCAAAATCCACCGCAATGTTCCAAGGAGAATTATACTTTCTCTCTTCCTTTGGTCGCAGTTTCACTTTGAGATTTTTTATATCATATACTCCAGCTAGAATCACACTTTTAAAGGTGTAATCTCTGCCACTTTCCCGAAACAAATATTTGTTTCGAAGCATCCCAAGGAAATGCAAAAACACCTGATTATCCACACTCTTATCTACCTCATCCACAAAAAGCAATATCTCTTTTTCACTCTGCTGGCATATCTTGGTGATTTTTTCCCCTAAATATTCAAAGGCATCTTCATATTCTTCTTCCTTATAATCACTTACATCTGACCATCGTTTTTTTGCTTCCTCTGTCACCTTTGTAAATCTGAGTTCTTTGGCAAATTTCCGGACAAAATTTTTCATAAATGCAACATCGTTTTCAAATGCTGCATCACCCATTCCTTCAAAACTCAGCCAGACAACCTGGTATCTATCCTGTAACCTTTCACACAATGCATTCAACGTAGTGGTTTTTCCATACTGTCTGGAACGATTGATGGTAAAATATTTATCTTTCTCAATCAACGCGATAATCTTTTCCAGTTTATCGCTAATATCTACCATATAATGCTTCTTTGGTATGCAAAGTCCTGTGGTATTAAATTCCTTCATCGTATCACCTACCCCTGTCAATCTATTACTTTCCATGCACCTATTTTTGAATATAGATATGTAAGCTACTGTGCTTTAAAGATAACACACTTTCCATTTGAAGACAAGCAATACGCGATGAGCAAAAAATATCCTCTTGCATCATTTAGGGCCAGGGTACCGGGTACCCTGGCTCATCGATTTTCCACGAAATCTATACTCCTTTTGTAAATCAAAGAATTCCTTTCCTGTGTCCTCTACTTATCCCTCTTTTTTCCCCTAGTATTGTTGCTAACTTCCTACACTTATTCCAGCATTTGCGCTTAATTCCTTCCTTCATCACTCTGAAAATTCCCCACATTCCGGATTCCACATCCCATTTCAGACTGCCGGAACGATATAGATAATCCCCAGGACAGGAGGCGCCTTCTTCTAATTCCATATCAAATTTATTTCCAATACTAACGGCACCCTGAAGAGGAATCATTCTGGAATAAAAATCTTTCGACTGTTCTTTCCACTGATGCCCGTGAACCGTAAAGCTTACATTTCTTGGCTTATCTGCAGGCATGATGGTTCTAAAAATCACACGTTCCCCGGAATATGCCTTGAACACAGGGGTTGCCGGGTCTCCATGTACTCTGCTGCTGAATACCTTGGAAATTTCGCTGTTTCTGTTGAGACGGTTGGCAAACCGCTCGGAACGGTAATTGTATCCCTTCTCCCCGGTATCCTCCGGATCCGGTTCCTCCCCCTCTTCCCCTACCGTTGTTTTTATCAATTCTCTATCCTTGTCTAACAGACGGATTCCATTTTGTATAAATACCACAAATTCCCTGAAAGTTTCTTCTCCAGGTGCTTCAATGACTGCCTGTTCCTCATGGACTGCCCGTTTACAACAAGTTTCGCCATACCAGCTGGCACCTGCCGGTTCTACAATAATGGCGCCAATCTAACGTATAACATTCCTGTGGACTGATGGAAATGGAATCAATAATTGTAGAATTCACATTATCCGGCTCTAAATGCCACTGATGATTGTGCAGATGAAATACATGGGTTTCTTTTACCCCTCCATGAACCAATCTTATTTTCTAGGATCTCCTACATAGGCTCTTAAAATAGGTGGTGCCGGATCTCTATATACCCATGAGCTCATGGAAATATCCTCCCCGGAATCCTCATGCTCATGTGTCAGTGGCATACGATTTCTCATAGGCTCTGCACGGTAACTGATAGCTGTAGTAGAATCCGGCAAACCAGTATGAGGATTCACCGGCTGCCCTCCATTCTTGTCTTTTATTTCCAGTTCATCATGAAAAAACACGGTATATTCCCGGAAAGCAGGATTCACTGGGTGGTAAATATCTGCAAACAATCCACTTTCTATTTCTTCTCCCGTCTCCGGATCTAACCACACCGATTCCGGTGGCTCTATAATCACAGCGCCGAACAATCCATGTACATTTGTCCCTTCCTCGCTACTTCTGGTATCTCCCATATCGCTAAACAGATACACCCCCTCTTTCTGGGCATACCAACAGTAAGTAATCTGCTTTCCTGTGGTACTATCAGGATTTCTTCCCACAAAAGAACCATCCGAAGTCTTTACATCGTAATCAAGCCCTTGTACATGCATGGAAAGATTTCGCTTTAGAGAATGACTAAAATGTATTTTTATCACATCTCCTAAATTTGCTCTGATAACTAATGGCTGCACTTCTTCGTAGGGCTGTGGAATTTCCTTTTTAAAATTTTCCTCAGCCTTTCTTTTGATTCTCTCTGCATCTTTTTTTAGTACATACAATAATCCATCCGGGTCATGGTCTCCATATTTATTGTACACAATAGGAATCTGAATTGCCTCAATTTCATATTCCCTGACCTTTACCTTTTTCGGATATTGGCATAATTCCATCATATTGACGACATCTCCACTATTCTTCCAACAATCTAAGGTAATGGTTGGCTTCTCTTAACACATGGTCTGCAAGCAACGGCAATATAATGGATGAAATCTCACAATTTTCCACATCCTCTAGGACCTTCTCTTTAAACCCAATGAACCCATTCAACAATTCTATCACCCGTCTGTTCAGTTTTTGGATTCTTCCTCTGAATACTTTTTCCTGGCATACACTTCCCCCACTTAACTTTCCTTCTGACAGGGTAATATTTTTATTAATGGCAATTCCGGTCAAATTCTGGGTTTTCTCCTCCGCTTTTAGGGTATAGGGCGTAACAATTTCTTCCGATTCAAGAATCTCCCTGCCCACAGCCCTGTCTCCTATTTTTATCACCTCTAAAATCAGGTTTTCAAAATCTGCTTTATAGTTGTCTGCTGTTTTGATAAAAGAACTATCCTTTCCTTGAAAAGCCGCCTCCATAAATAGAGCATGTTCTTTCATGATTCTTAAAAAAAACAGATGTAATTCCACGGATTGTTCCACATACTGCTCCGTATATACATTCTCCTTATTTATTCTATTTTAATATATGCAGTTCAATCTCTTCTGTGCCTTGTCAGAGGCTGCTTTTCTTCCTTGCTTTTTTCGATAAATAATAAAAAGAGACATCATCAGCTTTTACTGATTCTGTCTCTTTTTAGTTACATATTATCTTTTTATTTATCTCTCCAGATAATTCTTCCCTTAGATAAATCGTAAGGTGAAAGTTCAATAGTCACCTTATCTCCTGGTAAAATACGAATAAAGTTCATACGAAGCTTTCCACTGATGTGGGCAAGCACCTGATGACCATTTTCTAATTCTACCTGAAACATTGCGTTTGGTAATTTTTCCAATACTGTTCCTTCTACTTCGATTACATCTGCCTTAGACATTTGCACTACCTCCTAGTTTATAAAGTTTAATACTTCTTTTAATATCCTCATTTTGAATTGTTTCGTTTTTTTCCAGCTTTTCCACAATCATCTGGGGTTTTTCATAAATAATCTGAATATGTTTTTTTCTTTTCTTTTTGGGTTTATCCAATGTCCTTATCTTTCCATCTACCAAGAAGACAAAATCATCTTTCGTATCCATTATGACATAAAGACTATCTTTATCATGGCCAGACAGGGATTTTGCCATCATTCCCACTTCAAATTCTCTCATGATTTCACCTCAAACTTACTTTGCCAAAGATAAAATCTCTGGTTCACCCTCAGTGATTAAAACTGTATTTTCATAGTGTGCTGACAGAGATCCGTCCTGAGTCACCACCGTCCAGTCATCATCTAACCAGACCACTTCATAGCCCCCAGCATTGATCATGGGTTCTATAGCCAAGGTCATGCCTGCCTTTAAACGCATTCCCCGCCTACTCTGTCTGTAATTTGGAATCTGGGGATCCTCATGAAGCTTTCTTCCCACTCCATGTCCTACCAAATCCTGCACAATTCCAAAACCATAACTTTCTGCATAATCCGCAATGGCATTGGAAATATCAAACAGACGATTGCCTTCTTTTGCATATTTGATACCTTCAAAAAAACACTGTTTTGTAACTTCCACTAATCTCTGTGCTTCTATGCTGCAGTTCCCAATCAAATGAGTTCTCGCCGCATCGGAATGGTATCCCTCATAAATCACACCGGCATCCAGGCTCACAATATCTCCATCCTTTAGAATTCTTTCCTTTGTTGGGATTCCGTGTACCACTTCATCATTCACGGAAACGCAGATAGACGCAGGATACCCTTCATAATTTAAAAAAGAAGGAATACAGTTGTACTTACGAATCAATTTTTCTCCATACTGGTCTATTTCCAATGTAGATATTCCAGGTTTTACAAAGTCTTCCAATTGATTGTGAACCTCGCATAAGATTTTTCCAGCTTCACGCATCAATTGTATTTCTCGTGCAGATTTAATTGACACTGCCATAATTTTATGCTCCCAAAATCTCTACAATTGCCTGGAACACGTCATCCATAGCAACAGTACCATCAACTTCTACTAAAGCACCCTTGTTGGTATAATAGTCAATTAATGGCTGTGTCTGTTCGTGATATACATCAAGACGTTTCTTTACAGTTTCCGGCTTGTCATCATCTCTTAAGATCAATTCCTTGCCACACTTATCACACACACCTTCTGTTTTTGTAGGGTTAAATTCAATGTGATAGGTTGCTCCACAACCAACACAGGCTCTACGTCCACCCATACGGTTTAAGATATTTTCATCTGGAACTTCCACATTAATCGCATAGTCAATCTTTGCTCCTGCCTTTTCTAAAGCCGCATCCAAAGCTTCTGCCTGTGGAATGGTTCTTGGAAATCCATCTAATACATATCCGTTTTCACAGTCTGGTTTTGCAAATCTGTCCATAACCAAATCTACCACCAACTCATCTGGCACTAAGAGTCCCTGGTCCATGTATTTCTTTGCTTCCTCTCCAAGCTTTGTACCTTCTTTGATGTTAGCACGGAAGATATCACCTGTGGAAATATGTGGAATATTATATTTTTCAGCAATCCTCTTTGCCTGAGTACCTTTACCTGCACCCGGTGCTCCTAACATAATTAACTTCATTCTTCTTCTCCTTTCTTAAAATACCATGATTTATGGGTATTTGCTAAGAATGCCGGGAACCCTATGGATTCCCAGCAATATCTTATGTAATGCATGCATTACCAATATTAATCACTCAAAAAACCTTTATAATATCTGACAAGCATCTGTGATTCAATCTGTTTCATTGTCTCTAATACAACTCCCACGATAATGATAAGAGATGTTCCACCAAAGGTAACATTTGCTCCAAACACACCGTTGAAGAAGATTGGAATGACTGCAACAATAATCAATCCGATAACTCCGATTAAAATAATGTTATTCAGAATTTTTGTTAAGTAATCTGATGTTGGTGTACCAGGGCGAATACCTGGAATAAATCCACCAGCCTTCTTTAAGTTATTCGCAACTTCTAATGGATTAAACGTAATAGAAGTATAGAAATACGCAAAGAATACACACAAAATAATATATACTACCAAACCAATGGAATACTTCAGATTTGAAGGGTCACACCAGTTTGATGATGACAAATACTTCACCCAGTTTGAACCAGACTTACCTGCCAAAGCTGCAATCACTACTGGAAACTGTAATAAAGATGAAGCAAAGATAATAGGAATTACACCGGCTGTATTTACCTTTAATGGAATATGTGTTGACTGTCCGCCAACCATTTTTCTTCCCTGCATTTTCTTGGCATACTGAACAGAGATTCTTCTCTCTCCGTCCTGTAAGATAACTGTCAATACAACTGTCACCAAGATAATTGCAATAATGATTACTGCTGCAAGAATTGCATAAGCAGGTGTTTTTCCCTTGATAAAGGATTCGTATAAGGAACCTAAATCTGCTGGAATTCTGGAAACGATGTTAATCAAAAGTACAATAGAGATACCATTACCAACACCCTTCTCCGTAATTTGTTCACCAATCCACATAAGCATAGCAGAACCTGCAGTCAAAGTAACTACAACAGTCACTACACTGAGAACATTAAATTCCTGTAATAGACCCTTATTACCAAATCCAACTGACATTGCAATGGACTGTACCAAAGACAATCCAATGGTTACATAACGAGTAATGGAAAGAATTTTCTTTCTTCCATCCTCTCCATCCTTCTGCCACTCTTCTAACTTTGGAATAACAATAGTTAAAAGCTGCATAATAATAGATGAAGTAATATATGGCGTAATGCTCAATGCAAACACTGACAACTGCTCGAAAGAACCTCCGGTGACAGCATTAAAAAAGCTGAATGCGTCACCAGACTGCTGTGAAAACCACTGGGCAAAGTACTCTCTGTTTACACCGGGAATTGGAAGCTGTGATCCAATTCTGACAACTATCAACATCAAAAATGTATAAAAAATCTTAGTTCTAATGTCCTTAATTTTAAATGCATTTTTTAGTGTGTTAAACATTAGATCACCTCTGCTTTTCCACCAAGTTCTTCAATTTTAGCCTTTGCACTTTCGCTGAAAGCGTTTGCCTTAACTGTAAGTTTCTTAGTAAATTCTCCATTTCCTAAGATTTTAACACCATCTTTTGGATTAGAAACGATTCCTGTTTCGATTAATGTCTCAACAGTAACTTCTGTTCCGTTTTCGAATCTTTCAAGAGCACTTAAATTAATACCAACGATTTCCTTGTGGTTGTAATTTGTAAATCCTCTCTTTGGAATTCTTCTGTATAATGGCATCTGACCACCTTCGAAACCAGGTCTTGGAGCTCCTGAACGAGCCTTCTGTCCTTTATGTCCCTTACCAGCTGTCTTACCATTTCCTGAACCATGTCCACGTCCTCTTCTGAATCTATCTCCCTGCTTTGAACCATCTGCAGGTCTTAAGTTTGATAAGTCCATTCCGACACCTCCTTATCTTAAAATTAGATTTCTTCTACTTTAACTAAATGTCTAACCTGCTGAATCATACCTCTAACGGCTGCATTGTCAGGCATTTCAACTGTCTTGTTAAGCTTCTTTAAGCCTAAAGCTGCCACGGTAGCCTTATGCTTTGGAATTGCACCGATTGTAGATTTCACTAATGTGATCTTTAACTTATCTGCCATTTCGATTTTCCTCCTTTAGCTTCCTGGCAATTAACCAAGAATCTCTTCCACAGACTTACCACGAAGTGCAGCTACTTCTTCAGGCTGCTTTAACTGACGTAAACCTTCGATTGTAGCAAGTACAACGTTCTGCTTGTTATTAGATCCTAATGATTTTGTACGGATGTTCTTGATACCTGCAAGTTCAAGTACAGAACGAGCTGGACCACCAGCAATAACTCCGGTACCTTCTGGAGCTTTCTTTAATAATACAGATGCGCTTCCGAATTTTCCTAAGAAATCGTGAGTAACACTTCTGTTATCATCCATAGCTACAGTTACTAATTTTTTCATTGCATCTTCTTTTCCCTTACGAATTGCTTCTGGGATTTCAGTTGCCTTTCCAAGTCCTGCACCAACGTGACCATTACCGTCACCAACTACTACTAATGCTGTGAAACGGAAGTTACGACCACCCTTTACAACCTTAGTAACACGTTTGATTGATACTACTTTTTCCTGTAATTCTAACTGACTAGCATCAATGATTGTATGTCTCATGCGTCTTTTCCTCCCTTTCCTAGAATTCTAAGCCAGCTTCTCTGGCTGCATCTGCTAATGCTTTGATTTTTCCGTGGTATACAAATCCGCCTCTGTCGAAGACAACTTCTTTGATACCTTTTTCCTGTGCCTTTTTCGCAATCATTGTTCCTACGCATGCTGCTGCATCAACGTCATTAGTCTTTTCTAACTGAGCCTTTACATCTTTATCTAATGTAGAAGCTGCAACTAAAGTATTTCCAACTGTGTCGTCAATAATCTGAGCATACATGTGATTGTTACTTCTAAAAACAGCTAAACGTGGTCTTTCAGCAGTACCGCTGAAACGATTACGAATTCTCATATGTTTTTTAACGCGAACTTCTGTTCTTGATTTTTTACTAACCATTCTCACACACTCCTTAATTATTTCTTACCAGTCTTACCAACTTTACGTCTGATTGTTTCATCAGCATACTTAATACCCTTACCCTTGTATGGTTCAGGTCTTCTCTTATCTCTGATTTCAGCAGCATATTGGCCAACTTTTTCTTTATCGATACCCTTGATGATGATTTTGTTCTGTCCATCAACAACAGATTCCAAACCTTCTGGATCTTCCATTTCAACAGGATGTGAGTAACCTAAAGCTAAGACAAGCTTCTTGCCCTGCTTCTGAGCTCTATAACCTACACCGTTTACTTCAAGAACTTTTTCGTAACCATTTGTTACACCAACAACCATGTTGTTGATTAAGGTTCTTGTCAAACCATGTAAAGATTTCATCTTCTTTAAGTCGTTAGGTCTTGTAACAACTACCTGACCATCTTCTAACTTAATATCCATTTCTGCAGGTAATACTCTTTCAAGTGTTCCCTTTGGACCTTTTACAGTCACTTTGTTATTTTCTGCTATATCCACTGTAACTCCAGCTGGGATAGCGATTGGCATTCTTCCTATACGTGACATGCCCGTACCTCCTATATTATAATCAATATTTATTGTTTGTATCAAAGAAGTTTATTGGGACTACATTGCTGTTAGCCCCACGAGTTCCACTCAACTAAGACTTGAAAAGACCAAGTCTAAGTTTCGGGAACGGCTTTCGGCCTACCAAACGAATGCTAATACTTCTCCACCAACATTCATCTTTCTAGCTTCTTTATCTGTTACCACACCTTTGTTTGTGGAAACGATTGCAATTCCAAGTCCTCCAAGAACCTTTGGAAGATCCTCAGCGTTTGCATAAACACGAAGACCTGGTTTAGAGATTCTCTTAAGTCCTGTGATGATTTTTTCGTTTTTATCTTTACCGTACTTTAATTCAATACGAATTGTCTTAAATGCACCATCTTCAATAATTTCGTAGTTTTTGATATATCCTTCGTCAAGAAGAATCTTTGCGATAGATTCTTTCATTTTTGATGATGGAACATCTACTGTATCATGCTTTGCAGTATTTGCATTACGAATTCTTGTAAGCATATCTGCGATTGGATCGCTCATTGTCATTTTAAGTTGTCCTCCTTCCTATATTTTACCAGCTTGCTTTCTTTACGCCTGGTATCTGGCCTTTATAAGCTAATTCACGGAAACAGATTCTGCAGATTCCGTATTTTCTTAAAACAGAATGTGGACGACCACAGATTTTACAACGTGTATATTCTCTTGTAGAGAACTTTGGTTTACGCTGCTGTTTAACTTTCATTGATGTTTTAGCCATGGAATTTCCCTCCTATTATTTCTCAAATGGCATGTTGAACAATGTCAATAATTCACGAGCTTCTTCATCAGTGTTAGCTGTTGTAACGAAGATAATATCCATACCTCTTACCTTATCAACTTTGTCATACTCGATTTCTGGGAAAATCAACTGTTCTTTAATACCAAGAGCGTAGTTTCCTCTACCATCAAATGCGTTTGGATTAATACCTCTAAAGTCACGTACACGAGGTAATGACAAGTTAATTAAACGATCAGCGAATTCATACATTTTTTCGCCTCTTAATGTAACCTTACATCCGATTGGCATTCCTTCTCTGATTTTAAAGTTAGCAACTGATTTCTTAGCTCTTGTAAGAACTGCCTTCTGACCTGTGATTGTCTCAAGATCCTTAACAGCAGAGTCCAAAATCTTTGCATTTTCTTTTGCTTCACCGATACCCATGTTGATTACGATCTTATCAAGCTTTGGTACCTGCATCACATTCTTATATCCGAATTTCTTTGTCATCGCTTCCACGATTTCATTTTCATATACTTCTCTAAGTCTGCTCACCGATGTGACCTCCTTCCTGATTAATCAATAATGTCGCCAGTCTTCTTTGCGTAACGAACTTTCTTATCTCCATCGAGTTTGAATCCAACTCTTGTTGGCTGTCCGTTTACAAGAAGCATAACGTTTGAAAGATTGATAGGTCCTTCCTGATGAACAATTCCACCATTCTGGTTTGCAGCACTTGGCTTTGTGTGCTTAGTAATCATGTTTACACCTTCTACTAAGCAAGTGTTGTTCTTTTTATCTACGGAAATAACCTTTCCTTCTTTGTCAATATCTGCTCCAGCGATAACCTTTACAGTATCACCTTTTTTAATTTTCATCATTGCCATGAAACTGCACCTCCTATAATACTTCAGGAGCCAAGGAAACAATCTTCATGAACTGTTTCTCTCTAAGCTCTCTAGCAACTGGTCCAAAGATACGAGTTCCTCTTGGAGTCTTGTCATCTTTGATAATTACTGCAGCGTTTTCATCAAACTTGATGTAAGAACCATCTTTACGACGAGCTCCTTTTACTGAACGTACAACTACTGCCTTAACTACGTCACCTTTTTTTACAACACCGCCTGGTGTTGCATCTTTAACAGTAGCTACGATAATATCACCAATATTCGCATATCTTCTTGTTGAACCACCCATAACACGGATACATAATAATTCTTTCGCACCTGTGTTATCAGCAACTCTCAATCTACTTTCCTGCTGAATCATGCGGGGTAACCTCCTTCGAATTATTTAGCCTTTTCCATAATCTCTACAAGACGCCATCTCTTATCCTTAGATAATGGTCTTGTTTCCATTACTTTTACAATATCGCCAATGTTACACTCATTATTTTCATCATGAGCCTTTAATTTATAAGTTCTTTTCACAATTTTGTTGTATAAAGGATGTTTTACGTGATCTTCTACTGCAACAACGATTGTTTTCTGCATTTTATTGCTTACTACTTTACCTGTACGAGTTTTTCTAAGGTTTCTTTCTTCCACAACAATTATCTCCTTTCTTTATTCTTAAATAAGAATCTGCTGTCAGATAAGCATTTTTTCTATTATTGATTTGCCTGTCCTTCAGCAATAACTGTCTGGATTCTGGCAATATTTCTTCTAACTTCTTTAATTCTGCTAGTATTGTCTAACTGATTTGTTGCGTTCTGGAATCTTAAGTTGAAAAGTTCCTTCTTAGCAGCTACTAATTCTTCATTTAATGAAGCCAAATCACGGCTTCTCAAATCCTTAACATATTCATTAATTTTCACTGTTGTCACCGCCTTCTAAATCTTCACGAGAAACAATCTTACACTTACATGGTAATTTATGTGTTGCAAGACGTAAAGCTTCTCTAGCTGTTTCCTCTGCTACTCCAGAAATTTCGAACATTACACGACCTGGCTTAACTACTGCTACCCAGTATTCTAATGTTCCCTTACCAGAACCCATACGAGTTTCAGCTGGCTTAGCTGTAACTGGCTTATCTGGGAAAATCTTGATCCAAACCTTACCACCACGCTTGATGTAACGTGTCATAGCGATACGGGCTGCTTCGATCTGATTTGATCTAATCCAACATGGTTCCATTGCTACGATACCGTATTCACCGTAAGTGATTTTGTTACCTCTCATAGCTTTACCTGCCATAGAACCTCTAAACTGCTTTCTACGTTTCACTCTTTTTGGCATTAACATTATTTATCGCTCCCTTCCTTGTTTGCCTTAGTAGGAAGAACTTCGCCCTTGTAAATCCAAACCTTAACACCTAACTTACCATAAGTTGTGTCAGCCTCAGCGAAGCCATAGTCAATATCTGCTCTTAATGTCTGAAGTGGAATTGTTCCTTCACTGTAGAACTCTGTACGAGCCATATCTGCTCCTCCAAGACGTCCTGAAACAGCTGTCTTAATTCCCTTAGCACCAGACTTCATTGTTCTTGACATTGTAGATTTCATTGCTCTACGGAAAGAAACACGGTTCTCTAACTGAAGTGCAATGTTTTCTGCTACTAACTGTGCATCCTTGTCTGGTCTCTTAACTTCCTTGATATCTACAACAATCTTCTTGTTTCCGATAATCTTAGCAAGTTCTTTCTTTGTCTTTTCGATTTCTTCTCCACCTTTACCGATAACAACACCTGGCTTAGCTGTGTGGATAATAATCTTTACTCTGTCTGATGCTCTCTCGATTTCAATCTTAGCAACACCAGCGCTATATAATTTATTCTTTAAAAATTTTCTGATATCATAATCTTCAACAAGGTTATCTGAGAAATCTTTCTCTGCATACCATTTAGAGTCCCAGTCCTTGATAACACCGACTCTTAAGCCGTGAGGATTAACTTTCTGTCCCATGATTACCCTCCTTCTTATCTTTCATTGAGTACTACAGTGATATGGCTTGTTCTCTTTTCGATTCTGTAAGCTCTACCCTGTGCTCTAGGTCTAATTCTCTTCATTGTAGGTCCTTTATTTGCGAAACATTCTTCAACATAAAGGTTTTCTCTATTCATTCCGTTATTGTTTTCAGCATTTGCGATAGCTGATTCTAATAATTTCTTAACAACACTTGATGCATATCTTGGATTGTATTCTAAGATTGCTAATGCTGATTCTACGTCTTTACCTCTAATGGCATCTAATACGAAACATGCTTTCTGCACTGAGATTCTAGCATAGCTTACCTTTGCTGATGGTCTAGTGTCTTTCTGCGCATTTCTCTCTCTTTTAATCTGGGATCTATGTCCTCTAGCCATGAGTGAAGCCTCCTTTCAAATTCCAATCTATATTATCTTACCTTTGATTTCTTTTCGTCTTTTCCATGTCCTCTGTAAGTTCTTGTTGCAACGAACTCACCAAGCTTATGTCCTACCATATCTTCGGTAATATATACAGGTACATGCTTTCTTCCATCGTGAACAGCAATTGTATGTCCAACGAACTGTGGGAAGATGGTTGAACGACGTGACCATGTCTTAATAACCTGCTTCTGGTCAGCAGCGTTCATAGCTTCAACCTTCTTTAAAAGACTTGCGTCTGCGAATGGTCCTTTTTTCAATGATCTTGCCATGGGTTTACCTCCTTATTTCATAGCCTTTCCGTCTCTTCTTCTTACAATATACTTGTTAGAGTGCTTGTTCTTCTTTCTTGTCTTTAATCCAAGAGCTGGTTTACCCCAAGGAGTACATGGACCTGGACGTCCGATACCAGTCTTACCTTCACCACCACCGTGTGGATGGTCATTAGGGTTCATAACAGAACCGCGAACTGTAGGTCTAATTCCCATGTGACGCTTACGTCCAGCCTTACCGATATTTACAAGGTTGTGGTCAGCGTTTCCGATTGTACCGATTGTTGCTCTACAGCTGATTGGAACCATTCTCATTTCGCCAGATGGAAGTCTTAATGTAGCATACTTTCCTTCCTTAGCCATTAACTGTGCTCCGTTACCAGCAGAACGAACTAACTGTCCACCCTTTCCAGGATGAAGTTCGATATTGTGTACCATTGTACCAACTGGAATTTCTGAAAGTGGTAAGCAGTTTCCTAATCTAACTTCTGCTTCTGCACCACTCATAACTGTCATACCATCTGTCAATCCTTCTGGAGCTAAGATGTAAGATTTTGCACCGTTTTCATAACAGATTAAAGCGATGTTTGCAGTTCTGTTTGGATCGTACTCGATACCAATTACAGTAGCTGGAATTCCATCAAATTTATTTCTCTTAAAATCGATAATTCTATATTTTCTTCTAGAACCGCCTCCGCGATGTCTAACTGTGATTTTACCCTGATTGTTACGACCTGCGTTCTTCTTTAAAGAAACAACCAAGCTTTTTTCTGGTGTTGTCTTTGTAACTTCAGCGAAGTCAGAACCAGTCATATGTCTTCTGGAAGGTGTATATGGGTTATATGATTTGATTCCCATTACTTTCTCTCCTTTCGTTTTCCTGATTTATTGTCGTGCTTTCCTTGCACATAGTTTCCATTATGGGGTTCTGTAATCTTACAGTCCCTCGAAGATCTCGATATCCTTGCTGTCTGCTGTTAACTGAACGATTGCTTTCTTCTTCTTAGCTGTCTTACCAACAACCATTCCACGTCTCTTGCTCTTACCGTCAAGATTCATTGTGTTAACCTTTTCAACCTTTGTTCCTGGGAACATTTTTTCAACAGCTTCCTTGATCATTGTCTTGTTAGCTTCAGTGTGTACATAAAATGTGTACTTCTTTTCTCCCATAGCGTTCATACTCTTTTCAGTGATTACCGGCTTAAGGATTACGTCATAATACTGTACGTTTGCCATTATGCATACACCTCCTCGATTGTTTCTACAGCTGCCTTTGTTACGATAACTGTGTTGTATTTTAAGATGTCATATACGTTGATTGTATTTGTAAGTGCAGTCTTAACATCTGGAATGTTTCTTGCTGATAAAACTACGTTCTGGTCATTGTCATTTAAAACAACCAATGCCTTGTTTACATTTAAGTTTCCTAAAACTGCTGCAAACTTCTTTGTCTTTACTTCATCCATCTTTAATTCATCAAGAACGATGAACTTGTTTTCCTGAACCTTAGATGTTAATGCTGACTTAAGAGCCGCTCTCTTTTCTTTCTTATTTAATTTGAAAGAGTAATCTCTTGGTGTTGGTGCGAATACCACTCCACCACCTGTCCATTGCGGAGCTCTGATGGAACCCTGTCTTGCATGTCCTGTTCCCTTCTGTCTCCAAGGCTTTCTTCCACCACCTGATACTTCAGAACGTGTCTTAGCCTTCTGTGTACCCTGACGTTTGTTTGCTAACTGCTGAACAACTGCCATGTGTACTAAATGTTCATTTATTTCTACACCGAAGATAGCGTCGTTTAATTCCATTTTGCCAACTTCGTTGCCTTCCATATTATAAACAGATACGTTTGCCATCTGTATGTTCCTCCTTTCCTATAAAAACTTATTTCGATGTCTTTACAGTTTCTTTAATTGTTACTAAAGATTTCTTAGGTCCTGGTACAGCACCCTTTACTAAAAGTAAGTTCTTGTCTGCATCAACTCTTACGATTTCAAGATTCTGGATTGTAATCTTCTTGCATCCCATATGTCCTGGCATCTTCTTTCCCTTGAATACCTTACTTGGGCTTGAACATGCACCGTTAGAACCTGCATGACGGTGGAACTTAGAACCGTGAGCCATAGGTCCTCTTGACTGACCATGTCTCTTGATTGCACCCTGGAATCCCTTACCTTTAGAGATTGCAGTAGCATCTACCTTATCACCTGCTGTGAATACATCTGCTTTGATTTCCTGAGCAACTGTGTATTCTTCAGCGTTATCAAATTTAAATTCCTTTACATATCTCTTTGCAGATACACCAGCCTTATCAAAGTGTCCCTGTTCTGCTTTGTTTGCACCATGTCTGTGCACTAATTTTCCGTCAACATACTTTGACTTCTTGTCAACGAAACCAACCTGTACTGCGCTGTAACCGTCGTTTTCAACTGTCTTAACCTGTGTTACTACACATGGACCAGCCTGCAATACAGTTACTGGAACCAACGCACCATCTTCATTGAAGATCTGAGTCATTCCAACTTTTGTAGCTAAAATTGCCTTGTTCATTTCTTTACCTCCTGTTTTTATCTACAGCGGATTACCTATATTTGATAATCATCCTAGAAAATGCATTTAGTAAAATCTATCTGCATTAAGGATTGTTACTGTCCATAATAATTAATTTTGATGAATTATTTGTTTTTCATCTTGATATCGATGTACACACCTGCTGGCATTTCTAATCTTGATAATGCTTCCACAACCTTCTGGCTTGGTGTTGTGATATCGATAAGTCTTTTATGAGTTCTCTGCTCGAACTGTTCTCTGGAATCTTTGTACTTGTGTACCGCTCTAAGGATAGTTACTACTTCCTTCTTTGTTGGTAATGGTACCGGACCACTCACCTGAGCTCCATTCTTCTTTACAGTTTCAATCAGTTTCTTGGCAGAAGCATCGATTAACTGATGATCGTATGCTTTCAATGTGATTCTCATTACTTGACTTGCCATAAAAAAAGTCGCCTCCTTCGCACTTAATAATTTCAGTACGACAAGCGGTGACTGTACACGTTCCCGTGTGTTTCATTTTTCTTCTCTCATGAATACACACATTGTTTCAACCTCGTCCTTGGACTCTTCCAATTCAAAGATCTCTGTTAACTTGTATACAGTGACTTGTCGTCAGTTTCCTAACTTGACATTCGCTCCACGGAAAACCTGCCTGAACTTGCATCCCGACAGCAACCTCACGCTTCATAGCTATCATGCCACAGCACTGACAAGTATACCGTATCAAGCTTTAAAATGCAATTGTTTTTTGCAAAAATATTGTATTTTTTTTAGTACAATATACCTGTGAATTTAGAAAGGCTTGCATCCCTTTATGTTATACTCTATATTATATAAGGAAACTTAATTTTCAAGAATACAAATGTATTCTTATCTGAAACAAAGGAGGATTTTATATGTGGTCTCGTAAAGACTTAAAAGCACGGGGAAAAAACCTTGTGTATGGTAACTATTGGTACATGGTATTAGTTTCTTTTATCATGCTTTTTCTAGGGGGAGCCGGCTCTGGTTCGTCCTCAAGTTCTAACACCGCTAGAAATTCTGCAAGCGGCGACTCATCACTCAGCAGTATTGACTGGGCAATGTTGGCAACTATTATTGGCATTGTCATCGTTGTGATGATTGTGGCCATCGTCATCGGTTCTCTCATCAAGATATTCTTATGCGATCCATTGCTGGTAGGATGTCAGCGTTTTATCTTAAACGCCAGAGAGGGAAGACGTCAGTTTTCTGATGTTGCTTCTATATTTAATGACAACTATATGAATGTAGTTAAAATTATGTTTTTCAGATATTTAAAAACCTTTTTGTGGAGTCTTCTGTTTATCGTTCCTGGAATTATCAAAAGCTATGAATACCGTATGATTCCATATATTCTCTCTGAGAATCCAAACATCGACAAAGACCGTGCCTTTGAATTGACTAAGGCTATGACCAACGGTGAAAAGTGGAATATCTTTGTCTATGACCTTTCTTTTATTTTATGGTCATTTGCAACTCTCTTTACCTGTGGTCTTGCAGGAATCTTCTGGGTAAATCCATATGTCAATGCAACCAACGCAGAGTTGTATATGGAATTACGTGAGCAGGCAATGCGTTCTAATTACACCAATGAAAGTGAATTGTATGGTTATCATTACAAGCCGATGATGTAAGAGGCATTTATTTAGGAAAACGGGGTCGTATCCTGAAAAGATGGATACGACCCCGTTTTCTATGTTTCTATAATCCAAATTCTTTAAAAAGCCTGTTCTGATACTCCTTATCGCTCACAGCTCTCTCGATTTCATCCATACGAGATTGCTCCAGCAATAGCTGTATTAAGCGATTTACTCTTTCTTCTCCTGTTTCTATTCCCCTTTCTATTCCCTTTTCCAAAATTGCTTCCCCAAAGTTACACATGGTCTGAATTCCTCCTTCCAGTTCTCGATTTTTAGGTATGTGATAAATTTCTGCTAATCGTTTTACGATTTCTTCTTTGGAAAGTTCCGGTGAAAATAATGTTTTTAACATTCCGTTTAGCGTTGCCTCTGAATCTTTCTTTGGTATATTCTGTGGGAGATTTACCATAATCACTTCCAGTAAATCATACCGAAAATGCCCTTCTGAAGCATTCCCTGCCATACACTGTTCCTGAAGGTGATACCTCATAATGGTATTTTCACAATATTTTGGAGGGTGGAGACATATCCAGATAGAATACACTTTTTTAATATTATTATAATCTGATTTTTCAAATTCCACACTCTTTTGAGATGAAACCTGTCTAGCTGCATAATACACACCCCTTGTTACCAAATCGTAACCCACATGGAAATCTTTCTGGGCTTCAATATCTACCAGGAGTTTTATGTAATGCTTCTCCTCTCCCTTAATCTCAGGATACCTTACATAAAATTTAATGTCATAGGTAATTCTTCCTTCTCCCGGCACGCCATCCTCTGTATTACTTCCCTGAATTTTACTTCCTGTGTTGGTTAATCCAGGTTCCACCCGGATATTTCCCACATGCACTTCCCCTTCGATATAAGGGATAATATTTTCCGGCTTCCATCTCTGAAATTCCGTTACCGTTCCAGCCAGAATATGTGCCAAGATGATTTTCTGGCTTAGTATGAATTTAATATTTTCATCATACTCCTGTACCTTTTCTGTTGCATCTAAGGTTTTTAATAATTCCCCATCCAAATACACTCCTCCTTAGTCCGCAGGAGCATCCTTTCTTCCTGGTACAGCACATACATGTAACAATTCTAGCCACTCCTGCTCATATTCATTTTTATTGGGTATTCGCAAGAGTTTTGACTGATAATCTGAACGTAACATATGTCACATAGAATCTTAGAAACTGTTTGCTTGGGTTTAGAATAACACAAACAGATAAGATTGACAAGGAAATTTTATGAAAGCGGGGCAGAAACAGTAACAGTTCAGGTAGGTCTGCGCATTTACTGCGCTGACCGTGCTAAAATGTGTATTTATCAAAAATCGGGCAATTTTGCATGCGTAAGCATTGCCCGATTTCGTAACAGTTTAGCCTGTGGCTGAACTGTTACTAGAAACACAACGTGGGGCCGGTATCTGCCATTTTGGTGCATAGCTCAACCTCAAGTGTTAAGATTGCGTCTGTACAGTAAACAATACAAGCAATACATTTACACAATAATGTAAATACTGCCCATTGCTAGCAAGCAGTAAAAATTTGGAGGTAACAATATGGAAGAAATAAAAGTATATGGCTATATGAGAGTGTCTTCGAGAGAGCAGAACGAAGAACGACAAAAAATTGCACTTTGTGAAGCCGGGGTTTTGGAACGCAATATATACATGGATAAGCTGTCGGGCAAAAATTTTGAAAGACCACAGTACAAGAAGCTGCTAAAGAAACTGGATAGTAATTCCATACTATTTGTAAAATCCATTGATCGACTGGGGAGAAATTATAAAGACCTTAATGAACAATGGCGTATTATCACAAAAGAAAAGGGTGCAGACATTGTGGTGATTGATATGCCGCTACTTGATACAAGACGTGAAAAAAATTTGTTAGGAACATTGATTAGTGATATTGTTCTGGCATTGCTAAGCTATGTGGCAGAAAATGAGCGAATGAATATTAAACAAAGACAAGCAGAGGGGATTGCAGCAGCAAAAGCGAGAGGTGTTAAATTTGGCAGACCACCAATCCCTCTACCGAAAAATTTTGAGCAAGTGCACAAGGATTGGAGAGCCGGAAAAATAAATGTATCACAGGCAGCCAAAGAATGTGGAATGTCGGAGACTACTTTCTTACGAAACGTCAGAAAAATAGAAAAATAATATTCCAAAATTAAGATACAAAAATATAAATTAGTCTAAAGAAAGTTAAAAAGTATACTTTTTGACATTTTTAGTCCCAGAGAAATATGAAGCGGGTATAATTTAGGGGCGGAAAGGTAGGAAGAAATATGAATGTACAGATTTTAAAAAACGAAGAAAAGACTATGAATTTAATTATGTTTGGGGTTTGGGGGTTTTTGATTCCCATCGCAGCGTGTCTATTTGTTATGCTGTTTTTGAGAGGTACCATCGCAGATACATCTGTTTTGCTTATGGTTGTATCTGCAATTCTAATACGAGTCTGTGAAGGAAAATTGGGGTCGAAAGCTAAGTATTTCTATGCTTGCATTATGCCAATTTGCGGTGCCATTACCATGGTAGTGGGAAACGATGGTAAATTTGGGGCTATGACACAGGCATATTTCCTTGCAACAATTATGGTAATTGCATATTATGATGTTTCTGTAATTAAAGTAAATGCCATTGTAACTGTGGCGGTGAATGCAATTGCGATGATTATTTTTCCAGAAGCATATTTGAAGTTGCACAATCTGATTGTTTGGATATTTATTTTAATCGTATATATATTGTGTGCCATTACAGCATTTTTAATCTCAAACAGAACTTATCGTCTTTTCGTTAATGTTGAAGAAAAAGAAAATGAAGTAGTAGATGTTTTGTCAAAGGTGAATTTAGTATCTGAAAAATTATATTCTGCTGGTACAGCACTTACTTCTATTTCTGAAAATGAAAGTGCTTCCGCAGAAGAATTGGCAGCAACCAGTGAACACTTAGTGGAGAGCAGCAGGTTATTAAGTTCAAAAACGGATGAAAGTATGGAAAACCTCAGTGAATTGAGAGACTGGGAACATATTGTGGCGGACAACGTAAAACAAGTAGAAACCACCTCAAAAGATTTGCTTGATAAATCTATGGAAAATGAGAAGCTATTAAATGATTTGCATACAATCAACGCAGAAGTATCTGAGGCAATGAATACCACAACAACTATTGCCCGGAAATTGTCAGAGGCCGTACAGGAAATTGGCACTACATTGAGTCTTATTAGTGAAATCTCGTCCTCTACAAATCTGTTGGCTTTAAACGCTTCTATTGAAGCTGCAAGAGCAGGAGAGGCAGGAAGAGGTTTCGCAGTAGTTGCTACAGAAGTTGGAAATCTGGCTAATAGCACACAGGCCTCTTTAAAGGAAGTAGAAGCGGTTATTACACGTGTACAAGATAACGTAAGAGAAATTACTGCGCAGGTAGAAGTAAATTCTTCCAAACTGAATACACAGAATACATATTATACAAACGTATTCGAGAGTATGCAGGCTATGACAGAGTTACTTAATGTTTCTGTCAAAGCAATAAAAACAATGGGACAGGCACACGAAAAGCAGGCAGGAGTAATAAAAAAGACGGTATCTATCAATCAGGATATAGCTGAAGAAATTCGTAATACGGCTGCTCAATTTGATACCATTAACGCTATGGCTGAAAGCAATGTCAATGATACTACCGGAGTGAATGCACAAGCAAATGCAATTAGGTCTATGGTAGATGAAATGAATGGATTATTACAGCATAAGGCACAATAATATTAAATACAAAAGGGTCGCATCCAGCTTTCACTAACCGGATACGACCCCGTTTTCCATGGGTAGATTATTTGCTCTCCAATTTCTTTTGTAATTCTTCTATGAGGCGTTGCTGTTCTTTCAATTGCTCCTCCTTCTTGTGAATCTGTTCCTCCTTCTCTTGAATCTCCTTGTCTTTTTCCTCTCTTATTCTTTCTTTTTCCTCTTCTGCTTTTTGGGTCCTTTCTTTTTGGCTTTGGATTGCGTCTTCTATGATTTCTGCCAGTGTCATATAGCCATCCCTCACTTTCTAATCTTGTTTTTTCTGTTTCACATCCTCATCTATACTTTTTGCCAGCTCTTTTTTTGCTTTATATTCTATAGGATTTTCTATATAGTACACGAAATCTTCCAGTTCTGTCAATTCTCTTTCCTGGCTTTTCCAGCTTCCATTTATGATAATTGTCTTGGCTCCGTCGTTTAAAGGTAACTCTCTCTTCTCCTCACACAATTTTGAGAATGTGTATTTCATGAATCCCTCTCCAAAGGGATCAAACAAACAGATAAATATGACAAACACATCTTT
>JBGVDD010000015.1:0-37177 GCA_045119215.1 Lachnospiraceae bacterium | reverse complement strand
ATGATTCCAGTTGTATCGAAAAATAATTTGCTATGTTATGTAATAGATACAAGTAAATTTGAACATATCAACGAGATGAAGCAGATTCTTGTTGGATTTGCTGAGAAAATTGATATCATCAATATGAATAACATACCTATGCAGCATACGATTGAACTTATGAAGAATAAGAATCAGTTACAGCAAAAAGTTGTTGAGTTCATAAAAAATGCAGACTTGTATATGGATAACTTTGAATATGTGGACATGGATAAAATACAACTGAAAACTGGTGAAGGTGACGAAAAGCCAGACGAGAAGGTACTTGATATTCCAGAAAATATTATGGATCAAATTAGACTGGTTTCCACATATAAAGGCGTCCATGTACCAAGCATGATATTTGATTCCACAGGAACAAAGAAGATTGCGGCTATTGCCAGCTATGTTATTGAAGCACTAGAACAGGGCAGAATTCTAGTTGTAGATGAGTTGGATAGCAGTATTCATTTTAAGCTTACCAGGGCGATTGTTGCGATGTTTAATAATGAATTGAATACAAGTGCGCAGATGATATTTACAGTACATGATATTAACCTTATGGACTGTAAGAGAATGTTCCGAAAGGAGCAGATTTGGTTTGTTCATAAGGATGAAGAAGGTGTATATGTATATTCCCTTGCTGATTTTACTGCACAGCAGGGAGTGAGAGATACGACGGATGTTATGGAAAAATATAGGAAAGGTGCACTTGGTGCTTTACCTGATCCGGAATTGATTAACTCTTTGCTTAGTATTAAAGGTGATGTAAAGGGGGATGATGCCGATGCCAAATAAGCTCCCAAAGTTTTTGGATAATCACAAAATCTGCATTATCTGCGAAGGCAATGAGGAATATGAGTATCTAAATCGGTTAAAGAATTTAAAAGTGTGGAACGAGCAATATGATATCTCATTGGTTAATGCCGGTGGAAATGGAAATATCCCGGCGAGGTATCAGGACCGATATCAAAATGGAGCAGACGAACTTGTGCTTGTGTTTTGTGATACGGAAAAGAAACCTCACGAGCAGTATGAGGACATTAAACGCAAGATTAATGAGTTTCATGGTGTGGATAATGCTGCAGATGAAGTGATTATATTTGGTAATCCCTGTACGATGCAGATAATATCCAAGCACTGGACCGATGAAAATTTGAAATCTCCTGCAAAACCGGTGAATGCTCCCTTGATAAAGAAATATACCGGAGTTGAGAATTACAAAGGAAGAGCAGACCAGATTCAAGAAGTTATGGAACACGTTACTGAGGAGAATTATGGTGATATGCGCCAGCGAGTGAGGAATTTGGATTCGGATGATTCTGTTACTGGAAGCAGTAATTTTGGAAAGTTTATTAAGCTGTTTGAAGATAGTGATAGCAGTTGGATTGAAGAAATAAATAAAAAAATTGAATAGTATAAGGAGTATAAAAGTTATATTATGAACAAAGTAAATGTGATAAAACAAAATTTAGAGTTCATAGGTAAAACATGGATGAAGTGTATTGGCGCATTTGCAAGTATATTATCGATTTTCTTTTTATTTTGGACTTGGGATGATATACACATTACGTCAACACAACATAAATGTGTGATAATAATATTATTGTGCGTACTTGCACTCATACTTGCAATCCTATGGACATGTATTTTAAAAAGAACAAAAACAATTTGGGAAAGTCCATCAGGGAAAATAAAAGTATGCTATTCTGATATTATGAAAGAGGGGTTTGACAAAAGAAACAAAGAAGAAAAGTTATTTGTAATTCCAGTTAATTCGTGTTTTGACACTATTGTGGATGAAGATATATCATCCTGCTCAAAACCATTGGTGTCTCCTAATTCATTACATGGAAGATGGATAAAAGCAATGGTTAATAATGGATTTACCATAGAAGATATTGATAGCAAAATACATAAATGTTTGGAAATGCAAAAGTTAGTGCCTAAAAGGATTATTTCTGATGAAGATTTTGTGTATCAACACATGAATCAGAATATGCAAATAAAAACAGGCCAGTGCCATAGTGTGCCAACTGTACTAGAGAACGGGAAAATAGAACTTTCTGAACAATGGCAATGGACAAGTGGAGATTATTCTAAGGGAGAGTCTTTGTTGGTTGAGGTGTAGGATGTTAGAAAGATTTGAATATAAAAGAGCAACAATGGAAGATATTGATGAATTGGTAAGAACAAGAATAATTGTCCTTCGTGCCGCTAACAAATTGTCTGATGATGTGAATATGTCTCTGGTGGAGAAAGAGTCTTTTGCATATTATAAGCATGCATTGGAGAGTGGAGAGCATATTGCATATTTGGTATATGATGACGATACATTTGTTGGAGCAGGCGGTGTAAGTTTTTACCAGGTTATGCCGACCTACCATAATCCAACAGGTAAAAAAGCGTATATTATGAATATGTATACGGCACCGGAATATCGCAGACAAGGAATTGCACTTCATACATTGGATTTACTGGTGAAGGATGCGAAGGAACAGGGTGTGTTACAGATTGCATTAGAGGCAACGGATATGGGACGACCATTGTATGAGAGATACGGATTTGTAAAAATGGAAGATGAAATGGAGCTAAAGGGATGAACTGGAAGAAATTATTTGCAATACATATTCTAGAGAGAGGGTATGATTATTATTGTGATGATGCTGTCGAAAATATGGAAATATCAGATGATATTATCAGAGCAGATGTAATAGGTTCAGAGGACTATGAAGTAGAGATATCCTTAAGTAATGGGGAAGTTACAGATATGTATTGTTCATGTCCTTATGCATTAGATGGTAGAAACTGCAAGCATATGGCAGCAGTACTGTATGAATGGTCGGAAAATGAAGCGGAAGAAAAGAAAGAAGAGGAAAATGCAATAAATACAGACTTGTTTCAGCCGGCATATACTGTAAATTCCTACAAGAAAAAACTGACTGCAGTTGAGGAACTTGTTAGAGGTGCTAATGAAGAGGATGTGCGTTCATTTTTGGCAGCTGTTTTGGCTGAAGATGAAAAGCTGCTACTTCGTTTCCATAACACAATTAATAAGCAGGTAACGAGGGAGGATATCAATAACTACATTAGACAAGTGGATATCATAACTGACAGGTATCTGGGGAGAAATCATTTTATCAGCTATTACGAGGCGGATGGTTTTATATCAGAATTGGAAGAAATTATTGATGAAGATGTACGCCGAATGATAGAAAATGGTAACTATCTAAGTGCATTTGAGGTGATGAATTACATCTTTGTTTTAATTGGGGATGTTGATATGGATGATTCAGATGGTGGTACTGGTACGTTGGCTGATAGGATTTATCAGCTATGGTTAGAATTGCTTGTAAAAGTAAGTTCGGAAGAAAAAAGAAAAATGTTTGACTGGTTTACCTCTCATTTGGATGGCTCTGTTATAGATTATTTAGAAGAGTATATAGAACAGATTATCATGGGAGAATTTGAAGAAAAAGAGTATGAGCAGGCAAAGCTTGATTTTATTGAGGATATGATTGCGAGGTCGGAGCGTAAAGATTCCGATTGGAGTAGAGATTATGAAGTGGGGAAATGGGTAGTCAGATATTTGGAAATGTTGCAGGAGAAAAAAGCATCGGATGAGCAAATAAAAGAAGTGTGTAAAAGATACTGGAAGAATTCATCGGTAAGAAGGTACTATGTTGATATTTGCATGAAGAAAAAGGAATATGACCATGTTCTTCAAATTTTGGATGAATGTATATTGCTGGATAAGCAATATAGAGGTTTAATTTCTGAATACAGCGAGAAGAAAAAAGAGATTTATCTTTTGCAGGGAAATAGAAGCGCCTACATAGAACAGCTTTGGAAATTAGTGCTTGAACATGAACCCGGAAATTTGGAACTGTATAGAGAACTAAAGAAACAATATACTGCAGAGGAGTGGCTTGTAAAAAGAGAAGAAATATTCAAGAAACTTCCGACGTACGCACACGTGGAAAGATTGTATAAGGAAGAAATGCTGTATGACAGATTACTGGTATATGTATTAAATTCTCCGGGATTGTATGCATTGCAGGAGTATGAAAAAGTTTTGAAAAAGGAGTACCCGGAGCAGATATTGAATAAGTATAAGGATGAAGTAAGTAAGATGGCGGTTCACACAAGTGACCGAAAGAATTATGCCCATCTGGTATCCTTGTTGCGAAAGATGCAACAGATGAAGGGTGGTTCAAAGCTTGTGGAACAGATAGTTGCTGAGTGGAAGATAAAATATAAAAATCGCCCGGCTATGATGGATGAATTAAGGAAATTGTGATGTTTGAGGTTCTTATGGATAGAAAAACAAATAAAAATAAGCGAAGAAAAAAGCGTAATATTGATGATTTTGAAATAGAACAGGATGAGAATTTTAGCTTTATTGCTGGTTATACTTCGGGTGGTTTTCCTTATGGGAATCCATGGGAAGAAACGGATAATGAGCAGAATGAAGCGGAAGATGTATTTACTTAGTAAGGCAGGCGTGACAAAAGATCTCCAGAAGGATTGGAATTGGATTCGTTATCAAATAGGTGGGAAAATGTTTGTCGCAGTCTGTTTGGGGAGAATGATGAGCCATATTATATTACCTTAAAACTTGAACCGGCGGAAGGTGATTTTTTGCGCCAACAGTACGAGGATATCATTCCTGGATATTATATGAATAAAACCCATTGGAATTCAATAAAACCAGATGGTGAAGTGCCCGATAATTTATTGAAAGACTTATTGGATAAATCGTATCAACTTGTGCTTGGCGGATTTAGTAAAAAGAAGCAGAGGGAAATATTAGAAGTGGCTCAATCGGTAAATATAATAAGCTGTTGCGGCACAGATTGCTGAGATATGGAGAAAAACAAAAGACCCTGCTTTTACAGAGGAAGAATTTGAACGTAATATACAGGAGCGAGTAGACAGATGAAAGAAAGGATAAAAAAAGATGGCATTTGATTTTAAAAAAGAGTACAAGGAATTTTATATGCCGAAGAATAAACCGGAAATTGTAAAAATGCCTCCAATGAATTATGTTGCAGTTCGCGGAAAGGGAAATCCGAATGTAGAGGGTGGTGATTACCAGCAGGCAATAAGCATTTTATATGCAGTTGCTTATACATTAAAAATGAGTTATAAGACAGATTATAAAATTGAAGGATTTTTTGAATATGTAGTACCGCCGCTGGAAGGCTTTTGGTGGCAGGATAATATCAAAGGAATTGATTATAGCAACAAAGATACATTTAATTGGATTTCTGTTATACGTTTGCCTGACTTTATAACTGAAAAAGATTTTGCCTGGGCGGTACAAACAGCAGCCAAGAAGAAAAAGATAGATTGTTCACTGGCAGAGTTTTTAACGATTGATGAGGGGCTTTGCGTTCAGATTATGCATCAAGGTTCATTTGATTCGGAACCTGCAACAGTAGCTTTGATGGAGGATTATTTGAAGGAGCAGGGCTATGAGAATGATATAAATGAACAGCGTTTACACCATGAGATCTATATGTCCGATACAAGAAAGGTTGCTCCTGAAAAATGGAAAACTGTAATTAGACATCCAATCAAGAAAGTATAGAGGCAAATTGTGGAACCAGGTAACCCGGTATCGTGTCACCTAAAGGTTCAACACACTAAATTGGGTGGGAAGTTTTAGTTAATTAGATAAGCAAGGAGATATGTATTATGGATTATGGGAAGATAGATGATATGTTATGTAAGATTAAAAGTGCATATGAAAGTATTGGGGCAGAAACAGAATTAGTGGTGGAGAAACCGGCAAGTATTGAAGAAGTGGAAGAAGTTGAAAATCGGATGAAAAGAAAAATACCATTGCAGATTAGAGATTTCTTCTTGCGGTATTCAAAAAGGTGTGAGTTCTCAGCATGGTTACCAGATGATTTTGAGCTACCAGATGAGTTGGATGAGATTTTTTCTGCTGCATTTCTAATATCATTAGAAGAATTAGAGGATGCAGAGAATGCAAGAGATGGTTGGGTGGGAAATTGCTTTAACAATGAAGATGATGAGTATGATGCTGTTTGGCAGCATAAATTAGGATTTATGAATGTTCCAAATGGAGATGTTATAGCATTTGATGTGAAAGAAAATGAAACAAATCCACCAGTGGTATATCTTAGTCATGATGACGGCGAAGGACATGGGTATATTCTTGGTAAAGATTTTAATACATATTTTGAACAGTTGTTATTAGTAGGAGCATGTGGTAATGAAGATTGGCAGATGTTACCGTTTTGTTTGGATCCACAATCAGGAATTATTTCGGATTGTGAGAATGCAAAGGAGTACCGAAGAATTATAGGTTTAAATGGGTGAACCAGGGAACCCGGTATTGTGGCACCTTACGATATATACATCGTGGAAAAACAACCGAAGTTGTGAGTGTAATTTACAAAATTGATACTAAACAAAAGGAGAATCAACCATGGACATATCAAAGAAAGACTGGAAATTATTTAGAGAAAAAAAGGTGCAGAAACAGATTTTGGAAGAGGTATTGACGGATTCTGTGATTGGCAGAACTGTTACGGTAACGGTTGACAGACCACTGGGGAGTTATCATCCAAAGCATAAGGATATATATTATCCGATAAATTATGGATATATAGAAGGTATCATGGCACCAGATGGAGAAGAACAGGATGCCTACATATTAGGTGTGGACGAAGCAGTAGAAACGTTTACAGGAACGATGATTGCAGTTGTTCATAGAAACGATGATATAGAAGAAAAATGGGTTGTTGCACCTGAAGGAATGACTTTTTCCAAGGAAGAAATATGGGAGCAGATTCGTTTCCAGGAACAGTATTTTGACAGTGAGATTGTGATGTAGAGATTGGTACTGTGGCACATGAGTGCATTGGCTTATAGCCGGGAGGTCTGTTAGTCTAGTGCATAAAATCAGATGGCATCTGTACGAAAAATGCGGCTTTGTTAGAGCTGGTGGGGAAAATTACGAAGAAAGAAATAATGGAACTTTGTCCTGATATAAGTAAAGTTACTGTGGAAAGAAAAATGGAACGTAACAGTTCAGGCAGGTCTGCGCATTTACTGCGCTGACCGTGTGAAAATGTGTATTTAACAAAAATCGGGCAATTTTATATGCGTAAGCATTGCCCGATTTGGTAACAGTTTAGCCTATGGCTGAACTGTTACAATGGAACAACTTGCTTAAGACAAAACAAGAACACAATTATGGGACAATCCCCCCACCGAACTAGGATATAGTTTCATTTGATAAAATTTAAGGAGGAAAAAATTGTGAAAAATCCTATATACATAATATCGAAAAAATATGCCAATACAGAGCTGGATGAAGAGGAGAAAAAACACAAGTATCTTGGCACACCGTTAGCTCTTCTTGTAGCATTTATCTGGATAGCTATTATGATTTTTGGGGAAGGTATATTGCTTGAGGATGTAATTTACAGTAGAATGTGGAATAACGAACTTTACCAAGTAATTCACACAAAGTTATACATGTTGTATTTTCTGGTAAGCATTATGGTTTTGCTGGTAATTATATTCTTATTTAGAAGAAAAGGTATCGCTGGTAGTTTCTTTGATGGCGACGGAAGAGGAATTGTATGTAATCTTCCGTGGAGAGTCAGATGGAAACTGTTTGGATTTACAATGTTAATATGGTTACTGGTTTTGGTGGCCGATATAGCAACCTATGACTGCTTTAGTTTGGATGGAATCAAAACCAGATTCTTCTTCTGGGAAAAAACATATACCTGGGCCGATGTAAAAACATATGAGATAAAAGCTGATTTTGATGATACTCTGAAGTTTTCGTTGATTACAAATGACGGTAGAAAATACACTGTGACAGGGGGAGCCATTGGACTGATTTGTGAGGAGCAGCCAGAAGGCATGGAGGACTATGATTGTGAAGCCTATATAAAGGATGTTGTAAAGATTCTTCATGAGCAGGGCAAGGATCCGGAAATTAACTGGGAAAAGATTGAGAATGACATGATGGAATACTGGGCAGAATATACAGAAGAACTGCATCAATTAATAAACTAAAAGAGGAAATGTAAGGGAGAAATGAATATGAAGAAAAAGATAGCAATGATATTAGGAGTAATTGGTATTGGGACAATAGCGGTATGTGTTGTGGGAGGCGTGTATGTGTTTAGAAATCAAAATGCATTATCGTTTTCCATTATTGGTGGAGCTGATGGTCCAACATCAATTTTTTTGGCAGGTAAATTGCCGGGAGGAGAGCAGGAAGTGGCAGAATATATATCAATTACCATGGAGGAGGCAAAGGAGATTTTCAAAACACCTGGAGAATACATTATTGTGGATGTGAGAAGGGCAGATGAGTTTGCACAGGGGCATATTCCGGGAGCCATCAATATAGACAATGAGGACATTGTAGATACTGAGCCAGCGAAGCTTCCGGATAAGGAGCAAATGATTTATGTGTATTGCCGGAGTGGAAACAGAAGTAAGCAGGCAGCCGAGAAGCTTGCCTCTATGGGATACAGTAATGTTATCGAGTTTGGCGGAATTATTGACTGGACCGGAGAGATTGAACAGTAGCAGGAGAGGAAGGGTATGGTTCTACAATGTCAACCCTTCATAAAATCCTTTTTCCTGGTAAAATTTCTGTTGATACTTTAAAAGCAGTGCTTTTACTTCCAGGGCTGCATCCTGCAGACCATCCATAAGTTCATCAATAGTTTCTGAGGTAATATATCCGGTATTTTCTATGCATTGAAGATACCGGATATCATTTTTATACACTTGACAGAGCTCAGTAAAGGGTACCATATGCTCTTTACAACACTTTCCCTTGGGCATATGAGACACCAGATATTCCTGTAATTTTTTTCGAAGAGCATCAGAAAGTTCCATATCATACAGGAGTCTAAGAAAGCATAGATATGTCTTTTCCTTTCGGCGTTGTAAAATAAAGCGGCTTTGTTGGGAGTCTAAGTCCTCCACATGAAACCAGCCTAAGAACACCGGGTCAAAGCCAGAGACATCAGGTGCATCTAAAAAGCTATTGATGGCATCATCATAATGGGCAAGCCATTGTGTGTGGGAGGTATTTGAGCCGGCTAAATCCGGGCAGCAAAGTTCTATATGATTCAGAATGGTAACAGCAGATGCCAATAAACTTCCCGTGCCGGGATTGCCGGAGTCATCATTGGATATCAGAATTTGTGAGAGCTGTCCACAGTCTAAAAATACACTCTTGCCGAAAGTAATCTGTTGTTTTGGGAGAGTAAGCTTCTTTAGATTTTTCATATGGGCAAACGCCCAGTCACCGATTTCGGTTATGGAATCCGGCAGAGTAAGTTCCACGATGTTTTTGCAGCTTAAAAAAGCTTTCGGGTCAATTCTGGTTACAGGAAGTTCATGGTGGCACGGGGGGATGGTAACAGAAAAAGCATCTCCTAAATAGGAGACTAGTATAAATTCATTTCCTTCTTGTCTAAATTTCATATTGTTCCACCTTTCTAAGCTGCGTTCTGTTAATTAAATTTATATTACCATTTGGGTATTTAAACTGCAATGCAAAATTAGTTCAACCCATTTCTTTTACTGGTGGGAAGGCAAGAGATGTGGTAGAATAGGAGAAGGTAAAATAAGAGGTAAAGTAGTTTGTGAAAAGTCTGCAAACGCTGATTAGAGGGAACATGCAAATGAATGGAAGCAAAAAAAATTTTTCAATGATAATGATAATACCAATGATATGTATCTTAGCATCCTTATGGGGGATGTGTGTAAAAGCAGACGAACCCCTGCAGGATGCAGAGTGTCTTTTGGCTTCCTCATCTTCGGGGAAATCTATCAATGGAATGGGAACATTTCATGATAATAGTTGGGATGGAATTCCCTTAAAGGATATAGATGCAAGCAAAGATGATTCGAAAAAAAATCTGGTGCATGATTACAAGGTAGTAAACGGTAAGGTAAAAGATACCGTTACAGGTAAGGTAGTGAAAGGACTAAAAGTGTGTAAAGGTGCACCGTCCTATTTTGTGGGGGATAATAGTACAAGGATAGCCTTAGGTGGCAACTGGGACGAGACCATAGAAGCAATCATTGATTATGATGAGAAGAAATTAGGTGGCGATTATCCGGTATTTTATACCTATATTCCATCCTGGATTGAGCCTTCGCCAAATGCAACATTTAATTTGGAATTTAACAGTGGAGTTTACCACTTGAAATTTGAACGGGCATCCGTGGATCCATATCAAAGTCATTGGCTTTCTGTTGATTCAAATTTCTTAAGGAACGATGGATTGTATGTGTATGAGCAAATGCCAAAAGGGGATATCTTCGTAGCAGTAGCCACAGATTATACCAATCAAAAAAGTTATGCCAGAATTAATGGAACGGCTGCAAATGTGAAGATGGAGAACAAAAGTGATGCGTATATGTATTATCGTTACGCATTTAATGAGATGGTGGTCACATCTAACCATAAAATCAAGGAATTGAAGATATATTCCGGAGTGCGCAGTGCAAATCAGATTCGGGCAGATTACAAGAGAACGGGAATTGCCTCAGCCATAAAAGAAAAGGCAACGGGAACAGATGGAATTGTAGGACTAGGCTGTAACGTGGCATGGAACCTAAATTCCAAAGGCAATCTAGTGCAGCAGGATATGTCCAATAAAAAAGCAGGTGTTTACAAGGTAAAAACGGCTACGGGCAAGACTAAGACAGTAGGAATTGCCAACTATAATCCTGTCCCGGATAAAAAGGTATCTAATAAGGGATACAAATCTCTTCACATTACCAATAAAAGGGAAACCATGATAAAGGGAAAACAATATCCGTTGTCAGCATTTCCCTACCCTTTGAAAACTACCGGAAATTCAAACAGTGATTATGATATTGTCTGGAGTTCAAGTAATAATGAAGTTGTGACGGTGTTTGATGGTCTGCTGATTGCTAAGAAAGCAGGGAAAGCTACGATTACTGCAAAACTGCGGGGAACAAAGATAAAGGACAGTTTTACCATTCAGGTGAAGAATCCTACTTCCACCAAGAAGAAGGTATACAATGTTCCTGCAAATTTTAAGAGCAGTGACGGATATACCTTTTCTAAGACAGATTACCAGGGCACCTTAAAAGCCATTTTTGGAGCAATTACATATGCCAAGAAAAAAGGATATAACTATGTGGTATTTCCCAAACTAAAATTTTATGCAAGTGCCTACAGTACCGGAGTGCATTATTATGTGCCAAGCAATATGACCATTGAATTTCCTAAGGGTTCAGAGCTTCATATGATGTATCCAACCAACCTGCCAAATGGAGTCAGTGCTTCGGATGCAACGAAATGCGAGTTTCACATTTTTGAATTTGGGGTACCGGGAAATGATTATAAAAATCGTTGTGAGAATTCCCATCTGAAAATTTATACATATTATGGGGAACGTTATGAGGAATATAAGTCAACCAAAAAGGTAAACGAGGATAAATATATTGAGGAGTATCGTTTTGCAGAATTTGGTCGAAAGGCTTACAACTGTTCCGTGCAGATTACCAACGCAAATTATGCAGCGGGATATTTTATCACGGTGGATGGGACTTCATCTGATGTGAACAGTAAAGATGGTGTGATTACCTATGGTGATATGGTTAAGGGACATCTTAATAACAAAGGGAAACTGGTAAAAAATGCAAATTGGATTAGTACAAAGAAGTTTATTAAGATTCCAGCGCAGATTAAGAAAGATGGCTATTTCATGTCTGCCGGTTCTCAGGGAAACCATTATGGAAGATACTGGTATTGGAATAATGCCTCAGCACAGCTTTATGATATTTACTGGTACAACAGTAGCAAAAAGTTGATTCAGGTAGATCAATGGCAGGGTACCGGGGAGTATTATAGTATTCCTGCAAAGGCAGCATACTATAAGATTTCTTTCCAACAGGGTAAACTTCCCAAGGTGCCCACGGGAAGTAAAAAGGGCACTCCGTGGATGGCCATGCATGACTGTGGAGCTGCCAGGGACTGTGAGATTAAGAATACAAATCTTTATCACAGCGCAACGGGATTGTTCTCTGTAGTTGGGGAGACAGATGGCTTATATATTCATAACAATTATGTTCCTGCAACTGGTGAGAAACCAGCAGATGCAAGGCTGGGAGATTTTGAGGACGGGTGGCTTTCCATGCGCCATTCGGTTTTGGCAAACAACGTTTTAGATAAGGGAGAATATGCTTCCGGTGGTTTTCATAATTTTATGCATACCAATTACTTCGGCAATGAAATCTATACAAAAACCTGTGATGTGGATGGTCATATTATCAATAACCGGGGAATAGCATTTTTGTGTGCAGACCAGTTTAGCATCAACTTCTACTACAACAAGGTAAGATATGGAAGTATATGCTGGAAGGACAGGCCAAGTATGCAGTGCACAGGTCATATTCATAAGAATTATAATAGATATGTTTTGGATTAGGTTGTAGTTAATGTTAAAAAAAGAGAAAAGAGGATAGGTATATGACAATAGTAAAGAAATTAAAAGAAAAAGTACTCGCAGGAGAGGAAATTACCAGAGAGGAGGCAATAGAGCTTTCTAAGGCGTCTTTTGAGGAACTTACCAGTGCTGCCAATGAAATCCGTGAGAGGATGTGTGGACAAGTCTTTGACATGTGTACCATTATCAATGGAAAATGTGGAAAGTGTTCCGAGGATTGTAAATACTGTGCCCAATCAGCTCATTACAACACCAATCTGTCAGACAGCTATGGATTGCTGGATACCCAGGAGATTTTAAGGCAGGCAAAACACAATGATGATAGAGGAGTTCTTCGATATTCTATTGTGACTTCGGGAAAGCGTCTGTCTGATGAAGAAGTAGATAAAGTTTGCGAAAGTATCCGTAGGATAAGAAAGGAAACTGGAATTCAGGTTTGCGTATCCTTTGGATTGCTTGATGAAGAACAGTTTCGAAAAATCAAGGAGGCAGGTGCATCCAGAGTACATTGTAATTTAGAAAGTTCAGAGCGGTATTTTAAAGAGGTATGTACTACCCATAGCTATCAGGAAAAAATTGAAACCTTAAAGGCAGCCAAAAGAGCCGGGTTATCTATTTGTACCGGTGGTATTATGGGGTTGGGTGAGACCATGGAAGATAGAATAGATATGGTGATTACCGCAAGGAAATTAGGAGTAAAGTCTATCCCGGTCAATCTGTTAAACCCAATACCAGGGACCCCTTATGAGCACAATCCCACATTAACCAATGAAGAACTCTGCCGTATTGTGGCGGTATTTCGTTTTCTGGTACCTGACGGTATGATACGTTTAGCAGGTGGCAGAGGTCTGGTAGGGGATAAGGGAGAACAGTGTTTTAAAAGTGGTGCCAATGCGGCAATCTCAGGGGATATGCTTACCACAGCTGGAATTACGGTGGAGACAGATATGGAATTATTAAAGAGTCTGGGGTATGAAGTAAAGCTACAGTATGAATCCTAGGTTACAGGAGGATATTTTTATGTTATTAAGTATTTCATTGATTTTGATTGTTGGTATGTCCATGGCATGGCTATGCAAAAAAATCAAGTTACCCGGCTTGCTTGGTATGTTGACTACAGGTATTGTCCTTGGACCATATGTGCTTAATCTATTGGACGAAAGCATCTTGGGAATATCGGCCCAGTTAAGAAAGATTGCACTGATTATCATATTGACAAGAGCTGGACTTGGACTGGATGTGTCAGGTCTGAAAAAGATAGGAAGACCAGCAGTTCTAATGTGTTTTGTTCCGGCAACCTTTGAATTGTTGGGGATGATATTACTGGCACCAAGATTCATGGGGCTTACTGTTTTGGAAGCTGCCATTATGGGCTCTGTTCTTGCGGCTGTTTCCCCAGCAGTTGTTGTCCCAAGAATGGTGAAACTAATGGAGGAAGGCTATGGGGTAAAAGAAGGAATCCCCCAATTGATTCTGGCAGGTGCATCTGTAGATGATGTATATGTTATTGTTTTGTTTTCTACTTTTGTTGGAATGATGCAAGGGGAGGGGGCTTCTGCTCTTAGTTTTATCAATATTCCGGTGTCTATCTTTCTTGGCATTGCCCTTGGCTTATTCCTTGGATTCCTTCTTGCCTATTATTTTAAGAAGGTGCATATAAGGGATACCTCTAAAGTTCTGATTATACTAAGTATTTCTTTTTTGCTTGTTGTGATGGAGGATAGTCTTACAACGTCTATCACATTTTCTGCGCTAATTGCAATTATGTTTATAGGAATTGGACTGCAAAAAAAGAGACAAGCTGTAGCAACGAGACTTTCTGTAAAATACGGGAAGCTTTGGGTGGCAGCGGAGGTGTTTTTATTTGTGCTGGTAGGTGCCACAGTGAATATCGGGTATCTGAGTAAGGTAGGAGTTGTGGCTGTTTTGGTGATTGTGGGAGCAATTTTATGCCGAATGCTTGGGGTGTTCGTCTGTTTGTTGGGAACAAACTTAAAGGGTGGCGAAAGATTGTTAGCCATGATGGCGTATACTCCAAAAGCTACAGTTCAGGCGGCAATTGGAGGGATACCCCTTGCCCTTGGATTTTCCTGTGGAGATATGGTTCTTACGGTGGCAGTCCTTGCCATTGTCCTGACTGCTCCTCTTGGAGCTTTTGCCATGGATTTTTCTTACAGAAAGTTGTTAAAGAAATCTTAAACAGGGAAAATGATGGTAAATGTGCATAAATAGCTTGAGAAAACTGGGGAAGTGTGATACAATGTGCATAAGTTTTACTATGTATGACATAAACGTTGGGAGGGTACTATAGTGAGAGCAGACGGAAGAATCGTAGCGGGAGTATTAATAGGAAATATATGTGCAGCCCATACAGATGAAATGCTAAATGGACTGATTCATCGGGCAGAAGAAAACAATGTATGTACCATGTTTTTTATGGGAGCTCATGCTAATTGTTTTGACGAATTGCATTATTATGAGGGTGGAAATAAGGAGCAAAAATATTTATTCCAATTCAATACGATTTTTGACTATGCTAAAATGGGAAAACTGGATGTATTGATTGTAATGTATTCTACATTTTATCTGTATGTAGATGAGAGTAAGGAGGAATTCTTCAAAAGATTTGAGGATTTAAATATCCCAATTATTATTGTGGGGGATGAATATGGGGATTATACCAGTGCAATTTCAGATAATTATGATGGTATCCGAAAATGTATGGAGCATTTGATTTTTCATCATAATTGCAAGAAAATTGCTTATTTAAGTGGTCCGGTGGAGAATAATAAAGATGCCAGAGAACGCTTGGAGGCATATTATGAAGTTATGAGGGAATGTGGTTATCCAGTAGAAGAAGATTATGTGCAGTTTGGGGATTACTCGGACAATTCGGCCCCTTTATTCGGGAAAATATTGGATGCACACCCTGATATCCAAGCGGTAGTTTGTGCAAATGATACCATGGCGTTGTGTGGTTATGAAGAATGTGCCATTAGAGGGTTACGACCGGGAGTAGATGTTGCTATCACAGGATTTGACGATATTGCAGAGGCTAGAACAGCAATTCCTCCATTGACTACGGTGGAACAGAATTCTTATGATTTGGGATATATGGCAATGAGAAAGGCCATAGAGCTGGCAAAAGGTGGAAGTCGGGAAAATGAATTGGTGCCGGTATATTTCAAACATAGGGAGTCCTGTGGTAGTGAAAAAGACATGAGGCAGGAAGTACAGTTTATTGAAGAAGCAAAGAAATTAGAAGAAGTGGCAGCTATGTGTACACAAAAAGTTCTAGAGGAAGTTTTCTTATATAAATTAAATCTTATGGACAATAAGGACTCCTATCATGTTCTTTATGCTGTTTTTATGCATATTGGGGAAGTATACCTGAAAGAAAAAGAGGAAAAGTTTGATGTGGAGTTTATTGAGGTATCTATTCGAACTTTGATTAATTCAAAAAAAATAGACGTTGGAAAGTTTGTCACAGAGTTTTATAAGCAGATGATGTGCATAGAATTGCTAAAGGATAATAAGAATGGGCGCAGGGAACTTACACTTTTGCTTAGCCATATTTTGAATTATATTCAAAATACGCTGGTGGTAGATAATAATGTTCGGGTAGATGATTTACAGCGTAATATTTGGACTACTCCGTTTATCACCCGTGATATGATTACAAATATTGATGATACAAAACAGATGTATGAGTGTATTATGGAACGTTTGCGTTTTATGAAAATAAACAATGCCTACTTGTTTTTGTTGTCAGAGCCTCATATCAATACCTGTATTCAGGATTGGAAATGCCCGGAAAACCTTTTTATGGTAGCATGTATAGAAGATGGGAAAATTTCTGTGAAGGAAACGGAAAAACTCTTGTCTAAACAGAATGGGTTGTCAGATATTTTAACTTGGGAAAGTGGAAATCATATGGCAAATTACACATTGTTTGCTGGAAAAAGAATTTATGGTATGCTTTCCTGCGAGATGACCAATGAAAATATCACTAGTATGTACAGTGCCAGTCTCCATATTGGTAGTGCATTTCAGTTTATTGAACTTACAAGAAAACAGCGAATGATGCAGGAACAGTTACAGGAGGCTATGAACGAATTAACCAGAACAAACAGTATCCTGAATCTGATGTCAGAAAAAGATGAATTGACAGGCTTATACAACAGACGTGGATTCCTGGAAAATGCCATGAGTTCCATTGAAAGGGGAAGAAATGGTTATGTACTTTGCATGTATGCGGATTTGGATCATTTAAAGCAAATAAATGACGAATTTGGTCATAGTGAGGGAGATTTTGCCATTCGAAAAGCAGGAGAGTATCTTCAGGGAAGTTTACGAAGTACAGACGTAGTGGGCAGAATTGGAGGTGATGAATTTGCGGCGTTGGCTATACTGAAGCAGGAGTATCATGCAGGAGAGATTATTGATAGAGTGATTTTGTCAAGTAAGATGTTCAATCGTTCTTCGGATAAGCCTTATTATGTGGAAATTTCTATAGGATACGTAGTGTACAAATGGAATGATAAATTAGAGTTAAATGAGATGCTTTCGGCGGCTGATAAGATGCTATATCAAAATAAGTTAAAGAGAAGAAAAGACGCCAGAAAGGTCAAAGAAGAATAAGGTAGATTAGATGTGTATAGTGGCAAAGGCGCCTCGCAGTATAGCGAGGCGTTTTGTGGCAGTTATGAAAGAGGCAGAAATGAAGGAAACAGATAATAAAAAAGAAGAGAAAAAACGTAAACTTGCATATCAGGTGTTAGGATTATCTAAGGATGAAATTTTGGTGAATTTAAGGTTTTTAGATAACGCCCTGGCAATGTTAAGACTAGAAGAGAGAGCAGGACAAAAGGGGATGTCCTGTGATGGTGCAAAGATATACTTTGATTCCGGCTTTGTTTTACGAAGATATAAAAGGGAGCCTAATTATATTGCTAGAATTTATCTTCATATATTGTTTCACTGTATATTTTCTCATGGATATGCCTGTGAAAAACTAAACAGGCAGTATTGGGATCTGGCAACAGATATTGCAGTGGAGAATATTATCATAGAAATGAATCTTCACAGCACCCGTCTTAAAAAAGATGCAGTTGCAGAGAGTAAATTACGAGTGTTAAAGGAGGATATAGGAAATCTTACAGCAGAGAAAATATATAAATATTTTAAAAAGCAGCCTCCTACCCCGGGGCAAATAGAGGATTATCAGCAGTATTTTAAAAAGGATGAACACATTTTGTGGTTTTTGCAGGAACAAGAGGAGATAGTGATTTCTAATGAACAGTGGAAAAAAATCAGCGAACGGATTAAGGCTGACTTAAAATCTTTTTCCAAGGATAAAAATACGTCGGAAAGTTTAGAAAAAAACCTGGCAGAGGCAACAAAAGAAACCTATGATTATAAATCTATTTTAGAAAGATTTATGGTTATGGGAGAAGATATCCAGGTAAATGATGATGAGTTTGATTATATTTATTATACTTATGGCCTATCCACCTATAAAAATATGCCTTTGGTGGAACCCTTAGAATATAAGGATGTAAATAAAATTCGTGAATTTGCTATTGTCATAGATACTTCTGCATCTTGTAGGGGAAATATAGTGAAAGCGTTTTTAAATAAGACCTATAATATTTTAACCAGTCAGGAAAATTTCTTTCGCAAGACAAATATTCACATCATACAATGTGATAACGAGGTGCAAAGTGACACCAAGATTACCTGTCAGGAAGATTTTTTACATTTTATGGAGCATGGAAAGTTAAAAGGTTTTGGAGCAACGGATTTTCGACCGGCATTTACTTATATTCAACAGTTGCAAACACAACGGGAGTTTTCTAATTTGAAAGGTGTGATATATTTTACGGATGGTTATGGAGTATACCCACAGAAAACCATAGGAATTGATACTATTTTCGCTTTTTTAAATGAAGATGAAACCAGACCGGCTTTGCCACCTTGGGCAATGAAAGTAATACTTGATGAAGAAACATTGGAGGAAGAAGAATGAATATAAAACAAGCAAAGGATTACATTAAAACATCGGTTCAGATATATCTGAAAAAAGATGATTTTGGGGAATATCGGATTCCTATTGTCAGACAAAGACCAGTATTTTTGCTAGGAGCGCCTGGAGTGGGAAAGACTGCTATTATGGAGCAGATTGCACAGGAATTGGGAATTGGACTGGTATCCTATTCTATGACTCACCACACCAGACAGTCAGCTCTGGGATTGCCTTTTATAAAGCATAAAGAGTATGAGGGAATGGAGTACGATGTATCGGAATACACCATGAGTGAGATTATTGCATCTGTTTATGATGTGATGAAAGAAAGTGGTATCAAAGAGGGGATATTATTTCTTGATGAGATTAACTGTGTATCGGAAACTTTAGCTCCTTCTATGCTGCAGTTTTTACAATATAAGGTATTTGGGCGTCATAAAGTACCGGAAGGATGGGTTATTGTTACGGCAGGTAATCCACCAGAGTATAATAAATCTGTTCGTGAATTTGACGTGGTAACCATGGACAGATTAAAAGTAATTGAAGTAGAGGCAGATTACAAAACATGGAAAGAGTATGCTGTGGAGAAAGGAATTCACAATGCAGTTATCAATTATCTGGAATTAAAGAAGGATGATTTTTACCACATAGAAACTACAGTTTCTGGCAAAAGCTATGTAACTGCCAGAGGGTGGGAAGATTTATCAGAAGTGATTCGCCTGTACGAAGAAGAAAATTTACATGTAGATGAGACCTTGGTAGGTCAGTATTTAAGAAATGATAAAATTGTCCGGGAGTTTTGTGCTTACTATGACTTATATAATAAATATAAAAGAGATTACAAGGTGGAGGATATTCTGTCTGGACAAGCTTCAGTAATAGCAAAAGAACGAGCAAAAAAGGCGTCTTTTGATGAACGATTATCTTTGTTGGGAATGCTGCTTGACAATCTAAATACAAGTATTCGGGAGAATATTGAGGATACAGAGTATATTACAGAACTGCTTACTTCATTAAAGGCATTAAAAGCAGCAGTGGAAAATGAACAGGCAGGTTCTTTAAAAGAATTTTCACAGCTTTTACGTAAGATGACGGATGTGAAGAAAAACAATATGTTAAACAAAGAGGCAGCGTTAACATTGTCCAAATCAGAAAAAAGAAAACTTCAACACATTATTCGGTTCTTAGAAGAGATGAATAAAATAATTTATGAAAAGGAAGCAATGAATGCAAAAGAAGCCTTTGGGGTTGTGAAACTGAACTTTGATGAGACAGTGGAAAGAATGAAACAAGAAACCATGAAAATCAAAGAAAAAATGCATAATTTATTTGAATTTGTAGCCGAAGTGTTTGAAGACGGAAATGAAATGTTGATTCTTGTTACAGAACTTACAGTAAATTCCTATAGCTCTAAGTTTATTAGTATGTTTGGCGCAGTGGATTATCAAAAGTATGCTAAGGATTTGATGCTTACAGAGAGAAAAAATGAAATTGTGGCAGAAATCGATGCATTAGATTTATAAGGATGATAAATGAATTATGAAGGAAGAATGTTTTGAATTAGAACAAGGTAGTATACGTTATGTAATTAAGCAGCAGGAAATAATGATTACCTCATATCATGGAAATGGTGTGGAGGTTTCTATACCATCTGCTATAACAAAGGGTATAGAAACATTGCCAGTAACTACCATTGGAAAAAAGGCATTTTTGGGAAAAAGAAAGTTAAAGAAATTAGTTCTCCCGGATTCCATTAAGGAAATACAGGATTATGCCTTTGCAAATTGTAAAAAATTAGAGAGCATTGTAATGAGTAAAGAATGCGAGACGTTTGGACAGGGTATTTTACAGGGATGTAAAAGTTTAAAGTATATTTATGACAATCAAAAAGAAGATGAAAAAGAGACAGCCGCTTTGTTAGCAGCCACCATAGAAAAACTTTCGGCACCATATTTGTTTGACTTAAAAGAAGCGGGAAGTGATGAATGGATTTCTCAGTGGGATAATAAACTGATACAATTCTTACGTCAGAATGATATGGAGGGATTCACCACGGTAATACTTTGTGGGGAAGAAGACTATGGTAGTGATGAAAATAGCATGTCATATTTTATAAGACAAAAAAGACTGTCAAAGGTCAGACTTTGCTTTTTAAGATTAATGCATTCTAAAAAGATTACCAGGGAAGTAAAAGAAGAATTACAGCAGTATATTAGGGAACATAGTAAGGGCGCTATGTCAGAAGAGGCCTGGCAGTATGTATGGAAGGAACATGGTAACCAAAGAAAATATTACCAGATTCTTATAGATTGTGGTGGTGTCACAAAAGAAAATTTTGACAATATTTTACAGGACTTGGGGGAAGATTATTCTGAAATGAAATCCTATCTAATGAAATATAAGGAGGAAGTCCTAGGATATGATGACTTTTTTGGAGGACTTACTTTATAACTACAAGTAAGAATACTTCCGGGTGGAAGAAAAAAGTCTCCAAGGGTGTTTGTACACCCTTGGGGACTTTTTTTGTAGATATAACACCTATTTTTCAATGCCAAGGAGTTTGTCTACAGCAGGTTGCATTTGTGTCTGACTGCGATAGGCTTTTAACAGATTTTCTTCGTGTATAGTTAAGGGCATAAGTTTATCATCTGCTGTGGTCTGGTACCCAAAGGTTCCCAGAATATCATCAATTTCATAATATTGACATAAAGCCATGAGTATATCGGCATTGGGTTGTGAAACCCCGTTTTCCCAGCCATAAATTGTTTTTGGGGAGATCGGCTCCTTTGTCTTGGTGAGAAATAAAGCCACCTCATCTACAGAGTATCCCTTCTTTTTTCTACTTGATTTTAATATTTCAGCTATTTTTGGATTTTTCATGTATTTCCCGAAGTCTCCTTTCTGTTTTTTGTGGAGAATCTCCAAACTAACCATATCAATAGTTTTTTTGTTTGTCAATGAATGGAAAGAAATTCTTAAAATATAAGAAGCGAAAATGTTGACAATCTTAGTTACTAAGAATAAAATAATATAAAAACGTAGAAGGAGATATTTTTTATGGAAATCGAAAAGAAGATGATTGCATATATCGAAGAGAATAATATCTCCAAAAATGTAATGGCAGAGGTTTTAGATATTGATATAGAAAAATTTGCCATGGAGAAAGAACAGACATGGTCAGCACAGGAGTTGCTGCAAATATGTGCATATCTAAAGGTTGCACCAGATAGGGTATAAGTTTAGGGGAGAGTAAGATTGATAAAATATAGATGTGAAAAGGATAAGGTAGAGGTTGAAGGGAGTGTGTGTCCTCACTGTCAAGGACGCGCAAATGCTTTTTCGGAAAATTACTGGTGTGAACATTGCAAGACAGTTTCCTATTATCCAGTTTGCCAACGATGTAATGAAAAGCTGGATAAACTGTTTTCAGATGGAAGAATAGTGTTTCCACAGGAAAAGCTGTTATTAGAGGTAATGATAGAAGAACAGCAAAAAAAAGAAATCAGTTTGGAAAAAATGAGTGTATGGAATGGGACAGGAAATATTTACTATGCAAATGGGAGAAGGCTTTCGATTTCTATTGGGGAGTTATCAAAGCTGGATGTTTCAAAAGTGCGACAAGCTTATTATGAAAAATGCAGGAAAAAATTAGAGATATATGAAAAGCATTTTGAATCAGAAGTACAAATGTTTGTTGAAGTAAATCAAGCTCGTTTTCAACAGATGGATAAAGATGCTCTTGATTATATCAAGACAGTGGGAGAGAAATTTGAAAAGAAGGACATGATAATCTCCTTTTCCGGAGGAAAAGATTCTACTGTGGTGGCGGATTTGGTTCATCGGGCGCTTGGAGACGGAAACGAAAAATTTTTACATATTTTTGGAGACACTACTTTGGAGTTTCCTTCCACCTATGAATATGTAAAAAGATACAAAGAACAGCATCAGGACCCTATTGTATCTTCTAAAAACAAGGAAAAGGATTTTTTTGAACTTTGTAAAGAAATTGGACCACCCAGCCGTGTGATGCGCTGGTGTTGTACCATATTTAAGACAGGGGCTATTACAAGAAAATTAGAAAAAACAAGTAAAAGTAAAAGTCACGTTGTTACCTTTTATGGAATCCGCAGAAGTGAGTCGGCTAGTAGAAGTAAATATGAAAAGGAATCGGAAAGTCCTAAAATTGCAAAACAGACTGTGATTTCACCCATTATAGATTGGAACGATTTTGATGTATGGCTATATTTACTTACCAGAAAAATAGACTTTAATGAAGCTTATCGGCTAGGATATGCCAGAGTAGGCTGTTTTTGTTGTCCAAACAATAGCCAGTGGTCTGAGTTTCTGACAAAGATTCATATGCCGGATCTTTATGAGAAATTTCATGGTATTTTAGTGCAGTTTGCAACCCAGATTGGAAAACCGGATCCAGAGGAATATGTGGATAGTGGTAACTGGAAGGCCAGACAAGGGGGCAATGGAGTGGCTATGGCACAAAAATCGGTGATTTCTTTTAAGCCTTGTGCCGTAGAGGAAAATGCGTTTAATTATCAGTTGCAAAAGCCAATCACGAAAGATTTTTATGAATTGTTTAAACCTTTTGGTACCCTTGACTTTACATTGGGAAATCAACGTTTAGGTGAAGTGTTTGTATTAGATAGAAATAAACAGCCGTTATTAAAGCTTACTGGCAAGATAGGGAAAACAGACTTAAAGGTTACAATTTACAACGTAAAACTTGCAGGGGCCAGAAGTCTAAAGGGGGCAGAAGAGAAGGTCAAGTGCCAGATTACAAAGTATCAGATGTGTATGGGGTGTTTAGCCTGTGAAGGTGTGTGTAAATTTGATGCTATTACAGTAAAAGAAGTTCAAGGTGAAATATTATACCAAATTAATGAAAAGAAATGTGTTCACTGTGGACATTGTGTAGGCCATTTTATTGCAGGATGTTATATGCGTAAGGTTCTCGCCATACCGCGAAAAAATCAGGAGGATTAAATCATGGAGAAAATAAAATATAAATTAAAGGGACATGAAACCTTCTGCATTCGAGAGGGGTGGCTGGCGAAGGGAATTCATGCTGTAAGTGAGGATTCTAGTGTATTCAAAAAAAATTATGGTGCAGATGCCCTTGGGGTGGGCAGTAATATGGCAAAAGCAATTCGCTACTGGCTAAAGGCTTTTGGATTAACGGAAGAAAAAAGCAAAACAGGGGTACAGCTAAGTGAGTTTGGAAAGCTGGTTTTGGAAGCAGATCCATATTTTGAAAAATTATTGACTCTTTGGATATTGCACATTCATCTGTGTTTTCATCCTGATGTTTGTACCAGTTGGTATCTGTTTTTTAAAAAATTTCCTCTGGAGGAATTTACAAAAGAAGATGTAGAAAATCAGATGAATAGAGAGCTTGGTGAATACATCGGAGGGCTGGAATTTAGTAAGCGTTCTTTGCATGATGATATTACTGTGCTGCTTCAGATGTATGCAAAGGAGGGAATCACGGTTACAGACCCGGAAGAGAAGAAGATTTGTCCCTTTACAAGATTGGGAATGATAAGGAAACAGCAGGACAGTTATAAAAGGACTGAGGCAGATTTAGGGAATTTCGGAAAATATATTGTGTGGTATGTATTATGTCATCACCTAAAGGAAAAAGATGGTATCAATATAGAAGAATTTTATACAGGGGAACAGGGAGTGAAGAGTATTCTTGGCATTGGAAGAGGGGCATACCAGGAAAGTCTGGATGGTTTAGGACGTATGGGAATCATAGATATCAATCGCACTGCGGGACTTGATATGATTTACCTAAAAGGAGAGCAAGAGAAAGCAGAAGTTTTAAAGGAGATTTATAAAAATGTGTAATCAGGTGGGTTTTGAAGAATTCATTAAAGTAAATAACAGGTTTCAAAAATCCATACATTTACGTTTGGACCGGACAGACAAGGAAAAGGTATCAGCTTATATTCCAACCAGAGCATCTGTACAGGTGTTAAAGGAGTATTTAGACCAGTTTGTATCAGAGGACAAAAACAAAGCCAGTATGTTAATCGGTCCTTACGGAAAAGGAAAATCCCACCTGTTATTGGTTTTGCTTGCCATATTATCAAAAGACAACCAAAGGTGTATGCAACAAGGAGACAAAAAAAATTTTCTTCAAGAAACCATTCGGAAAATAGGACAGGTGGATATGGAAGCCTCAAAGCTTGCAAAAAATCTAATAGAACAAGGAAAATATTATCTTCCGGTAGTGATTCATGGGGCCCAGAGAGATTTTCACAGAGCATTACTGCTTTCTTTGAAGGACAGCTTAAAAGCAGAGGGACTGGAGAAGATTCTGCCAGATACCTATTATGAGGAGGCAAGAAAGGTAATCCTTGGGTGGAAGGAAGCTTATCCTGATACTTATGAAAAATTCTGTGAATACCTGAAAGAAAAACAGTTGGATATACATTTTTTTATTAAATCACTGGAAAAATTTGAAGAGGATTCCCTGCAATTATTTCAGGAAATATATCCTGTGCTCACAGCTGGTAGTACCTTTGAGCCTATGGTACAGATGGATTTAATGGTATTATACCAGTCGGTAAATAAAACACTTTGTAAGGAGCATGGATATGCAGGGATTGTAATTATTTTTGATGAATTTAGTAAATTTATTGAAGGATATGACAAACATAGATTTGCCCAGGCTATGGATGAATTACAAAATCTGTGTGAACTTGCTACAAAATCCAAAGAAGAAAAGCTGCATTTGATTCTAGTGGCTCATAAGGCTATGAAGGAATACACCAATCAGCTTCCTGCAAAGGTAATCAATAATTACTTAGGAGTAGAGGGAAGAATTCATCCTATTTATTTTACTACTTCCTTAAAAAACAGCTATGAGCTAATTGAAAATGCAGTGACAAAAAAGAAGAAATTTGAAAGTATCATTACGGATGATTTTGTAAAGCAGGTGGAACAAGCATATAAGTTACCTTACTTTCATTCCATGTTTACAAAAGAGGAGTTTGTTAAGATTGTGGGAAAAGGGTGTTTTCCGTTGACACCAGTGTCGGCATATCTGTTGCTAAAGATTAGCGAGTGTGCTGTACAGAACGAAAGAACTGTGTTTACATTTTTATCCTACAATGAACCCAATACATTAGTAGATTTTATGAAAAGAGAAAAGTGGTGTGGCGAAAATTATCTTCATGCAGGATATGTGTATGATTATTTTGCAGATATTTTTAAAAGCGATAGTAAAAATCAACGTATGCATAATGAATGGTTGAAGGCAGAATATGCCCTAAAGCACATAGAGGACATCAAGCAGCAAGTGGTGATAAAAACCATTGCTTTGGTTCGCATGGTGGGAGCAAGCGATGAAATGTTTGCCCAGGATGATGTTATTATGAATGGTGCAGGATTAGAAGAAAAAAGCTACCAACAGGCGATTGAGGGCTTAAAAAATGCACAGCTTATTATGTTCCGCAGCAAAACCGGAAGCTATGCTTTCAAAAATAATATTGGCGTTAACATGGAGGAGGAAATAAGGCAACTTGCCCAGAAAAATTATTATTCCCTAAGTCCTAAAACCAATGAATTGTGTAACAAAATACAGTCCCTAAGTGAACTGATTTATGAATTACCAAAACGATATAATCTTACCTATGCTATGACTAGATATTTTGGATATCATTTTATGACAGTGGAGGATTTTTTACATCTAAACGCTAATCAGACAGGATTTTTATTTGAAGAAAATTTTGCAGATGGAAAGCTGTTGTGTCTGATAGCAGATACCAAAGTGGACAAGCATCAGATAAGTGTTCATTTAAGGGAATTAAGGGAAGACAGGATTATAGTTCTTTTGCCAAAGACTCCTTTTGAAAAGACAGAGTTGGTTAAGAAAATCCTTGCAGTAAAGGAATTGGTTTCTTCCGATGAATTTTTGGAAAATAACAAGGCATTAGAGCAGGAGTGTAAATTGTACGAAGAGGATTTAACCTTTGAACTACAAAGCTATTTAGAAGAAATGTATCTGCCCCAGAATCAGCAGACCTATGTTTTACACAAGGACAATATATGGGAGCCAGAATCTTACAAAGAAGGCAAGGAAAACCTTTTTAATTCCCAATTAAGTGATGTGTTAAGTGGCTATTACAATCATACGCCTAGAATCAATAATGAAATGATTAATCGTCGGATTGTCAGTAAACAGATAAAAAATGCCAGAAAAAAGCTGTTATTACAGATTTTGAAAAAGGAAAATCTTAGTACTTACCAAAAGGGAACTTCACCGGAGGCTACAGTGTTTCGTGCTGTATTTGTTGGAACGGGAATTTATTCCTTTGATGAAAAGGAACAAAATATCTGTAGGAAGGATTCAGGAGCACAGGATATTTTAGAAGAAATTAGAGGATTTTTTTCGAATAGTGTAGGAGAAAAACAGAGCTTTTCCACTCTTTATGAGGTATTGGAGGGAAAAGGTTACGGTGTCAGGAGAGGAGTACTTCCGCTGTATTTGTCATATGTCCTGAGCCAGTGGGAAGGAATGCCAGTGTTCTATCTAGGAAACAGGGAGGTATCTCTTACCACAGAAATTCTGGAAAATATAAATGAAACACCGGAAAAATACAGTATTTATATCGAAAGAGAGACCCAGGAAGAATACGATTTTTTACAAGGTTTAGAGCAGTTATTTAAGGTAGAGACAAAGGCAGGCAGTCTGGAAAAGTTATATCGTTACCAGAAAATTGATGATGCTATCTATGACTGGTATTGTTCTCTGCCCCAGTGTGCCAGAAATTTCATGCCAGAGATTTTAGAAAAAGACTTAGGGGAAGGCACCAAAAAGGGAATAGATAAATTTCGAAAAATTTATGGGAAAATAGAGAGGAATCCTAGAGAGATTCTTATGACCACACTTAAGAAGGCGTTTGGTGCAACATCATATTTGGAATTATTAAATGATATGAGGGATATGAAACAATTGATGGAATCACAATGGTCATGTATGCAAAAACAGGTGGTAGAGGGATTGTATCAGGTGTTTGATTTATCCAGGGAAAACGATTTGTTACAGGGCTTAAAGAGCTTGCAGGTAGCACCAGGGTATGTGGCAGGGGGTCAGACCATAAGATTTTTAAAGATGGTGGAAAATATGCAGACACACCAAGAGGTTCAGATAGCTGAGCAGGTGAGTAAGTGTATTTTAGATTTATATATTCCTGATTTTAAGGTCAATAGTTATGAAATTTTGATTTCTAAATTAGAGGAGATTAAATCTGAAATTGCCCGGTCAAAGGAAGTAAAAGAGACAGGAAGTAAACTTATTTTTACTAACAGTAAGGGATTTGAAATACAAAAGACATTTCAGATACAGGAACGGGATGGTATCAGTGAGTATTTAGAAAATGAAATAGAAAGTGCATTAGAGGATTACGGAGATAGTCTTGAGACCAATCAAAAGATTTCTGTAATGCTTCGAATGATTGAAAAGTTACTAGAGGGGTAAGTGTATGGAGGAGAGAGAAAATAAGGGCTGTAACCTGTGGTTTTCACAAGAGAAACTACAAGATATAGCATCACAAATCATATATTTAGACAATGCAGCAACTACATATAAAAAACCGGAGGGTGTATACCAGTCGGTAGATATGGTGAATCGCTGTCTGAGTGTAAACACAGGCAGGGGTTCTTATCAGTTGGCGCATATAGCAGCCCAGGGGTTAGATGGCTTGCGTGAAAAATTAAAAAAACTAATCAAGGCAGAACAGGATACAGAGGTGGTGTTTGCCAGCTCTGCTACCCTTGCCTTAAATGAAATCATAGGCGGTATAGACTTTTGTGAAAACACAAGGGTATATGTATCGCCTTTTGTGCATAATGGAGTGGCTAGAACTTTGGTAAAAGCACAGGATAAATGTGGATTTCAGATAATTAAAATACCTGTTACTGTGGATAACTCCCATCCGGAAATAGATTTGGAAAAAACAGAATATCTTTTCCGAAGAGAAGCTCCGGATTATGTGTTTTTGAGTCACGTAAGCAATGTGACAGGGTATGTACTTCCTGTTGAAAAGTTGACAGCCATGGCAAAGGATATCACCAATGGAAAAGCAAAGGTGATTATTGATGGGGCTCAGGGGTTGGGCTTGATTCCCGTAGACTATCACAAGCTTCCCTTTGATGCCTATGTGTTTGCAGGGCACAAGACTTTATATGCCCCCTTTGGAATTGCAGGCTTTTATAAAAGCAGGGATTTGAAACTGTCCCATTTTCTTGCCGGGGGAACAGGCAGCGATTCTTTGGATACTTCCATGAAGAAAAAAGGCTATGAGCCGGGAAGCCCCAATATATCTGCCATTGCGGGTTTGTATGAAGGGCTGAATTTCATTGAAAACACAGGGGTAGAAGAAATTCTTGCAAAAGAGCACCTTTTGGTAGAAAAACTGGCGGAAGGTTTAAAAGAAATTGAGGGCATTACGGTGTATCTACCAAATGGTAAAGAACAAAGAAGCGGTATCGTTTCCTTTGTGGCAGAAGGGATTCGCTCCGATGACTTTGGCAGTATTCTGGATGAAGATTTTCATATTGCGGTTCGTACAGGGTATCACTGCGCTCCCTGGATTCATGAATATTTAGGAGATATTCCTTATGGTGGATGTGTGAGAGTCTCTGTCAGTTATTTTACCACAGAGGAAGAGATTGACAGATTTTTGGATGCAGTGAGAGAGATTATGGAGGGGTAGAGAGAAGGGGTTGGATGAGTTTAAAAGATAATACATATGAAATAAGGTATAGAACAGGTAATAATGATATTCCCAATGATTTTTATATACCTGTGCTATCACAAACAAAGGTATATAAAAGAGCAGTGGGGTATTTTAAAACATCTGCATTGGTTCACCTTACTACAGGACTTTTTAAAATGGCGGAATTGGGGGGGCACATTCAATTAATTTGTTCTCCTGAGTTAAGTGAGGAAGATATAAGAGCAATAGATACAGGCTATAAATCCAGGGAAAGAGTAATTGAAGAAAGATTATTGGTTTCACTTCGCGAACCTATGGATTTGTATGAAGAAGAAAGATTAAATTTGGTCGCAAATTTAATTGCTACAAACAAATTAGATATAAAGTTAGCATTTATGTCAGATATAAATAAGTTAAGTATCTACCATGAGAAGATTGGGGTGTTTGTTGATGACGAAGGAAATCGTTTGGCTATAACAGGTTCTATGAATGATAGCGAAAATGGTATTAGTGGTAATTTTGAATCGTTCTATATTTTTAGAAGTTGGGGAGATAAAAGTGAGCAATTGGCAGTAGAAAAGGCAGAAGAAGATTTTGATAATATGTGGAATGAGCCTGGTAAAGTGAAGGAATTAGAGATTATTCCTTTCCCCAGAATAGTAATAGAAAAATTGTTAGAGTATAAAAAAGATAAAGTTAACTATTTTACAGATGTGAAACAATTTATTCAGGCACAACAGGAAGATACACAACTATTTAGAATTCCTAATTATGTGGAACTAAGGGAATACCAAAACAGAGCAGTACAAGCGTGGTTTCAACAGGATATGCGTGGAATTTTTAGCATGGCTACTGGAACAGGAAAATCCTACACTGCACTGGCTTGTGTAGTGAAATTGGCAAAAAAATTAGAAGAAAATTTGGCGGTTTTGATCGTGTGTCCATATATTCATCTGGTAAGTCAGTGGGAAGAAGACGTATTAGATTGGTGTCCGGTTCCCATAATTGCACATTCAAAATCAACCACTCCTAAATGGAAAGAAAAATTGCAAAAATTAGTGGGAAGATTTAAGCGTACAGGAAAGCCATTTGTATGCATAACAACTAATGATACCTTTGCGGGAGAGGAAATTCAGAGACTAATTCAAAGACTTAGTATGGATGATAATGTTTTATTGATTGTAGATGAGGCACATAATTTTGGAGCAGATTACTTATCGAAAGCATTACCACAAAATATAAAATATCGTATAGCGTTGTCAGCAACCATAAATAGATATATGGATCGGACTGGGACAAAAAAATTGTTTGATTTTTTTGGAACAGAGTGTATTGTGTATGATTTGGAGTGTGGTATAAGAGACGGAGCCTTAGTTCCCTATAAATATTATCCGATACCAGTATATTTATCAGAGCATGAATTGCAGAAATATATGAGGCTGACAAATGAATTGAAAAAGTATCTGATAGAAAAGGATGGAAAGGTGAGAATTTCTGAAGGTGGCAAGTTTATAGCGTTTAAAAGGGCAGGAGTGTTGGCAGGTGCATCCAGTAAGATTCCAATTTTGCTGGATTATATGAAAAACTATAAAGATAAGAAAAATATATTGGTGTATTGTGGAAAGACAAATGTTATAGATGAAGAGATAAGACAAATAGATGAAGTGACAGTCAAACTTAGAATGGTACATAAAATGTCGGTACAGCGATTCACAGCAGAGGAGGATTTAAAGGAAAGACAGAATATAAAAAAATATTTTACGGAGGGAATCTATCAGGTAATAACGGCTATTAAATGTATAGACGAGGGGGTAAATATCCCGGGAATCGAAACAGCATTCATTCTATCAAGTTCCAGAAATCCCAAAGAATTCATACAAAGGAGGGGGCGGTTGCTTAGGAAGAGTGATGGAAAGACAGAAGCAGAAATATTTGATTTTGTAACACTTCCAAGAGAATTAGAAAATGTAACATATGATGATTTTGAAAGTGATAAAGCTATTGTTATAGGTGAGATAGCCCGTATTGAAGAGTTTGGTAAACTTTCAAGTAATCCACATGAAGCGAATCATTTAAAAAATAACATAATGGAGGCATATGGCGTTTTCTTTGATCCTAAGGAGGAAATAGATAAGATGGAGGAATACTATGGAGAATAATGTAAGGGAAACAATAAAAATCCGAAAAATGTTTGACACAATAAGACTTGATGAGGCTAGAAACATAAAGACAAATAAGTTCGATGATAAAAGAATGGTAAAAAGATTGACGGATTATCTGAAAAAACAAGCAAACAATATGGATGAAATGGGGGATGAATCGTGAAATTTAAAAGTATTAAAATGTATAATTTTATGCGGTATAAGGGAGAGAATCTGATAGAATTTTCCTGCGATGAAAAGAATAATGTAACTATTATCTTGGGGGATAATACGTTTGGAAAGACAACCATTGCTCAGGCATTTCGTTGGGGATTGTATGGCTATGATTATTTGAATACGACTTCGTATGTGAAAAAACAGGATATTGTTCTTTTGAATAATGAGGTTGCAGCAACCTTAGGGGAAAACAGTGAAGGAAGAGTTACAGTTGAAATTACAATTTTGGATACGGATTTAAATGAGGAAATAATTATAAGAAGAACTGAAAGGTTTAAGAAAAAAACTATGTCCCCTAATGATATTAGTGTAAAAAGGGTAGGAGAAGTAGAACTTACTATGCAAAGAATTGAGGATGGAATCCCTGGTAAAGTAATCAATAATGATGGTTCTGATTATCGGAAAAAAGAGAATAATTATACATCCGGATGTGTTCAGGATTATATAGAGAATGTGTTGCCATCAGAATTATCCAGCTATTTCTTTTTTGACGGAGAGCGCTGGAATGAAAGAGGAAAACAGACAACAGACATTAAGAATTCAGTAAATACCATCTTAGGTATTAGTGAATTATTAGCTATGAAGAAACATCTAAAAGAGGGGAGGCCAAATGTAATTGCAACATTAGAAAATCAGATTGTGGGAATTACTGGAGAAACAAAAAAATTACAGCAGGAAATGGAAGAAATTCGGGAAAAAATTGAACTGGATGAGAAAAAAATTCAAAGTCACACAGAAAATATGGAAATCTTGCAAAAAGATATAAAAGATTTAAAAAGTAAATTGGAGCAGTATAGTGGCAGTGAAGAGATGAAGAACCAGTTGAATGAGGCAAAAAAAGACTTAGAGAGGTTTGAAAAGAATCAAGACAATTGTTATAGAGAGATTATTAGTATGTTTAGCAATACAGCAGAGTATATAGCAGGAGGTTTAGCTGATAGATTAGTGGGATTGTTACATAGTATAGATTTAGAGGGAAAAGATATACCGGGAGTTACAGTAGACACTGTGAATTATCTTATTGAACATGGGGAATGTCTGTGTGGGGAGTGTGTAGCTGAGGGGACAAAAGGATATGAAACCTTGATAAAGCTGAAAAAAGTGATACCACCAGAAATGTTAGGGGGAGCTTCTAGAAAGCTAGAAAATGTGGTGGAAGGTTGGAAAAATAATTATGTACATATAGCAGAACAAATAGAAGAAAAAGCCCAACTTTATCTGGAAAATCAAGATGCAATTGATGATAAACAGGATTTGATTGACAAATTAGAAGCAAGGATAGATAAAAGGGCAAATACCGAAGTGGTTAGGAGTAATTATAAGGTAGCGAAAAGAAATTATAAAGATTTTGAAGATGAAAAAAACAGACTGATTGCCGAAGTGGAATTTTTGAGAACACAATTAGAGAAGCGTTCGGGAGAACTTGAAAAACTGGCAATAGAAAATGAAAAAAATGAAACCATTAATAGAGCATTAGTCTATGCAAAAAAAATATATGAAAAGACATGTGATAGAGCACAGTCAAGGCAAAATATTTTATTACAAGAGTTGAATAAGTTGATAGAGAAAAATTTTGAAAAAATGTTTCATGAGAAGGAAAAAGTAGCAAGATTAGGCGAAGATTTCAAAATTCATGTAAGCTATAAAAATTTAGGAAATGATATTACAAAAGATGAAACGGCGCTTTCTATGGGGGAAAAAGTGGCAATTAATTTTGTATTTATTGTAAGTATACTAGAGTTGGCAAAGATATGGAGAGAAGAAGAAAACAAGATACAAGGAAAAGAGGATACCACAATACTAAAATTACCGTTGGTTTTAGATGCACCATTTTCGAATCTAAGTGATACAAATACAGAATTAGTGGCTGCCAGTTTGCCGGAATTTGCAGAACAGGTGATTATTTTTATGTTAGATAAGGACTGGGAAGGTTCGGGATTGGAGAAATATACGAAAAGTAGGTATTGTTATCGAGTAAATAAAGAGGCAAATGCAAACAGTTCTACAATAGAGCAGGAGGTGTAAAAATGCCAAAGAAAAGTGAAGAAAACAAAGTATATGAGTATTTTCGTGTAGATGAGGTTTTTATTACAGGAAAACATCGAAATTATGTAGATGCATTATGGACAAAGAATAAAATCAAGGAGTCACATATTGAAAGATTGATAGATCTCTACATGATGGCGGTAGCTATTGGACTTAGAACAGGGCGAAGGGCAGAGGAAGATCGTGTAGATGAGTTAAAAAGAACGGTTCAAACAAAACAGTTAAATGAGAACATTTCTACACTAACAAATTTAATGAGAATGGTTTTGATTTTGGATGAAAGTAGAAATTTATCTGTGGAACAGAGGATAGAAGAGGCATTTAGAATACCCGAGACATTCGAAGAATATAAAAAAAATATGGATTTGTTTAATTCATATGCCCGAGGTGGAATTGAGGTTTTGTATGAAGAATTGATTTTAAAGCCAGTAGATATGGAGAATGATTACGGGGATGCCAAAATTAGTAATATCGTAGCTTTTATGAAGAATCCATTGGAGTACGAGGAGCTGATTTAGTGGGAAAATAATAAAAAACAACAAATGAATAAGGAGAAAAATTTATGGAAAGTAGAGAAGAGGCACTTAGTGATATTATAAGAAAATTAGAAAATAAAGAGATTTTATTGCCGGATTTTCAAAGAAAATTTGTGTGGAAGGAAGAGGAAAGGCAGAAGAGACTGGTGGCATCTGTTTTGGCAAAAATGCCGGTGGGGAGCATTTTGTTGTTAAAAAGTGATGCTAACGAATATGCGTATAAACTCATTGGATGCAAAGAAAGGAAAACAAGCAAGGATTTGAATGTTTCAGGAGAAATATTGGCCTTGTTGGATGGTCAACAAAGATTAACAGTGTTGACAAATGCTTTTTCCAATGTCATTTTTGATTTATCTGGTGGAGTGAGTAAATTAATCAGCGAGGTGGGATTAAAGAGAAGATTTTTTTTGAAAATACCTCGTTATTTTGGAAAGGATGACTCTACGGAAGATTTTTTTGGGGCCAGAAAATTAGTATTTCCCCTTAAGGATCAAGATAAAGAGGAACCAGAATTTTTATCGGATGAAATGTATTCAGCTGTAGAGTGCTTGACGTTCAATGCAAAAGATGAAAATTGTTATAATCCTTATAATAAGGGAATACATAAATCAGAATTGGTTGAGTATTGTTTAATGGGAGAGGAGTATCTATTACCATTGTTTTTATTGACAGGATCGAATGAGGCATGGTTAAAAAATATTATTACTAGGATATCAGACAGTATACAGCTAAGTATTTTGGAAGAATATGAAAGTATACCAGAAGAAAAAAAGGAAGAGTATGTCAAAAGTATCTTGACAGAGGATATTTTGGAACTTGCGGAAAATATTGAAAACATTACAGATAACAAGGAATTTGAAAAAGAATTAAAAAAACAAGGAGATAACTGGGCGGACGCAATCAAGACATACTTGATTTCGTGTCTTAACAGAATTCAGCTTACTCAGATTATTGTAGAAAAGAGCAAAAGAGATCGTGCAATTAATATTTATGAAAATTTGAATAAGGGTGGGATTTCTCTGGGAACATTTGAATTAATTATGGCAAAGTTTGCAGGGGAAAGTACTGAAAACTATTATGACAAAATAGAAAATAATATGCGAAAAAAACGCAAATATGATATTGAAATGTTTGTCGAAGCATTGAAAAATAATGAAAAAGTTAAAAAATTAATATTTGACGATGAAGAATATGTGGCGACTTTGGCACTAGGATGCATCGAAAAAAAAGATAGTGAAATATCTAAGACATATATAGATATATATTTAAATGTAATTTCTTTGTATACCTATGTGCCGGATTTTGATAAAAGCAAGATTAAACTTGATTTCATAAAGAAAAATAAAATCCTGGCACTTTCCGGAAAGGATTTAGATACTAAATGTGATGCAGTGTGTGAAGCGATAGATCAGGCAATGTTTTTCTTTCAGATGAGATGTGGAATTAGAACAATTAAAGAAATTAACTATAGTTTAATGATTATGGTGGTTGCGTATATATTGCTGAATCACGCTAATAGAACTAAAAAGACATATGATTATTTGGAAGCCTGGTATTGGAGTAGTATTCTTTCCGGGTATTTTGTATCGGATCAAAATGCCAGGGCAATTAAGAGTCTTGTAAATTTGTTGTACATTATTGAAACGGATGATATACAGTGGCTAAAAGAAATGAAGGATAAGATGTTTAAGTCTGAGTTCTTTTCAGATAGAGATTTTCTTCTGATGAAAAAAGGGGATGGTTTAGGGATTGCTCCAAAGGAATTTTTAAGGGGAATTGTATGTCAATTCTATTTAGCATCTACATATAAAGGATTATTTGATGATACCATAGACATAAACGCATTTGAAAAACTAAATCTGGAAAAACATCATGTGATACCATTGGGCTCTTTTTCTAAGAGTAAAAAAGTAAATTCTGGGAATGAAAAACTTAGAAAAGATGGAAAATTCTTTCTTAATTCACCTATGAATTTTATCTATATCACAGAAGGAGAAAATCTGGAAATTTCGGATGATGATTTGGTAAAATATCAACAAAGAATCAGCGCACCAGAAACCAGAGAAACATTAGGGTTTTCAGGGGAATTAGATGCAGCGACAGAAGAAAAATGCAGACAGATTCTGGAACAGCGTTTTGATAAAATCGAAGGGAAGATTCATAACAGAATTACAATGCTTTTACCAAAATAAAACGGAATATAAACACGATATGTGCATTTAACAAAAATCGGGCAATTTTGCATGCGTAAGCATTGCCCGATTTCGTAACAGTTTAGCCTATGGCTGAACTGTTGTTACTGTACAGACGCAAGCTTAACACTTGCTGTTAAGCTATGCGCCAAGAATGATATTGCGCGAAATTTCAGCCCCATGCATCGTAGATGCATTTTTAATGGGCTGAAATCGTTACTGTGCACACAGGGGGTGTACAGTGACGAGCTGTTACATCTGTTTAGTTCTGAACAGATACAATTATTGTATATATTAGCAACATGTGATAAAATAACTTAGTTGCCGTCCCTATACTGGTATCAGGAAGGGGGTTTAAAGATGCAATACATAATATCTGTAGTGCTTGCTGTTGTGGCAGGTGTGATTTGCCACCTCATCTGCAAATGGTTAGACAGCAAGGATAAACGGTAATTAGCCTCGTACGTCCTACGAAAAGGACAAAAAGAATCCCCAGGATACTGCCGATATCCTGGGGATTTGTTCAAAGATGTTACATAATATCTTTTGCCTAAGTTGAATATACCACACATACAAATGAAATGCAAGAGCCGGGAGGCTCTTTTTTTGGATAAGCAGTAACAGTGTTACAGTACACAGGTAGGTATTTTCGGCACCGAAAATACCGTACGAAAGACCTCTGGCTACGGATTTTGGCCATTTGTAATGCGAAGCATGGCCAAAATCGGTTACTGTGCACA
>JBGVDD010000014.1:0-32522 GCA_045119215.1 Lachnospiraceae bacterium | reverse complement strand
TAGCTGTCGGTCTTGGGGCATTGTTGGCTGTCGGCCTTGGGGTATTGGTGGCTGTCGGCCTTGGGGTATCGGTGGCCGTAGCCTTTGGAGTGTTGGTGGCCGTTGGCTTTGGGGTATTGGTGGCCGTTGGCTTTGGAGTGTTGGTAGCCGTTGGCTTTGGAGTGTTGGTGGCCGTTGGCTTTGGAGTATTGGTAGCCGTTAGCTTTGGAGTGTTGGTGGCCGTTGGCTTTGGGGTATTGGTAGCGGTAGCCTTGGGGGTTGGGGTATTTTTTACCCACTTTGCTTCCAAGGTGGTAGCCGAAGCTTTCTTGTGCCCACAAAAATAGTACCTTTTTTCCGCAGAATCATATTTTCCACTTCCACCATTTTCCCGTATTAACTTCCACCCATCAAATGCATAACCAGTGCGTTTTGGTGTCTTAATTCCTATACTTTTTTCACATTTTTTGGTAGACAATAAGAATTTATTCTGTTTGGTCACCGTCTCGTCATTTTTGGTATAGGTATAGCTTCCCCCGTTAGGATCGATATATAGTTTTTCTGAAAGCCGGGAAAAATCTATGACAATTTCATTGTGCAGTGCAGTACTTTCATACCTTTTGGCATAATCTATAGCACCAGCCTGCTCCGGTCCCCACCAGGTTAATCCACAGCTATTGGTATCCACAGTCAACACAAATTCACAGTCATAGGTTTTACTGCTATGTCCTGTGGTTACCTTCTCTAAGTCGATGGCATCTGAATCATCGGACTGATTATGATTATCTACCCAGGACACCGGATAATAATGAGCCGGCACATTGGTACGAATTAAATTGGTTTTGATACAATAATAATCACCATTAATATCCGGCAGGGTCTCTGTCTGATTCTGGGATATTTTAAATACACTGGTATTGGAGGACTTTAGCGTGTAGGATGGTTTTTGTGTCATGGCTACCCAGGGGGTGATATTATTCACCTCAATGGTAATTTTTGTACTTTTTCCCTGTATGGCTCCATCCTCTGAATACTTTGCATAAAAATATCCCGTCTTACTTCCAAAAACAGTTAATGACTGGGCATGGATGGATTCTGTGAGAAGGTAATCCATAAACACGTAAGTTCTCTCACTTAAGAAACGTCCCTTTTCATCAAAATGCACTTCCTGTACCGTTTTGTTTAAATCTGTATCCCGAAGAAAAATCTCCTCCCGTTCTTCTTTTGATAGTGATTTCACGAAAGCCGCCACCTGTTGTTCTGTACTTTCCTGAATCAGATGATTTAATACATCATCAGATACCTGTCTCCAATCAGAAAATTTTCCATCCACGAAACTTTCAGGTTCTGCTTTTGTTACCTCAGACATTCTTTGATTTTGCTTATTTTCTTCCTCTTCTGTCTTCTGATAATACAGGCAACCATAGCCATAGAAAGGATCATAGCCTGTCTCTCCTAAGTCTACTGCCTCCTGTGTTAACCTTTGTATTTTTTCCTGACAGGATAAGCTTTTTTCATATTTGGCTGCCACTGCCACGCACAAGGAGGTAGCCACAGAGGTTCCCTTATATTCCTTTTCTCCAAAATAATTTTTTACCATAACCTGTCCCGATGCGCAAAAATCTAATCCCTTCCCATAATTACTATAATCTGCTTTTTTCATATCATCATCTAATGCACCGATTAAGAGTACATTCTCCGGCTTTTTTTCAGTATCATTTTCCATATTAAGAGACTGGTTTCCCACCGCTGCAAAAATCAAGACCTGTTGATTCCTTGCCTGGCAAAATAGATCGTAAATCCTTTCAGAGTCTAAAATCTGCATACTGTCTACGGATAGATTGATGATATCCACCGATAGTTCCAGGGCTTTTTCTATCCCCTTTGCCACGGATTCCACTGTTCCCCTTCCCTGATGGTTCAATACCTTGATAGGTATCACCTTAACATTTTCACCGCTGTGTTTCAAAATAATATCTGTCATGGCACTGCCATGACCATTGTCATCTAAAGTTATATCAAGCTGGCCACTATCTGAAAAATTTGCCTTACTATCCACAATCCTATTATTTTCTTCCCCGGTATATCCACTGTCTAAAACTGCTACTCTTATGTCATGGACAGATTTTTCCTCCTCCTTTGTGACTTCAATGGTTTCTGAGGGTTCCCAGACTGTTGGCTGCTGGGCGGTCACCATAGGCTCTAAAATATCACATTCTGCTTCCTGGGACATACAATTTTCTGTCACAACCCCTTCTGTCAACAGCATCCCAATCAACATCAATGCCATCACTCTTTTGCACTTTTTCATATCACTGATTCCCCCTTAGTTAATATGCTGAAAGAATCCCTGTCTTTTTATAGGTAACTCTTCCCGTTTTTCCATTGCTGTAGGTAAATTCTGAGCTGGTATCCACCGCCAGAATCCCCTTCTCATAATCCGCTGCTATAATATTTACCTTTATTTTAGAGTCACTTCGTTTCAAAGCTTCTAATGCTTGTAAAAAACACTGTATCATTTTCTGATTTAATTTATCCTTAGTAGTTGGCATCCCATCATTTTCTATAAATTCCCTTTCCGTGACAGCAAATTCAAGTGCGGTATATACCGCACTTGTTACCGATTGACGCAATTCCTCCTCCCGAACGGATCTGCTTTCAATAGACTGTACTGTCTCCACTGTCAGGATAAATATCAAAATACCTATTGTCAGACTAATTGCGCTCTTCATACTATTTTGTGTCCTCTGCCTGGGCATTTCCAGGATTCATGGTACCTGTAATCGCAGACTGGGATGAAGCTGCAAAATTATCCACTGTACTGGTGATATAAGTTTTGATGGAATTACCAAAGGGAGTTGCAAATGCGATAAACAACCCAATGATAATTGCCGCTACTACTACTAAGCCATATTCTTCTAAAAAACTCTTCATATTATTTTGTCCTCACTTTCATTTTTTGTTTTGTTGTTTATTTTATTTTCTATTTGTTCTATTTTTTTCTTATTTTTCTGTTCCTATCTGGCAAACCCTTCAATATGGCTTGTCCTGTTTCCATGTATAAATGGAATTTCATATGTGTAGGATAACTGTACATAATAATATTTTCTATTTTTGTACAAGCAGGCAGGCTTAATTGTCAGTTCATATCCTTTCGCTCCTGCCTCTTTCATACATTCCTCTACCACCTTACTACTACCTTCACTGGCCTCAATCTTTGCCACCGTAGTGGAATGAAAATTTCTGGCCTGGGCGCTTCTTAAGCTGGTACAGATAAAAAACACACTTGTACTTACCATCATAATAATTACTATGGTATTTACATATATCTCAATGGCTGACTTCATCTTTCACCTCCCAGGCCTTATACTCTTCCCCTTCCGGAAGAAAATCCACCAACACAAGAATATCCAGGTTAGCCTGTAACCCATGGGAATCCTCCATAGCATAAGAAATCACATATCTTCCTGTGGCATCTGTGGGTATCACCTCCTCAGTCTGGTCCGGTTCATCAAAGGGATATACTTTTATCTTGTCCTTTGACACTTCCTGCACATGTTCTCCCGAATCATCATATTGAAATCCTTTTACAAATTCCAAGGCATCCTGTCTGGATACACCGCTTACCCCATCGGCTCCCTTATATCCATAAGTGAGAGTGATAAAATTATCTGCCACAAAATAAGGATATTTTTCATTTTTTGCAAGATTATTCATAACAGGTTCCACATTTTCTGCCAGCTTTCCTTCTGTATAATCTGATTTTTCCCATAATTTTCTTCCAAAATTGCCAAATACGGTCAATACCACCGCTGCAATGAAACAAGTTAGTATCACTTTGCCGTACTTTCCTACAATGCGATTCATTATCCTCCGATTCCTCCCAAAAATATCATCTGTGCTACCCAGTACATCTGACGCAGCTTGAACATAGCTACAAAAATTACTGATATTACCACAATTGCAACCACCACCATTCCGTATTCTTCCAAAATTTCTTTCATTTCCACCTCCCAAAATTCTGATTACATTCCCGTTACGATTCCTAAGATTCTCACAAGACTTTCCACTACAATTTTTCCTACTGCCAGCAGCATAATTACACCACCATATTCACTGATTATTTCATCCACTGCTATATCCCTCCAGAATAAAACACTAAAAACTGCTGTACAAACACCCACATATCAAGTAACATTTTTCCTGCCGCAAGTACCATGGGACACAGCATATAGATTCCAAAAATGCCCAAAGAATCCTCGTTAATAATTCTCTCCGACTGGTTTGCCAGCTTATTATTTCTCTGAATCAAAGCATTCATCTGCCCCTGAGCACTCTGGGTACCGAATTCACTAAAAGAATAAAACATAAGGAACACATTTTTAATTCCAGGCATTTCAAAATCCTGAAAAAAGCTTTGATATCCTTCCATACTCTCCGGTTTTTTCTGAATCTTTTCCAAGGCGCTGAGCACTTCTCTTTTTAATACATAGCTGCACTGTTCTGCCCCTTTTTCCATTGCTACAAACACGTTTTCTGTATTCATATTTAAAATTACATTTCTAAGCCATATGGAAAACTCTTTTTGCACGTGTCTATTTAGCTTTTTTTCCTGAAAATAATAATGTCTGTTCTTTTTTTCCATATGTTTCAGACAATAATCATACACCGGTCTCATGTCTTCTTCCTCTTCATTGTGTAACCAGGAGCGAACCAGAGTTTTTTGACAAAGTAAGTACAAACCAATTCCTGACAAAAGAAAGATTACGGAGCTGACTTGGTAAAGCAGGCTATCCGATATCCTTCCCATGTCCTGTGGCAGTAAGCCTACCATAGTAACTGCTGTGGCAAAAGAAAGCAAAATGGATATGGAAACTTTTCTGGATAACTCCCGTCGCTCCACTATCAAAGTCTGAATCATTTCCTCCCACTGACGGATATTTTCCAATAAGACCTCTAAGGATTCTCTATATTCTCCTCCCTGTTGCTCAATCTGCATAAGAAATCGGTGTAATTCCTTCATTCTGTGATTTCCGTATTCCTTTTCCACCAGTTCCAGTGCATCCTTGTAAATATCCTGATAGGTATCTGCATACCGAATCCTGTCTATGGCATGGCGAAGTACCTGCTCTAAAGTTCCCTGACAAAGTTTTACTGTCTCTTCTAAAGTATTTAAAATCTTTGGCATACGAAGAAAACCATAAATTACATACTCCATGTAGGTGACTGCATCCTCAAATCTTCTCTTTTCTAAAACACTTTGATAATGGTATTTCATCACCTTGGGAAATGCTAAGAACACCCCTGCCATGACACAACAGATTCCCACCCATTGTATCTGCATAAAATATGTTAATAAAAACATTCCCAATGCCACACAGCCACCTTTTTTCAGGTACTCTCCTTTTGTAGTCATCCGGCCAAAGAGCTTTCTATCCATAGAACACCTCCCTCTCTAACTTTGGTATTTCTACATCGTATAATTCATATTTTTTCTTTTTACTTTCCGGAATCTGCTCCGATACCACATATCCATTGTCTACCAGCATGGTTGTAATATTTTTGCCATGTAAATGTTCAAAGAAACAAATCTGTGCAATATGTCTTGCAATTTCTCCTTCCTCTTTCATCTCTTTCCGGATAAAGATTCCCACATCCACATGTCGGAATGCCTCTTCCTCCCAATCACGATTTGAATCTGCCGCCATATTTTTCATACGATTTGGAATCATCTCCACACTCTCTGCATGTATGGTTGACATACAATGGGTTCCTGTGGAGATTGCCTCTAATAAATACTGTACTTCCGTAGAACGGATTTCCGAGACTAAAAGCCATGTGGGCAACAAACGTAAACTGGCTTTGATGGCCTGGGCATAGGAAAAATTGTCATTTACCCGAAATTCTACACAGTCTTTTTCTGGATACACTGCCGGAAAATGCAGTTCTAAATTATCCTCTAAGGTGATTACCCTCTCCCTCTCGTCTATATATCCACCTAAGTACTTTAATAGTTCCGTCTTTCCTGCACCGGGCAAACCACTAATCATAATATTCATCTTTGCCTTCACGCAGGCAGATAAAAAACCTTCTATCTGGGGACTGCAATATCCGTCATCCAGCATAACTTCCCGGATAATTCGAATCTCCCTGGGAATTTTTCTAATGGAAAGCACGGTACCGGTATTGGCCACTTCCGGATGTATTACACTGATTCGTAAATCTCCCGTTTCTGCTTCCAAAATAGGGGAATATTTGTTAAACTGCCTGCTTACTACATTTGATAATTTTGCTGAGAAGCGTTGAAGAAATTCATCATTTAAGACAATACCTGATTTATATCTGCCCTTATACAAGTCATCAATCCACAGTGCACTTCCATTCCAGTTGATATCGGTAACAGAACTGCGTTTGATGTAATCCATCAGTACCCCAAAATCTCCTTCCTGAAGACTATGCAAACGAAGCACCCTGGACCTGGAACTATATTCAATTTCCTCCATTCTTTTTAACCTCCTTATTATCTTCCTTTTTCATTTTTGTTTTCAAATTTGAATTATTTGCACATTGTGCGGAATTTTAGAATTCTAATATTTCATATGAAATTGTGGATACATCTCCAAAAGTATGGCCTATATCTGGTAGATGTTCCAACAAAATTCATTATAACAGATGATAGAAATTTTTCCATTGATAAATCTTCTAAGAATTTTTGATGTAAATATATACAAGAATTTTATTTTTGTATATATTTACATCATATTGTGATAATTTTATTCTATTTTTTTTAAATCTATGGTATCTCCCAAACAAAAAGAATATAAGATTTGTTCCGAAACCTCTTTGTTTTTCAGGGATTTCAGAGCATCAGCATATTGCATAATCTGCTCCTTGTATCTTTGTGCAAGTTTCTCTAAGCTTGTAATACGGTCTGTTTTATAGTCTACTAAAATAATCTTTCCCTCTTCCTCAAAGAAGGCATCAATAATTCCCTGAACCAAAATAATCTCTCCCTGGGTATATCCTTTGTCAGGATAAATCTGGGAGATATCCCTTCCCATCATAAAGGGCTGCTCCCGGAATAATTTTCCCTTTTCATAAGCCCTTCGCATCCGCTGTGCCAATTGGGAATTAAAAAAGGTAAGCAGCTTTTTTTCATCCAGTAATACCATCTGCTCCTGACTCATTCTTCCCTGCAAAATCAATTCTTTCTGGCGTTGGCGCAATAATTCTGGTTTTGACAAATCCTCATGAGATGTAAGCTCCATAAATTTATGATATGCATTTCCTCGAAGTGTTCCCCCTGACACTTCTTCTTTTTGCTGAATAAAATCCGGAATATACTCTTGTTGTGCGTGAGTTTCAAATATTTCCTCTATTTTTTCTTCCTGCTGTTGCAATTCCTTTTCCAGGCTATTTATCTTTAGTTCAGAAACGCTGACTTTCGAACGGATTCCCTGATGAAGTTCATAAGGGTAACTACTGTTTTTCTCAAATAATTCTTCTAATCTTTCTCTTGCCTGGTCATACTTTTCTACCGATGCTATAAGGCTTTTACGGTAATTTTCGTCTTTGATACTTTCTGTTGACCGCCCTGCCTCTTTATCCGCTAGTTCTGATTTTTCTTCTAAAAAACGACTTACAATCTGAGTATAATGACAAATCTGAATCTCCACATCCACCTCAGACTCAGGCAATGATGGTTTTGAATATAGGGGCAATCCCCACTCCTGTAATATCTGTTTCATTGCCGGGTGACGATACAGGGAAAGTAACATCCAGGTAAGATAGCTTCTAGCATCAGCAATGGTGCTGGTCGAAAGAGTGGTTTCACATCTGGTAGCAAGCTTGGAATATTTTGATAATTCTCTGGCAATATCCTCTTTTACCCCTGTTAAAATCAAAAGGTCTTCTGCCCTGGTCATAGCCACATACAGGATTCGCAGTTCTTCTGCCACAGTTTCCAGGATTTGTTTTCTAGCCATTACCTTCTTAAACAAGGTAGGGGTTTTCCTTCTTAGCTTTGTATCATAACAGTCCACTCCAATTCCATAGTCTAAATCCATGCATATTTTAGAATTGGTATCCATAAGGTTAAAATTCTTATGTAACATAGAAACAAAGCAAATGGGAAATTCCAGTCCCTTACTTTTGTGGATACTCATAATCTGTATGGCATCTTCCGATTCATGATCCATGGATGCCTGCCCAAAGTCCACATCGTAGTGTTGAAGCTGCTCCATATATCTTAGGAATTGAAACAACCCTTGATAACAGCTTTTTTCATAGGCATAAGCCTTCTCCACTAACATTTGTAAATTTCCTGCTCTCACATTTCCCCCGGGCATTGCAGATACATAATCTAAATATCCTGTTTCCTGGTAAACTTTTTCTATTAACTGATGTAATGGCAGGAAAGTAAGCTCCTTTCGAAGTCTGTCCACCATTTCCCAAAAATCCTGTAGTTTTTCTTTTACACTTTCATCCTGTCCGGAATCTAAATAAAGCCTGGATGCCTTGGCAAAGCTTTCTTCCTTAAACTCACCTTTCAAGGTAGCCAAATCAAGAGCATCCAACCCGGCTATAGGGGAAGAAAGCACAGCTGCCATAGGAATGTCTTGTAACGGATTGTCCAAAACAGCCAGAAAAGACAGCAGGGTTTTTACTTCTATAGTATCAAAATAACCTGTAGTAGAGGTAACCAGCACCGGAATATTATATTCTTTAAATATCTCCATAAACACTTGAGAATTTTCTTTCACAGAGCGCATCAAAACTACCATATCACGGTAATGACAAGCTCTGTATTCCCCCTTCTTCTTATCAAAAACTCTGTTTTTCCCCACCATATCCTGTATCTTTTGAGCTATCAGCCTTGCTTCTAACTCTGTCTTGGTGGTCTCCTCATCCTCTGCTAACACTGCATCATCTTCTTCATCTTTTGTTTCAATCAATAATATCTGGGTAGCAAACTCTCCATCTTCGTCTTTTGGATGGTTCGACCCCGGCACAAGACTTTCCTTGATATCATACTGGATATTCCCCAATTCTTTACGCATAAGCTGGTAAAATATATAATTGATGGTGTGTAACACAGTTTCCCTGCTTCGAAAATTCTGGTGTAAATCAATCCGTGTGGAATCTTTTACTTCTTCTCTCTCATACAAATCATGCTTTTCCATAAAAAGCTCTGGTCTTGCCAGGCGGAAACGATAGATTCCCTGCTTCACATCTCCTACCATAAACAGATTGCTTCCATTCTGTGGTATTTTGGAAACTCCGTTTAAAATCATTTCCTGTACCAGATTACTGTCCTGATACTCATCTGTCATCACTTCCACAAAATAATCCTGCAATTCTTTGGCAACCGCTGTGTACTCCTTATTTTCATCCATAAGGATTTTAATAGCAAAGTGCTCTAAATCATGAAAGTCAACAACGGACAGTTCTTTCTTCTTCCGGGAAAATTGTTGGATAAATTCTTTCGTAACCCCAGCCAAAGCTTCCACTAACATCCCTGCACTCTCTAATTGACTCTCCACTTCCTCTTTAGTAAAAGCAAAGTACTTTTCTTGTTGGGATTTCAATGTTTTTTTCACATTGTCTCTTAAATTCTTTACTAATTGTTTTTTTTCTTCGTTTACCGAATCATCTTTTTTTCGCCCCAAGGCAGCATGCTTTAAAGTAGCGTATTTTTCGTACCATCCTTGATAGGTATTCTCTTTAAGGATTGTCTGCAAAATTTCAATGTCCGATGCAATGGCCTCCTCATACATATAGGGTCCGTCCGTTTCCTGGGTGATATCTAATGCTGCCTGCAGTTCTTCTATACTATCCTGTAGCACCGCTTTCACATCTGACATTAGAAATGCAAACCACTGACTTTTTTCAAAATCCTCACATTTATACTGGGCAACTGTATTTTCTAACCATTCTTCCGGCCAGGGGTTACTCATGGCAAATTCGTAGAGTTTTAAGATATACTCCTTGATATTGCTATCATCCTTAATGGAGGTAAGGGCTTCTATCATATACAGGAAATTTTCATCTTCTGTTCCATAATATTCTTCTAACAATTCATCCAGGGTATCATTTTGTAAAAGCTTCATCTCCCCTTCATCCCCCATGCGAAAACCTGGGTCTAAATCCACCTGTTCAAAATGATTTTGCAAAAGGTACATACAAAAGCTGTGAATGGTGGTAATCTGTGCATTCATCAAAAGCACCACCTGCCTTTGCAGATGCTCATTTTCCGGTTCTTCCTCCAATTTTTCCATAATGGCAGAATGGATTCTTTCCTTCATTTCTGCTGCCGCCGCATTGGTAAAAGTAACGATTAAGAGTCTATCAATATCCACCCCCTCTTCACACACCATCTTCATGATTCTCGCCACCAATACAGCTGTTTTTCCAGAGCCTGCGGAGGCAGAAACTAAAATATTTTTTCCACGAGTGTCAATGACTTTTTGCTGGTCTGTGGTGTATTTCATTTATCTCTCCTCCTTTTTTTCTGTTTCTTCCCTGATTTTTTCCATTACCTCTTCTTTGGTCATGGATTTTCTCTTTTCATACTGAAATCCTGGTATTTTTTTGTCAAATTTACATACACTTTTATAATTACAAAAGTCACAGGCAGTACCTTTTTCAAACTGGGAGGGCTGTATCTTCACATTCCCTTGAAACATATCCTTTCCTAAGGCAATCATTTTATCATTTACATAGGACATCATATCATCAAATTCCTCTTTGGATACGATTTTGGATGCCTTGCTGAAACTTCCGTCTTTATTTCTTCCCACCGGAATCACATCAGATTTTGTAGAGAATTCTTTGTCTAATAACTCCACTACACCATCTGCATCATTTACAATACCATCCAATTTCAGTAATTGGGCTTTTTTCTGTGAAACTAATTCTTTGGTATCCCCCCGGTCTCCCTCCACATAAGGGTCATCACAGTGATAGTAAAATATTCCTGCCGGAATTACCTGTTTTGTGGTACCCTTTTTTACGTATTTCATGGCTGCATCCATGTATAGAACTAACTGAAGCTGCAATCCATAGTACATAGCATCTATCTGAAAACTGGTATTTCCCGACTTGTAGTCAATGACTTTTACATATATCTTATCCTCTGTTTCATAGGTGTCAATACGGTCAATTCTTCCTTGAAGCCGTAATAATTCCTCCTTGGATAAAGGAATTTCAAAGTCTTTCCCATTCTCCTTTGCTGAAAAAGAAAACTCATATTTTTGAGGAATAAATCTTCCCTTTCTCGCCTGTCCTGCCAAAGTTGCCACCGTTGTTCTCATCAACTGCTTTGTCCTATGGATACGATACCGGTCACGATAATTTTCATAAAAATACATACTCTCATTTTGTAAGATACTTTCATCCACTGACTGATTGGCCAATTCACACATCATTTCTTCAGATACGTTAAACCAGTCAAAAGGGGATTCTTCTAGTTTTTTTGAAAATATTTCCAATGATTCATGTAAAATTGTTCCTAATTCTGCCCTGGTAAATTCATACACTTCCCGCTCCTTAAGCTGCAATCCATACATTAAAAAATGTGCATAAGCACAATTTGCAAATTTTTCCAACCGGGTTACCGAATTATTGATTACATTACCATACAACATCTGAGCTGCCGCCTTGGAAATTTCTGTTTCTGTATTAGAGTAATAAAAAGCATGAATCAATTTGTCTAAATCCTTTTGGTACTCTTTCCTACTGCTATACCAGTCAAAGAGTGCCAGAAATTCTTCTGTCACTGTTTTGGCAAGTTGATTATTTTTATCCCGAAACCGCTGTAACCCTTGAGCCAAAATAGAGAGAGAACTTTCCGGAGTACAAATATCTTCCATTTTTTCTTTGTCCATTTCCTCTGTAAAAGAAAGCTTTGGATACAATTTTTTGATGGTAGTAATCAGATAAGAAGGCTTTAAACTATCTCCCTGACCATTTACCTTTGCATAGGACAAATATAAACAATCTTTTGGTTTTGTCAATTGCATATAAAGATAAAATCGTTGTATAAAGGATTGTTGCTTTAATGTAGGGGAGAGTTCAAAGTTCCGGCTTGCCATTTCCTCCCGTTCCAGCTCTGAAAAAATCCCTTGATTTTTGGATTTTGGAGGAATCTTTCCATCGTTGACTCCCAGCACAAACAGTACCTTGATATTTTCCAAACGACTACGTTCTAAGTCTCCTAAAGATACCACATCCGTTCCCTGGGGAATCACACCAATTCTCATTTCCTCAAATCCCGCTTTTAAAATATCCCCATAATCTTTTATAGAAATCTTTTCTTCCCCCAGCAAAGCTACAACCTTCTCCAAAACAAGCATTACCTTTTCATATACCTGTGTATACTCCTTTGCCAAGGTCATTTCCCCTGCTGCTTCGAATCTTTCCACATACTCGTTCATTTTTTCATACAATGCAAATTCCTGGATAAATTGGTATAATACTACCGTTTTATCTTTCACCGTTGATTTTTTACTGCGAAGCACCTTGTAAACTTTAGAAAATACTGTAACGATTTTTTCTCGACTTTCATTGATTTGTTCTAATTGTTCGGCGGTGTAACTGTGTCCCTTTTGCAGCCATTTATTCTCATACTTTTTCTTTCCCCGAATAGAAAAGGCACGAATATAATTTTCCAGTTCATCCACCTCCTCCATAGAAAGCCCTGTCACCTGGCACTTTAAAAACTGTACCACATCCTCATAGCGGTAATCCCGTTCTACTACTTTGATAGCATAAAGAATAAACTGCACCATTACATTGCCCATAAATGGCCGTTTGGCATCCACAAATACCGGAATATGATATTTGGAAAAAACACTCTGGGCATGCTTGGCATATTCATCCATCTCTCCTACAATCACTGCCATATCACTATAGCGATATCCTGCGGACACGAGCTCTTTGATGCGCCGCCCACAATTTTCTAACTCCTTTACCGGATTCAGGCAGGCATGGACTTCTATGTTTTTTGTAGGAAAGTCATAGGTTTTTTTATCATAACGAAACAGATTTTTCTCAAAGAAAGAAAGCTCTTTATTATTTTCATAGCGTTTTACCCTGTCCTGCGTAAACACTACCGGAGACAAAATAGGAACCATAAGCTCTTTTGCCCGTTCTGCCACAGACTGATACATTTTCTTACTCATGGCAAACAATTCAAAAGATTTTATATTCGACGCTAAATTTATATTTTCACCAGCCGTAATAGCAATATACACATCTTTGCCAAGTAAAAGCAGTTTTTCCACCACCTGCATCTGCACAGGAGTAAAACCGGTGAACCCATCCAGGAAAAAACTACTCTTTTTCACCTTATCCGACTGTTCCATTACTCTTGCCAGAACAGTAAGTAATTCTTCCGATGTAATGCAATTTTCTCCCCGGCTTTTGAGAAATTTTTCATAAATTTTTCCCATATCCTGCAGTTTTAATTGCAGCAATCTCTTTCCTTCACAATGGGCTGCTAATTCTTCCACCTGTTCTACAGAAACCTTATACTGCATAAACTCAGAAATCACGGACTTTATTTCATTAATGTATCCAGTTTTTTCTATTTGACTGCCCACAACATCCAGTTCACCTTTCAGTTCCCCTGCCAGTTTGCGAATCAACAGACTTTTCCCCAAATCATCCAGTGCCGGAAGATTGCTGTTTCCTGTTTCTTCCAAAATGCTGTAAGCAAGCCTTGCAAAGCTTAAAACCTCCACATTTATAATTCCATGATGTTTGTGTCTAAGGACAAGTTCCCTTTCCACTGCCACACTGGATTGTTCAGGCACAATAAATATAAAATTCTCATCCTCTTTTTCATAGGACTCAGTTATTATCTTTTCATATAAATAATTGGACTTTCCGCTGCCGGAAGGTCCAATTACAAACTGTAAACTCATTTATTCCCCTATACTCCTCTCTTTTTTATTCTGTGGTCTGGTTTTCTTCCACACCGTCACCATAAACCACATCCTTAAAATACTGAATGTTTTTTTCGAAATCCAACTGTAATACAGACATTTTATTTATGGTGGCATTGCTCCAGGTGCCATCTGCCGGCAGATGAATCTGCTCCACATCATATCCTAAATACATAGGTGCTTTCATTCCCATAAGACTTAATTCTGTATCTGGAATATTGGTAGTAATTTTCGGAAGCACTGTTCCCATCAGCTTAGAAACCGAAGATGGGTTTGCCTTTACCTTTGCAGCCACTGCGGAAAGAATTTCCCTTTGACGCTCTGTTCTTTGGAAGTCTGTTCCAATATAACGGATTCTGGCATAGCTTAATGCCTGTTTTCCTGTCAATGTTATTTTTCCCGACTGGGTTAAATATCCATCCCCATATTCCTTTCCTAATAGTTCATTGGTCTCGTTTAAGTATGCATTAATCCACTTCATTTCCTCATCAGTTACATCAATTTCCACACCGCCTACTGCATCTACAATATCGATAAAAGAGAAAAAGTCTACCTTTGCATAGGCATCGATAGGAATCTTAAAATTCTGTTCTATGGTCTGAATCAGCAAAGCTTCCTGTCCATAGGAATAAGCTGCATTGATTCTGTTGCTTCCATGTCCCGGAATCTCCACATAACTGTCACGTAGAATAGAAGTCATAACCATACGATTTTTCTTGCTGTTAATCGAAAGAATAATCATACTGTCGGAACGTCCATCCTCATCAGAACTTCTGGCATCAGTTCCAATGAGCAGGATATTTTTTACTCCTCTTACTTTTTCCACATCCGCCGGTCTTTCATAGTCCATATCCAGCTTTTCATAATTGGTTTTGCTTACGATGGAGTAAGACAACAAATACAATCCACCAAACAAAAGTGCCACAACCACTCCTAAGGTAATCAGTTTTCTCTTGAGTCTGCTGCTCTTTTTCTTCCTTCTCCTCCCCATGCTCTGACCCATCCTTTCTTTTCTCCTTCCTGAATTTTCTCCTCTATCATTTTCATACTTTTTATCATAGGAGTCTCGCCTTCTCTCCTGAGGTTTTCTTCTCTCCCCTGACCTTTCCTCCTGTTGGGACACCCTTTTTTGCTTTCTTTCCACTTCCCTGGATTCTTCCCACCATTCCTCAGATTCCCTGGGATTTTCTATCCTTCTTCCCTGGGAGTGCTCCGACTGTGGATGCTCTGGCTGTGGTCGTTCTGGCTGCGGTCGTTCTGTCCGTGGTCTCTCTGGCTGTTGTCTCTCTGGCTGTCTTCGTTCTGGCTGTCTTCTAATCCTGCTGTCCTGCTCCCGCAGTAAATCTTTCGTATTCTTCTCAATGTTCTCGGATAGGTTAATAAAATCAAAATCTTCTCTACTCATACCATTCACCTTTTTATTACTGTTTTGTATAGCGCTGTCTTACAATTTCATAGGCAAGTACTCCCGCTGCCACAGAAGCATTCAAAGAGTCTATGTCTCCTTTCATAGGAATGGAAGTAATATAATCACATTTTTCCTTTACCAGGCGGCTTACACCATCCCCTTCATTTCCAATCACCAATCCAATAGGTCCTGTAAGGTTACAACGATACATCACCTCTCCACCCATATCAGCACAGGCAAACCAGATTCCCTGTTCCTTTAATTCATCGATGGTTTTTCCGATATTTACCACCTTGGCCACTGGAGTATAATTCAGTGCCCCTGCTGAGGTTCTGGCAACCGTTGCGGTAAGTCCTACCGCTCTGTGCTTTGGAATAATCACCCCATGAGCCCCGGCTAAATTGGCTGTACGAATAATAGCCCCTAAATTATGCGGGTCCTCGATACCATCCAAAATAAAGATAAAAGGCGGTTCCCCTTTTTGTCTGGCATTTTCTAAAATATCTTCCACAGTAGCATATTCATAAGAGGCTGCCATAGCAATGACCCCCTGATGCTTGCCTGTTTCTGAAAGCTGATCTAATCTTTCTTTTTTTACATACTGAATCAGAGTATCATGTTTTTTTGCCTCCCGGACAATGGACATGATAGGACCATCCTTGCATCCATCTAAAATAAAAAGCTTGTCTATTGTTTTTCCGGAACGAAAGGCCTCTAACGTAGCATTTCTCCCTTCTATTTTTGATTCATTTGCTTGGTTTTTTCCCTCTTCAAATCTTTCTCTTTGAGCCATAAGCGTAACTATCCTTTCTACTATTTTACATATCTGAACTGTTACTACATATCTATAGTGTCAACTCTGCTTTATCTAGTCCTTCTTTTATCAGATATATCATTCGCTCCCACTGATTTTCAATGTATAGATATCCCATCAATGCTTCGAACCCGGTAGCCTTTCTGTAATCTGTCATAGTAGCATTTTTTGCCATAGTACCAGACTTGGCATTTCTGCCTCTTTTGTATATGGCCATCTCCTCCGTGGTAAGCTCCTCCTGCAATCCGTCTATCATGGCCGCCTGGGCCGCAGCCTTTACCAGGCTGCTGGTTTTTCTATGGAGTTTATTGGCCTGGGTATTCCCTCTGTTTACCACAACAGTACGAATAACCAGGTCATAAATTCCATCTCCAATATAAGCCAATACCAAGGGGGAATACTGTTTTGCACTGACTTCTTTGGTATGAAAGGCTTCTCTGATTAATTCTTCTAAGCTCTTTTCCATTGTACGCCCTCTCGTGTATCTTTTAGGATAATTCCCTGTTCTAATAACAGATCCCTGATTTCGTCTGCCCTGGCAAAGTTCTTGTCTTTTCTTGCCTGATTTCTCTCCTGAATTAAATTTTCAATTTCTTCATCCAGAATTTCTTTCTTTTCTTCCAAGACAATGCCCAGCACGTTTCCCAAATCCGTCATTATCTTATAAATCTCTCCAGCATATTCTTTGCTGGCTGTTTCTGTCACGTTGATATTTGCAAATCTTGCAAGCTCAAACATGGCTGCTATGGCATCTGCTGTGTTGAAATCATCATCCATTGCCGACTCAAATTTCTTTACATATTCTACTGCCTTATTTAATAATTCCTTTTCCTCTGCCATCAGGCCGCCTTCTGCTTTCTCCCAAATTGACTTCACGCGCTCTGCGCTGGTAATCAGACGCTCCAATCCATTCTTAGAGCTTTCCATCAAGTCTGCGCTGAAATTTAGAGGTGTTCTGTAATGAGCACTTAACATAAAGAAGCGAAGTACCCCTAAATCATACTTTTCTCCAATTTCTCTTACGGTAAAGAAATTGCCCAAAGACTTTGACATCTTTTGATTGTTGATATTTAAAAAGGCATTATGCAGCCAATATTTTGAAAACTCTACTCCGTTGCATGCTTCACTCTGTGCAATCTCGTTTTCATGATGAGGGAATACTAAATCCTCCCCACCTGCATGAATATCAATGGTATCTCCTAAATATTTTTTTGACATAACAGAACATTCAATATGCCATCCCGGACGACCATTTCCCCAAGGAGATTCCCAATATGGCTCCCCTTCCTTTTTAGGTTTCCACAGCACGAAATCCATAGCATCTTCTTTTTGTTCTTCTATGGCAATGCGCTTACCTGCCTCTAAATCGTCAATATTCTTCTTGGAAAGTTTTCCATAGCCTTCAAACTTTCTGGTTCTAAAGTATACTGTACCCCCTTTTTCGTAGGCATATCCTTTTTCTATCAAAGTCTGAATCATCTGAATCATTCCTTCAATTTCTTCTGTTGCCTTAGGATTTTTGCTGGCTGGTTTAATATTTAAGTCAGCCATATCCTTCTTGCATTCTTTGATATATCTTTCAGAAATCTCTTCGGTAGAAACACCCTCCTCGATAGCTTTGTTGATAATCTTGTCATCCACATCCGTAAAGTTAGACACATATGTGACCTCATATCCTTTATATTCCAAATATCTTCTCACTGTATCAAAAACAATCATAGGTCTTGCATTTCCAATGTGAATATAATTGTACACAGTTGGACCACATACATACATTCTTACCTTTCCCTCTTCGATTGGTATAAATTCTTCTTTTTTCTTAGTTAATGTATTGTATAACTTCATCTTCTTCTCCTTATTCTTTGCTTGATAACTGTTGTTCTAATTCTGCAATTCTTTTTACCAGATGTTCATTTGCCTCCACCAGACTCTGGATTTCCACCTCTACTGGGTCTGGTAAATCCACCTGATTTAAGTCGTTTCTTGGAATAGAAATATTATTCTGCTTTACGATGTGACCTGGAACCCCTACTACAGTACAATTGGGTGGAACTTCTTTTAGTACCACAGAGCCTGCTCCCACCTTAGAATTTTCTCCAATGGTGAAGGAACCGATAATTTTTGCTCCCGCACTAATCATTACATTGTCCTCCAAAGTAGGATGTCTCTTTCCGGTTTCCTTGCCGGTACCTCCTAATGTAACCCCCTGATATAATGTAATATTGTCTCCCAAAATGGCCGTCTCTCCAATAATCACACCACTGCCATGGTCAATAAACAATCCCTTTCCTATGGTAGCTCCCGGATGAATTTCGATACCGGTCTTTCGAACTGCACGCTGGGAAATCCACCTTGCTAAAAAATAGTGTTTCTTTAAATATAATTTGTGGGCTAGCCGGTAATGTAACATTACCTTAAAGCTTGGATATAAAAACACTTCCATAGTGGAGTGTAATGCGGGATCACGCTCCTTGATTACCTGAATTTCTTCTTTGATATTTTTTATAATTCCCATACTTCCACTTCCATTTTCATTGAATAATTAGGATGAAATCAAAAAGTCTCCAAAGACTATGATACCGATACATAATCTTTAGAGACGAATTTATCCGTGGTTCCACTCTATTTAAGGGCAGTGCCCTTCACTCTTGAACGTAACGTGTTCGAAACGTCTTTGGCTAATCATTCACCAAAGCTGCTCCCGGTCGCACTTTCTTCTTCCCTTTATCAGAAATACTTTCAGCTATTGTATCTCCTCTCTGCGACAAGCAAAAGAATACTCTTACCGTTCCTAGCATTTACCTCTGTTTCTATAATCACAATTAGTTTAGTTATTTTTTCTGTTTTTGTCAATGATAATCCTGTATAATTAAGAAAAATTTATTATTTTACTCATTTACTTTATCTTTTCTACATCCTTCACAGTTTCCGCATCCTGCCTTCATCACATCTTCATACATATAATCGGAAGCCGGAGTAAGACAACAGATTGCCTGGGAAGAAATCCCCTCCATTTTTCCAGTAAACCCAAGTCCTTCCTCTGTAGTAGCCTTTACATTTACTCTATCCACTTCTATGCCCAAGGCATTGGCTATATTTTGGCGCATTTGGTCTATATGGGGTCGCATCTTTGGCTTCTGAGCTATAATGGTTGCATCTATATTTTCAATAATGTACAATTTATCTTGAAGCATCTGCCCCACCTCTTTTAAAAGCATCAGACTGTCTGCCCCTTTGTATTTCTCATCCGTATCCGGAAAATGTTTTCCAATATCTCCTAGTGCCGCTGCCCCCAGCAAAGCATCAGAAATTGCATGTAGCAGTACATCTGCATCAGAATGTCCTAAAAGCCCCAATTCATAATCAATCTTTACACCACCGATAATCAAATCCCTTCCTTCTACTAATCGGTGTACATCATATCCCATTCCTACTCTCATCGTTGTAATCCGCCTTTCTATATTGTATGCCGGGAAAGCAATTTTTCTACTGTTATCTTTTTGATGGTATCTTTTTTTTTTCTACTTGTCAATCTACAGTTACATATTACAGTACAAAATTTTTTTTGATTTTTCGAAAAAAAGTGTTGCAATTGTTCAAACAATATGCTACAATTCATTTGTTGTTAAGTTTTCAATAGATTTGCTGGCATGGCACAGTCGGTAGCGCACTTCATTGGTAGTGAAGAGGTCACGGGTTCGATTCCCGTTGCTAGCTTAGATTTTAGGGCTGAAATCCTTGATTTTTCAAGGGTTTTGGCTCTTCTTATTTTATTCATCATTATAATGATATCTGCAGGCTAATATATATACATTTTCTTCATCAATCTTATATATCAATCTATCTTTATCATTGATACGTCTACTCCAAAATCCTGATAGATTTCCAGTCAATGGTTCTGGCTTTCCAATGCCTTCATTTCCATTTCTAGCTATGTCTTCTAAAAGATTATTTATCTTCTTCAGTGTTTTTTTATCTTCTGTCTGCCAATAAACATAATCTTTCCATCCGTTATCCGTAAATACTTTATTCATTAGCATCCACCTCTATGAGAGTATGTGTTGAAATCTTCCCTGCTTCCAACTGTGCTTTTGATTCCATCAGCCAATCATAATTTGCTTTGTTGCCCATCACATGAATATTTTCCATCAAATTATTGTAAGATTCTTCCGATAACATAACAACATTTTTATTATTTTTTCTGGTAACAATCATTGTTTCATAATCATCCGTAACTTTATCCATGTATGATTTCATATTATCACGAAGATTTGTATAATTCACAGCTAACATAATAAACACCTCCTTTTTCTGTACTTTTATTGTAATGTACGGTTTTCTGTACGTCAACTAGCTATATTATTATTTTTTTACTCCTTTCGCCGTTACTGTACACACCCTGTGTGCACAGTAACGATTTCAGCCCATTTAAAATGCATCTACGATGCATGGGGCTGAAATTTCATGCAATACCATTCTTGGCGCATAGCTTAACAGCAAGTGTTAAGCTTGCGTCTATACAGTAACCTTTCGCCTGCTTTGAAAATACACGAAGGAATCAATGGCATCCAGTATATCCTGAAAGTCCTCTCTCGGCGCAAGTTCTAAGTATCTGCGAAGGATCTCTGTTTCCTGTTTCTTGAAGGGTCCGTAAAAAATATCATACAAATTATGTCCCCGCATATAGATTTTAAACTCCTCAAAATGTTCTTTCAACTCAGAAATCGACTCTATTTCTTTTCCCAGAACCTCTATAAGATGCTGTCCGCTCACCAGATGATACAGGTACTGTTTCCATTTTGAAAACAAAGTCTCCCAAAATGCATCTTCACTCTCCACAATGCCAATCTGAGCCATAATTTTCGGATTCAGAAAATAGTTCTCAAAAGAATAGTATTTCAATACCAGTACATTCTGTCTGCCCACTCTGGGAAGCTTATCAATATCCATCTTGTTTTGCTCGCTGTAATAACGACAAAGCTTTGCTGCAAGCTCCTCTGGATTTTTGCCATCTCCGTCACGAATCATCAAAAACTGCTCCCTTAGATAAAGTTGGTTCATGTATTTTAAGTTTGCATAGGTTTTGATATTAGTACAACTGTTGGTGGTGATAATGGAAATTCGCGACAATGCCCCATTTTTATCCCGGACCTCTGGATAATACTTTTCCAAAAGAAGAGGAAATCTTGTTTTGTCCTGTTTCCCCTCCACAATAAACACAAAATCCACATTCAAAAAATCATTAGCACTATACCCTAAATCATCCAGAATATCATCAATCCCTGCATTCTGACGTGCTATGGGGTACCCGTCCTTTTCTAGCACAATCTGGCAAATCTGGCCTTTTGTAAAATTCACTACCATATTCGGCGAGTGGGTGGTAAAAATCACCTGATTCTTCTTAGATAGTCGGTAGAGAATTTTGCTTGCTGTCTTTTGCAAAGAGGGGTGAAGAAATAACTCCGGATATTCCACAATGATAATACTTGGCATCCTTTTTTCATCTTGAATATACGTCTCTAAAAGAGAAAGCATATAGATGCTTTTCATACCATTGCTAAGCTGGTCTACGGAACTAAAATGCTTTAATTCCTCATGCCATGCATTCACCTTAACTTCAAACATTTTATCCATATTCCAGGATAAGGTGTAGCGTATTTCCTCCACACCGCCGTTTTTATGGTAATTTTCATTTACCTTGTCAGAAAAGTCACCGACATTTAGTTGATACATTTTGTATTCTAAAAGTCTTGCGGTCTCCTGCACCTGCAGCTCTTTGGGTTCTTTCTGATTAATGAGACCAATACAGCTAAAACAATGATTGCAGCTTTTTGCAGTATCAAACATACACATATTAGAACGCAGTGCCATCAACTCCTCCGATTTCTGAAACATCAGTAAATCATCCTGAAAAGCGGCTAAATTCCGGTTGGTATCGATAAAATGAAATTTAGGCAACACCTCTTTAATATAGCGATTATTCTTATGCCAGCCATCTTCATAACGTATCTTGCCATTACTATTGATAATACAGCTAAAGTTAAGTTTCGCCTCTGTGAATGAGGGAAGCTTTCCGCAAAAGTCCTGTCTCCACATTTGGTATCGCTTGTATGAGCTGACAACTCCCTGACTGTGAAACTGATGCAAATCTTCTTCTGTAATCTCTAAGACCATGATAATCTCAATATTTTGTTTTTTCTCATTAAAGTCTGTTTCCCTTACCATATAATCTCCGGTCACTGCCCGAATGGCATCTAGGACACTACTCTTTCCTGTGTTATTTTTTCCCACTAGAATCAGGGAACTTTCGATATCTGTCATCTTAAGTTCCCTGATGGATTTAAAATTTTTTATGTGCAAAGATGTTATCTGCATATATTTCACCACTTTTCTCACAGTTTAGCCCAAAAGATAGACTGTTACCCACATTTCCTTATTCTTTTTTGGCAATAATTTCCACGAAAATTCCGTCGGGATCTTTGATAAAAAAGTATGGTCTTCCCAACCTTCCCTGTGAAATCGTTGGTTTTTCCTCTAACAAACCATTCTTTTTCAGGTACTCTCCAGCCTCCTCTAAATCTTCCACCCATAATCCCATATGTTTTGAACCTTTTACCATCAAATCCGTATTAAGGGTTTTGACAAATTCCGGCAGTTCCTTACTGTCCGGGTAGCAAAACATCTCAAGAATGAAGCTTCCATTGGTCATATGGATAATTCTCACAGAACCATCCTCTGCTCTATAATCCCTTACCAAGGAAAAATTCAATTTTGAGTAAAAATCAATACTTTTATCTGCATCCTTCACACTAATTGCATAATGATCTACATGAAACATAATCATCCCTCCCACTATAATTCTATATCCAATTCCACCGGACAATGATCCGAACCAAAGACTTCTGTATGTATCTTTGCGTCCACTAAATTCTCTTTTAAAGCTCCCGAAGTGATAAAGTAGTCAATACGCCATCCGGCATTCTTCTCCCTTGCCTTAAATCGGTAGGACCACCAGGAATAAATCTGTTCCATATCCGGATAGAAATAACGGAAAGTATCAATAAAGCCATTTTCCAGTATGTTTGTCATTTTCCCACGTTCTTCATCTGTAAATCCTGCATTCTTGCGATTGGTTTTAGGATTCTTTAAATCGATTTCCTTGTGGGCCACATTTAAATCCCCGGCAAATATCACTGGCTTCTTCTCCTCTAACCCTTTGATATAAGAAAGAAAAGCATCTTCCCATACCATGCGGTAATCTAACCTTGCCAACTCATTCTGGGAATTGGGTGTATATACGGTGACAAAGTAAAAGTTCTCAAATTCTGCGGTAATCACCCTTCCCTCTTTATCGTGTTCCTCTATCCCGATGCCATAGCTTACACTTAAGGGTTCCTTTTTGGTGAAAATTGCAGTTCCTGAATATCCTTTTTTTTCGGCATAATTCCAATACTGATAATACCCTGGCAGGTCTAATTCTAACTGTCCTTCTGACAGCTTTGTCTCCTGTAAACAAAAAATATCCGCATCCGCATCCTTAAAGTAATCTAAAAATCCTTTTGTGATACAGGCACGTATCCCATTCACATTCCAGGATATCAATTTCAATTTTTCCATAACTTTTTCTCTTCTCCTTGCCATATTTTCATTACTATACACGGTTATCTATACACTGTAACATATCTTCTCCTGTGACAGGTTTATTTTAACATGCCACAAGGGATATTTCCATCCTTAACATGTTTTTTCATACCACGAATTACACACAATGGTTACGGTGTGGGGCCACGTTACCCGGTTCCCTGGCTCCGTTTTTTATGAAATTTTACAATTTTTTTTTGCTATATCTCCCGATTTATGGTATAATGAACAATATAACAGTTCAGCTATAGGCTAAACTGTTACCAAACAATATCACTCTTAAAAAAGTATATTGAAATCACAAAGCTATATAGAGGAAATTGGAGGATACATTATGAAGAAACATGACTCAATTGTTTATACCAACGAAGATTGTATTGGATGTAACCGCTGTATTTCTGTCTGTCCGGTTTTAATAGCCAATCAGGCAGTGGAAGAAGATGGTTGTCAAAAGGTCATTGTAAACGAAGAGGCCTGTGTTCACTGCGGAAGCTGCATTAGAGCCTGCGACCATAAAGCCAGAGAATATGCCGATGATACCGTAACATTTTTTGAAGACTTAAAAGCCGGAAAGCAGATTAGCCTTTTGATTGCACCTGCTTTTCTTGCAAATTATCCAAAAGAATACAAAAAAATTTTGGGAGCATTGAAAGCAGCAGGGGTAAACAGATTTATCAGTGTAAGCTTTGGCGCCGATATTACCACATGGGGGTACTTAAATTATATTACAAAATATAACTTTTTGGGTGGAATTTCCCAACCCTGCCCTGCCATTGTAGACTATATTGAAAAATACATCCCCCAGTTAATTCCCAAACTGGTTCCCATACATAGTCCCATGATGTGTGCTGCTATCTATGCAAAAAAATACATGCACATCACAGACCGCCTGGCTTTCTTAAGTCCCTGTATTGCAAAAAAATCGGAGATTTCCAGACCTGCCAATGCAGAATATATTCAGTACAATGTAACCTTTAACCACTTAATGAAATATTTGAAAGAGCACAACTTACAAGGCAGCGAAGTCACAGATGAAATCGAATATGGATTAGGCTCCATCTACCCTACTCCAGGAGGGTTGCGTGAAAATGTAGAGCATTTTCTTGGTTCCCAGTATATGATTCGACAAATTGAGGGAACGGAACACGCCTACCACTTTCTGGAAGAATACAAAAAACGTGTAACCTCTCACAAGGAGCTTCCTTTTATGGTAGATGCCTTAAACTGTGCCAAGGGTTGTCTGTATGGAACCGGTATTGAGCCATCCAAGACAGAAGATGAGGATACATATTTTGAAATTCACAAATTAAGAAAGAGTGGTGGAAACCAACAGGGATCCAAGAAGAATCCATGGAACCGTGCCCACTCCAAAGAAGAACGACTCAAATTATTTAATGAGCAGTTTAAAGAGTTGAATTTGGAAGATTTTATTTGCACCTATAAGGATCAGTCTTTAAACATAAAAGAACCCAGCAATGCCCAGATGGAAGAGGCATATAAACAAATGGAAAAATATACACAAAAAGACCGTTCCATCAACTGTAGTGCCTGTGGAAACAACACCTGTGAGCTGATGGCAAAAGCCATTGCACTGGGTGTGAACACTCCAAATAATTGTGTGCATTATTTAAAGAACTCTATCCTCTGGGAGAAGGAGCAAATAGAATCCATCTCCCAGGAATTACAGCAGGAGGCCATCCAAAAACAGGCTTTATACGAAGAAATCACTGCGGAGTTTTCAAAGATGCAGCAGGCTATGACGTTTTTGGCCAATGGCAACAGCATCACTGCAGAGGATGCGGCATCTCTTGCCAATGATATCATCAATCTCCTGGATTATTCTGATAAACTTAGTTCTTCTCTTGATGAAGTAAAAGAATCGGTCAAGGGATATGATGATATGAATACTGCCATTATAAAGATTTCCAACCAGACAAATATGCTGGCTTTAAATGCAGGAATCGAGGCAGCCCGTTCCGGAGAAGCTGGAAGAGGGTTTGCAGTGATTGCTGACCGGGTGCGTGAGCTGGCCAATCAGACCAAAAATGCCGTGGAGGATTCCAAGGCGCAGAGTGACGAGCTGATTCCGGCACTGGAGGATTTAAACAAGAGCACCAATACCCTTTTAACCACCTTATCCGGTATGGAAGCTATCACCACACAGCTGGCATCCAATTCACAGGAAATTGCATCAAATTCTGCCTTGATTGACAAGACACTTTCCAAACTGGCAGAACGCATGAAGGAACTGACCAAATAAAAATATGTAAATATAAAGATATTAAGATATTAAGATATCAAAAAACCCGCTGGTTTCCAGCGGGTTTTTTATTTTCTCTTCTTATTATAATAATTCTTTTAAGATTTTATTTACCATTCCAGGGTTTGCTTTTCCCTGCATTGCCTTCATAGTCTGACCAACTAAGAATCCAATGGCTTTCTCTTTTCCATTGTGATAATCTTCCACAGACTGTGGATTGTCTGCAATTACCTTTTCAATGGTTGCACGTAATGCACCTTCGTCATTTACAGACTTTAAGCCCTTTTCTTCCACGTATTTATCCGGGTCAATGTCTTCTTTGAAAATCTTTTCAAATACTTCCTTTGCAACGGAACTGTTGATTGCTCCGGATTCGGCAAGTTCAATCAGCTTTGCAAGATTTTCCGGAGAAAAATCAATATCTTCCACTTCCATATCATTTTCTTTCACCAGACGAAGGGTTTCTACCATCAGCCAGTTAGAAACCTTCTTTGGTTTATGACAAAGCTCTGTGGTTGCCTCAAACAAATCTGCCAACACCTTGGATGAAGTAAGGATTTCTGCGTCATAGTCAGGAATATCAAATTCCTTTTTATATCTTTCTAACTTTTCCGTACGAAGCTCCGGCTGAGCCTTGCGGATTCTCTCAATCCACTCATCACTGATGACGATTGGCACCAGGTCTGGATCTGGGAAATAACGGTAATCCTGGGCATCTTCCTTAGAACGCATTGCATAAGAATATTCCTTATTGTCATCCCAACGTCTTGTCTCCTGAACCACCTGTTTTCCTTCTTCCAGCAACTCAATCTGGCGGACTCTTTCTCCTTCAATTGCTCTGGCAATTGCCTTGAAAGAGTTTAAGTTCTTCATCTCTGTTCTGGTTCCAAATTCCGTAGCTCCTACCTCCCGCACGGAAAGGTTTACGTCGGCTCTCATGGAACCCTCATTTAACTTACAGTCAGAAGCTCCTAAGTACTGAATGATAAGTCTTAATTTATCTAAGTAAGCAATAACCTCCTCTGCGGAACGCATGTCTGGCTCTGATACAATTTCAATCAGAGGTACTCCGGAACGGTTAAAGTCTACCAGGGAACAATCTTCCCATTCATCGTGTACTAATTTACCGGCATCTTCTTCCATATGGATTTCATGGATACCGATAATCTTCTTTCCTGCAGGAGTATCGATCTCTACCCCACCGTTACGACAGATTGGCAAGTATAACTGTGAAATCTGATAGTTCTGTGGATTATCTGGGTAGAAATAATTCTTACGGTCAAATTTACAATACTGTGTGATGGTACAGTTGGTTGCAAGCCCCACTGCAATGGCGTATTCTACCACCTGTTTATTCAATACCGGCAGAGAACCCGGCATACCTGTACATACCGGACAGGTATGGGTATTTGGTGCACCACCAAACTCTGTAGAACATCCACAGAAAATTTTTGTCTTTGTTGCTAATTCTACATGGACTTCAAGTCCAATGACTGTTTCATACTGTTTTGCCATGATGCCACCTCCTACTTATTTTTTCCAGGACCTTCATAGGTTCTGGTCTGCTCATATGCATACGCTGCACGAATAATATTCTTTTCCTTAAAGCAGTCTCCAATTAACTGTAATCCAATCGGCAGTCCCTTAGAATCCACTCCACATGGAACAGAGATTCCCGGAAGTCCTGCTAAATTTACAGAAATGGTGTAAATATCTCCTAAATACATCTTGATTGGGTCTGATAAAGAATCCCCAAGCTTTGGCGCTGTGGTAGGTGCTGCCGGTCCCAAAATCACATCATATTTTTCAAACGCTTTATCAAATTCCTTCTTAATCAAAGCCTTGGTACGAAGTGCCTTTAAATAATAAGCATCATAGTAACCTGAACTTAATACAAAAGAACCTAGCATAATTCTACGCTTTACTTCCGGACCAAAACCTTCGGAACGGGATTTCTTGTACATATTGTGAAGTCCTTCGTAATCCTTGGTGCGGTATCCATACTTTACACCGTCAAATCTTGAAAGGTTAGAACTTGCCTCTGCTGCTGCGATAACATAATATGCAGGAATTGCATAATCCACAAGCCCCAAATCAAATTCTTCTACAATGGCGCCCTTTTCTTCTAACACTTTTGCCGCTGCCAAAACAGCATCCTTTACTTCCTTGTCAAGACCATCTCCAAAATAAGCCTTTGGAATACCAATTTTTAATCCTTTTACATCGTCAACCAAGGCAGAAGTAAAGTCATAATCTTCACGCTTTACCGAAGTAGAATCTTTACTGTCATAGCCTGCGATTGCTTCCAAAATGGTAGCACAGTCCGTCACATCCTTTGCCACTGGTCCAATCTGGTCCAAAGAAGAACCATAAGCGATAAGCCCGTAACGTGATACGGTACCATAGGTAGGCTTAATTCCTGTCACACCACAGAAAGAACTTGGTTGACGGATAGAACCACCGGTATCGGAACCTAAGGCATAGGAACATTCTTCCGCTGCAACTGCTGCACAGGAACCGCCGGAAGAACCACCAGGAACATGGTTTGTATTCCAGGGATTCTTTGTTTCACCATATGCTGAAGTTTCTGTGGTAGAGCCCATGGCAAATTCGTCCATGTTGGTCTTACCTAAGATGACTGCACCTGCTTCTTCCAAATTGATAACCGCCTGTGCTGTATAGGTTGGCACAAAGTTCCCAAGGATTTTGGAACTACAGGTTGTAAGTAAATCTTTGGTACACATATTGTCCTTGATTGCCACCGGCACACCTGCCAGTGGGGAAGTCAGAGTTCCATTGTCAATTAACTTCTGTACTTCTTCTGCTCTTTTTAAGGCTCCTTCTTTATCCACGGTTACATAGCAGTTTAATTCATCCTCAGATGCTTCTATCTGAGCAATGGCAGCTTGTACTGCTTCCTTTACCGTCACTTCTTTTGCTTTTATTTTTTTACCCAGCTCTACGGCTGTCAAACTCATTAAACTCAAAGGGGCTACCTCCTATTCTACTGTCTTTGGCACCTTGAATGCTCCTTCTTTTACGCCTGGTGCATTCTTTAGGATGTTCTCTCTGTCATCGCCGTTTACTACCACATCTTCACGGAACACGTTATTTACCGGAAATACGTGTGACATTGGTTCTACTCCAGTGGTATCTAATTCGTTTAATTTATCAATGTAATCCAACATTCTTCCCATGTCAGATTCTGCCTGCTTCTTCTCTTCTTCTGAAAGTTCTAGTTTTGCAAGAATACCAACGTATTCCATTGTCTCATCTGAAATAATATTTGCCATAACATACCTCCTACGGTTCTAATCTGCTTAAGTCTCTTGGGAACAATGTAGTTTCACGCACATTTTCCTCGCCGATTAATTTCATGGTAAGACGTTCCAAACCGATTCCCAATCCTCCGTGAGGTGGCATACCATGCTTAAACGCACTTAAGTACTGTTCCATTCCCTCGTCTGTCATTCCTCTGTCTGCAATCTTTTCCATCAGCATATTGTAATCATGAATACGCTGTCCACCGGTGGTAATTTCCATTCCTCTGAATAATAAGTCAAAGCTTAAGGTAAAGGTTTTATTGTCTGGGTCATCCATTGCATAGAAAGGACGTTTCTTGCTTGGATAATGTGTTACAAAGACAAAGTCTGCATCCATTTCTTCTTTGAAATACTGGCTGATCAATGCTTCTTCTTCCGGTTCTAAGTCAAATGGATTCTTGATAGTTCTGTTATATTTCTTTGCAACCAATTCTTTTGCCTCATCAAAGCGAACCGCTGGAATCTTGTCCACATTTGGAAGGGTTACGTTTAACATCTTTAATTCCTTTGCGTAATCCTTCTTTAATAATTCCATAGTATACTGTAAGAACCCTGTTTCCATCGCCATGATATCTTCAAATCCATCAATATAGCCCATCTCAAAATCCAGACTGGTGTATTCGTTCAAATGACGCTTAGTATTGTGTTTTTCCGCACGGAATACTGGTGCGGTCTCAAATACCCGATCAAAGACACCTACCATCATCTGTTTATAGAACTGTGGGCTCTGCTGCAAAATAGCCGGCCGGTGAAAGTATTCCAGCTTGAAAAGGTTGGCTCCACCTTCCGCACTTTTTGCTCCTAATTTTGGGGTATGGATTTCTGTAAATCCCTGTCCGTATAAGAAATCACGAAATCCCCTTGTGATTCCTTCCTGAATTCGAAATACCGCACGCTCTCTTAAGTTTCTAAGAGAGACGGCACGGTGATTTAACTTTGCTTCCAGTGAGGTGTTCATTTTCCATTTGGAAATCATCAGAGGCATGGGCTCTGCCGGCTGGGATAAGACTTCTACCATATCCAGGCGAAGCTCAAACCCGTGTGGAGCACGCTCGTCACTTTTGTAGGTTCCACTCACTTCTAAGGTATCTCCCTCTTTGATGTCGTGAATGTCAAACTGAGATTTTCCTTCTTCATAAATACACTGCACCAAGCCTTCTCTTTTTCGAAGAACCAGAAAAGCTACATCTCCCATGTTACGGATAGTATGAACTGCACCTTTTACCCGTACCTGCTTTCCTTCATAATCGCCAGCCAGAATCTGACTGATCTCCAATGTTTCTTTTTCTTTTACTCCAGTTAAAAATTCCATGTCCTGTACACTCCTTTTCTTTCCGGTTCACCGGTGAAATTCGGTGCGGGACGGGATGGATTCTCATATGATTACTTGCGTATCTTTTGGTGTGATTGCAGAAAACACAGTTTCCGGTAATCAAAAAACCCCGGAACGAATAAATCGTTCCGGGGCGAGAATACGAATCCCGCGGTACCACCCGCATTGAAAAATGAACATCACACTTTCATCTTTCCACTCTTACCCGTAACGTGGGCCTACGGACTGACCTACTTAAGTTCAACCAGTCTGCTCCAGAGTGTTCCTCTCATTTCCTCTTTCAAACAGCGCTCTCAGTCGGTGACGCTGTATTCCTGTCGACGTCTGAAAATGGAAGTCTCCTTCATTGCATTTGCAAAATTTATTTTTTATGTTATATCATACGTTTTTTTGAAATGCAATATTCTTCTTTTAAAACCTTAAATTCTAAAGTATGGGATTTTTTTATTGTTTTCTTAACCAGAAGTTATATTTACTCTATTTTCTCTGTTACTACTCCCTGGGCATCAATTTCCACATTAATTGATATTTCTTCCAGAAAAGAATAGATTCGTTCCTGCTCTTCCAATGTCTTTGCATACTTGGTGCAATAACCAGATTGCACAGCCGGAAGAATAGAAACTTCAACTTCCTGTTCTGCCTCATTTTCTGTAAAATGCAAGTTCAAAAGCATGGTATCTAAGGTTTTTCCATTAAACCAATAGTTCCCAAGGCTGTATATAATCGGCTTTCCTTTATAGAACTCCATTCCCTGAAGACAATGGGAATGAGCACCGATAACCGCATCTGCACCGGCATCTATGTACTCTTTTCCAGTAGACTGCTGCACGTCCTCCAATTCATAACTGTACTCGGTTCCCCAGTGCACCACAGCAATAACAAAATCTGCATTCTGTCTGGCGGTTCGAATGCTCTCAAGAAAAAGCTCCGTATCATAACACCGTAAAATCCCCGGCTCTGTCTCTGTTGCCTGAGGTGTCATTTTATTTTTTTCCGCTCTTGAAGCTGCCACAAAAGCAACAATCTTTCCATCCACGGTCACATATACCGGCTCCATAGCTTCTTCCAGATTCCGGCCCGCCCCAAAATAAGAAATCTCCGCCTGTTCCAGCGTCGCAAAAGTATCCAGCAAAGCTTCTTTTCCATAATCATATACATGGTTGTTGGCAAGAGTCACAACATCTACTCCAAGCTGCTGCAACACTTCTACTCTAGAAGGATCTGCCCGGAAGGTATAAGCTTTTCCATTTAATGGCTCACCTTTCGTACTATAAGTGAACTCATTATTTAAGCACATGATATCTGCCTGTTGCATAGCTGTAATCAGTTCCTGGGAAATACAGTCATAAATTCCATTTTCACAGGTATTCAGATACTGGGTGGTCTTCCATGATTCATCCAAGTTAATGTCTCCTGCGAAAGAAAGAGTGAAGTCATAGGTATTTTCTTTCTCTGTGTTTTGTTGTGTTTCTTGAGTGCTTTGTTGTGTTTCTTGAGTGCTTTGGTAGAGTTCTTGAACGCTTTGTGAACTTCGTTCAGTTTGCACATTCTGCTTTATGCTTGTCTCTTTTTGCTGTCCACATCCGGTCAGAATGTAAAAAAAGAACATACAGAGAAACAGGAGATCGGTCTTATTTGTTCTCTTGTAGTGCCTTTTTCCCGGTCTGTTGCTTTTTGGGTTTTCATATTGCTTTTTCATATTTTTGTTTTCTAAAACTCTCTGCTTTCTTTCGTATTTTTATTTTTCTGTATTGATTAAGATTTCTATTTCTCCTGATTTTGCTGTTTTGATTGGGATTTCTGCTCTTCCCCATAATT
>JBGVDD010000013.1:0-3900 GCA_045119215.1 Lachnospiraceae bacterium | reverse complement strand
ATTTTGACAGATGTTATGTAAACTAACCGCACAAAGGCAACCAGGAGCCTTACAGAGCCTTCAGCAGCCTCGAGCGCACCAAATAGAAACCCAGGGCCGCAGCCCTGGGTTAATTTCTTGTTATAAACTGTTCGACATATTTGGATTTATCTGACTGTTTCACTTAAAAGCAAGGTTAGAACACTTTCATTTTATTATTCGAATTTTTCCAGAACTACACTGCCATCATAGCCGCTTACATGTATAGCATATTTTACAGTGTCTCCACTTTCGTTAGTGTAAGATATACCATACCAGGGTAAAGTTTCTGGCATATCCATCTGTATAACAATACTTTTATCAGAAGATATATCATCATAATGCAATACAGGCTTTTCGCAATGATATTCTATCTTATCACCTGCAGGTACGGCTATTCTATATAATTCAAAGTTTTTAACCTTTGTATCAGCAGAGAAAACCACACACCTGCTGTATTGATTGTCATCCATTATAAAGAAGTCATATTCTTCAGACAAAGGGATTATTTCCATTCTGTCCATACCTTCTGTGGTTGGAACAAGTTCTTGTGGCAGATAATCTGTATGTATAACTGCCGATTCTTTTTCTCCGCAGTCAGTGAAAATGTGATTATTTGATGCAAACACATAATTATTATCTATAATCTCTACTACAAGAGTCCCTTTTATAGGATTATCTGGAAAGTATGTTTCGGTGCTTTTATCATACATCGTATCGCCAACAGAATATGATATCTCAATAACATTTCCAGCAATAGCTATATCATCTATTGCTGCTAACTTTATACTGCCTATACCTTCTGTCATTGTTACACTGTTTGTAGCTTCATCATAAATACCACTATTCTTAAGTATATTATCTACAGCTTCAACATCCACAGGGAAATGCTTTTTGCAAATATCAATATAATCGTCTATTGCAACATATCCATCGTCATTATGTATTTCTTTACCGTAATCATATTTATATAAGCTTTGTAACGCCGATTTAAAGAACATAGCATTGTGGTAATTATACATTGCACTGTCTTTATCTGCATCCCATTCATATTCCAATACTATGGTTAGATAATAAACATATTCTGTACATTTTTCTTCTATTTCATTTACAGTAAGGTTGGTGTTTGTTTCTGTATTCACATCAGATGAAACACCTGAATTATTAGAACAAGAAACCATAGTAAATGCTAATATTACGGATAATATAACAGAAATCAATTTTTTCATAGTACTGTGCTCCTTTGTTGATTTCAAATTGCTTTTAAGATATTTTACAGAACAAATGTGAAATTTTCTATTAAATTTTAAAACTATCATCTGTTCGCCAAATTGGAATTTGTCTAACAGCTTTACATCTTACATCTTAGCTATAGAGGTCTATTAGAACGGCTCTACATGGAGAACCGTCTGCACCTGATAAATTCAACGGTGCAGCATTCAAGAAATAAACACCTTCAGAAACCTCATCTAAGCGAATGCCTTCAAGCAAGACGACATCAGCACCTAAAAGTGCAAGATGTACTGCCATTGGCGCAGTTTGCGGACCAATCGCCTGGGGCTCATTTCCCAAAAGTAAAACCTCTGAAGCTGCAAATGCTTTTGCTGCCTCTAACGATACTTCAACATCGCCTTTAAGCAGAATCCTTTTAGCTGCTTCTGGATTCTGCTCCTTTGCTTTTTCAATTATTTCTGTGGCATCATTGTAAGTGACAACTCCATGATGTTCTGCCACATAAGCTGTTCCCACAAATGCCTCTAAGCATAACTCATCAACGGTTTTCCCATCTTTAATAAAATGGAATGGTGCATCTATGTGTGTACCATTATGTGCGCACATACTAAATGCGGTCAAATTATACACTTCACCGTTTTGCATTGATTTCAGCACTTTTTTCTCTGGTGCAGGGTCACCAGGATATACTTCGCAACCGAAAACCTTTTGAGAAATATCATAGATTTTCATTGAATATTCTCCTCGTCAAATTGGAATTTGTCAATACCTATTACCATAAAGATATTTATTTGAAATTCTCTTTTGTGTTTCCAAATATTTTGTAACGTTTTCATCATAATCAGGATAATTATAACCAAGTGAATCTGCCACTTTTTTAGATATTTTTTTGAACAAACATAGACACAAATCAAACGATTTCCACATTTCTTCATACGAACTCATTGAATATGTATTTAGTAAGTTATCCCACAATTCTTTTGAAATATGCTTATCTAAAAATTTATAGTTTTTACCCAAACTGAAATTAAATCCTTTTTCAGTACCGACATACCAACTAATCATCCTAAGAAGCTCATGACGTAATACTTCATTCATATGGTCTATTGCAAATAGTATTTCACCACGAAGTAAGCCCTTGGATACATATGTTGCAACATTCCAAAATTCGTTACAACAGTCATCAAACTTTCTTTCTGTTGGACACTTAATGTAATAATCTTCATCTGTGGGAACTATTTCTGTTTTAATCATATTATCTTTATCTAACATGATTTTTACAAGTTTATCGCGAGTAAGATACTCCTCAAGCATTGAAACAGGTAACAAAGTTAAATCAATCTTTACACCATCATCAAAAAGCATTATATAAGAAAATCCTTTTTCTTCTGGAGGAAATAATTCCATATCTTCAGGTTTTTGCATCATAATTCTGTTACCAAAAACACTAAGCCAGTCATCGCTTTTCAAAAATTCTCCCATATCTATAACAAAAAAAGTAATATCATAATCTTGAAGATTGTCTTTTGGTATATTAACATTAGTGCGAGACCCCTCAAGAGTTACAATTCTAATTCTCTCATCTTGAAAAGCAAAATTCAAAACTAAATCGTATATTTCTTTTTCAGTCCTCATTTCATTCACCTCAATAAAATTATATCACAAAAAAAGATTGATTCTAACTGTTCTTATAATTTGATAACCGCATCAAGGCAGAGCGTAAGTGCATATTCGTATGCATTACCGCCCCAGTTTCTTTCGTCGTATTTGTCAACATCTGCAAGACTGTCTGCGGTATAAAGTATCATACCCCAGGTTGCCCCTCTGAAATCAGCACAGGCCGCCAGAGCAGAACATTCCATTTCTACAACTGCACAGCCTTCACTTTTGCGATAAGCCACCTTTTCTTTGGTTTCACGGAAAAATCCATCCGTTGACCAGGTTATAACCTCCTGATATTTCATACTATGCTCAAGAATGGTTTCTTCAATTGCTTTTCTTGCCTTCTCGCTGATTTCCACAAATCGAGAAGGGGGCGCATAGTGATAAGATGTTCCCTCATCACGCAGAGCCTTGTTTGGTACGAGGAATGTACTTTCGGGGAACTTTTCCAGAGCACCGCAACTACCTGCCGAGATTACCTCTCTTACACCATAACCAATCAGCCAATCAAGTATCTGTGTGGCTGCTGCCGCACCAACGGGTGCTTGACAAAGCACAATGTCCTCACCCTTGTATTTGGTGATGTAAATGGGATAATGCTTCGTTGCACTCTCAAAAGTGGATACCTGTTTGGTATCACTTTTACTGGCATATTCATCTATGTAAGCACCAAGAAATGCGAACACACATTTCTTGGGTAAGTTCAAACCAAGATTTTCATGAGTGGGATTAAGAACTGCTGTCTGCTCTGTATCAAACTCCAAAATCGGTATTTCGTTTTTAATAATAGCCATACTATCTCTCCGTCAAATTCAAGTTTTGCGAACTGTTTGTTATATTATAAAACAATTATCATATTTTCTCAATTAGCTGCGCTACTTTTTTTAAGCGCAGCTTTGTACTTATAATATGTATTGGGCGAAATCCCTGCCAGCTTCATAACATCCTTATCCGACAATAACCCTCCAAAATCTTTGCTGTATATCT
>JBGVDD010000012.1:0-10613 GCA_045119215.1 Lachnospiraceae bacterium | reverse complement strand
TCTTCTGGTGTTGGGAAGGAAGGTGCAATACGAATGTTAGAATCCTGTGGATCTTTTCCATAAGGATAGGTTGCACCTGCACCGGTAAGAACCACTCCCAATTGCTTACACTTCTCAACAATAGCTTTTGCACATCCTGGCATTGCATCAAAGGAAACAAAATATCCACCTCTTGGTTTTACCCAGCTTCCAATTTCAAGTCCGGTAAGCTCAGAATCCAGAATTTCAAGTACTGCTTCAAATTTTGGACGAAGAATATCTCCGTGTTTTTTCATATGAGCCTTGAGTCCATCAATATTTTGGAAAAATCTCACATGACGAAGCTGATTGATTTTATCGTGTCCAATGGTCTGAACTGTCATCTGTTTTAAAATGTAATCCATATTTTCCTTGGATGTAGCAATAGCTGACACACCAGAACCAGGGAATGTCACCTTTGAAGTTGATGCAAACATATAAACCATGTTTGGATTGCCCGCTTTTTCACACTCTTCCAGGATATTAAGGATTTCATCCTGAACATCATCGTAAATATGATGAATACAATATGCATTGTCCCAGAAAATTCTGAAATCTTCTGCTTTTGGCTTCAAATTTGCAAATCGTTTGATTACTTCATCAGAGTATGAGATACCTGTTGGGTTTGCGTATTTTGGCACACACCAGATTCCCTTTACCGCTGCATCATTGTTTACATATTCTTCTACCAAATCCATATCCGGTCCATCTTCCTTCAATGGAATATTAATCATCTCAATTCCAAATAATTCAGTAATTTTAAAGTGTCTGTCATATCCCGGTACTGGACACAAAAATTTAACCTTGTCCAATTTGCACCATGGGGTAGAACCATTTACTCCCAGGGTCATGGAACGTGATATGGTATCATACATAATATTCAGACTGGAATTACCACATACAATCACGTTATCTTTCTTCACTTCCATCATGTCAGCCATCAACTGTCTGCATTCACCAATACCATCCAGATCACCATAATTTCTGGTATCATTTCCCAATATTGTATTCATATCCGATTCACTGTTAATACAATCTAACATTGGCATGGACAAAATCAACTGGGAAGCCCCTGGCTTTCCTCTGGCCATATTCATGGAAAGTCCCTTTGCCTCTTCTTCCTTGAATTGCTTCTCCAAACTCTCCTTTAATGTCAACAGTTCATCACGACTCATATTCTTGTATGCTTTCATAATTTAATCACTCCTACTTATGCTTGTGTAATTTGTAATCAACTTATTCTATCATTTATCTTCTTTGATTTCAATAGACTTCTTTTTACAGTGAAAAATAACTGCTTTCTTTGTTTAGCTTACTTTGATTTAAAATATTCTTCAAGTGCATCATATACTATTCTTTCTAGAAATTCTTTTTTAGAAAAATCATTTCCATCTGCAAAGTAGGCGTTGTATGCCACCAATGCGTTCCTTACGTATCTGCTGTTTTCTTCAAAGAGTTTCCTATTGACTGGAAATCCATTTTCATCTGCAAATTGACAACAAAAAGTTATTGTAGTCCTAGTATTTCCCTCAGCTCATGTCAAGAATGGGACAAATTTTTTCACAAACATTTCTTTGCCAATGTATCAATCTCTTCTCTAAATGCTCTCTTTCTAGAATGTTGTTTTTTATAATAATTTACCAGATTCTGCATACCATTGATTTCGCCTCGTTCTTCTTTTATTGCCCCCAACACTACAATAAGTTCCGCTGCTTTGTAATAACTTTTTCTATGTCCTCCACCAACAACATGTTCTGTTCGTTCATCTATCTCTCTGCTCAGCCACTGTATATATATATTGTCTTCATTTTCCGGAATAATACCTGAATTTCTCCAAATAGATAAATATTCGTCAAATAATTCGTTTTCAATACTTTCAAATTGGATTCTGTATTTAATTTGTTCAATCAGGTTTCGTTCCGCACAAGTCCTCTGTTTTTCGTCCTTTTTCAAATAAAGCAACAGTAATGGGATAATCGTTCCTTTTATATCAGAACTCCACCCCAGATAAGAGTCATTCTTCTGACATTCTTTCATAATATCCTTGTAATCACCTAACAGAAAAAGATAGAACATTTTTTGGTTTCTATCGTATATGGCAGCCTTTCTATTCTCCACAGAACCGGTATTTTGGGGAAATGAGACCGGTTCTAAAGTTTGTACCATCTTCAAAGCTTCCTCCAACACATTTTTGTCCTCTAGCTTAAATAATCTCAGCAAATGCCAGCTATTAGGATTTGAATAGAATGCAGTCTTATAAAAATGGGCCACATTTTCATATTCTATCTCTTTCGCTGCCTTGATTGCAATATCTGAAATATCAGCTCTTATAACTTTATTAGCATCTATCTGCTTTACTGCCTCCTCTGCAATTTCAATGCACATTTCATACTCCTTGCAATGATATTTTCTTTCACAGCACACCTTATATAAATGTGGGTGATTATTTACATTTTCCTCTGCTGTCTCCAGAAGATAATCATCTCCACCAATATAAATGCACGCATCAACAAGTAATTCTGCCGCACGATCACCGAAAGCATTCATTAAGAAAGTTCGCCACTTTATCATAAAGTCCATTTCATCTGTTATTTTTTCAGGTCCATAAGCAAATACATCTGTTAACACTATTGCGCTACACTGTTTCTGTTTCAAATACTCATATATTTTTTCAATCCTGTCTTGTCCAGTATTTGTCTGATAGCATGCATACAACAGGCAAAGTGACATTTTCCTGAAATCACCAGAAAATAATCCTTCAGATGCCAAATCATCTATAGATAATCCATCAGCAAACTCAGATGACCAATCATTTTCACAATCTGTATGGAATGTCAGATTGAATATCCTATTCAAAAGTTGAACGGTACTATCATATTCTTTTTGCCATAGCAATTGATAACATGTATTGATTGCTTCTCCAAGAAAAGGAATTATGCCAAATACATCATGATACTCTGTCCTCCAATCGGATTCCCAAGCCCCTTCCTCATAATATTCATATTCTTCCGTTTCAAAATAAATCTCTCCACTATCTATTTGATTACACCATTCCAATATATTACCCGGCATCAATTCTGTATAATTATTTTTTCTTCCAGACAAACTATCAAGAAAATCTTTTCTCTGATTTTCCTCCACAATTCTTGCCTGATTATAAATCCAATCTGTTTTCTGTATTTCTGTCATTTGACTTAATTTTCTTTCAATTGCTGAAATATATGTCTTAAAATCCATCCTGTTTTTCTTCCTCTTATTTTAGTATTTCTTTGATATATTTTTCGTAAACATAAATACGATAACGCTGCTTATCGGATATTTCCCTGACCAGTCCATTTTTTTCTAAAATTCCAACAAATTTTGCAGCAGTATTATATGCTGTATTAAAATTCTTTTCAATGTCACCAATCACAAAAATTGGATTGTCCTCCATAAAAATGATTATATCATGTAACATTTTCTCTGATTTTTCTTTACTTATAACAGCATATGCATTTTTTTCAATCATCTCAAGCTGCATAATTGTCTGATTCATTCGCGCATATGACTGTTCCAAAATTTTCAGGAAAAATTGAATCCAAATATCATAATTGCATTCCTCTCTTACTTTCTGCATCACTCTTTTTCTATCATCCTGCTTCTCAAATAGATACCTTGCAAATGGAATATAATAATTCGTTCCTATCCCCTGTTCCCGTAAAAAACTATTTAGCAATACACTTGTCCATACTTCATTGTTCTCTTCATAAGGCATAATTGTCAGAAACTGATAACATAGGAAACCTGCTTTGATAATGACATCTGTTTCTCCGTTTTCACTTCTAAAATAATTGTATAAATCCAACATTAATTCCGAAATCCGTTCCGGTGCAGGTGGATTATAGCCTCTGATACTCACCCTTTTGATTTGTGTTTCTTCCCATTTCTGTTTTTCACGAAACTTTTGATTCTTTCCTTTCACTTTTCCAAGAAGTATCTCGCTTGCAGCAGGTACATTACCATTTTCCATACAGTCGTAAAATGATAGATATTTCTTCTTGTTGTCTGACTTTTGTATGCTAAATATATCTGTTAAACTTATCTGATAATCTTGATTTTCTAAAAGTGAAATTACTTCCTGCTTATAAAACTGCCTATTCTTTCCACTAAAATTACTTTCATGGAAAGCAAGTCCCTGCAAAACACCAATTTCTTTATAAACAGCCATCAAACGACTACTCAATTCACTTGATACAAATTGGTTATAGTCTATTGATGTAAGTGATGCTGGAATATATGTCCGATAATATAATCTGTCTTCAGGTTTCGCACTACCTCCTTCATTCCGAATCACCTCATATTTTCCTGCCATATTTTCTTCCATAATATCATACATATGCAACCTACCTTTTCTCAATTCCTTCTAAAGCAGAAATTGATTCCAAAAAATGTTGTTCCACAGCCGTCAATTGTAGGTTCATTTTTTTAGAATATTTATCATATTCTTTGTGTGCTTTTTCAAGAGCCTGCTGATGTGAGACCTTACCCTTATGCGTTAAAATATCTCGTCTTGTCATTTTTAAATAATCATCTATAGTCTCTATCCAATCCTTCATATACATAGTCTCATGGTTCATAGCTCGCAATTCTGCAATATCCAGATAAGCCGAAACAAGGCGTTCCAAAATGGCAATTTCTTCTTCATTCAAATAATTTTTTGCAATTTCTACATCAGATTTCTGCGGGAACGCACCATGCCAGTTTGTAAGTCCCATAAACTCCTTATCGCTGTCCGCTCTTTCGTATATTACTTCTGCGGCAGTATGATGGTGTGCTGCCCAGTGCATCTTATTCTGAACCTGTTTAAAAAACTGTATGGAAATTTCAGATTTAGGGTCATAATCAATGCTTGTTGCGTATATATCTAAAACTTTTCTCCAAAACACCTTTTCGCTTGCACGAATACTTCGAATGCGCGACAACAATTCTTCAAAATAATTTCCACCGCCCAGATTTTTCAATCTATCATCATCCAGTGCAAATCCTTTTATCATATATTCCTTTAATATTTTTAGTGCCCACTTACGGAACTGTGTACCTCGAAGAGATTTCACCCTGTATCCCACTGAAATAATAACATCTAAGTTGTAATATGCAATTTTTCTTTCTATGTTTCTTCCACCCTCATTTTGAACTGTTGCAAAAAATGCAACAGCTGAATCCTGTTCCAATTCTCCTTCAGAAAAAATATTTTTAATATGTCGTGAAATTACAGATTTATCCCTCTGAAACAACTCGCACATCTGATTCAGATTTAACCATACTGTTTCTGAATCCATAGTAACTTCTATTTTTACTGTACCATCTTCTGTCGTATACATAAGTATCTCATTTTTATCCATACTAGTCTCCCAATTCACATTAAATCCTTTTCCATTTTCTGCTCTTGTTTACATTACTATTGTATAAGTTTTATTTCATTAATTCAATATTTTTTGAAACAAAAAAATATCTATTCTTTTTAACATATAAAGAATAGATATTTTTAAAATTATATTCATTTGTCCCATCCTTTTTATTCCCTCTCTAAATGGGTGAATTTTCCATAGCTTTGCCAAAGACTCACTAAACTCTTTCGTAAGCTTCACTTGATTCATGCTTCGCCAGCTTTTCTTACGCATACTTTCCAAGACATGGTGAATGTCATTTATGATATCAAACGAATCTGAATATTCAACTGACTGTCCACCTAAAATATCTTCCTCTTTATAGATAGCTATAGTCCTTGGTTGACCTGCCCAATCAAATATATCTTGAAAGATATATTCGTGCATTTTAAGCAGATGTGCTGTGTGATAATCTCCTGGTAACGGATTCAAGGCTAAATCTTTCAAACGATATACCACATAGTCAGCTTCAGCATCATCTAACAAGTCTTGATTTTGAATATCCAGTCGATTTCTTAGGACTGGAACATTATCATAAAGATATGGGTCACGCATTTGTTTTCTCCTTCATTTTATATTTTTTATCAAGAAAACGTTTCGCATCTTCCATGGTAATTTCCCCATTCTTTTCCTTTTCGATATATTTTTTGAAATCTTCTGTTGGTTCTAACCCATCAACTTTTATCATTCCAATTGCATAATCCCAAGCTTGAGAATTTGTCATACAAACACCTCCATCTTCTCGATTCTACCTACATCATTTTTCCTTACAACATATCCATAATATTACCACATTTAGATAAAAATTAAAAGCCAAAGGTACCCTTCAAAATACCTTTGGCTTAGTTTTATATTTTAGGGAATGTAATCTCTGCCTTAAACAAATCACCGTCAATGCTTAAATCAAAGGTTCCCCCCTGAATCGTGGTAAAAGTTTTCACAATGGCAAGACCAAGTCCGGAGCCTTCCGTATTTCTGGAAGCGTCGCCTCTGACAAAACGGCTGGTCAACTGCTCCGGTGAAATATTTAGTTCCACTGCGGAAATATTTTTCATGGAGAAAACTATGTGATTTTCTCTCTGGTTCAAATCCACATACACCCTTGAATCTTCCATAGAGTATTTCAGTGCATTGATTAAAAGATTCTCTATGATACGGTACGTCCTCTGTGGGTCTACCCGCACCATACATTTTTCTCCTGATAAGTTCCATCGAAAATGTAACCTGGCATTTTCGATCCGCTCTTCATTTTCCAGTCTGACCTGTTTTACCAGGCTTACCAGATCCACATCAGCATAATTTAGTGTAATATTATCCGAACTAGCTTTTGACACTTCAAATAAATCTTCTATCAAAACCTTTAATCTCTGGGATTTTCTATCTAAAGTCTGTATATACTCACTTCTCTGTTCTTCTGTAATATTTTCATCTTTTAGCAAATCCACATAGGTAATAATTGCTGTAAGGGGTGTTTTCAAATCATGAGACACATTGGTAATCAGCTCCGTCTTCATGTTCTGACTTTTCACTTCCTCCTCGACTGCTTTGGAAAATCCTTTCTGTATGCTGCCTAGGGACTGATGTAACGGTTCAAAAAATCCCATATGTTCCATACTTGGTTCTACATCCAGATTTCCTTCTGCCATGGAATCTGCCATGGATTTTACCTTTTTATAATGTTCTTCTTCCGTGCGCCCTCTTTTTAACAATATGATGTAAAGAACAATACTGTAACCCACAACTCCAAAAATACCCAAAAACCATCCCATAGCACAAAGCGCCATTACCACTGCATTTAACAAAACAATTTTTATAATGTTCTGTTTTAATGGTCTACTGATTTCATAGGTAGTCAACATCGTCAAAAGTTTCCTTAGTTTGCAGACAACCCACTGGCATACTCTGACACATACACTTTTCTTTGCCAGATTCTTAAAAGGATGAAGCAGATATGGCAATACGTTTGCCCAACCCCAATAGATATAAGCAAAAATCAGAAAGAAGATTAAAAAAGGGATTCCATAACCTGCCTGGGGGATTCCTGTTATTACACAAGGCAAATCTTCTAATAATTCCTGAAAAATCCAGAAGGGTTCCTCCCCAAACAATACCATCACACCTGCAACCCCTGCACAAAGCACAAGTTCTGTGGGCATCTGAAATACAAACTGATTCTTTAGATTTAATGGTGAAATATTCTGTAAAATCAGTGCCAGGATTCCCACAAGGATAATACTTACAAGCACAAACAACATACTATCCTCTCTTAGTTCATCAAAATCCGGAGCATTTACTCCACCTTCCATCAGGCGAAATCCGATGACCACCTTTACATTTTTTAACACCGGAAAGTCTATTTCCGGACTGGTAGCGGTTATAATTTCCGAATTTTGATCTTCATCCTCATATTCGTCCCATGATTCAGAATTGATTTGTAAGTCACCCTCTTCTCTTCCTTCAATTAAAGTGTAGTATTCGATTCTGTCTATCATATATTCATACAAAGGCTTTAACTTCATATTAGTCAGATAATTGCCAATATTATCTGACTCCACATTTCCATAAGTCCTTACGTGAAGTTTTCCATTGGCATCATAATTTACCACAAGAAAACCGGCATACTCCTTTAGAAGTTCCTTTCTGTGAGCCTTATCTTCAATGTTCTCTAACTGGTCCACACCTGTGGAAACTCCCAAAGCTTTATCTTCTACATAGGTACTGGTACTATATGCTTTGTCACTGCTATTTACAAGGGTAAAATCATTTTCATATACAGAATACAACACATTCATATACTCTTTGGCAACATTGTCATATTGCTTTTTTACCTCTTGATTTGCCTCTTGATATCCCTTATGTTCTCCCAGCAAAAATTCTTTGTAGCTTTTATTGTTGTACATATATTGTAGTTTATAATTCAGATAATATATGTTGGAAAGCAGGGACATCTTACCTTCATCCTTTAGCTTATCCAGTGACAGCTTATCATTTTTTTGTTCCTGGTACTCCTTCTCGTACTGTTTACTAATTTTTTGTTTTTCCTGGACAATCTTTAGCCCAGTGAATAATGTTGCCCCTGCCATGATGCCAGTGAACATACATATCAATAAGACTCCCAACCAGGTTTTAGACTTTCTATTTATTTTTTCTGATATTATATTTGATTCCATATTTTTATTGTTTCTCCATTTTGTAGCCAACGCCCCACACCACCTTTAAATATTTTGGTTCCTTGGGATTAATTTCAATTTTTTCACGTATGTTTCTCACATGAACCATAATCGTGTCTGAATTTACTGCCTTTTCATTCCAGATGCGTTCATAAATCTCATCTGCCGAAAACACTCTCCCAGGATGTTTCATTAAAAGTAACAGTATTTTAAATTCCATTGGTGTTACCTTTACCAACTCACCATCTACCTTTAATTCTACAGTTTCTTCATTTAATTCCAATCCGCCCAGAATATGAACCTTTTCATTGTTCTCCTGCTTTTTCTCTGCCATATCCAGAAATCTCTGGTATCTTCTCAAATGGGAATTTACTCTTGCAATCAGTTCTAAGGGAGTAAATGGTTTGGTCACATAATCGTCTGCCCCCATATTCAGTCCCATAATCTTATCTACCTCTTCCGATTTTGCAGATAACATGATTACTGGAAAATCGTGATGATGTCTTAACTCCATCACCATATGTATCCCATCCATTCTCGGCATCATCACATCCACAATTGCCAGATGGATTTCCTCTTTTTCGATGACCTCTAAGCCTTCCACACCATCTGCGGCTTTGCTTACCTTATATCCCTGATTCTTTAAGAAAATTTCTATTCCATCCCGGATTTCTTTGTCATCTTCTACAATTAGTACATGATATTTTTCCATTACTTACACTCCTAAATATATTTCTTCTTTTTGACCTTTTATCAGCCCTACTACCTTATCACATCCTTTTCCTTCACTCAAGTTTCTGTGATAAATATATCTGTGATTTCTAAATATAAAATGCAGGAATTTCTAAAGATTTTCTAAATTTACGATTATGCTAAATCAAAAAAGTCCAAGACCTTTGCCTTGAACCTTTGCATTTCCACAAGATGGATTCACACCATTTTTTCTCTTTAAACTTTTATTTTACACATAGTAAAACAAAAAATAATTCTATCACACATGCCACTAACATTACTATATTCTTTTGGGAATATGCCTTGTATGTATATAATAATTGAAACACAAAACATTGGACTGCAGATACTATCACGCATAGCCCTCCAGTCTTAAGATATAGCAAAAAATACACCATAACCATCACAAAAATCACTGTTATATTATTGGTAAGCCTTACATCTATCGCTACATCAATATCTTCATTTTCTGTCAGGCATTCATAAAGTTTCCATGTTATTTTGCTGTATTCATAGAAAAAGCCGGTCCATGTAATTCCTAGGATAATATACATTGCATTTGTCCAATGGAAAAATCCACACAAAATCCCAATTGCATTACATACCAATATAATCGTCATAATTTCCCCTCCTATGTTCTGGTCCAGCAGCAAAAGACAAAACTCTACGGAATAGTTCCCCTTTATACTAACACAAATTTTTCCATTGCGCCACAAGTTATCAAAATTGTTGCGCCTTATAGAACAGTTCAGTTACAGTATATATTGCACGAAATTTCAGATAGTGTAGCCTAAGAAAAGAAGAGGTCTATACCAAGTAGTATAGACCTCCTGATATGTGAATCCATATCTGGCGTTTCCTAGGATTTCCAGACTTAGATTGACACCGCTATGTATCTACCAAAATCTATTTGATATATATAGTATAGAGTAATGCTACAAAACAGTATATCTGTACCAAATGGTATAGTCCTCTGTCTTGTTCCATACAATGCCTGCTATAACTAACAAAATACGTATATGTAAATCAATGCTAGGATTGAGTATATATATATAATTCTTCTAGTTATTTTCTGAGCTTGCTTGTATTTTATCCTCCCCAAAATAATATAATCTCTCGGAATCTTTAAGCCTGTATATATAAAGGCTTTCAGAATCCTTTTTTATAAAATCCCCCACTTTTTTTAAAAAAACACTTGACAAACACCGCAAAAAATGCGGCGCTTTGCGCCTATTGATTAATAAGAAACCGTCCGCGCGGCGGTAAA
>JBGVDD010000011.1:0-7002 GCA_045119215.1 Lachnospiraceae bacterium | reverse complement strand
TTTACCGCCGCGCGGACGGTTTCTTATTAATCAATAGGCGCAAAGCGCCGCATTTTTTGCGGTGTTTGTCAAGTGTTTTTTTAAAAAAAGTGGGGGATTTTATAAAAAAGGATTCTGAAAGCCTTTATATATACAGGCTTAGAGATTCCGAGAGATTATTGTCTTGCAAAGGAGGAAGAAAAGAATTAAAGGGAACACTCCAAATAGGAACAATGATTCCGGTTCCGGATTCAGAGATTGAACTATACGATGTTGATGGAGAATTAGATCAAGCATATAAAGACTTGATTGAGGAAGAATTGATTTATATCAGAAAGCATGAAGATAGAATAAAAAAGAACGCAAAAATATTGTATAGTAAAAAGAAAGCTGGAGACAAGAATAACAGAGTAGTTGCAAATTGTTTAGATTATATTGCTGTTGAGAGGCAATGCGATAGATGGATTGATAATCATAAGCAGTAGAAATCCATTCGTTGAGAAAAGTTGAGAAAAGTTACAAAAATTTAAAAAAATTAAAAGTACAAAGTTGCAATGAAAATAAGAATATATTATAATCAGAGAAAATCAAATTATTTAGCAGCAATAGACAATTCACACTTAGGAGGTAAATATGGTTAAATTATTAGATGGTGGCGCGTATCTGGTAAATGGAAACGAAGTAATTCCGGATACATCAGATGTTGCAGCGATACTTAAGAGTAAATTAGGTGACAACGTGCCTACAAAAGAAGAAGCAAAGAAGAATACCATTGCTTATTCTATTTTAGAAGCACACAATACTTCAGGAAATATGGACAAGTTAATGATTAAATTCGATAAATTAACTTCCCATGATATCACATACGTTGGAATTATTCAGACAGCCAGAGCTTCAGGATTAGAAAAGTTTCCAGTACCATATGTTTTGACAAACTGTCACAACAGCCTTTGTGCAGTAGGTGGTACCATCAATGAAGATGATCATATGTTTGGGTTGACCTGTGCAAAAAAATATGGCGGAATTTATGTTCCACCTCATCAGGCAGTAATTCATCAGTATGCCAGAGAAATGCTTGCAGGTGGCGGAAAAATGATTCTTGGTTCTGACAGTCACACACGTTACGGTGCATTAGGTACCATGGCTATGGGTGAAGGTGGACCAGAGCTTGTAAAACAGTTATTAAACAAAACATATGATATCAATATGCCAGGAGTTGTGGGTGTACATTTAACAGGAGCTCCAATCAAGGGAGTTGGTCCTCAGGACGTTGCTCTTGCCATCATCGGTGCAGTGTTTGCAAATGGATATGTAAACAATAAGGTAATGGAATTTGTAGGAGAGGGAGTTGCTAATTTAAGTGCAGACTTTAGAATTGGCATTGACGTTATGACAACAGAGACTACCTGTTTATCTTCTATCTGGAAAACAGATGACAAGATTAAGGAATTCTATGATATTCACGGACGTGTAAGCGAATACAAAGAGTTAAATCCTGGACAGGTTGCATACTATGATGGAATGATTGAAATTGATTTATCTACCATCAGACCTATGATTGCAATGCCATTCCATCCAAGTAACACCTACACTATTGAAGAAGTAAATGCTAACTTAATGGATATCCTGGATGACTGTGAAAAGAAAGCTTTGGTAAGCTTGGACGGACAGGTAGACTTCACATTAAAGGATAAGGTAAGAAACGGTAAGCTGTATACAGATCAGGGAATTATCGCAGGATGTGCAGGTGGTGGATTTGAAAATATTTGTGCGGCAGCGGATATCTTACGTGGAAAGAGCACTGGTGCAGACGAATTTACATTAAATGTATATCCGGCAAGCCAGCCTGTATTTATGGAATTGGTGAAGAACGGATGTGTAGCTGATTTGATGGCAACAGGAGCAATTGTAAAGACAGCCTTCTGTGGTCCATGTTTTGGTGCAGGAGATACACCGTCCAACAATGGATTCTCTATTCGTCACTCTACAAGAAACTTCCCGAACCGTGAAGGTTCTAAGTTACAGAATGGACAGATTGCATCTGTTGCACTTATGGATGCTCGTTCTATTGCAGCAACAGCAGCTAACAAGGGATATTTGACACCTGCTACCGATATGGATGTAGAATACAAGGGACAGAAATATCATTATGACAGCTCAATTTACGAAAATAGAGTATTTGACAGCAAGGGTGTGGCAGATCCTTCTGTGGAAATCAAATTTGGTCCAAACATTAAGGACTGGCCAGCAATGAGCCCGCTTCCAGAAAATATGGTATTGAAGGTAGTATCAGAAATTCATGACCCTGTTACCACAACAGATGAGTTGATTCCTTCCGGGGAAACCTCTTCTTTCCGTTCCAATCCATTGGGACTGGCTGAGTTTACATTGTCAAGAAAAGATCCTGCATATGTTGGACGTGCAAAAGAAATCCAGAAAGCTCAGAAGGCAATTGAAGCAGATACCTGTCCATGTGAAGCAGTAGAAGAGTTGAAGCCAGTGATGGATACCATCAAGAAGACTTATACAAATGTAGGAAGAGGAAATGTTGGTGTGGGAAGTACGATCTTTGCGGTAAAACCGGGAGATGGTTCTGCCAGAGAACAGGCTGCATCATGCCAGAAGGTTCTCGGTGGCTGGGCAAATATTGCCAACGAGTATGCAACAAAGAGATATCGCTCTAACTTAATTAACTGGGGTATGCTTCCATTCTTAATCGATAAGGGAGATTTGCCATTCAAGAATGGTGATTACTTATTTATCCCAGAGATTAAAAAGGCTATTGAAGAAAAAGCAACAGAAATAAAGGCATTTGTGGTAGAGAATGGTGGTTTACGAGAGTTTACTTTAAAGATGGGTGAACTGACAGAAGACGAACGCACTATTATCTTAAAAGGATGTTTAATCAACTATTATAAGGGTTAAATTCAGGAAGGGGTAGCTGAATGAAAAGAAGATTTTTAGGCACCCTGTGCGTGACCATGCTGGCGTTTAGCATGGTTGCGTGTGGTGGTTCTAAGGATAATGCAAAAGAAGAAGCAGAGATAGAGAATGTGGAAAACGCAGAAAACGCTCAAGTGACAGAAATTGTAGTCGCTGAAGGACAGGAAGCTTTAGAGGAGTTACCCACAGAAGAAGTATCTAATGGTATTGTAAAGACTGTTACAGGAACATTTAATGGTTTTGTGGATGATACCACTATAGAAATTTTAGTGAATGGAAATCCTGTAGAATATAAGGTCATGGATGAAGCATTAAGGGAAAAAATAGGTTCCATGTCTTATGAAGAGAGCTTTCAGTTTGAGGCCACAGAGGATACTCATGAAATTAAAAGTCTGGTAGATACACAGGTAATCCAACCGGAAGAGGTTTCGGTTACCGAGGAAGAATCAGCTCAGGGAATCAAAATCGGAATGTTGCTTCGTTACGCGTCAGATGACAAAATTGCAGTTCAGGTTGGCGATGAAGTAATTGATTATATTTTTTCGGATATAGCCAGTAAGGAATTGCTGGATTGCAAGGTAAATTTTGGTTATGATGTGAAGTTCCAGGAGGATACAGAAGCTTCAGAGCCTACAATTAAAAACTTTATATATTAGGATTAAAATGTCAAAAATAGTTACTCCACTTATGCTTGCGTGAAAGTGGAGTAATTTTTTTGACATAAAATAAAGAAATGCATAATAAAAACCACCTGAAAATTCAGGTGGTTCTGTCATCGGCGCGACAAGATTTGAACTTGCGACCTCTCGCTCCCGAAGCGAGCGCTCTACCAAGCTGAGCCACGCGCCGTCCTATGTATTTTATAATAAATATCTTTTTTTACCGCACGCTTTGCTTCGAATTACGCCACATACACGTTACCTTGACAGTTTGCTCGGCCCAGGCACCCTTGCGGCACCCGGAAATCACTTACTTAGTGCTGCTCCATTCCTGACCTGACACGGTTCGTAAGGCACCGTCGCGCAAGACCCAAACGTCAACGCCACTTATCAAGGGCAGCTATACACAGCAATAACCCTCGGCTAAAGCATCACCCCTACTATAGCGGATTGTAGGTACAGGGCACCGCTGACTCCCCGGCTGTGCGGTAAATACAATTATACTAAAAAAATATTTATTTGTCCAGCATAAATTTATAGATTACTTTGGCAATTCCATCTTCATCACAGGAAGTGGTAATATAATCTGCAGCTTCCTTTACGGTATCTTTAGCGTTTGCCATAGCAACACCTAACCCGGCATATTTTATCATGGATAAATCATTAAACCCGTCACCGCAGCAAATCATCTGACTGCGTTCTAATTCTAAGTGCTTTAACAATTTTCCCAAAGAATAGGCCTTGTCTATATTCTGGGGCATTACTTCCACGAAAAATTCTTCGGAACGATAAATATTTAAGAAATTTCCAAATCGCTCTTTCATTTTGATTTCCACTTCTGCCATGTGTTCCGGCTTACCGGTGAGAAGGCATTTGTTTACAGGAAATCTTACATAATTTGGAAAATCTTCTACTTCCCGAAGAGGGATTTTGTTGATTCGGGCTTCTAACTCGTTGTATTCATCAATACCATTTCCTGCAATTGCTTCATCACCTTCATAGGTTATGATTCCCACTTTATGTTCTACAGCTTCTTCGTAAATAGAAGGCAGCATTTCCATAGGAAGTGTTTCGTTGTAAATGACTTCCCCCGTTTGAAAATTGGTGATTTTGCCACCGTTAAAGGACAATACGTATCCTCCGTACTGATCCAGCTTAAGCTGCCTTGCAATGTCTTTGATTCCGGCAGTGGGACGTCCGGAGGCAATTACCACTTTGATTCCCTCCTCCTGGGCTTCCATAATCGCCTGTAAAGTTTTGGGTGTAATCTCCTTATTGGAATTTGTCAGTGTTCCGTCTATGTCTAAGACTAATAGTTCGTAAGCCATTTTTCTCCTCCTCAATAATTTAAAATAGTTAAAAATTATAAGGATAGTATAACCTATTTTTTGAAATTCAGCAATGATATTGTGATTGTTTTATGGCAAAACAAAAAGTATTTAGAAGAAAAGTAAGTGAAATTTTACAAATTTATTTCAAAATAATGAAAATATGTGAAGTTACAACTAATAGTTGACTATATGGAAGAAATGATATAAAATAATTTGTGTAAAACGTATGAAAAATACAGGTTTACAATATGAATTCTAGTGATTTTGCGAAAAAGTCGGGAAATGATTAGAAATAATTGATAAGGAGGTCAGTTTATGGCAAAAGTACGAGGAACATCAAATGTACCGATTGTATTAGGATGTGTTGGTGGTGGATTAGGATTACCAGCGTCATTGTGTTCGGGAATGTGTGCAGCAGCAGTAGAGGGAATGGCAGAGGCTGAAGCAAGTGGAATAACAGAGTTTTATCTGTATGGAACAGCAATTATTAGTATAGCTCTGATTATACTTGCTTGCTTTTCAAAGAAGTCGCCAAAAACTGTTGGTGTTTTAATGGTGATAGCAACAGTTTTGGGTGGTGTATTGTTTAGTGTAACATTCAATTTGCTTGGAATAATTGCAATGATTCTTACATTAATTGGTTCTATTCTTTGTCTTGTTCAGAAAAAGGAAACAGTTGAGTAGTGTATCCAATAATTCATCTGTCACAATTGCAAATTTACACATTCAACATATGTGTGATTGTAGCTGTGATTGTTGCGATTTTACTTTTTATTCATAACTCAAAGTATAAAATGAAACCTACAGTACAAGATGAGTGTGTTGCTTTATTTGGTGCAGATATACCGTTTGTCATTATGGGAGCGATATTACATAATAAAATCGTATATGCTGATTCATTTCAGGAATTTATAGATTTATTGCACAAGGATACAGGTATAGCTTTTTTGGGCGGATTCATTGGAGGCTTTATTGGATTTATCATTTTGTTTCAATTTATGTTGAAGGGAAAGATAAAGATGAAAGTAGTGATGGATTTAATTGCTCCATCGATAATGATTGGACATGCGATTGGACGAATTGGATGTTTGATGGGAGGGTGTTGTTTTGGCAGGCCTTTCTCTTGGGGAATTTGTTATGAAGAAGGAACACCAGCATATCAAATGTATGGAGAACAAAAGTTATTTCCGTCACAAATATTAGAAGCACTAGCATTGTGTGTTTTGTTTATGTGCACATATAAGATGAAGAAAAATCAAGCAATAGTTTATTTGATTTCGTATTCTATACTAAGGTTTTTATTAGAATTTATGAGAGGCGATTATAGAGGAATTGAAAGATGGACATTATCGCCAGCCCAGATTATTGCGTTATCAGTTTTTGGGGTCTCTCTTTGTTGGGTATGTATAAGTAGATTGGTTATCAAGGAGAAAGATTCTGTTATTTGAGTTAAAGAGTAGTTATGTGAAAAGCTTATTTCTAACCGTAATTGATTAGAAATGAGCTTTTCTGTGTTTATGTATTATCAACATACTTTTTAGGATGTTTAGAATATGTTTAAGCGACAAAATTTTGTGCTGTTTACGAAATTTATTTATGAAATAAAATTAGCCGCTAAAATGTTAATATAAAAATATAGCCTAAACTTTTCCTACTTGATTATTTTCAGCCAAAAGATATAATATAAGACAGAACAAAAAGGACGGCTATAACAAGGAGAGAATTTCATGATATTTGATACCCATGCACACTATGATGATGAGGCGTTTGATGAGGATAGAGAAGAATTGTTAGGGAAGATGCCAATAGAAAATATAGGAAGGATTGTAAATGTAGGAGCAAGCCTAGAAAGCAGTAAAAGCTCCCTTGCATTGGCAAAATCTTATGAATATATATTTTTTGCAGCGGGAGTTCACCCTTCGGATACAGATAAATTAAATGATGAAAATTATAAGGAACTGGAAGGTTTATTGAAAGAAGAAAAGTGTGTGGCTTTGGGGGAAATCGGATTGGATTACTACTGGCCAGAACCGGATAGAGAGATACAAAAAAAATGGTTTGAACGACAGTTGTACACTGCCAAGGAATAC
>JBGVDD010000010.1:0-2764 GCA_045119215.1 Lachnospiraceae bacterium | reverse complement strand
CTACATATTCTATCAATAAGATGAGTGATGCGGACAGAGCTGCCTTAGTAAAGCAGTTAAAAGCGGATCAGGCGAGCCGTGAACAGCAACTTACAAGTCTTGTTCATAAAATGATGTCCGGGCAGGCAAAGACTTACGGACAGGCTACGGATATGTGGAAGTTCCTTGCAAGTGGCGATTATACAGTTGATGCAGCCACAAAAGCACAGGCACAGAAGGATATTTCAGAAGATGGATATTGGGGTGTAAAGCAGACCTCACAGAGATTGTTTGATTTTGCTTGTGCGTTAGCCGGCGATGATGTTGACAAGATGAAGGAAATGCAGGCGGCGGTTGAAAAAGGCTTCAAGCAGGCAACCGGAGCTTGGGGACGAGAATTGCCGAGTATCTGTAAAGATACCTTTGATGCAACAAATAAGTTATTCGATGATTATTATGCTTCAAAAGAGGAGCAGACAGAAATTCAATAGTTTTGCAAGAGAAGATTATAGATATACTAATGGAATTATACCAAATAAACGAGGAGAGTAATGAGCAAAGTGTTCATTACTCCCTTTTCATGTTATAGAGGAAGTTGCAATGCGACATAAAAAGTGTCGCAAAGCAATCTGTTTTATGGTGGAGCGCATTGCTATCATTTATATTGAAAGCGAGGTTCAGACCATGAGAACAGAGAAGAAAGAACTTAATATACAAATTGGGAAGAGGTTGCAGACCGTCAGAGAGAACAGCGGATATACACAAGAAGCATTTGCAGAAGCTCTTGATATAGGTGTGGAACACTATCGTAAAATAGAACTCGGTATGTATGGATTGCAGAGGGAAAATATGCTGATTTTATATAAGAAGTATAAAATTGATCCTACATATTTACTTACCGGTGAAAAAAATCACACATTTGATGTGGAAATGTTTTTAGCAAACTGTAGCAGAGAAGAAAGAGATAAATTTCTCGATCGCATGCTGATATATATGCGAAAACTAATGATTAGTCCACAGTAGAGACAGCCTCCCGATTGTATATCTTTGATATGCGTAAAGGAGGTTTTTTTAATGGAATATATTAAAAGCGAAGAAGCAAATGAAGATTTGCTTTTCAGAGAGGAGGTTATGCGACAATTTGAGTATTTCTATCAGTACATGCATGGAGATAGAAAAGAACCGAATGAGGTAGAGACAATTTTTAAAAGAAGTATAGAGTTCTTTGGAGCTGATTGGATTGGCTTAATTGATTTTGATTTGGAAGTGGGAGCTTGGTCAACCAGATGTTTTTACAATAAAAGGACCGGTTCTAGTACAGAAACATTGATTGAGGATGCGGAAAATGCAGCACAGGCAAAACGATGGGAACAGGCGATTCGGGGAGGAAAGCCTATTGTTATTGAAGACATTGAATCTATACGCGAGGAAGCTCCGGAAGAATATGCTATGTATAAGAGATTGCATGTTCAATCAGTACTAGGTGTTCCCTATCGGAATTGTGGCAGTGGTCTAATGGTTGTGAGAAATCCGAAGCGTTTCAAAAACTGCTATACGGGATTGAACATTATTGCATATATCGTTACCAATGAAATTATTGCAAAGCAGCGAAGGGACAACATATTTAGGAAGCAAAGTGAACATGAACCCACAAGCTATGAAACGGTGCGAATTGATTTGCTTAATGGGGTGAAGGTTGTTAGTAAGGAACTGTTTTTTGATGAAGGGGACATGAAATCTGAAGCACTTCGGTTCCTAATCGCTTTCTTGGCATGTAATATGGGGAAATATTTTCCGGCAGAGTATCTTAATACCAAATATGAGGGCGAAAAGGATGTCTCTTGGGCAGACCTTATTTATAAGTTTCGTATGAAATGGAAAAATGCAAGAAACTTGGATGATGATGGATTACAATTGATACTGACCACGGAAAAGGGATATGGCATCAATCCGGCGTTGCAAGTTATAGTAGATGTGATTTTAGCAGAAGAGTTAATGCGTGCAATAGATGATGCCTCGGACAGACTTGCGAAGATAGAATTGTTACGCAAATTCCATGCACTGTTTCAAGGGGAGTTCATGGGAACGACATTTACGAGAAATTCTTTTATTCGGGAAAACCGGCTTCATTATAAGTTAAAGTATATTGAAAAGATGGAAGTGCTTATGAAACTTCTGATTGAACAGGGAGATTATACTGGAGCGGCTGGGTATTGTAATGATATCTTAAAAGTATATCCAGACTCTGTAGATATTCATTTTTGGCGAATTGTGGCACTTTATAAACAGGGTTATATTGATTCTGTAAGAGAGATTGATGAGAATTTGAGAGAGTTGCTAGATGAACGTACATATTCAATTTTGTGTAGGAGGTTACAGCTGGAATTAAATATTTCAGATGATGTATCAGAGGCGTGCCAGGAATCTAAAATGATTTTTCTTCGATTGGATGAGGAGAAAAGGAAAATTCGACATATTGATTGAATTAAATACTTTGTTTGCTTTCTCGCTTAAACATGTTGGAATTTGAGCGAGAAAGTAGTGGATATAATATGTTTACAAAAAAACTTTGACTATGGAGGAAAATTAGACACAATAAAAGTGAAAAGATAAATTTCGAAATTGTGAAAGTGGTGTTGTGTATGTTATATGATTATATTATTACAAATTACCAAAAAGATGAACCAATCTTTCTTGCGGAACTTCCGGGCAAATCCAGAGAATCTGTTAGGCAGGAAATGAAGAAACTTACAGACGTGGGAAAAGTTGTTAGATTGTATAATGG
>JBGVDD010000009.1:0-24081 GCA_045119215.1 Lachnospiraceae bacterium | reverse complement strand
TAAGTGCTCATAGCTAGCCGGCGTGGCGGAACTGGCAGACGCACAGGACTTAAAATCCTGCGGGACTTATACTCCCGTACCGGTTCGATTCCGGTCGCCGGCATGAAAAAATCCTGAAACATTTGTTTCAGGATTTTTTATTTTGTTCCAGGGATGCGACCCCATGAAACGGGAGGGAGATTTTATGGAGACAGTGAGAGAGTTTATAGATATTTTAAAGGAAAAGAATGAATTAGAGCCAGACCAATGGAGACAGGTATTGTCACAATATACAGAAGAAGACAGGGAATATGCGGCTGGTTTAGCAAGAAAGGTAGCAGATGAAATCTATGGTAAGAATATCTATGTCCGTGGACTCATTGAGTTTACCAATTACTGTAAGAATGACTGCTATTATTGTGGAATCCGTAAAAGTAATACGAAAGCCAGCCGGTACCGCCTTACCAGAGAAGAAATTCTATCCTGTGCTCAGCAAGGATACAAGTTGGGATTTCGCACCTTTGTACTACAGGGGGGAGAGGATGCTTTCTATACAGATGAGAAACTTTGTCAGCTTATAAGCGGGATAAAGCAGAGGTATCCCGATTGTGCTATTACCTTATCTGTGGGAGAAAGGGAAAAGTCCAGCTATCAAAGATTGTATGAGGCTGGAGCAGACAGATATCTACTTCGGCACGAGACAGCTTTGGAAGCACACTACAAAAGACTGCACCCAGAGAATATGTCATTGAAGCAAAGAAAACAATGTCTTTATGATTTAAAGGAAATTGGTTATCAGGTAGGCTGTGGAATCATGGTTGGTTCTCCTTACCAGACCATAGATTCTTTGGTGGAGGATATGATGTTTATGCAGGAATTCAGGCCACACATGATAGGAATCGGCCCTTTTCTTCCTCAAAAAGACACCCCCTTTGGGGAGGAAGAGAAGGGGAGTTTTGCTCTAACACTCTTTTTATTAAGTCTGCTTCGATTAGCACACCCTAAGGTGTTGCTTCCTGCAACTACAGCTTTAGGTACCATTCATCCAAGAGGCAGGGAATACGGAATTCTAGCGGGAGCAAATGTGGTGATGCCCAATTTGTCGCCGGTAAAAGTGCGAGACAAATACGCTTTGTATGATAATAAAATATGTACCGGGGAAGAGGCAGCAGAATGCAGAGGATGTTTAGAACAAAGGATTCAGAGTGTGGGTTATCAGATAGTGACGGCTAGAGGAGACTATAAAGCGTAATGAAAAGAGCCTTCCAAATGGAAGGCTCTTTCTATCTATGTAAGGCTTTTATAAACGATTGTTTCAGCTTTGTTTTTTGAATTTTTTGTGGAAAATTACATCTTTCCCTGTGTGTTATATGCATGTGCCAATGCATTTGTATTCTTGATTAAGATGTTCATTGCGATAAATGGTCCGATACCACATAACATAGAACCGAAAAGGAACCATAATAAAACAGTAGTTCCGTTTTCTACAAAGTTTAATCCGTAGCGAGGAGCATTTTCCTGTAAACGGTTTCCTAAGGAATAATACCAGAACCATGCGTAAATACCGCAGGTAATGAATGATAATAAAATAAACTTCACAAGTCCTGAAGTGCTTTTTCCGTCTCCGGCACACATAACGTTGGTATCTTCTGCGATTTTATAAATAAAATAATAATGGTAAATACCACAGGTGACAAGTGATAATAAAATATAGGTTACTAAACTACGATCTTCTTTTAACTGCATTTTTTCCTCCCAAATATATCACCTTATAAGTAAGGTCTTTAGTAATATAAAAGATTTGTAAATTTTTCCCTGTTCTATTTCAATGGAAACAATATCGTCTGTTATTAGGAAAAGACGAAAAAGATACACTCCTAAGAATAATATTACTGTAATTATCGTAATAATTTTTTGAAGTCTTTTTGAGAATTTGTTCCAGTAAAAAAAACAAAGGACGTAAACAGGCATGATGTAAATTAAAGGATGATAATAAAAAGCATCCTTCCATTGAAAATGTAGGAGAGCAAAAAAGGCTCTTGTCATACCACAGCCTGCACAGGATATCCCGGTAAAGGTTTTTATGGGGCATCCAATTCCTGAGATAAACATAAGGGCCAAAACAATCAATAGTCCAATAAACAATTCTAATGTATGTTTTTTCATATGTTTATACTCCCACCTACCATAGATATCTGCTCACAAAGGTAATTGCGAGCAATAAACATAGGGAATAATATCATATTCTTTATTTTAATACAATAAAAAGTTAACGAAAATTTTAGAAATATTTTAGAAATAAAGGGTAAGAAACCTTTCTTGCAACATTTTTTTTGCTATGCTAAGATAGGAATACAAAGGTCAAAAGTCAGAAAACCAGAAAGGATAGAAGTAAAAATGAGTAAAAGAGCGCTAATTGCTATGAGCGGAGGAGTAGATTCTTCTGTATCAGCCTACCTGATGAAACAGATGGGATATGATTGTGTTGGTGTTACTATGAAGTTATATGATAATGAAGACATTAATCTATGTGATGACAAGACCTGCTGCAGCTTAAGTGATGTGGAAGATGCCAGAGCAGTGTGTAACAAAATTGGAATACCCTACTATGTGATGAACTTTAAGGATAAATTCAAGGAAAAAGTAATTGATAAATTTGTGGACTGCTATCGTCAGGGGTGTACTCCCAATCCCTGTATTGATTGTAATCGTCATTTGAAATTTGCAGGGCTTTATCAGAAGGCAAAAGAATTAGAATGCGATGTGATTGTCACCGGACATTATGTAAGGGTGGAAAAGGATGAGGAAGGATTCCACTTATATAAGGGGAAGGATGAAAGAAAGGATCAAAGCTATGTATTGTATAATCTCACAAAAGAACAGCTTGCCCATACCATTTTCCCCCTGGGAAATCTGACCAAGGATGAAGTGAGAGAGATTGCCAAGGATAATGGCTTCATCAATGCAAGGAAAAAAGAAAGTCAGGATATCTGCTTTATTCCGGATGGAGATTATCGAAAGTTTTTAGAAGAGAAGGCTCAGATGATTTCTAAACCAGGAGATTTTGTGGATAAAGGGGGAAACTTCATCGGAAAGCACAAAGGATATTTTCATTATACCATTGGACAGAGAAAGGGGCTGGGGATTTCGGCAAAGGAGCCCTATTATGTGGTAGACATTTTGCCGGGAAAAAATCAGGTAGTCTTAGGCAGTAATGAAGATTTATTCAAAACCACATTAATTGCTAATGATTTTAACTGGATTGAGCAGGTGAAAGAGGGAGAGCATATTCAGGCTAAAATTCGTTATGCCCATAAGCAGTCAGAGGCCACCTTTAAGATTTTAGAAGATAACAGTGTGCAGGTAACCTTTAAAGAACCACAGCGAGCCTTTACCAAGGGGCAGTCCGTGGTGTTATATCAAGACGAAAAAGTATTAGGAGGAGGCATTATCCATCAGATAATGTAACGGTGAACATGGAAGGATATAAGTTTATGCAAAATGCAAAATGCGAGTATTTTCCCTGTCATAAGATAGGAACAGAGGAAGAGTTCAACTGCATGTTTTGTTATTGCCCATTGTATGCCCTAAAGGAGGGCTGTGGTGGAAATTTTAAATACAATGAAAAGGGAATCAAGGATTGCAGTGACTGTACTATACCTCATGGAAAGCAGGGATATGAGCATGTGATGGAGCATATCCATGATGTGATAGAATTGGGAAAGCTGCAAAAAACGGAAGAAAACAAAGAAGAACGAAAGACATGTGGTGATATCCATGAAAATAATCATCAGGAGGGTGGAACGGTAAAGGCAGTGGTGGTCCGTATTGAGGAACCGGATTTTGGCTGTGAAGGTATAGGAGAGGATACTGTTGTTATGGACAAGGTGAAAATCCAGATAGAAGGCGAGAAGGAAATTCGCCAGACTCAGGCGGAGGATGCCTGGCTGTACCTTCAGGAAATTAACGAAGGGGATAAAATTCTTATAAAGAGAGACAGCCTTGAGATTATAGGAAAGGAAGAAGAATAACATGCTAAAAAAATATGCGGGCATTGTAATCAGTCTGTTATGTATGGCGATGATGAGCGGCTGTGGCGGAGCGACGACTCAAAGTATAGAGGATAGCTCGGTGGTAGAACAGGCCAGCATTACAAATGGGGAGGAGCAGGATAGCGGACAGGGGTCAGAGCAAAGGGAAGGAGAGCCAGAAAAAAATGTGACAGAATCTTTGTCAGATGACAGTCAGCAGGACATTTTGTCGGATGGAGCTTCCGTTAAAGAAGTGGAAAGTGTTACAGGTACCTTACAGGTACACTTTATTGATGTGGGACAGGGAGATAGTATTTTGATTTCCCAGGGAGACCATCACATGCTTATTGATGCAGGGGAAAATGACTGCGGTACCAAGGTACAGTCATATTTAACTTCCCAGAAGGTGGAACACCTAGACTATATTGTAGGAACCCATCCGGACGCAGACCATATGGGAGGATTGGATGTGGTGATTTACAAGTTTGACTGTGACCATGTTTTGCTGAGTGGTTACGAAAAGGATACCAGAACTTATGAAGACGTGATTATGGCAATCAAAGAAAAGAACAGACAGCCGGAATATCCTGTGGCGGGAGAAGAATTTTCATTGGGAGAAGCCAGTGTTAAGGTATTAGCACCCAGGGAAGGCGCAGATTATGGTGAGAAGTCAAATAACTATTCCATAGCCTTGAAAGTAACCTACGGTGAGAAGTCATTTTTGTTTACCGGAGATTGTGAAGAAGAGGCAGAAAATGATATGCTTTTTTCGGGTCTGGACCTGACAGCGGATGTGATGAAGGCGGCACATCATGGAAGCAACAGTTCAAACACAGAGGAATTTTTGAGGGCAGTGTCCCCGAAGTCTGTGGTTATCAGCTGTGAAGAAGGCAATGACTATGGACATCCAAGGGCAGAGGTATTAAATAATCTTCGCTCCATGGGAGTCAGTGTATATCGTACCGATGAGCAGGGAACCGTTGTAGCCACCTGTAACGGGCAGGAGATTACCTGGAACACCTCTCCTTCAGATACCTGGCAGGCGGGAGAGCCTAAGGGGAGTAGCAAGGAAAAAGAGGAAGTAATAGGCATCAAAGATACCTTAGGAGAACAGGACTATATTTTAAATACCAATACGAAAAAATTTCACTATCCCTATTGCAGCAGTGTAGGGCAGATGAGTGAAAAAAATAAACTGCCAATGAACGATACAGCAGAGAACATAAAGGCCATGGGATATGAGCCCTGCAAGAAGTGTAATCCCTAATGAAACAGATATTAATGCTTCTGAAAATTACATAAATATTACAAAAAATAAATAAAATTTTAAAAAAGTGTTGACATATATTAAAACACATGTTATATTTATTTTGCTGTACAAAGGAAATACAAATTTCCTTTAAATTATACCTTTTTTAATAGTAAATTTATTCCCCCAAGTAAATTTACTACTCCCCCTCATTATTATATAGTTTTTGTTTAAAAGAGCGAAATTGCAGGAGCGGTTTCGCTCTTTTAACGTATCTGTTGGTAACAGTTCAGGCAGGTCTGTGTCTGTACAGCAACTATCTGTTCAGTAGCTTTGAACAGATACAAAAGAGAGAAAAATTAAAAACACAAAATTGGAAAGGCAGGAATCGTATGAGCAATTTTAAAGAAAAATATTTAGCAGGAGAGGTAGAATTTGAGGAGATAGATGATTATGTCTATGAGTGGGGAATGGATGAGAGTGCTGGAACCTTAAGAGAATACTTAGGACTGAATGAAGAGGAAGAGGATGCCTGGGTCAGCGTAGGGGATGAGGCACTGTTAAAACTATTGGACAAACAGAAAAATAGCTAGAAAAAGGGGAAAAAAGCAAGGAAATTAAAAGGAAAATCGATAGGAAATAAGTACCGAAATGCTAAAAATTTAATTTTGGAATTGGCATTTTGCATAAAAATGAGGCAAATGAAAATTTGCCTTTTTCTTTTTGAAAAAAATTTATAAGCATAATTTACAAAAACAATTGGAAAAAATTTTTTAAAAAGGAAAAAACTTACAAGGTAAAAATATGGACAAGGGAAAAAACAGAAAATATCTTGAGTATCAAACTTTTGGGTTGAAAAATATTAAGAAATTGTGATATATTATTAGCGCTTTGTAAAAAAAATTTATAAATAATTAAATCAAGGAGGAAAAAGGAATGAACTCATTCAAACGCAAAGTGCTGGTTTCTTTCATGGCCATGGCTTTATGTTTGACAACTGTGTTTGGTGCATCCACAACAACAGAAGCTGCTTCTTCTAAGGCAGTAAAGTCAGTTACATTAAAAGTCAATAACAAGAAAGTAAACGGCAAAATGATTACATTGACTCAGGGGAAATATACTACTGTGAAAGTTACAGTAAATCCATCTTCCGCTAAGAAGTCAATTACTTACAAGACTAGCAACAAAAAGATTGCCTCTATCTCTTCAAAGGGAAAGATTAAAGGCGTTAAGACTGGTACAGCAACAATTACAGTTACTGTAAAGGGAAAGAACAATAAAACAAAAAAAGCAAGCTTTAAGGTAAAGGTAGCAAAGAAGCCTGCACCAACAAAGAAGCCAACAAAGGCACCTACTAAGGCACCAACAAAGGTTCCAACAAAGAAACCTACTGCTGTACCAACAAAGGCAGTTCAGCAGCCAACAGATATGACTTTAGAGGCTTCTGCAAGTGCAATTGCACCAGGACAGACTTCACAGTTATATCCTAAGTTTGTACCAGCAAATACAACTGCAAAGGTAAGTTATAAATCATTAGATACTACTGTTGCAACTGTAAATGCTAATGGTACTGTAACAGGAATTGCAGATGGTACAGCAACTATTGTTGCAACTACTGCAAATGGCTTAAGTGCAACATTTACTATCAAGGTTGCCAAGGTAGCTCCAACCAGCATGAAGTTAAATGTATCTACATTGACAATGACCATCGGTGAAGGAAACCAGACCTTATCTGCACAGTTCCCAGAAGGAACAACTCAGACAGAGGTAACATGGAAGTCATCAGATGAAACTGTAGTATCTGTAGATGCCACAGGAAAATTATATGCAAAGAAAGCAGGAAAGGCTACGATTACTGCAACATCTACTGCTGACCCTTCTGTTACAGCAACATGTGAGGTTACTGTAAAGAGTGAGACCAACACAAGAACAGATGGTGTTACTATTGAAGTGGCAAATGCACTTAATGGATACGAAAATACTGTATTTACTGGAACAAATGCAGATATCCGTGTTAGATTATACAAGGATTCAAAGCCAGTAGCAAACACAGACGTAACATTAAAAATGGAATATAAGTCTGGTACCGCTGACTACTGGGAAATCAGTAACGAACACAGTGCAAGCTCTACTGTAAAAACAGATGCACAGGGTATTGCAACCTTCACTATCGCATTAAAGAATGGCTATAACTTCAAAGCTAATGAAGGTGTTATGGGTGGATATTTGTTGACAGCAACAGCAACAGGTGCTTCTACAAAAGCTCAGACAGCATTGCGTTTTGCCCGTTTCTCTGTAGGAACATACAAGGGAAAGGTGGCTACTAAGGATTATTCTTTTGCAAATATTACAGTTAATGATTTCGAGACAAAGTTAGTTCAGGGTGTAAATGCTGCAAATAAGGGGCTTAAGGAAACAGAAACTGTAGAACGTAAGCAGATTAATACAGAAAAAGATCACAATGAATTAATTGGTACTTCTGAATACGTAGTAAGCCAGCAGGTTAGTACAGAAGGAACAAAGGATCATGCAGTAACATTCAATGCAGCTCCATTGATTGAATATCCGGAAGTTATCACAGGAACTACAGATGATGACTATAAGCAGGAAGTAGGTTACAGCACAAAAGGATACTCCATTTATGATACTTCCAAGTCAACTGTTATTAAGGAAGTTCCAACCAACTTAAACTATGCTACCTTAAACTTTGCAAATGTGACAATCTCTAAGAACACAGCATTAAAGATTAAGGTATACAGTGCTTACGACGAAGTGACAGATACTTTACTTGGCGAGTTAGCAAGCTATGCAGTAAAGGGTGAACATGTAGAAGATGATTTTGGATTCCAGGTTCCAATTCAGGAATTAGCAACAGATGCAGATGACTATGTATACATCAAAGTATATGTAGAATCACAGGGACAGGTAGAAGTTGCAAAGGCTATCGGATTTGACCTTGTGAACATTACAGGTAACTATGTAGGCACAGCAAAATATAAGAATTTGTCAGAACTTTACAAAGATGCCAAGATTAACTGGACATCTGTAACTACAGGAAAAATTGGACAGGATGCATATAAATATGCTAATTTCCAGAACAGTGTAACAATGACAGCTGAAAAAGCAAAAAGCTATGGAATTGACACAACTTCATCAGACAGTCCATACTATAGAGCAACTGTTACCTATAGAGTACCAACTTATCCTCATTTAGGTAATGCCATTGTTACTGTAAAGAAACAGAACGCGAACGAAAACGATACATACTTTATGATTCCAACCTACGCAGACAACAATGAGAATAAGCTTATGGCTTCTGATAAGGTACAGGCATTTAACGTGTCTAAGGAAGAAGCAACAAATTATGGTGTAGGTGTACAGCTTACAAGTACAGATTACACAGTAACATTGAATTCTGAAAAATCTGGAATCTCTGAAGTGTACGGAGAATTAGAGGTAGGAAGTGAATTAGACTTCCTTACAATGGAACAGAAGAGACTGTTTGCATATGTTGAATGGGCTCCACTTCCAACAGAAAAGAAAAAACCAACAGAAGATTTCTACGCATTGGTTGGTCAGACCATCAGTGTAGATGTGTTGGTAACCGATGACAATGGAAACAAGGTAAGAGATACTGAAGTTGAATTCTACCTTGGAGATGACAAGACAGAAAAGCTTACAAGAACATCACTTCCAGAAGGTGTATCTATCACTGCTGACTCTACAAAGTATGATGAAACAAAGTCTACAGTAAAGACAAACGCAGATGGTGTAGCTACCATTACCTTCAAGAGTGACTCTTATCAGTCAGGTATTATTGAAGAACCATTATTCCCTAAGTGTGAGGGATACAAGGTTACTATGTCAGTAAAGGGAACAAAGGCAGAATACGCAAAACTTTACTGGGTTGCACCAGGACTTTCCTTTACAGACCAGACAGCAGTAGCTAAGGAAGAAACAAAGGATGAAATTGCTCAGGTAGCAAAGAAAACTTTAACTTACGAATTAGGAAATAAGGATACTTTACAGACAGAAAAACAGACTAAGAATATTGATACTACATGGTTAGTTGGATATCAGGTAGTAGGTTTAGTTGAGGATAACGAAAAAGCCAATGCAGCAGCAGCGGCAGCAGCCGGATACTCCAATGTTATCATTGAAGGAGCAGACACAGGTATTACATTACTTGGTTCCGGTGTAGATGAACCTTATGGTAAAATTGTAGAAGGTACTTTAGATACCAAGAAGGCATCTGCTCAGATTACATCTGTTAAAACAGGACTTGATATCTTAAGAGGTACATTAAGCAGAGATACCATCGATGAAAAGGCAGTAATGAACTTTACATTGTTAGATAATCTTGGAAATGTAATCAAGACCGTACCAAACGTTGGTGATGGTGAAACAAGTGCTTCTGTAGGATTGAACGTACCTATTAAGTGGGCACCAGTAAATATGCAGTATGTTATCGATACACCATCAGGATATGATATTACTGTAGATGAAAATATAGCTGGTAAGCAGGAAACAGTTTACGTTAAGGTATTCGACAATAAGAACAACATGTTGGATGACTATGAAGTGAAGTATTCTGTAAAGGATTCTTCAACTGGAGAATATGTTAAGTTGGCAGGCCAGAAGGTTGCGGGTGAAGCTTCTGGTGTATCTAAGAAGGGATATGTGGCTATTAACTACACTATTCCAAATAAGACATGTACTTATGATGTAACAGCAACTATCGAAGGATATGGCTCTGTAACTAAGTCAATCAACTACAAGACTAGAACAGCAACTACAGCTGACTTTGGTATGAAGCTTGCAACCGGTGCATTGGAAAATGGAATGATTAAGATTGCTGTGAAGCTTTCAGAGGATGTCAATGCAGATACTGTTGTAAAAGAAATGTTTGAAATCCGTGATGAAGCAGGAGTTAAATATACAATTAACAGTTTCAGTGTTGATGGTTCTGTCATTACAATGACTGTAAATCCAGGAACCTTTAAGTACTTAAATATCACATATAATGCTGTGAAAGAAGATTTAGCAAAGGGTGTTGTGGCACGTCGTATGAGCAGTAAGAATACAAAGGTTGCCATGAAAGATGGATATGTAATCAGTGGATATTATAATCCAGGTGTTGAGTATGAATATACCAAGGGTACTGTAAAAGCTAAGGTCGCAACAGACCTGTATGAAGGCTCTTATGTAGTATTTGCGTACGGTGATAAGGCGGATGCATTAAACAACCTTGAATCAGTAGCAGTTGCATCAGGTAAGGCTACCAGTGCAAAAGCTGCGAAGGCTATGTTCGTAAAGGTTTACGTAGCAGGAGAAGAATCAGAGGTTTACGAAAACAAGACAACTGAATAAAATCAGGGATATTCCTTGAAAATCTCCCCCCAGCCATTTGGCTGGGGGATTTTTGCGTACAACCCTCCCCTTGCCATTGGAAATAAATGGTGTTAAAATGGAAAACAGGGTAACAGTTCAGGCAGGTTTGTGCATTTACTAAACAGTTATGAGAACAGTATGAGTGGAAGGGGGATTGAAAGAATGGGGAAAACGAAAATGAGAAAATACATTTTTCATTTTCTTCTGATTGCCGGGATGGTACTGGGGTATATATGGATTGTGGATTACTTAGGAGATATTGTAAAAAAGGATGAAATCTGTCTAGAGGAAGGCTGGACGGTTTCTATTACTCATCAGGGTAACCAGGAAGAAACTAAGGGTGTTTCCCTTAGTACCTTTAGTTTTCCGGTAACCCAAAAAGGTGACATCGTGCTTATGGAGTGTGAGCTTCCTAAACAAAATGTGGAACGCCCCATATTACAATTTATTATATATCATTCTGTAGTGTCTGTTCTGGTGGATGGAAGGGAAATCTATCACTACGGGGAAGAGCTGGCAAAACAGGGGGATATGGTGGGCAGTGGCTACTACTGGGTAGAATTACCAGAACGCTGTCAGGGGAAAAAGCTTTCGCTGCGTTTTGATGTGACGGAGGATGAAGCATTCTCCAGTATAGAGGCTCCAAAGTTAATTTCTTCTACCAAGTATACAAGAAATTTCCTCTTAAACAATATTACAGATGTTATTATCAGTGTCTTTTTGCTAGGGGCGGGGGTGCTGGTAATCTTCGTAGTTTTATTCATTGGAAGGGGCGGAAGCGAATATACTATGTTGTTGTATATGGGCATTTTTGCAGCAGATACAGCCCTTTGGATTATGTGTAATACCGGAATCATTTATGTACTGGTAACCAATCGGAATCTGGTGTCCTATATAGAGTATCCTAGTTTGTATATCGCACCGGCGATTATGATGCTGTTTGTAATGGAGGCCCAGGAAAAGAAACAGAATCGAAATATTATTGGGGGAATGAATGTAATACTCTTGACATATATTGCTATTGTAACCACATTAAACAGCACCAATATTTTACATTTTCCCAAGACCCTAATGATTTTTCATATGATAGGGGTTATCAGTGTTATTGTAACCATCTGGGTGAATTTCGGAGGGTTTGAAGGGAAGCGTACCACATATGGAAGAATTATTTTAAAAGGTATGGGACTTTTACTGTTGTTTACTGTTTTGGATATTATAAGATTCAATGTGGACAAGTACATACACCATGAAGGGCTGGATTTATCCCACAGTATTCTTCCCATTGGTGTTCTCTGTTTTGTGATTTCCATGGCAGTAAGTTACGTGCACCGTCTGATACAGACCTTTCATGACAATGTGGAGAAAAAGACATTGATGAAGATGGCATATACGGATGCCTTGACTTCTATTGGAAATCGGGCTATGTGTGAGACCGTTTTCCGTGAAAAAACAGGACAGCCTGCTACCGTGATTAATTTTGATTTAAATAAATTTAAACAAATCAATGACGTGTATGGTCACAGTATGGGGGATCAGTTATTAGTAGAGTTTGCCGGACATTTAAAAAGCTTTTTTGATGCTTATGGCTTTGTAGGCCGCATGGGAGGGGATGAGTTTGTGGCGGTACTGAATACAAATAACGAAAAAGAAGTGAAAACATTAATTGCAAGGTTTAAACGGAACCTGGAGCAGGCAAATCAGGAATCAGGAAGAGTGTACAAGATGCTTACATCCGCAGGATATGCTACCAACAAAAACAATTTAGAGAAGAATTTGTGGGAACTATACGAGGAAGCAGACAAGAAGATGTATGAGGACAAAGAAAATCAGGCATATAATTAAATCATAGTAAGCTATGATCAGAAATAAAGAAAGGAAAATAAATTATGAAATTTTTTATTGACACGGCCAATGTAGAAAGTATAAGAAAAGCAAATGATATGGGAGTGATTTGTGGAGTAACCACCAATCCATCCTTGATTGCAAAAGAGGGGAGAGAGTTTGATGAAGTAATCAAAGAAATTGCTTCTATTGTAGATGGACCTATCAGTGGGGAAGTGAAGGCAACCACAGAAGATGCAGAGGGTATGATAAAAGAAGGAAGAGAGATTGCTGCACTTCATAAAAATATGGTAGTAAAGATTCCTATGACAGTGGAGGGATTAAAGGCAGTAAAGGTGTTGACAGAAGAAGGAATCAAGACCAATGTAACCTTAATCTTTTCGGCCAATCAGGCAATGCTTGCAGCCAGAGCAGGGGCAACTTATGTATCTCCATTTTTAGGAAGACTGGATGATATCTCTCATCCTGGAATTGAGTTGATTCGAAATATTGCGGATATCTTCCGTATCTACAATTTGGATACAGAGATCATTGCAGCCAGTGTACGTAATCCCATTCATGTCACAGACTGTGCTTTGGCGGGGGCTCACATTGCAACGGTGCCATATTCTGTAATTGAACAGATGACAAAGCATCCGTTGACCGACCAGGGAATTGTAAAATTTCAGGCAGATTACAGAGCAGTGTTTGGAGAGTAGTCATATCATAAGATAGAAGAGAATGGGAAAGAATGGAAGAGATAAGAGAACAAAAACGGTTTGCGGTTTTGATAGATGCAGATAATATTAGTTCAAAACACGCTGGGATTATTTTTAATGAAATAAGTGAATATGGTTTGGCAACCTATCGTAGAATCTATGGCAATTGGGCAAAATCTAATGGATGGAATGAAAAAATTTTATTGGAACATTCCATCCAGCCCATGCAGCAATTTGCCTATACCATTGGGAAAAATTCTACGGATATGGCCATGGTAATCGATGCTATGGATATATTCTATAGTGGAAAAGTAGATGGTTTTTGTATTGTCACCAGTGACAGTGATTTTACAAGACTGGCCATGCGGCTTAGAGAAGGAAATATGTTTGTCATTGGTATGGGAGATTCCAAGGCTCCGGATGCACTGACAAAGTCCTGTAATAAGTTTGTCTACCTTGATATTCTGGCAAAGCATTCTGGGGAGGAAAGTGAAACAGCAAAGTCATCCATAGCTATACCACAGGAGCCTATCAAGATATCTTTAGAAGCTAACGGGACTGTCATTCAGGCAACCCAGCCAATCAAATCCCAAGATAAAAACAAAAGTGGGGTGACAAAGTTAAAGAAATTAGAGAAGGCTATCAGTGACATGATTGGAAAAAGTGATTCCGGACAGGTGGGACTTGGAGAAGTGGGAAGCCGCCTGACCAATCAGTTTCCGGATTTTGATGTGCGTAACTATGGTTACAGTAAGCTTAGCACCCTGATTGCAGAGAAATTTACCACGTTGAAGCTTCAACAAAATGAAAAGGGACATGTGGTGAAAAAAAATGATTTTATAACGAAGGAACAACTAGAAAAAGAGATTATTCAAATTTTAAAAGATAACCAGGGACGGGTAAAAAATATCTCCCTGATTCAGGAGAACATAAAAACATCTCATCCCGGCTTTGACGTAAAAGATTACGGTTACAGTAAGTTGTCCAGTCTGATAAAGTCCATGCAGGAATTGCGGGTTGTGAACAATAGTGTAACATTAACGGGGGCTGAGGATACCATTGAGAATGAAATCATACATATCATAGAGGGAAAAGGTTCTAAGGATGTACATTTGTCTCAGGTTTGCGCTGAACTTTTAAAGAAGCATCCGGATTTCAGTACCAAGAAATATGGCTGTAAGAATTTCTCCACTTTTTTAAAAACTATGAACAGTTTTCATGTGGATAAAGATCGGGTTTCCCTGTAATAATGTGGATAAAAGCTATGTAAGATATGTAAAAAATGATACAACAAATTTGTGAATATAGACGAAATGGAATCGTAAATAATGAGAAATATTGACAAAATCCCAATTAAATGTTAAGATTTTGTTAAATCTGATGTGAGGCTTGTAATAGATTATTCATGCTTAAGAATAGCAGTGATAGCATTACAGGCCTTTTGTTTCAAAAAAAGAGAGGAGAAGCGCAATGCGAAAGAAATCTAAAAAATTTGTTTCAGCAACTATGGCTATGACCTTTGCCGGATTGTCGATTCTGACAGATCCAAGTGGGCAGACAATTCAGGCCATGGCAGCTCAGGAAAAAGCTGGCATTACCATTCACTACAAGAGTGCATGGGATACAGCCAATATTTTTTACTGGAATCAGAATGAGGGATACAATAATCCGGTCTCATGGCCAGGGGAAGAAATGATACCAGAGGAAGACGGTTGGTATGAATATTCTTTTGAGGATACAACTCACGTAGAATTTATGATGAACAGTTCCGAAAAACAGACAACTCATTATGAAAAGCAAAGCGGTGAGTACTGGCTGTCAGATGGAAAATGGTATACTCAGAATCCAGACAAGTCACAGGAGGTGTCTCCGATAGCAACCGAGACACCGGAGGCAACCGGGGCACCGGAAGCAACCGAGGCACCGGAAGCAACCAAGGCACCGGAAGCAACCAAGGTACCGGAAGCAACCAAAAAACCAACACCAACCAAGGCACCGGAAGCAACCAAAAAACCGACACCTACAATGGCGGAAGAGTTTGTAACACCAACTATGGCACCAGAGGTAACACTTCCTGCTACAACGAAAAATATAGCCTTGTATTACCATGCACCAGAGGCAAAAACTGTGACATTATACTATTATAATGTGAGCAAGGGAACCAATACTCCAGTGGCATGGCCGGGAGTGGAAATGAAGAAACAGGATAACGGTTGGTTTGAATACACCATCCAGGGAGCTAAGAGTGCTACCGTTAAGTTTGTTTGTGATGGTGTGATAAGCGAAGATACTACTGTAATGTATGGAAATCACTGGTACATGGAAGGGGAAATGTTGGATGAAAATCCATCAGGCGAAAAGACGCCAACCCCAACGAAGGGAGCACAGGCAACCCCAACGAAGGGAGTACAGGCAACTCCAACCAAGGAAGCACAGGCAACCCCAACCAAGGGAGCACAGACAACTCCAACCAAGGGAGCTCAGCCGACTCCGACAAAGGGAGCACAGGCAACTCCAACCAAGGGAATTCAGGCAACGCCAACCCCAACGAAGGGAGCAGAGGCAACTCCAACCCAGGGACCAACAAATACACCAAGACCACAGGTGAAGGGCAAGATTATCTTCCATGTACAGGATAAGAGTGTACCGACTATCTACTACTGGGAGAGAGACGGCAAGGCATCAGACAAGCCGGTGGAATGGCCAGGAGTGAAGATGGAGGCGGATACCGCACAAGGATGGTATACATACACATTAGATGATTGTACCAGCACAAATGTAATCTTTGTATTGTCTTCTGGAAAGACTGCAGACCTTACACAGAAGGAAGGCGAATGGTGGTACAAAGGTGGAAAATGGTATGACTATGATTTAAGTGCAGTGACACCAACTCCAAAGCCAACCAGAAAGCCTACAGTAACCAAGGGACCAACAGCCACACCGGTTCCATATGATAGAACAGATGCAAGAGATGATTCTATTTACTTCTTGATGACTACACGTTTCTACGATGGGGATCCGTCAAATAATGTGCATTGTTGGGATGATGCCCAGGCAGGAAATACGGATGACGATCCAGCATGGAGAGGTGACTTCAAGGGATTGGCAGAAAAGCTTGATTATATCAAAGCACTTGGATTTACTGCAATCTGGATTACACCAGTTGTGGAAAACAGCAGTGGATACGACTATCATGGATATCATGCAATTAATTTCAGCAAGGTAGACCCTAGATATGAATCAGAGGACTTTACATACCAAGATTTAATCAATGCAGTACATGCAAAAGGAATGAAGGTATATCAGGATATTGTGTTAAATCATACCGGTAACTTTGGTGAAACCAATTTGTTGCCAATGTTTGAAAAAGATGAGACTATGTTAGACACTGCAGATTGTCTGCAGATTTTACCGGATTCCGGACTTCCTGACAATTATGCAGAGATGACTCCTGGCAACCAGTATCAGGCAAGACTTGCATTGATGAAGGAAGCAGAGCTTGATGTAAACAATATTTACCATCACCAGAAATCATTGAACTGGGATGATTATACCTGTCAGACAGCACAGATTGCCGGAGACTGTGTAGACTTGAATACAGAAAATCCGGAAGTATATAACTATTTAGTAGACGCCTATACAAGATATATCAATATGGGGGTAGATGGATTCCGTATTGATACTGTAAAACATATTTCAAGATTAACCTTTAATAAAGTGTTTAACGACGCATTTATGAAAGCAGGCGGTGATAACTTCTATATGTTTGGTGAAGTATGTACCCGTGACAGAAATGTATGGTATCGTCAGACACCACAGCTGTCCGCACCATTCTATACCTGGGATGAGTCTAAAGATTATGCATGGAGTGACACAGATGCAGCTACCAATGAAGCATTAACAGCACAGCATTATGAGGATAACACAGATGTGGGTGCACAACCTACCTCGCAGAATGCATTACTGAAAGGAAATGATTATCATACACCAGATCACAGTCAGGCATCTAATTTGAATGTTATTGACTTCCCAATGCACTGGAACTTTGAAAGTGCCCGTTCTGCCTTTGGAGTAGCTGGTGGAGATATTTACTACAACGATGCAACTTACAATGTAACTTATGTAGACTCTCATGACTACGCACCAGACGGGGCACCGGAAAACCAGAGATATGCAGGAACCCAGGATACTTGGGCAGAGAACCTGAACTTAATGTTTACCTGGCGTGGTATCCCATGTATCTACTATGGTAGTGAAGTGGAATTCCAGAAAGGAAAGATGATTGACGTAGGACCAAATGCGGCACTGAAAGATACTGGACGTGCTTACTTTGGAGATTACATTGAAGGTGATGTGACAGTAAATGCAGACGGAAGTTATACTGCATCCGGAAAGGTAGCAGAAACTTTGAATTATCCATTATCATTACATATTCAGAGATTAAATAAGATTAGAGCATCCATCCCGGCATTGAGAAAGGGACAGTACTCAACAGAGGGCGTTTCTGGTTCCGCAATGGCATTTAAGCGTCGTTACACAGAAGGCGGCGTGGACAGCTTTGTATGTGTGGCAATTTCCGGAGATGCAACATTCACTGGTATTCCAGGAGGTACTTACACAGAAGCAATTACTGGAAAAACTGTAACTGTGGCAGAAGGAGGAACCTTGACAGCAGAGTCAACCTCAAAGGGTAACATGAGAATCTATGTCAGAAACGCTGACTTTAGTGGAGCACTTGGAGCAAATAATGGTCCATACTTAAAATAATAAGAAGTGACACAGCTGTTCAGTGGTTTGGAACAGATACACGGTTACAATAATTTAGTGAGGAGATAGTAATGAAATTAAAAAGAGTGTTGTGTATGGCTCTTGCCGCCGTAATGGCGGCAGGAAGCCTTGGAACCCTGGATGCAGTAAACACAAAGGCTGCAGTAGAGGATGAGTTTGAATTTGATAAAGACACAAAGACTATTGTGAAGTATAATGGAACACAAAGCAACGTAGAGATACCCTCTACGATAGATGGTGTAAATGTGACCACCATTGGTGAGGATGCCTTTTCCAGCAACGAATATATTGAAACGGTAGAAATTCCAGACAGTGTAACTACTATTGAGAACGAGGCGTTTTTAAACTGCCCCAATTTAGGATATGTGGAAATGTCTGACAATGTAAAGAGTTTGGGAAGACTGAGCTTCTTTATGTGTGAAAGTTTAGGGGATATTTCTTTAAGCGAAGGTATTACCGAAATTAAAGAAAATACATTTTACGGATGTAGTGAGTTGGATGAAATTAAGCTTCCGGATAAATTGACAGCTATTGGAGCTCATGCTTTTGAGGAATGTTCAGATTTAGAAACTATAAAGATTCCATCTAATGTTACTACTATTGATAATGAAGCATTTAAAAAGTGTAAATCATTAAAAAATGTAGAGATTCCGGATGCTGTGACAAGATTAGGTGAAGGAGTATTTACAGACAGTAACAGGGTGAAGGTGTTATGTACGGAAAACAGTGCAGCATATCAGTATGCAAAAAAGAATGCTGTCAGTGTCCAGGTAACAAAGAAACAAGAAAACACAGAAAAATCTTCCTATGACATTACCTACGTTTTAAATGGAGGAGAATTCAAAGGAAAAGTGGTAGAAAGCCATGATGGTTCTTACAACCTGCGCTTGCCAAAGCCTCAGAGAAAGGGATATACTTTTGAAGGCTGGTATAGTAACAGTAAGCTTACTAAAAAGGTTACTATCTTGAAAAAAGGAACCACAGGTGACAAGAAATTCTATGCTAAGTGGAGCAAAATATCTCTAAGCAGAGTGAAAATTTCTTCCGTACAGAATAACTCAAGTAAGTCTATGACGGTAAAGATTAAGAAAGTCAGCAAGGCAGATGGATATCAGCTGGCATATTCTACAAAACTTTCTATGAAGAGCAAAAAGCTTGTTTCCTTTACAGGAAGTTCTAAGACCGTAAAGAAACTTACAAAAGGAAAGAAATACTATGTAGCTGTCAGAGCATATAAATTTGATTCTGCAAATAAAAAAGTTTATGGAAAATATACATTAATTCCAAAATCAGTTAAGATTAAAAAATAATAGGAATTGAATTTAAGTATTCGATAAACACTAAAGTAAAAAGCGTGGACAAATAAGGTTTGTTTGTCCATGCTTTTTGTGTTAGTATAAAAAAAGAATAAAAAGAAATGAGGAGAATAATTTGAAACAAGAAGCGAGATTAAAAAAGGGTAAGACTCGAGGGAGTTTTACAGGTACCTTAGGATTTGTAATGGCAGCGGCAGGAAGTGCAGTAGGATTGGGGAATATATGGAGATTTCCTTATCTGGCAGCAAAGGACCATGGCGGCGTATTTCTGCTCTGTTATATTGTGTTGGCATTGACCTTTGGATTTGCATTGTTGACCACAGAAATAGCCTTGGGAAGAAAAACAGGACAGAGTCCATTGACGGCCTATCGTTCGATTCATTCCAAATTGAAAATTATTGGGGTATTGGCATGTCTGGTACCTACAATCATTTTACCATATTACTGTTCTATTGGAGGCTGGGTAGTAAAATATTTTACCGTATTTTTCACAGGGCAGTCAGAAGCAGCTGCGGCAGATGGATATTTTACAAATTATATTACTACAGTCTGGGAACCGATTGTTTGGATGATTGTGTTTCTGGGCTTGACATCTTTTGTTGTCTTTTGTGGTGTGGATAAAGGAATAGAGAAAATGAGCAAAATATTGATGCCTACTTTGCTTGTGCTGGTTGTTGGTATTTCCATATACTCTTTGACCATTCGTCATACGGGAGATGATGGAGTGGTACGCACAGGTCTAGATGGATTAAAGGTATATCTGGTTCCGGATTTCACAGGTATGACTCTAAAGGATATCTGGGGTGTCATTGTGGATGCTATGGGGCAGTTATTTTTCTCAATCAGTGTTTCCATGGGAATTATGATTACCTATGGTTCTTATGTAAAAAAAGATGTTAACTTGATGAAATCAATTAATCAGATTGAAATTTTTGACACTGTAGTGGCTATCCTGGCAGGAATGATGATTGTACCTGCTGTTTATACCTTTATGGGAACTGAGGGAATGTCAGCAGGGCCGGGACTGATGTTTGTCTCCTTGCCAAAAATCTTCAAGGCTATGGGAGCTGTGGGAAAGTTGATTGGATTGGTATTCTTTCTCATGGTAGTGTTTGCAGCGGTGACTTCAGCAGTTTCTGTTATGGAGGCTATTGTATCCAGCATTATGGATGCTTTCCATATCAGTCGAAGAAAGAGTACTATTTACGTCACAGTTTATGGTTTGATTGGTGGTATTTTGGTGTGCTTAGGATATAATGTATGTTACTTTGAATTAAAGCTTCCAAACCAGAGTGTGGGTCAAATATTAGACCTGTTGGATTATATTAGTAATAATTGTCTCATGCCGTTGGTAGCACTGCTCACCTGTATTTTAATTGGCTGGGTAGTAAAGCCAAAAGTAGTAATAGATGAAGTGCGCAGGAATGGAGAGAAGTTTTATAGACGCTTCTTGTATGTAGTTATGATTAAATTTGTTGCACCAATCTTGCTGGTAGTTCTTTTGTTACAGTCATTGGGAGTATAACAAAAAAATTAGGAAGTAAGCTGATAAGAAAAACATTGAGAATTCTACGAAAATACAGTATGATAGTGTCCATAGATGAAATAGTTACGAAAGTTGAGAGAAAGGATAAGAGCATGAAAGAAAATAACTCTTTACATCAGGTAGGAAAAAAACTGACATATTGTTTTATGTCCCTTGTTTTGTGCATGTTAATGATGGTTGCAATCACAGGATGTGGAAAACAGAAAAGTGAATCTGGGCAAATATCAGCAATTACATGTGTAGATGATTTAGAAGGAAAAAACATTGGAGTACAGATTGGAACCACAGGTGATATTTATGCTTCAGACTACGAAGGGGATGAAGCAGGGACAAAAATTACCCGATTTAATAAGGGAACAGACGCAGTACAGGCACTAAAGCAAGGAAAAGTAGATTGTGTCATTATTGATGAACAGCCGGCATTGACCTTTATAAATAAAAATTCAGAATTGTCTATTTTAGAAGAAGAATTTGCTTTAGAAGAATATGCTATCTGTGTGGCGAAAGAAAATAAAGAATTGACATCATCCATCAATCAGGCATTGCAAAATTTGAAAGAAAATGGCACATTGGCAGAGATCATTGATAATTATATAGGTGATGACACAAAAGGAAAAACCCCTTATGAATCTCCGAAAGATGTTGTTAGGAAAAATGGAACACTTACCATGGCAACGAACGTGGCATTTCCTCCTTATGAATATTATGAGAATGGTGTGGCCACAGGTATTGATGTGGACATGGCACAGGCAGTAGCAGATGAATTGGGCATGGAGCTAGTGATATCTGATATGGAGTTTGACTCCATTATTATTGCCGTGCAGTCTGGTAAAGCTGATATTGGTGTGGCGGGTATGACAGTTACAGAGGACAGATTGAAAAACATTGACTTCACAGAGTCTTATACCACTGCAAAACAGGTGATTATTGTAAATAATGGCGGTATTTCTGAAGGAATGTCTCTTGGTGAAAAATTTTATCAGACCTTTGTGGAACAGGGTAGGTGGAAATATATTCCCAAAGGTTTATTAAACACAGTTATCATCACATTATGTGCAGGTCTTTTTGGAATTATTCTGGGATTTGTATTTGCTATTATCCGTGTTGCCCACGATAGGAACGAGGAGAAAACAGCAATGCTCAAAATCCTGAATACTATTGCCAAAATCTATCTGACTGTATTTCGCGGAACACCTATGATGGTTCAGTTATTGATTATGTATTATGTAGTGTTTGCCTCGGTGAAAGTTAACCCGTTGCTTGCGGCAGTACTTGCCTTTGGATTAAATTCAGCAGCTTATGTGGCAGAGGCAGTGCGTGCGGGGATTATGTCTATAGAAATTGGACAGTTTGAGGCAGGAAGAAGTTTAGGATTTCATTATGCACAGACCATGAGATATATTATTCTTCCCCAGGCAGTAAAAAATGCGTTGCCAGCAATGTGTAACGAATTTATTGCCTTGTTAAAGGAAAGTTCTATTGTTGGTTACATTGGTTTGATGGATTTGACCAAGGCAGGGGATATTATCCGTAGCAATACTTATGAGGCATTGATTCCATTATGTTCTGTGGCATTAGTATATTTGCTGATTGTAATGGTTCTGACTGCTGGAGTGAGCCGTTTAGAAAGGAGATTGATGAAGGATGCAAGATAAAGAAGTGTTGATTCAGATAAAGGATTTATGTAAATCATATGGAGATCACCTGGTATTGGATCACATCAATACCACTATTTGTAAAGGAGAAGTGATTGCAATTGTAGGTCCTTCCGGCTGTGGTAAGTCCACCTTTCTACGTTCCATGAATTTATTGGAAAAACCGGAATCGGGAGCTATTATTTTTGAGGGAACCAACCTTTTGGACAAGAAGACAAACATTAATCTGGTCCGGGAAAAAATCGGTATGGTATTTCAGCAGTTTAATTTATTTCCTCATATGACGGTAAAAGAAAATATTATGCTGGCACCTGTAAAATTAAAGGTGATGTCCAAGGAGGAAGCATCTAAAAAAGCAGATGAGCTTTTGGAACGTGTGGGGCTTCTTGATAAGGCAAATGCTTATCCTGGAAATTTATCCGGTGGACAAAAACAGCGTATTGCTATTGCAAGAACTATGGCAATGAATCCGGACGTGATTCTTTTTGATGAACCAACCTCGGCTCTTGACCCGGAGATGGTGGGAGAAGTGCTGGAAATTATGAGGGAATTGGCTCGTGAAGGCATGACCATGATTGTGGTAACTCATGAAATGGGATTTGCCAGGGATGTGGCTACCAGAGTACTTTTTATAGATGAAAAGAATATTCAGGAGGATAGTTCACCGAAAGAATTTTTTGAAAATCCAAAGAATACAAGACTGCAGGAATTTTTATCCAAAGTCAGATAAGTATGTGTTACTGTACACAAGTAGAAGAGAAAGGGGCGTAGGGTATGGAAATTTTACATTTTTTAGAGGCCTGCTTAAACAGCATGGTGACCATTGCTATTTTAATATTCGAATATATTGGGGTGAGCATTATTATTGTATCTGGTATTCGGGGATTTTATAATTATATCAGACGTTCCCCGGAGACAAAGTTGATTTTAGCAAGGGGCCTTGCCATGGGCTTGGAATTTAAGATGGGAAGTGAGATCCTTCGTACAGTGGTGGTGAGAGAATGGTCAGAAATTGGTACTGTGGCAGGGATTATTATCCTGCGTGCAGCTCTAACCTTCTTGATTCATTGGGAAATTAAGCAGGAGGAATTGGGAAATAATTCTGAGGAAACCGGGGGGGATTCCAGATAAATAAATGAAAGGAACGCCATAACTTTAGCAGTTATGGCGTGTTTCTACACCTTGACAAACGAGAAAAGGAGTGCTACTATGTACTAAGTGATATAAATATTGTAAATATCGCGGGGTGGAGCAGTCTGGAAGCTCGTCGGGCTCATAACCCGAAGGTCGTAGGTTCAAATCCTGCCCCCGCAATTCAAACCGCTGGTGTGTATCAGCGGTTTTTTTGGACAATAATTTTGGTGGAAGGGAGAGAGCAAAATGGATGAAAGTAAGCAGACAAGGTTACAGCAAATGATAGATGAAAGCAATCATATTGTTTTTTTTGGAGGGGCAGGGGTTTCTACAGAAAGTGGCATTCCGGATTTTCGGTCGGTAGATGGACTATATCATCAAAAATATGACTACCCCCCTGAGACAATTTTAAGTCACAGCTTTTATATGCGGCACAAGGAAGAATTTTACCG
>JBGVDD010000008.1:0-2876 GCA_045119215.1 Lachnospiraceae bacterium | reverse complement strand
CTGTAAAACACTCTGTTTCATCTCCAACTCGCTATTATCTGTCCGCAATTGCCATTGTTGCTGTTCCAAGTGTCGATTATCCGTCCGTAGTTCCACCTTTTTTATTTCAAGGCTTGTATTCTCCACTCGCAATTGTTGATTGCTTGCACTTAATGTTTCATTATCCCTCTGAACAGCAATTCCTTCCTCTCTTGCTTTTTCAACAGCCTCCTCAGCTCTTACCTGCTTAATTGTAGTGGTCATTAGTTCTTGTTTCATAGAGGATACTGCCTGATTCAATTTAGCAACCTCTGAGGTCTTTTCCTGCTTTTGACTGTCTAATTCTGCTACTTCTTTAGCTCTCGCCTGCTTTTCAAATTCCAGTACCGATAAATGCTTTTCATGTGTACCTTTTTGAAGCCATTTGACACCATGTCGCTCCATCACCATAGCCAATTCCCGCTTCTCTGCTGCAATCCATTGATTCCACTCTGTCGCACCTCTCGTGCCACCTGTAAACCCCTCTGCAGCCAGTGCAGATTTTAAAGATACTCTTGTATCCAATCCTCGCTTGCTACCTGTAATATATGGTACAAAATCAATGTGTAAATGTGGTGTTTCCTCATCCATATGCAAGTGAGCAGAAAACACATACAAGTTAGGATTTCGTGCTTGAAACTCATCCATAAACTCTGTTAATATTTTCTTAGCAAGAAGCCCTTCTTCACTTTTGGCATTCATATCGTCTTTATTTCCAATCTGAAAAATTACTTCGTGAAAAAGTTTTTCCTGCTTGCCTTGTCTAATTTTTTCATAATAATCATCAATCACTCGATCCTTACGTTTTTGCTTTTCATTATATCGTTCAAGTGCTTCATCAAACAATTTATGATAAACCTGCTTTATATCTTCATTACAAAAATGAACATTAGCACCACTTCTATCACTATCCACATTTTTAGCTGTAAAAGCTCGGGTGTTGTGATTAACGGAACCTTTTCCTACCATCCCACTAATCGTTCTTTTCATAGGCAATTTTCTCCTTTTACCTGTCATATTAGCGCCGGATACGGCGCAGGCTTTGTTACTTTCGCCGAAAGTAACGCAAAAGCACTTTTGACACCTACGGCATCAAAAATGCAACCTGACTTGTCAGGTTTTGCGCCCTGCCGGGAGCTTTTCTGCCTGCGGCAGTCAGTGTCCGAAGCGTTCTCTGTATTACCACTGCACCACATTTCTTCTTAACCATATCTAACGGGAGCGTGCCACGCACCCGTCATTTACGATTAAGCGAAACTACCACCGAAAGCTTTCCGGTACACCACGCTTATCCAAATATTCCCTGCGTGCCTTTTCTCGTTCTTCTTCGCTTGGTGCGGTTTTGTACTTCGTATACAGTTCTCTCATTACCAGCGCATCCAGTTTCTTTTCAAGACCTTTCTTTATCTCTGGGTATAGTTCCTCCTGCTCTAGCAGAAAATACCTCATAAGTGCAATGAAAAGCTCCTGTGAAATCTGCACATTTTTCATATCAAGCCATCAATCCTTTCCTCTTACTTTCAAGTCCGCAACAATGTACTATCTATAGATTTTGCAACCTTGCAAGGTTTATCTCCGCAATTTCTATATAGTCTGCAATGTTGCGTTCTTGCCTTATCTCTGCTTTACTACGTCCAGTTCCCAATACCATGAGTTATTGATTTTCTTTGCCCGGATACCAAGCTCCTTTTTGGCATTTTCCAATGTCCTTTTTGAAATGCCCTGTTCATCAGCCATTTCAAAAATCTCATTACTCTGTACTGCATTAGATGTTTCTGCCAGTTCACGCAGCATTTGCTTTGCCTGCTCCAACTTGTTCGCCTTTGGTGTAATTCCTCTAAGCACTTCATCTGCTGTAATCTCATAATCTCCTAACCAATGAAAGCCTGTCTCCGATAGCATAAATGCCTTAGGATGACCAAATGCTGCAAGATTGTTCTTTATCTGAACAACTGCTCTTATATTAGGTTCTCCCTCTATTCTGCCGACCAGAAGCACGCTCCTTGCAACTGCAAAGAAGTCAATAGAACCCATACCTCTATATGCCGCTTTGTTACCTGATGCCTTATTCATATGACCGATAAGAAGAATTGCACATTGATATTTCTCCGCTAATGCTCCCAGCTTCTTTGTCATATCTCTTGCTTCATTTGCCCGATTCATATCCATACCACCACCGAGATAAGCCTGTATGGGGTCTAATATCAATACTTTTGCCCTTGTCTTAGCAAGTGCCTCTTCCAACCTTTCATCTGCCATAGACAGTGATTTATCACTTTCATCAATAACCAGTATCTTTTCACAGTCTGCTCCAGCAAGTTCAAGTCTTGGCTTTACTGTGTCTGCCAGACCATCCTCTGCTGTCTGATAAATCACATTTACCGGCTCCTGTACATCCATATCACTGTCGAAGCATTCTCCCTTTGATAACTTTGCTGCTATATTTAACACAAGTGTGGTTTTGCCATCACCCGGATCCCCCTGAATGATTGTAAGCTTTCCATATGGTATAAACGGATACCACAGCCATTTCACTTCCTGTGATTCCACCTCCGACATCCGTATCATCTTTAATTCTGCCTTTTGTCCTTCCATAAAAGTCCTCCATATTCAAATCTTTTATTTGCTCCTAAGAAGAACCTCTGCTATACTCTAGTTGTGAATACATAGGTAACAGAGGTTTTCTTTTGTTACCGCAAGTCCTAACAGTTGCCGCTGTCAGAACTTTTTTCTTTATCCGTCTGTGCTCCCTGCCAGAGATACTTCGCACCATCCAGTATTGAAATAATCGCCTGCAACATATCCATACAGTCATTTCGCATATCTTCCAAACCATCAGCGGTAAGTGTTACATCCTG
>JBGVDD010000007.1:0-7724 GCA_045119215.1 Lachnospiraceae bacterium | reverse complement strand
TGTCATTCAGAATTTTGTTTGTTTTTATTTTGCAACACTAAGATAAGTGAAATTTCTGACATGGCAAAATCCTGAGCAACTTTTTGTTGCTCAGGTGCTTATAAAAAATATTAAATTATAGTGTTGCGGAAATTAGAATCACCATTTTATTATGAAAGGAATAGTATTAGCAGGTGGTAGTGGAACACGCTTATACCCTATTACAAAGGGTATCAGCAAGCAGCTGATTCCAATCTTTGATAAACCGATGATATATTACCCAATATCAGTATTGATGTTGGCAGGTATCCGTGAGATACTCATTATTTCAACACCATTTGACTTGCCAGGCTTCAAGCGCCTCTTAGGCGATGGAAGCCAGTTAGGTGTGAAGTTCGAGTATGCAGAGCAGCCATCACCAGATGGGTTGGCTCAAGCTTTCATTATCGGTGAGAAATTCATTGGTAATGATTCCGCTTGCCTCGTATTAGGCGATAATATCTTCTATGGTGCAGGATTAAATCAGATGCTGCATCAAGCAGTTGTAGATGCAGAGCAGAACAACAAGGCTACCGTTTTTGGCTATCGTGTCAGTGATCCAGAGCGATATGGTGTAGCAGAGTTTGATGAGCAAGGCAATTGCTTAAGCATTGAAGAGAAGCCTGAGCATCCAAAGAGCAACTATGCTGTGGTAGGCTTATATTTCTATCCTAACAAGGTGGTAGATGTAGCTAAGCATATTAAGCCTTCCGCACGTGGTGAGTTGGAAATTACCACCGTAAACCAGGAGTTTCTGAAGGATAAGCAGCTGAAGGTACAGACCATGGCAAGAGGATTTGCATGGCTTGATACCGGAACCCATGATTCTCTTTCTGAAGCATCCACCTTTATTGAAGTCCTGGAGAAGCGACAGGGCTTGAAGGTGGCTTGTCTGGAAGGTATCGCTTACCGTCAGGGATGGATTACCGCAGAACAGTTGAGAGAGAATGCTCAGCCTATGCTGAAGAATGACTATGGCAAGTATCTCCTTTCAATACTTGAAGAAAAAGATCAAACATTAAAAAAGAATTTGGAATATTAGAAAACAATGAATATAATTAAAACAGATATTGAAGGCGTACTCATTATAAAGCCACGCCTCTTCCGTGACGCTCGTGGCTACTTCTTCGAGAGCTTCAGCGAGCGAGAGTTTGAAGAGAAAGTTGCCCCAATCCTGGGGCATAGTGTTCACTTCTGCCAGGACAACGAGTCTATGAGCAGCTATGGCGTAATGCGAGGCTTGCACTTCCAGCGCCCACCATATACCCAGAGCAAGCTGGTACGCTGCGTAAAAGGTAGAGTCCTCGATGTAGCCGTAGATATTCGCAAAGAATCACCAACTTATGGCAAGCATGTGGCTGTAGAACTGACAGAAGACAATCATCGCCAGTTCTTCATTCCAAAGGGTTTTGCTCATGGTTTCGCTGTCCTTTCAGAAACTGCAGTCTTTCAATACAAGTGTGATAACTTCTATCATCCAGAGGCCGATGGAGGTATCAGCATCCTCGATGATACTCTCGGCATCGATTGGAGGATTCCAACCGAGCATGCAAATCTCTCAGAGAAAGATACGAAGCATGTGATGCTGAAGGACTTTGATAGTCCGTTCGATATCAACGTGGATTTATATTGATAATACGTTGTTCTTGTTTAGCATTGACTATGCTGTGATGGAGAAGTCGAAGGAAATCTATACCTTGCCAGCCGAGTTTGGTTGGAGCGACTTAGGCAGCTGGGGCAGTCTCCGAACCTTGCTTCCACAGGATGAGGCTGGCAATGCCAAGATAGGCAAGGACATCCGCTTGTATGAATGCAAGAACTGCGTGGTTCATGCTGCCGATGAAAGCAAAGTGATAATTCAAGGCTTGGATGGCTATATCGTAGCCGAGAAGAATGGACAACTGCTTGTTTGCTCATTGAAAGAAGAACAGAGGATTAAGGAGTTTGGAACGTAAGTTAATTGATTGTATATTAATCTTTTATGTAGCTATTTGTAGTAGTAATGAATAATAACAAACAAACCGTAAAGAATTTAGTATTTAATACAATATCGTTTTTAATCAATTTTATAATATCTTTTTTCTTTACGCCATATTTGATTAGAGTCGTAGGTAAAGAGGCCTACAGCTTCTTTCCTTTGGTTAATAATATTATTGGATATAGCTCTATTCTAACGACGGCTGTTGGTTCAATGGCAGGTCGTTTCATTATAATGAAGATTTATAGTAATGACATTGATAGTGCTAATAAATATTTCAATTCGGTATGGGTAGCTAATATTACATTGTCTGTATTCTTCACACTTCTATGTGTGGTAGGTGTATTTTATATAGACAAGATACTTACTGTTCCAATATATCTGTTACATGATGTTCAATGGTTGTTCTTCTTAGGGACAATGTCTATGATATTGAGCTTAATTACAGGTACTTTTGGATTAAGTACATTTGTTAAGAACAGGCTTGATAAGCAAGCTCTTATAAATGTAATAACTAATATAGTTAGAGTAGCTGCAATTTTTGTATTATTTTGGATATTTAAACCTTCTATTATATTTATGAGTCTTTCTGCTCTATTTGCTGCTTTGATTGGCTTATATTATAACTTAAGGTTAAAAAAGAAGCTTTTACCAGAAATAGAAATCAAACCGATAAAGTATTTTAATTGGAGATTTTTAAAGGAAACTATTTCTTCTGGTGCTTGGAATTCTTTAAATCAGTTGAGTAATGTTCTTTTGAGTCAGGTAGATTTGCTTATTACTAATATTTTTATTGGTGCAGCAGCTACAGGTGACTATTCGATAGCTAAGACTGCTCCAATGTTAATTCTCAATTTACTGGCAATGTTGTCATCTTCATTTATGCCGCAGTTTAATATACTATATGCTCAAAATCAAATATCTAAGCTGATAAAAGAGATTTCTAGATCAATAGGATTGGTATCTTTAATAATAGGAATACCTATGGGATTCATATTAGTTTATAGCGGGACATTCTTTGATTTATGGGTGCCTGGTCAGGATTCTGATAAACTATATTGGTTGAGTTTCTTAACTGTTGCTCCATTAATTATTGGTGCAAGTATAAATCCAATATATGGTGTTTTTGCTGTAACTAATAAATTGAAAATACCATCGATAGCAGTCCTTATTGGTAGTACTCTTCAAACAATAGTTATCTTGATAGTTATAAAGACAACTAATTTAGGAATATGGTCTATACCGATAGTTTCTGGCATCCAGGCAATACTTAGAAATACGTTTTTTACAACAATTTATGGTGGTATATGTTTGGGAGAAAAATGGTCAACATTTTTCCCTGCTCTATTAAGAGGTATTATAGGAATGCTTGTTGTTGTGGCAATATGTCTTGGGATAAAGTCTGTTGTAGTAGTAAATAATTGGTTCTCATTCTTTGTTGTATTGTCGAGTGTTGGTATAATATCTTGCATACTAAATGTTTTTGTCATTTTTGGCAAGAATGATAGAATGATTGTATTTGAAAAAGTAAAAAGTAAAGTATTTAAATATAAATAGCAATGGAATATATAATTCTAAAAGAAGTAGTTTTAAAGGGTAACCGATGTGAGTATGTGTGTGAAATTCCTGATTCTTTAAACAAGTATCTTGTTGATGTAAACCAGAATTTGTTTGTTGAATTGCCTGCTCAATATGAGGCTAATTCTGTTCCAGAAGGTATATTGACTATACCTTTTGTTGGTAGTTTTTTGTGTGTGTCGATGATGTTTAATGTTGGTATAAAAGTACCTGTGTTAGATAAGACTTTTTTTGAAAGTTTATCATCCGTAAAAGATGCCTACAAGAAGATGTATCCTTATGCTGATTTTTGTTTCGATGTATTTCCTGACAAAATGGTTGATTGTACATACGAAGTACAACAGACTCCTTCGATATTCTTTACAGGAGGTCTAGATGCAACAAGTGCGCTCATAGATCGTATTGCAGAGAAACCTTTATTGGTTAATATTTGGGGTGGTGATTTATTATTGAATGATGTTGATGCTCATAGAGAATTATCTCATTATTTTGATCGTCTTACTAAGCAAATAGGTAATCAATATGTCTTTGTTAAATCAAATTGTCGCAGATATTTTAACGAACTTGAACTTGAAAATCGACTAGCTCAGCTTATTAAGCCAGAGCATAATCATGGTTGGTGGGCTAGCATTGCTCATATCCTGTCTATGACTACAGTGATAGCTCCTATAGAGTATCTTACTCGAACAGGATTGCATTATATTGGTTCTAGTTATGCAAGTAATTCTATTGGGTTCGATGCAAATAACCTGGATATGGTAAAATCAATCCGATATGCTTCTTGTAGATTCTTTCTTGTTGATGATAATTTAGATCGTAATGACAAGGCAAAAAAGATCATTAATTATTGTTCAAAAGAGAATTTAAAAGTAGAATTAAAGGTATGCTGGTACTCTACGGCTTCACATAATTGCTCACATTGTGAGAAATGTTATAGAACGATGCTAAATATTCTTAGTCATCATGGCAATCCTAATGATTATGGTTTTGTTATTGACTCTAAGGGGTATAAACGTATGCACAGGTTTGCTAAATATCATGAGGTAAACAAAGCATATTGGGAAGAAAATAAGAAAGAATTCGAAGCTGATGCTGATTACTGGAGAAAGAACAAGGACATGTCGTGGATTCTTGATATTGAGTTTAATAATCCAAAAAGATTGGCGATTTATAAAGTATATAGTAAGGCTAGAATTTTCTTAGGCAGTATTAAAAGAAGAATAATAGGTGGGTAATTATGAAAATTGGAAATGTAGTAAAATATCTTTTTCATCCAAAAATGCTAATTTGGAGATTAAGATATATAAGAAAAAGTGCTCTTGAAATAGCAGCTCTTAAAACGATGAAATATGATTGTAACCGATTTTTGAAGTTTGCAGGTGTATTTCATCCTGATACAAAGAGTAATCTAGAGGCAAGAATTATACATACTTATCATGGTATAGAAAAGGGGTTGACTATGCCAAAGAGACGTTATAATTTCGGTCATGATAATATTCTTTCTTTGGTAAAACTCATAGAAGAATTTATTGCGACATATGGAACTCCTCAGGGGCAAGTTGAACATGGAATAGGCATTTTGAAAGCATATTTGGATATGCATAAAAATTTTGATGGAAAGTCCGATGAAGAGTTTTGGAAATCAATTCATATGCTAACAGATAGATTTCCTGATATTAAAACCGCAGTACAACCTCATAAAACATACTCTGAGTTTTATAAGGATGTAGACAGTAACTTTGAAAAATTTGCTAAGTCAAGACATACTTTGAGACATTATGGAGGCAGTGTTAGTGAGGATGAAATAAAACAAGCCGTTACGCTGGCTATGACAGCACCTTCGGCATGTAATCGTCAGCCGGTACGAGTACATTGTGTATGTGAAAAGACACTTAAAGATAAAGTTCTTGAACTTCAAAGTGGTAATAGAGGTTTTGGAAAAGATGCTGATAAGGTACTGATTGTTACTGGTGATCTTTCTTCTGTGTGCTGGGTCGATGAAAGATATGATGTTTACACAAACTGTGGTATATTTATTATGAATCTTTGCTATTCGCTATTTTACTATAAGATAGCACATTGTGTTCTTAATTGGTCTATATGTGTAGATTCTGAAAAAGATGCGTTACTCCACAAGATAGTAGGTATTCCTGACAATGAAGTAGTTGCGGCATTAATTTCTTGTGGAAAAACTCTACAAGAATTTGATATAGCAGAATCACCTCGTAAAAATGTAGACGAAGTTTTAAGTTACCATCGATAATTTTATATAGTAAAGAGAATGAAAATAGGTATATTGACATATCACTCAGAGATCAATTATGGTTGTACCCTTCAGGCTTATGCAATGCAAGAAGCCTATAAGGAACTTGGTCATGATCCCATAATTATTAATAGGTTTATTACTCCTGATAATGGTCTTCTTTTAGGACCATTCGCAAGAAAAGGTTTGTTGGGAATTATTAAAAATATAGTTCTTAGTATATTGGGTGTAGGTACATATTCTATGTGTCTAAGAGTAATCAAGACTTTAAAATTTCACCATAAGTATTTGCATAAAACATCTTATTCCTTTTATGATTGGAAGGATGCACCAAAACATCTGGGAGTTGATTTGATATCTGTAGGCAGCGATCAAATATGGAATGCTAATTTATATTCTCCGGTACCCTATTTGTTGAAAGATGTTGATCCGGCTATTCCTGGCATTTCTTATGCAGCTAGTATTGGCATGCCTAAACTTGCGGATAAATATTTGCAGGACTATATTGATGGCTTTGCTAGATTCAAAGCAATAAGTGTTAGAGAAAAACAGGGTGTTGAACTGATTAAAAGCTTGGGATATAATGTTACCCAGGTTGTAGATCCTACCTTATTAGTAGATCCCACAATATGGGAAAAGTTTAAATCACAAAAGCATTATAAACGAAAGCGATTATTATGTTATACGTTGGCGGAAAATCTTTTAGACTTGCTGCCAGTTCTGGAAGAGTTTGGTAAAAAAAATGATTGTGATGTCATTCTTTTTCCGGATCGTTTTGAAAGATGGGCTGGTTTGAATCTCAAGGGACTTAAACAGATGCTCCTTTTAAAGAAACGTCTAAGTCAGTCATCTGTAAAAGTCTATATATCTGCTGCGATAGAAGATTTTATGCGTGAAATTTCTGCTGCTACATGGATAGTGACAAATTCATACCATGCAATGATGTTCTCTATCATTTATAGAAAGAATGTTAGAATTATAGTGCCAACAGATCCTGTTAGAAAAGGGATGCATGCAAGAATGCAGGAGTTTGAGGGGAGTATAATAGAAGGTCCTTTGATGCAAGATAATATTGAAAGTGCTTTGGCTTCATTTGAAAATAATGAAGAAGTTACTTATAATGAAGGTATGTTAAAGCAAAAAGTTCAATTTTCGCGAAATTGGCTAATAAATCAATTGAATACAATTTCTGATGGTACAAATTGATAAAAAGACGAGCTATAAAATATCTTATTTAGGATGGATTTGCGCTTGTTTAGTTGTAATGATACATGTACCAATTCCTGCTGAGAGATTTTCATCTGGCTGGTTTTTGAGTGAAATACTTTCTTATGGTGTGTGTTTGATAGCTGTACCTTTTTTCTTTATAGTTAGTGGTTTCTTTTTGGGGAGGCATATAGGTGAGAAGGGATGGTGGCTTAAAGAAGTTAAGAAAAGAATAACTAGCTTACTTATACCATTTTTTATATTTAACTTTTTATATTGGCTGATATTCGATCACAATATTGAAGGTTTGTCATTAATTGGATTACTCAAGATTATTATTGGTACTCCTTTTGGATACCCCACTCTTGGTCCTTTATGGTATGTCAGATCATTATTTTTGTATGTTGTTTTAAGTATCAATAGTTCGTTAATAATTCAATAATGTGCTAAGCAGCTATACGCTGTAAGCACGAGAGATCTTTGAAAATCTTGCTAATTAAAGTTCGGTTCGGGGTGTACCCGCTTGCTTTAAAAATTCGTTTCACCAGATAAATGTTGGTCATCAGTGACTTGAATGAAGACATAGAATATTCCATTCCCATCTCCTTCATAGTTACCTTGGCAACATTTAGTGATGTGAACGAAGCATTGAAAGCAAAATCGAGTTTCCACTTATCGCGA
>JBGVDD010000006.1:0-2620 GCA_045119215.1 Lachnospiraceae bacterium | reverse complement strand
GTATTGCTATTGACCAAGGTTTGATAAATAGCGTAGATGACTTTGTGATGGACTATTACAAAGAAATTTACACTCCTAAAAGAGGGGAGCAAACGATATATAAGGTTACAATCAAGCATTTGCTTACAATGACAGCGCCTTATAAGGGAAAGAGTGAACCTTGGACAAAGGTTTGTACATCGGAAGATTGGACACTGACAACATTGGATGTTTTGGGTGGTCGCAAAGGTATCACTAATGAATTCAGATATCACACTCTCGGTGTTCAAATCCTTTTGGGAATTATCAGAATTACAAGTGGTATGAATGTGCTTGATTTTGCTAACGAATATCTTTTTAAACCTTTAGGAATTGTACCAAGAAGCAATGCAGGTTGCGAGAGCAAAGAAGACCAGTTTGAGTATTTAATGAACAAAAATGACCACGGAAAGGTTTGGTTTTTGGACCCGACAGGTATGCCAACTGCAGGTTGGGGATTATCTCTTTCAGCTTTTGAAATGGCACAGATAGGTTTGCTGGTGCTTAATAACGGTGTTTATAATAATACCCGTATTATAAGTGAGAATTGGATTGAAATGATGACAAAATCCTACATATCTACCGATGAGCAATTTGGAAATCAGGATTATGGTTTTTTGTGGTGGCTTCCTCACAGAACAAGAGAGGTAATTGCCGCTATTGGTGATGGTGGTAATATTATATATGTTGATAGAAAAAATCAAATTGTAGTAGCCATAACTGCACATTTTAAGCCTATGGTTTTTGACAGAGTAGAATATATTGAAAAAAACATTGTTGAAGCATTAACAGAGAGATAAATTTCAGTAATATGGAGAGATTAAAAGCTCACGAAGCTTTGAATTTGTAGGGGGCATTATTTATGATTGAAATATCATTTTTATTTGTTGAATTTGCTTATACTGCAATTTGGATAATAACCAGATTTGCTATATGGATTAAGAAAAAACATATAGATTGGAAGCGAGAAGTGGTCTTGTTATTGATGTATATCAATTTGGCAGTTATTATCCGATTAGTGTTTTTTCCGATGGACAAAGTGGATGGACAAGTGCAGCCGCTTATATTTGATATTGCGACAGCATTTCCGTTCAGAGTCAATTTGCTTCCACTGGTGAATTTATTTGATTATGATAATAAGCGAGACCTTTTATTAAATGTAATTGGAAATGTTGCGATGTTTATTCCGAGTGGAATCATTTTGCCGATTATTTATAAGCGACTTGATACGTTTGTAAAGGTGCTTTTAGCTGGTGGTGGTATCTCGCTTTGCATTGAAATCATCCAATTACCATTTAGTGTGAGAGCATCCGATGTAGATGATTTGATTTTGAATACAGTCGGTGTAATTATAGGGTATGGAATTTATGCCCTGATACGTTCTGTGAGAAAAACAGAGAATAAACTTTGAATGGACAGTATAAAAATCCTCATACAAAGGTGTAAATTTCAGTTTGGCGAAGCTATATACTAAATTAAAGTTACATATGTTGAAAATGATTTCAGAGATATTAACCTCACCAGAATCGTATAGATTTTGGTGAGGTATTTTTGTGCCCAAATTTATAATGAATAGGTTGACAATATAATATCACTACGATATAGTTGTATAAAATAAACAACGCATTTAAAATCTATATTAAAAGGAGAATACTATGGAAACAATTCGAAAAAGCCTTGAAGGATTAGGTTTTTCTGCACTCGAAGTTAATATATATCTCATATTGTTAGATAATGGTACGATGTCACCTTATCAGATTGCTAAAAAGGTCGATATTTCCCGGTCATCTATATACAATGCTTTAGAACATATGGTGGATAAAGGTATGGTGGAAGTGATTCCGGAAGATACAGTGATGTATATCGCGAAAGAACCGGAAGTGCTTTTAAATAAGGTTGAGTCAGATTATAAGAAGAATATATCAAATGCTAAGAATGGACTTAAGGATTATCTCGAAACCAGATATGAGGAGAAAAGCGCTCTCATTAAAGGGTATGAGAATATTATTGAGAAGATGAAGTATATCATAGATAATGCGGAGAAAGAAGTATTTATCAATACTGATGTTGAGTTGGACATTTTTGAAGATACATTCAGAAGTGCAATTGAGAGAAATGTAAGGATTATTGTTTTTTCTTTTGTTACAAGTCGTTCGTCGATTACGGAGGTGGAAGTTTATTCTCATGAAAGAGAAAGAAGACCGGAAAATACCGATAGCAGAATTATGATAGTAGCAGATGAAAATTTAGTAATGATAGCGGATGCGGGCAATGCAAGAGGTAATTGGAGCGGAACCGTAAGTAATAATAAACTTATGAAAGATGTCGTAAGAGAGCATATACATAACGATATCTATATGTTAAAGCTTAGAAATATTTTCGGGAAAGAAATCTACGCTAAGATTCAGCTAAATACGAACCAAGAAACAAAAGGTTGTCAGGAAATTAAAAAATAAGAAAAGAGGTAAAGTATTATGAAAAAAATTCTTGTATCAGGATTAATTAACACAGAAACAACGATTAAGATTAAACAATTTCCTATTGAATATTTTCCGATTGATTATCCATTTTTTGGGGTAAATACAAGAGTGTCAGGTGTTGC
>JBGVDD010000005.1:0-4974 GCA_045119215.1 Lachnospiraceae bacterium | reverse complement strand
ACAGGTGCATTAATTGAAACAAAAAGAAAAATATACCCTGAGCTTGCAGCTATTGGATGACCAGCCGTCTAACCTATAAATCTGTTACATAACCTGCCTTTTGAGACAGGTCGGATGTTTATGCCCATTGAGCAAAAAACTAGTTTTATTTTGATGTTTTGTCAAATCAATAATATAACTAATTGTTCGATTAACATATCACGCTTTTCTAATTCTGTCATAAACAAGCCCCCTTTCAATATATTGTATGACATTATTCTTCTTTGTCAGCTTTCTTTATACCTTTGGAATGTTCACGAATCTGCTCATTCATCTGATGAACTTCCTCGATTGTCTGACATTTATCAGTTGCTGTTGTAATCAACCAAGTAATAAATTCCATTTGTTTATCTGTCATAACCATATGAACCTCCTTTAATAAGATAAAATATATTGTATGACAATTATACCACATTATTAATCCTGAATACAGTGAAAAAGACAAATTAGTATGACATAAATTTTAATTTAGAAAACTCAATAAATACTCATTGAAATATCCAAACAAATAACCAACAACAAAAGCTATATCAAAATGAATAGAATCGTATAGATCACATAAAAAATCATCATCATTTCTCCAATCAGGATGTTTCTTTATTTTCATATACCGACAAAATGCCTGAAATATAAGAAACATAATAGCAAATATAAATGGATTGGTAACTGTTCAGAACCCCCTTATTCAAAGATGAAATCTGAATGACCTGAAATAGCATTTTTAATTGCTTCATATGCATTATAACCTTGTTTATGAGCAGTACCGATATATGACATGATTTTCAGGTACTCTCTGGCTCCATCCTCACTTCGGAAACATCCAGATACTTTAGTTTTCACTTTGATCATTCTTAAATCCCGTTCCGCTTGGTTATTATCAAACGGGACAGAAAAATTATGTATAAAAAGGCAGACTGATGCCTTGTAATTCGCAAGGCGTTCCACTAGGGCAAGGATTTTTCCTTTTTTCTTTCGGCCACGCTTTTTTTCAGTGGTTTCTGGAAATGGATTTTCCTTCCTGGCCTGTTCAATAAGTCCGTCATACTTCTTATCGAACTTATGATAGTAATAATAGCTCAGAGAGTCCTTGCCTTTCTCTACAGCTTTATCTCTTTATAGGAAAGTTCTCCTTTGGAGTCTTCTTGGTATAAAAATGACCCGCACAGAGGCGGGCATGACGAGCAGACGATAAGTTTTTAGAAAATATAGAAACCTTCCGCACCAGGAAAGTCTTCACCAAACTCATCGTCTTCATTTAAGAAGTAATCCATGTCGAGCAAATCATCCTCACTCATGTGGCGGATGTCATCAGCAGTCATGCCTTCAGGTGGATTTGCTATGTACTTGTCTCTGATTTCATCTGAACGTTTTTGCATAGTGTTTTCCTCCGTTGTTTGTATCATTATATCACGGAAGGAGAATTGCTGCACTGAATTATGCAGAGGAGAAAGACGGAAGTCTTCCCATAGCCCTTTCGTACATTTCGTTCAGAGAAATATGCTGATGTTTATGATAAAGCTCAAGGAAACGCATTGTTTTACCGCAGCAGGGGCATTTTAATGGATCATATCCAAATGATGACAAAATACATTCACGCCAACGATTGAAAGACAGAATGATTTTTCGTTTTTCTTTTGCAATGGCAAGATTAAGTTTCTTATCATTTTCACGTTTTCTGGCATATATACCATAGTAACGGATTTGTTTGAAATGCTTTTCCGGTATGTGCTGGATCAGTCTGTCAATGAATTCCATTACAGGAATTGTTTCGACGACGAGCTGGTCATCCTCATGTCGATTGTAGTGGAAAGTGACATTTTCACCATCGTAATTATCAATGCGTGAAGTAGCGATAACTGGTCTGCCAAGATAGCGTCCAATGTATTTGATGACAGCTTTCGGATCACATTTGTTAGGTTTTGCATAAACATAAAAACCTTCTTTGTGATCACGGTAGCATTTGGCCTTAACACTTTTGAAGGATGTACCAAGTTTCTTCTCCATAAGATTAAGAAGTGCGGTACGGAATGCATTACGGAGAAATTTGTAGTTAAAATGAGTTTTTGCACGCCATAAGCCGCTGTTGCCAATGCCGCCTTCGGAAATAAGGCAGTGAATGTGAGGATTCCATTTTAAGTCACGTCCAAAAGTGTGAAGAACAAGAATGAAACCGGGGGTAAACTTTTCTGCTTTGTTATCTTTGTGAAACAACCGCATGATAACACTTTGAACTGCTTCAAAGAGAAGAGAAAGAAGTTTTCTGTCTTCAAGGAAGAAGTGTCTGAGTTCAGAATCAATGGTAAAGACACAGTGTCTGTGTTGAACATTGATTATCTTAAAAGACATAGAGGTAGTGCGGTCAATGGAGTATTTGTTTCCACAGGTTGGACAAAAACGGCTGTGACACCGAAAAGGAACAAATTTAAAGGTACCGCAAGATGAGCAGCCATACATTGCACCACCAAAAGAAGGGTCACCACAGTTGATCATTTTATCAACATTTTCGATGACCGATTTGCGAGGGTGCAGGGTATATAACATTTCTTCGTAATGATCTTTAAATATGTTTTGAAGTATATTGCTCATAAGATTATTATAAAGGAATTTAAGAAAAAGAAAACCCTAAACCCCTCATGAATGAGGGGCAGGGGAGTTGATGTGTCGAAGACACTTTTTTATAAGAGCAGATTCTTATGCTCCATGCCCAGTTAATTCAGCGAACTGGTGGAAGTGAAGGAGTAAGAGACTACAACTTATTAGACTCAGCTTTGGAAACTCCTTTTCAATCCTTTGGAGGAGAGGAACTGTATCCAACAATTCAATCAAAAGCAGCAAGATTAGGATATGGGCTGATAAAAAACCACTGTATGATAGATGGTAATAAAAGGAGTGGAACCCATGTAATGTTTGTATTCCTGGCATTGAATGGAATCGAACTAAGTTATACTCAAAAGGAGTTATATGCTAACAGAAGATATTTTTATATATTCGAGAACAAATTATTCTATGTTGTTGAGGTAAATTGTATGCAGATTTTCGTAGATGCAGATGAGTGTCCTGTTGTACATATTATAGAAGAATTGGCAGAAAAATATAGGATTGAAGATTAATCAATGGTAAAGAGTGAGAAAAAGGTACGGATAAGATAGAGTTGGGTGATAAAAGATGAAACCAAGAACAGAAATTAGTATGAAGCTCTACCGAGTGTTGCAAGATCGTGGCTATCCAGAAGAGTTTTGTGATCAGATAACAAAGAATCTTAATACAGATTGGACAGCTAATCGTATGCTAGGGTATCTGTCTCATTACAAAAAGCTTCCAATGGAAGAAATTGTGGATGAGATGCTTGCAATACTATCAGATCGAAACAGAATCATGGCAAAGAAGGATATGGAAGCAATCAATGCCAAGTGGAATGAGTTTATGTATAATGGTTTTCCGGGCGAGGAGGATGATGAAATCCACAGGTAATTAAAACACCAGTAGTTCGTAATGGAAAACAATCTACAATTGGATATCAGCCTGATATTTGGAAGGGATGGAGTTAATGGTTAAGAAAATAGTAAAAGATCCGCTATTTCTTGCGCAGAAGTCAGTGGATGCAACGGAAGGACCTTTTGGAGGTCAGTTTTATGTGCTTGTGTCCTAATCTTATTCTTGGCATTATCTCTTATATTGTATTTTGTATATACAATATAATCCCATCAGAAACAATTCTGATGGGATATCCGGATCACCTTTCTTGTGTATTATTTGAGTGCTGATATTATTTTGAAATATGGTTTGAACAGGCTGTAATAATTTTTACCATCATTCTCGCCATATGCCTTTGTTATTGCTGCTCGAACACCATTTAAGTTCTTTGCTTTTGTCTTGTTCTGGTTCAAGAAATCGACAAAATTCCCAGGATCTTTATAATCACTATGAGAAAAAATAATATCAGTAAATTTTTTGACTTTTTCATTGCGTGTGAGATTTTGTTCTGCAAAAGGATAGGTCTTATCCTTTACTTCTTTGTAAATTATCTGACCTTTCTGCTGACCATATACATGAACCAGAGTTTCATGTATAGAAACAAGATTATCCTTGCCGAGACAGTTAATAAACATATCAACTTCATCTTTATTGAAGTTATATTGTCTATTAATTACAGGTGCAGGAGTAGATTCTTCAACTGTATTATTCTGTTTTTGCAAAGTCTGTTTACAATAATTTACATTGATACGATTTACATGAAATCCTTTTGATTTCCAAAAGTTAATGGCAGGATCAAATCCTGTATCATTGCTCATTACTACAAACTCTGAATTTTCTATATCAGAGTTCTTCATCAAATATCCCATATAAGATATAAGTTGGAAATCTAAAGCATTATTCCCTTCAAAACACTCTTCAAATTTAATAGTACGATTAATTTCCAAAAGCCTAATTACGGATGGGTATGACATATGAGGTGAATTTTTTGTATAAAAAACAATAATGTTATCAGTCTCATCAATCATATCAAACAGCATTAGCCAGTTGTCATTAACATTTTCACTATCGACTAAATAATATTTAATAGCAGTCACCATTAATCCGGATGTATTTACTATATCATTATTTGGAGTATTATGAAATAATTTTTCTTCCTCCGAGAATAGGTTTTAGCGAATCCGGAGATGTCAAAGTTGCTGACGTCATTGGTAAAGACGATAAGCGCATGATATGAAAGAATAAAATTGTATTACAATATTCTATTTTAATGTTTTATAGATATATGATGGAACTGATCATACAGAATGATCACATTGTGCGTGTAATATATACACATAATGTACAGTAATAAATTTAGTGGAATGATATTGTTGTTGCGCCCCTCTCAGCCTGACATGTAACTAATCTAGTTGTCTGTCACAGAATTAACCGATATACTGACACCAAAGAATAAAAAGA
>JBGVDD010000004.1:0-5513 GCA_045119215.1 Lachnospiraceae bacterium | reverse complement strand
CCAAACTGAAAGTGTACCTCTATTTGCTATATCTTATTTCTTCCATAACCCATGTAAATTGCAGTACTCATAGGCTGCCACAAATTCTTCTCCATCCGCAAGTTTAAACTCTGCTCTTGGTTTATCTGTATATTCTAATTTAACTTTCTGACTACCTCTTGTTGTTTCAATAGCAATCCACTGAATATAATGTGCTTCTACCATTGGATGCTCTACTTCACCAACTTCAACAGTCACCTTGTCTCCATCCACTATTACAACCGGTACATGCTTCTCATGTGCTCCCTCACTGGTTCCCGGTACAAGCTCTGTCATCTTCTGACCACAGCACATAACTGGAACACCTGACTCCTTCACATATTCAATGATATTTCCACAATGCTCACAAATATAATATTTCATATAAAAAACACCCTATTAATAATTTTCAACATTAACCTCAAAATATGATTGAGGATGATTACATACAGGACAAACCTCAGGAGCTTTTGTGCCAACTACAATATGACCACAATTACGGCATTCCCAAACCTTTACTTCACTTTTTTCAAATACTTCCTTCATTTCTACATTATGAAGTAAAGCACGATATCTTTCCTCATGATGCTTTTCTATCGCTGCAACTAATCTAAACTTTTCAGCAAGCTCATGGAAGCCTTCTTCATCTGCAGTTTTAGCAAAGCCCTCATACATATCAGTCCATTCATAGTTTTCACCTTCTGCTGCATGAGCTAAATTTTGAGCTGTATTACCAATTCCTTTTAATTCCTTAAACCACATTTTTGCATGTTCTTTTTCATTATCTGCAGTCTTTAAGAATAAAGCAGCTATTTGCTCATAGCCTTCCTTTTTAGCAACACTAGCAAAATAAGTATACTTATTTCTCGCTTGAGACTCACCAGCAAAAGCAGCCTCTAGATTCTTTTCAGTTTGAGTACCTGAATAAGGATTCTTTGGTTCTTCTACTAACTTAAATTTTTCTTTTGGCTGTTTACATAAAGGACATTTATCAGGTGCTTCCTCGCCTTCATGTACATAACCACATACTGTACATTTCCATGTTGTCATAATTGTTTTTCCCTTCGATTTTTCTTTTTTTTCATTATTTGGAACAATTTCTAATAACTTCTTTGCTGTATCCATTGGAAAGTCTGACGTAGGAGGATTTGCAATCAACTCCTCTAATAACTCATGTACATTATTGCTCTGTGGAAGCATAAAACCTGATTCTCTAACAATATCTTCCGCAATCAGTCTTTCTGATTTGGCTACCGCATTCATTAAACGGCTAAGTCCTTCCCCATCCGTTGTATCTGCTATTTGTCTGGCCATAGTCTCACCATCAGACTTATTCTGTGCCAGTTCGTGTAATGTAACCTTTACTTCATCCGTTTTAGATTGTTGTGGCGGAAACTCAACGGGTACCATGCTGATAGCTCCACTAGGACAAGCCTGTGCACACATTCCGCATCCCACACATTTATTGATATCAATAATACTATTTTCCGTATCTGTCGCTCCATAAGGACATACATATAGACACAAGCAATCCTTTGTACAAAGTCTAAGGTTTCTAACTGCCTTTAATTCCATGTTTATGCCCTCCCTTCTACCTTTTCAAATTTATAAGGAGGAACTTTACATACCGGGCAAAGCTCGGGTGGTGTCTCTCCAATATATACAAACCCACACACTGTACAAATCCAAATGTCTGTATCAGCAAGCATTGCCTCTCCTTCATTCAGATATCTGTTTACCAGTGATGAAAGCATTCTTGTAACCTTTTCACCCCATACACAGATTCTTGCTGACCCCCTATCTTTATTTTGGTCCGCAACAGCTCTAACGGTAGGATATTTATCTATATCCTCCCGTAACAGTTTCGCCACATTTTCAACAGTTGCATCATTTACTGCCGGTGTAATACTGGTAAAATATGCTGCCAGTTCATTGAAAAGACCTGCTTCCTCCGATTTGTACTGCTTTTCACAACCTCTTGCAAGATTAGAGCATACAGCAGCTAATTGTCCCGCTGAAAGTTTTTTTAGATCTGCAGCCTCTGTATTCACACTGACTGGATTTACTTCTGTTTTGGGCACTTCCGGCTTAAAATCAGATTTAACCGCACCACAAAGCGGACACTTCCAGTCCTCCGGCAACTGTTCAAATGGAACTTTTTCTTTTTCGTCATCATAAACATATCCACAAATTTGACATATGTATCTCATAAAATACCTCCTCTTTTTTATTTTTCCATACCACAAGGGTATGTATATTCACTCATTTCCTTTTCCTTAATTACACTGGCATAAAATCTGTAACCACCGGAAAAATTGTAACAATCATAACCATTCTGAGTTAATATTCGGCAAGCAATATAACTTCGGATACCACTCTGGCATATTACATACACCGGCTTACTGTCATCAATTTCATTCATTCGTTCTCTCAATTCATCCACCGGAATATTGATGTATCCATCAATGTGTCCACTTTTATACTCATATGCCGTTCTGGTATCCAATAATGTAACGCTTCCGTCTCTCGGAAGGCCTGCAATCTCATCCCAGTGATACTGTTTCACAAAGCCATTCCTGATGTTTTCAATCATAAATCCAGCCATATTAACAGGGTCCTTCGCCGATGAAAATGGTGGTGCATATGCCAAATCTAAATCCTTAAGCATATTTGCTTTCATACCGGCATGCATTGCTGTGGCAAGCACATCCAGTCTCTTATCCACACCTTCTGTTCCCACAATCTGCGCTCCAAGAAGTTTCCATGTATTCTTTTCAAAAACAACCTTTATAGTCATAACCTTTGCACCGGGATAATAACCTGCATGAGAAGCTGGAGAAAGGACAACACTTTCACAATCAATTCCCATAGATTTAGCTACTTTCTCAGTCAAACCAGTTCCTGCAACAGTCATATCAAATATCTTTATTATGGAGGAACCCATAGAACCTTGATAATGGCTATCCCCTCCACAGATATTATTTGCTGCAATACGTCCCTGCTTATTCGCCGGTCCTGCAAGTGCAATTACAGTATCTTCTTCTGTCACAAAATGTTTCACCTGAATAGCATCACCCACAGCATAAATATCCTGTATAGAGGTTTCCATACGATCATTTACGACAATACTTCCTTTTACACCAAGCTTTAGTCCTGCTTGCTTTGCAAGACCATTTTCAGGTGCCACCCCTATGGCAAGTAAAACCATATCCGCTACTATTTCACTATTATCTTCCAGCAGGGTCACAATGCATTCCCCCTCCTGTCGAAAAGAGGTAACATTACTATTCAGTCTTAATGAAATCCCCTTCGCACGAAGCTTACTATGAACAAACGAAGCCATATCATAATCCAGCGTATTCATCAACTGATTCGGCCTCTGAACAATCGTCACATTAAGACCTTTATTCTTAAGATTTTCAGCAACCTCAATACCTATATAGCCTCCGCCCACAATCACGGCATTTTGCACTTTTGTTTTTTCCAAATAATCATGAATTCGAAACGTATCTTCTACTGTTCTTAGCGAAAAAATCTTTTCACTGTCAATTCCTGGCAGATTTGGTCTTACAGGTTTTGCACCCGGAGATAATAAGAGCTTATCATAAGTTTCCTCCCATTCTGTGCCTGTAAGCAGATTTTTTACTTTTACTGTCTTTTGGGTCACATCAATGTTAGTTACTTCATGATTTACTTTTACTGAAATTCGAAATCTTTTCCAAAAACTTTCCGACGTCTGAAGTGTCAAATCACCGGGATCTGTTATTACATCACCGATATAATATGGCAGACCACAATTGGCGTAAGAAATATATCCTGTCTTTTCAAAAACAATTATTTCTGCACTTTCGTCCAAACGGCGAATTCTTGCTGCGGCCGAAGCTCCACCAGCCACACCACCTACAATTACCACTTTCATTTCTTGCACCTCAATTCGTTTTATAAATTAATGCTTTCTACAACCATGGTCTCCACAAGTATGTCTATCCTCATGGTGATGGTGATTACAATTTGAACCGGTATTTACAAGTGTGCCGGCAAGATAACTTGAAACTGCCTTATCCACATTTCCCGTTGCACCTGCACACAGTTCTATTCCGGCTTCTGCAAGCGCCATCTGTGCACCGCCTCCGATACCGCCACAAATAAGTACATCTATCTGATTTGTTGCAAGCACTCCTGCCAGAGCACCATGTCCTTGTCCATTTGAGCTAATCACTTCCGAAGAAATGACTTGATTATTCTCTATTTCATATACTTTAAAATTCTCGGTTCTTCCAAAATGCTGAAATACCTCTCCGTTATCATATGTTACCGCTATTCGCATAATTTCATTCTCCTTTTCTTGTAATTGTCTTTGATTCAAGTAAGATTTCGTCAAATGACATTTTTTACAATGTGGGCTTCCATCACAAAGCACATAATTTCCACCTTCGATTTGAAGCCCCTTTCCCATCACTAACGCCTTTGCAATTTTTTCTCTCGCATTATTATAAATTAATTGAGCAGTTGTCCGTGCAACACCTAACTTATTAGCACATTCTTCCTGACTGAATCCTTCCAAGTCAATCAGTCTTATGCTTTCGTATTCATCAACAGTCATAATCAACATTTCGCTGTTATCATTTTGCTGAGGTATAAACACTTTAACATCAGGCTCTTTACATACTATTCTCTTTCTACATCTTGGCATCTTAACACCTCTTTTTGGCATATGCCATAAATATTGTACCATATATCTTTATTTATAGTAAAGAAAAACTATGATAGCAAACTCACAGTCTTCTTTCAAAAACATATTCTATTTTAGAAGATAAGTCTTCTCTAAAAACGTATCCAAGTCTATTGAATTTCTTTATTTCTTCGGGATTTTCAATGCGGTTTTCTGCCATGAATCTAATCATTTCACCTCGTACCATTTTTGCATAAGTACCTTTTGTTACCAGTTTCCCGGCAGATAATTCGCAAAATGCTATAGATATATATGTAGCCCTATCAAAATAACCAATAGAATTATAGTATGAATATAAAGTATAATTATGAACCATGTTTCTAGAAAACTCTTATTTTAATTTTAAAATCATTTCATTGTAATAATTGATTTAATTCTTGTGGAATTTTATTAATTAATTCATCATAAAGCTTAGATGAGCTATTAACTTTTTTCTCTCCATTATCATAGTTATCGAGAACATATTGGAAGTATTCAACCATATAAAAAATCCTCCATAAAAACCGAACGTACTCTAATTAATATTTTATCACAAATCACATCTGCTGACTATGGAATTTGAGAAAATTTGGCTTACAACACTTAATTATTTAAGAGTTCTAGAAAACTTTTTAGAAAAAACGTATGCGTATAATATGCGACGCATAAATAATAAAACCCTAATATTTCTTTTTGTGCTGCCTTAGAAAATACTAGTGACCACAAATTTTAACCACCCTACCATTTCATAATAATTTTGGTATCATTTAAGTAGTATGCGTAT
>JBGVDD010000003.1:0-3376 GCA_045119215.1 Lachnospiraceae bacterium | reverse complement strand
TGAATCACCATAGGCTTGTCATCGACCTTTTTGATTTTCAATTTTCTCACCTTCTTTCTACATCCATTACCCAAAAAAGGGTAAAAAAATAGCCATCTGGATGATTAGTCCAAATGGCTTATGTAAATTATCTTTATTCATTTTTTATTTGATGTCATTTCTACAAACTGAAATTGAACAAAATCGCTGCGCGATGGCCTGCCAAGGTTGTGCCGCAGTTCTTCTACTTCTTCAAAAATAGGCAGTGACAGGATTGTCCCAAGATAGTATTGTTAAAGCACCACCAATAACAAACTTCAAACACGGGCTTAGTCCCGACAACTGCCTATGAAAAGAATATCATTTTTAGGCTGCTTCCACAAGCAGTTTTATTTTTCAAATGCACCTCCATGATAGGTAGTAACTTTTATTGCTACTTTATTTCATGGAGGTTATTTTATGTACCAATCATATATTAATAAAATCGAGATTGTTGGTAAACTCCGCAATCTTAAACCGGGAACTATCCGAACATATAAAAATAATGTTATCTCTTTCTTAGAGTATACCAATAAAAATCCAGAAGATCTTACCTGCGAAGATGCCAGGGATTATTTAATATATCTGCAAAACAAAGGTAATAAAGCATCTACTCTCAATAACAAAAATGGTGCACTCGTTTTCTTTTACAAGCGCATTCTCGGAAAACTCTGGGATGACAACCTTGTCCCTAGAGCTATCAACGACTATGCAATTCCCCGGGTATTGTCACGTTCCGAAATAGACAGACTTTTAGATGCAACTTCCAACTTAAAATACAAAGCGATTTTCGCCATTATGTATTCATCCGGATTACGTATTTCAGAAGTACTTCACTTACACTACGATGATATTTCCAGAACTAACATGCAGATTTATATACACACTGCCAAAAACCATACTTCACGTTATGCCCTTTTATCTAAGAGAGCTTTAGATATACTTACGGAATACTGGTTCAAGTGCGGAAGACCCAGAGGTATACTTTTTCCTAATCAGTGGACAGGTGATTATCTCACTCCGTCTGCTACTGCCTTAGAACTGAGAAAATCTGTTGAAAAGGCCGGTTTACCAAAAGACATCCATTCTCACTGTCTGAGACACAGCTTTGCAACCCATCTTTTAGAAGACGGCGTTGATATAAGATATATTCAGACATTGCTGGGGCATCGTTCTCCAAAATCTACAGAAATATATCTTCATATCAGCAACAAAGCCTTACTGGGAGTTCAAAGTCCTTTCGATAAGAAAGCTGGTGAATCAAATGAATAAACCAACTGTACAGGATATTTTTCTCCAGTTTTATCCGCGTTACATAGAGAAATATGTCCCTTCTCCACAGCAGGCAAAAGTCGCGCATTGCATCATGAACTGTAAAACCGGAGCTTATGGTGCCAATGTCTGCATCTGCGAGGATTGCGGTCATCCACAGATTCATTATAACTCCTGTCGTAACAGATGCTGTCCCATGTGTCAGGCACTTCCGAAAGAAAAATGGATGGATAAACGTCGTGAAGATGTATTGGAAGCCCCTTACTTCCATGTGGTATTCACGGTACCGCAGGAATTAAATTCCCTGATTTACAGCAACCAGCAGCCTCTTTATGATGCACTATATCACTCTGTATCATCCACCATTAATGAACTTACAGAAGATACCAAACATCTTGGAGCAAAAGTTGGATATATTTGTGTGTTACATACCTGGGGCTCTGAAATGAATTATCATCCTCACATCCATGTCATTCTGCTTGGCGGTGGTCTGACCGTTAAAAATCAATGGAAAGACAAAGGCGAAGAATTCTTTCTTCCGGTAAAAGTATTGTCAAAACTATTTCGTGGCAAATATCTGGATGAACTTAAAAGATTATGGGAAGAGCATAAACTTCAATTTCATGGAAACAGTGAAAAATACCGTAATCATTACACTTTTAAAGAATTGCTGGATTCCTGTTACGAAAAAGACTGGATTCCCCACTGTAAGAAAACCTTTAATGGTGCACAGTCCGTCATTAACTACCTTGGAAAATATACACACAGAATCGCTATAAGCAACCATCGTATTATTCGCATGAACGATGAGAATGTTACCTACCATGTAAAAGATTATCGTGAAGAAGGCAAATGGAAAGAACATACTATCTCCGGCATCGAATTTATTCGAAGATTCCTTATGCACGTACCACCGAAACGTTTTGTTAGAATCAGACATTATGGGCTATTATGTACACGGAGCAAGACAAAACATCTCACTTTATGCAGAAATCTTCTTGGGTGCAAGCAATACCTTTCTCGTCTGAAAGATATGGAAGCCCCACAGATGCTTGAAACACTGTATGGTATCAAAGTCACTGTTTGTAAATGTTGTGGTGGACATTTAGGGAAACCGCAAAAGCGGATACCTTTACGGATTTAAAATCTAGATATTCATATTTCTTAAAAAACCTCAGAAATGGGGTCTATTTGTTGTGCATAAATTTTGTAAAGCGACTCCATCTGTTATTGCACAACCACTATATTTTGGGAAAGAGCCAGAATTGAAAATCCATACATATCGGCTACACGGACGCTAACTTTGTTCACTTTGGCAAAATCAAACGCAGCGCAAACGAAAGGGCAGTTTTTTAAGTATTGCAAGACTGCTTTTTCGTTTACGCCGCTATTGATTGTAGCCTAAAGAATTTAAGAAATTATGAATTCATAATATCTTCTGCAATTTTCGTTGCAGACTCAACCATTTTAGGACAGAATTCTGTGAAGAGACTTTTCTCTAATGCCGTTGCGACTCCTTCTTCAGTGCTTATGTCACACTTCAACAATTCTTTGCACATATAGGAGCCGTTTTCTTTTTTGAATTCAGACAAAAATTTGTCAGTCACTTCGTTTGTTTTCAAACGGGCATCAATATCTTCTTCGTTACACTGACCGTACTTAAGCCCAAGTGCCATTAACGCACCTGTACAAGCACCGCAGACTTCTCCTTGTCTCATTCCGCTACCAAAACACGCACCTATCTTTAATGCTTGTTGTTCTTCTATCCCTAATTCCTCTGCAAATGCGGCGAACACCGCCTGAGAACAATGAAATTTCTTTGCGAATAATTCATTAGCTTTTTCTATGTGTGTCATGTCAAACCTCTCTTACATTAACAAATTCTTTTTTATCTCTACAAATTGGGATTTTTCACTTCCTATTTATACTGTAAAATGTATGTGTATATAATGGACTTTTTAACATTGAAGTGTTCCACAATATCTTAAAATCCTCATTACTAATTTTTCTATTATATGTATTTTCATTACAATTAACTAATTCTCCTAATGACTCTGCCAAAAAAATGTTATCTTCATCGTACCCT
>JBGVDD010000002.1:0-3105 GCA_045119215.1 Lachnospiraceae bacterium | reverse complement strand
TTTCATCATAAATATTATTTCTGCATTAGGGGCATACTGTTTCTTTGACAACAAGCCCAAGGCACTTACTGGATACGTTATCGAAGATACGAAACAGCTTAGTCTTTTCTAACATTGCATATTTTACAGGAGGATTTTGTCTCAGCAACCATCCAAGATATATAGATGGTTGCCAAGCCTCTGTGTCCCTTATATAAAAACATTATAAAGCCTTTAGATAGAGCTCGTTATCCCGAACTGAGGTCTTAATTTTCGACATTTGCAAGAGTCGTGAAAATGCTTAATTTTCACGATGTATACGATTTTTTAATGATTCTCAGAAAAGTATACAAAAAAAGGGAAAAAAAGTGAGCAATTTACGTTACTCGCCTTATCAGATGCAGTATGGCCATCAGCTGTAGCATAAACAGAAATCTTATAGGCTACAGAAAGAGTAACCTTGCCATCCTTGCTATAAGCATCAGAAGCCATATCAGCATCCGTAATTGTATAATGATACTCAGCACCTGCCGTTTCGCTAGCGAACTTCAACTTTCCTGATTCGTAAGAAATGGTTGGTGCAGCGCATGGAGTAACAGGCTTGGTATCATCACCTGATCCATCAGGATTCCAGGCATAGATATATTTATAACTAGACCCAAAAGTATTTTTATAATCCTGTAGATATTCTGTTGGGACTTTGATAATAGTTGTAGTTGGTATTTCTAATTGAGATGTATTCTTTGACACTTTACCTTTAAAAGAAACAGTTTCAAGACCACTGCAACCATAGAAGCAACGTTCTCCCAACGAAGTAACAGACGAAGGGATGGTAATAGAAGTTAAAGCACTGCAACTTCCAAAGCAACCATCACTCAATGAGGTAACAACATACTCTACCCCATCATTACCCTTAACCTTCTCAGGAATAATGATATCACCAGAATATTTACTATCAGTTTTAGGCATAAGAGTTGCTGTCTTAGCACCAGTATCTAACAAATAACGAAGCCCACTAATCACTTCAAATTTGGCTTCTTGTGCCATAGCACTACTTGCCGTCATAAGCATCATCACAACAAGCATGACAAAGCCCTTAAAAGAGCTGCGGGTTCCACATTTAATTCCAAGAACCCTTTTCTTTAAGTAAAATTTCTCATAATCTTATATATTAAATTACACTTTCTATATATATAAGAGGCAAAGCCTCAACTACTATATCATTTTAGAAATATCCTTCCCCTATTTTAGGAAAGACTTCAAATGTTGTCTCTTCGGGCAAAGATTCTTCTTTTCTATATTCTCCTTCAAAAGTACAACAATATATCGAAACAAGCAAGAAAATCGGGGAAAAGTTACTGGCAAAGGGAGAATGTTTATAAGTGCGCGAAAATATAAGAAAGATGAAACGGTATCCGATTATTCGGATTCTTTTGTATCTTCGCGACATAGAATCAAAAGAAAAGAATTATGAAGAAAGTATCAAATGACATGAGATGGTTCGTTGACCGAAATTCCGTTATACAATGTTAAATAGCATATTTAGAATGCATATTCTTAAACAAAAAGTTGGCATTTTGGAATGAAATTAGTAATTTTGCAGCAACAGTTCCTGCCACGCCTCTTCTTGAAAGCGTACCACGGCAGGACTTCGTGTTTTATATTATACTGAAGTAATATGCAGTACACAAAACAAGCAATGGATTTTTATTGTCAACTTGACATTTTGAAAGAACGCGGGCTGACAATCGAAGATGAAGAAGATGCTATAAAATTTCTTCATTCTGTAAGCTATTTTCGTTTTGCGAACTACCTACAACCGATGGAACTGAATACAGAATCACATAGATTTGCACAAAATAGCAATTTCACTTTTGCTACTAATTTATATGTCTTCGACCGTGAACTTCGTTCTTTGATTTTTACGGCAATCCAAGACATAGAAATAGCATTCCGTACTCGAATCATCCATTATTTTTCAATGGAACATGGTCCGTTTTGGTTCATGGATGCCAGCAAATCTAAGAATCAAAGTATTTTCAATTCTTGCCTTGACAATATAGCAACCGAGGTAAATCGTTCAAAAGAAGATTTTATTTCAGAATACTACAACAGCTACACGGCTCCCTCATTTCCACCAGCTTGGAAAACTTTGGAGGTTGTTTCCTTTGGTACACTATCCAAATTGTTTTGCAACTTCAAAGACAACTCTGTCAAGAAGAAGGTGGCAAAAGAGTTTCTACTTCCACAATATCTATATTTAGAGAATTGGATAAAATGTATTGCGGTATTAAGAAATGCTTGCGCTCATCATGCTCGCATTTGGAACAGACGTTTTCCAACAATGCCTATAATGCCCAATTATTTACCTTCTCAATGGCTTATTACCGGCAATTTTCGTCCCAATAAATTGTATCCTCAACTGTGTTGCCTTGCATATTTGGAACAATCTATAGCTGCAAATGGAAGTTTTTCCAAACGCCTTTTGAAACTCATAGATAAAAGTGAGATTGTAAATACTCGTTCTATGGGATTTCCACAAGAGTGGAAAAACGAACCGTTGTGGATTATAAACGGATAGGATTGTCCGGTAACTTAATTAAGTGAAACGTAAGACCATCCGTATTCAGTATTCAGTTATTCAGTTTTTTTTTAAACCCTTACATGGATAAAGGGTTTGAAAACCCGGAAGAAAGGGATTGGTTATTTTGTAATGTATTTTTTATTATTATATTATATTATATATAATTATATATATAGATATATAGATAGTATATAAACTTTACTTTTTAAGGGGGTAAAAAGTAACCCCTTAAAAAAAACTGAATAACTGAATACTGAATAAGGTGCTGTGTTTTCATCTCTTTAACTCTATGTTTTCTCTTCTGAAAAAGTATGAGTTGCGGGGCGCAAAACGGCGAGTTAGATTGTTTAACAGGTTTCGGATTGAAAGCGTGCTGAAAATCGCACCTTATCACACGCTGTTATTTGGTTGTATCGGGAAATTGGCGTATCTTTGCACTGTCGTTCAAAGAAAGGCTTGTGCACCCCGCCAAGTCAACATTCAACATTCAACATTAAAACTAAAGATTATGGAAGTAAAAGGAACATTGAAATATCGTAAAG
>JBGVDD010000001.1:0-4937 GCA_045119215.1 Lachnospiraceae bacterium | reverse complement strand
CAAAGTTCCGCACGAAGCCATTGAGCTCGAATTGACAGAGAGTGCATTCTTTGATGACAAAGAGACACTTATAAGCATAGTAAATAAGATGAAAAGTTATGGTTTTGCTGTATCCATGGATGATTTTGGGGCAGGTTATTCTTCCTTAAATTCCCTAAAAGAATTACCTATAGATGTGGTAAAACTGGATGCAGAATTCTTTAGAGGAAATGACGAAGAAGGCAAAGGAAAAGTGATAGTTAGTGATGCAATCGGTCTTGCTAAGAAACTAAATATGCGTATAGTGGCAGAAGGAATCGAGACAAGGGAACAGGTGGACTTCTTGGCGGAAAAAGAGTGTGACCTGATTCAGGGATACTATTTTGCAAAACCAATGCCGGTGGAGGAATTTGAAGTGAAAGTAGATGAGGATGCATAAGGGAAGAAAGGTTTAGGTTAAGGGAAGGAGTGAAATGAAAGTAGATTTCAAATATCGAAGATTATATTTTAGAGTAGGATTATAATTGAATTTGTGGAGGTAACAAAACAAAATGGCACGAGCAAAATATCAAGTATTAGTTATTCCGTATCATGTCGAAAAGGAAAATGTAAAATATTGTATTTTTAAAAGAAGTGATATGGATGCTTGGCAATTTATAGCAGGTGGTGGGGAAGATGAAGATGAGACTGTAATAATTTCTGCAAAACGAGAAGCATATGAAGAAGCTAATATAGATAAGGATTGCAAATATGTTTCTCTCGATACTCAAAGTAGCATACCAACATACTGCTTTAAAGAAGCGAGAGAAATATGGGGTGAAGATTGTTTGGTTATTCCAGAATACTCATTTGCTGTTATGATGGATAGCATAATTTTAAAATTGTCTCATGAACATACAGAATATGAATGGGTTGATTATGAAACCGCAATAAAAAGACTTAGATACGATAGTAATAAGACCGCATTATGGGAATTGGACAATAAAATAAAATTAGGAATATTAAGATAGATAAAACAAAGAATCCCTAGTTTATTAACGATGATAAGGAGGAGGGAGTTATGGTACAAGATATTATCAGCAAACGGCTGTCTGAGCTTGCAGGAACTTATGTGAGTGAAAGGGTGAAAAAGGAGATACAGGCAGAACCATATCAGGACGAGGATGGGAATTATGTGGGAAAATGTACACCTACAATTAAGTTTATATTAGGAGGGCTTATTCTGGTTTCATATTTGTTATCTGTCACATTGCCTTCCTTAAAAGATGTTTTGGGAATTAAGCCACTAATGTATCTTTGTTATTTTTTATTTGTAGAAGCCGTACTATTAACTTTGCTGACAAAAAAGAAGCTGTTTTATCGATACATTTTGACAAAAGATGCCTTGGTAATAAAAAAAATCTTTGGAACAAAGAAAATTCCTTACAGTGAATTTAAGGAGGCTGGAAATACATTTCCGCCTATGTTATACGGAGTTACCATGATTTATACAAGTAAAAGTGAAATCATAAGGCTTGATTACACTTATCTTATGGGAGGAGTAAAAATTATCCTGTATTTTTCAGAATTTATCGGACAATCTCTTGATGATGATTTGGCACAGGAAGTGCTAAAACGAGTACATAGAAATAGTGCCTTAGCTAGTAGGGAAGAAAAGAAGGAATTAAAGAAAAGAAAAAAATATATTAGGGAGAACATATGTTGAAAGAACGCTTAATGTTAAAAATGATTGAACCAGATTCTTTTGGAAGCAGATTTTCTGGTGAACGCATATGAAGACGGATTAAATGCTGAGAGTATTCGTACTTTCGAAAAAAATGTCTTTCGAACAAAAACGGGAATAGAAGTGCTACATTTTATGTATGATTTGAAATAATGAAAAACATTGGAATAGTAAAAAAACTTGGAAATTTAAAGAATCATGATATAATAATTGAAGAAAAATAAATTTTGGGAACTAACGCCTAATTGGTGGTGAGCAAGAAGAGTCAAATGCACATTAATAAAAGTGAACATAAGTAAATTGTGGATTTGAAAACAATAGTTAGTTCAATCGTTATATTTGAAATAACTATATTTAAATAAAAAATATAAAGAGGGGATGATTAAAGTGTCAAAAGAGATAATTCTGTATCATGGCAGTAAAGTGATAGTAGAATCTCCAGAGATTAGAATTCAAAGATTTAACAAAGACTTTTATTTTGGTTTCTACTGCACTTTACTTCCGGAGCAGGCAATACGGTGGGCAGTGAGATTTGATGGAGTGGGATATTTAAATGAATACCAGTATGTGGAAAATCCTTTATTAAAAATAAAAATATTCCCGGAAATGACGGAAGAGTGGCTTGATTTTATCGCTGCATGTAGAACTGGAAAGCCACATGATTACGATATTGTTGAAGGCCCTATGGCTGATGATACTATATTCAATTATGTTCAGAATTTTGTCGATGGAAAGATTAGTAGAGAAGCATTTTGGAATCTGGCAAAATTTAAGAAACCAACACATCAGATTAGCTTTCATACGGCAAGGGCATTGACAACATTGAGGTTTCTGAAAGGAAGTGAAGTGACAGATGAAGAATGATAATGCATTATTTTTTACATGTAGCTTAATTGAATTTATAGGAAGACAGCAAAAGCAGCGCAGAGCCCAGGTGGTGAAATACTTAGGGATAGATACGATAAAGCGAATATACAAGTATGCAGATGTATTTCATTGCGAGCCCATAGAAAAAGTAGCAGATGATTTTATTAACAGATGTATGATTCCTGTGGATTCATATGATAATGTGGGAAAGTGCAGATATGAAGTGCCAGATTATTGGACAATTGGAGAGGTTTATGAACGCCTGATAGAAGATGTGTCTGAGAATTCGGAAAGAAATATTGCAGAATGGATTGTTGAGATATATTCGTCATGGATTGATAATGCTATTTCAAATTATAATACAGATTTTTATTATCAGTCCCGGGAATATATAAGCGAGTGTTATAAAGAAGGTAAAATTTGCGCGTAGTGTGCAAGGAGTTTTTATGGGAAGAATAAAAGTGAAATTAACAGAAATTGTGCATACCCACCCGGAAATGGATTATGTGCAGCTTTATGAGTATATCTGTAACCAGATAAATACCGGAATCTTAACACCGGTAAAAGCTTCCGGGCTAAACGGTAAGAAACCTGCTCTCTATAACTCCTACTGGAAATCTCAGGAAGAGAAAGATTATACAGAAGTATATGAAGAACTGCGCTATCGTTTAAGCCCCCTTCTTGACACCACATATTATCAAAAAAATCCCCAAAATTATATGGAAGATGGCAAATATGTGTGTCTGCTCAGCGAGTATCTTATGAAAAATAAAGAACTGTTAGAAACCCCGGTTACCATAAATGAGAGAAGCTTTCAGATTTTTCATCGGGAGAAATTTTTAGACAGAGAAAATGGGCGCAAGCTGCTTACGCATCTTGGAGTTTGCCCCCAAACATTGAATTTTTATGAAACATCAGAACCAATGTCTTATTATTCCCATAAAAAACAAACACCTCAGAATTTTTTAATCATAGAAAATAAAGATACTTTTTATAGTATGCGCAAACATTTAATTCATAGCAGTGACAATATATTAGGTTTAAGTGTGGGAACGCTTATATATGGAGGCGGGAAGAGTATTTATAAATCCTTTGATGATTTTGTAAACTGTGTAGAGCCGTACTTTGCTCATAAGCAGAACAAGGTTTACTATTTTGGTGACTTAGATTATGAAGGGATTCTCATTTATGAGCATTTGCAAAAGCAGTATGAGAAGCAGACAGAAATTCTTCTTTTTACAAAAGCCTATGAAAAAATGGTAAAAAAGGCCAAAGACATAGGATACAGGGAACTGCCAGATAGCAAGGCAGGGCAAAATAAAAATGCCGGGGCAGAATTTCTCCAAAACTTCTCCACAGATATGCAGAAAGAAATAAAGAAAGTGTTAGAAACTGGAAAATATATTCCACAGGAAATATTGAATGAGAGTGATTATTAAGTATGGATTTTTTAAAGGATTTTCCTAAAAGAATGAAAAGTGCCGGCAGATATGCGGTACTTATGAACAACAGTTTTTTTAAAACCACATGGAAACAATATGGTATCGAAACTACGGATGAGCAGGTGAACTGGATTTTTACAGTGCTGCTGTTTTTGATGGAGTCTTCTTTGAGAGAAGAAAACTGTACCATAGATGATATTGCAGAATTTATCGGTACAGTGAATGACCGCTATTACAAAAATAAATATTCCTATGATGACTTAAATGAGTTAGCAGATTTTATTGTGAATGTGGTTTTGAGTAATTCAGGAAGTGCCATGTATTTTAAATCATATGATTATGAAAATAAGGAGTACACAGACATTCATATCAACTATATCGGAAACAGAATTGTGTATTTGGATAACGGAATTCGAAGAACATCCTATTACCTCACAGAAGACGGGTATAATATGATTCTCTCTACCATGGAACTGGAAAACAATTTAAAGCTTACCGTCCATGAAATGCTGTTTAAGCTTCATTTGGAGCGGGCGGATTATGGACGTGCGGTAAATGATATTAAAAATGTATTTGACCAGTTAAGGATTCAGACACAGAAAATCCAGGAGGCAATGGCGAGAATAAGACAGAATGCCTTGGCATATTCGGTAGAGGAATACCGGGAAATCATGGAAGAAAATATACATACCATAGAAGAAACCAGACAAAAATTCAAGGCTCACAAAGAAATGGTTCAAAAGCGTGTGCTGGAATTTGAAGAACAGGAGATAGATGTGAAAACCTTGTCGAAAGAGGATGAAGATAGCTTAAAACATCTAAAGGAAATCGAAAGCTATTTAATTCGTGCTTTAGATGAACATCAGAAGATATTAAATGAGCATATGGATCTGAAGAGTCTATACGATATGGAGTTAGAAAATTAC